>CAVTFE010000013.1:0-15011 GCA_963733745.1 uncultured bacterium
ACGGGCGATCATAGAAGGCGCGCGGCAGTGGCGACAGTGGTCTATCTGTCACATCACATCTTTCGGTTGACTTGTTCCGCTGCTTATCCGGTTAGAAAACATCCCACAGGACGAGCGCAGACAATGCCTGCGTGGTTACCCAATGTCGCGTTCGGGGCCGTCTTCACTCGTCCATCCGCCATCTGGTCGTTGCTGCTCGCCAAGCAAAGCCAGGGCTTTCACGATGGTCGGATGATCTAGTGGAATGCTGACTCCTGCAACTGCTGAAAGTGCTGTCAGCATCCAGCCGAGCGCGCCAGCGGGCGTCTGGTCGTCGAGTTGCGAGGCGAGGTAATCTAGTGTGAGCGCTGCCTGTTCGGTTATACCTGGCTGCCCTTCTGCCAAGAGAATCCAGAGCGCGGCGGCGAGCCAGTGGGTTTGCAAGAACGATGGCAAGGAGCCATCAGGAGCGAGATACCGCTCAAGATAGGCCCTGCCTTCACAGCCTCGGCCTCATACTGGGGCATGCTGTAGGCTCTCGCATTGATGAGCCACCATCCGCAATTAGCAGTCAAGTAGAGCCGCGCCGCCAGATCACCCGGTTTTGCCCAAGGCGGAGCCAGGTCGCTCACTGCCTCATCTTCCTCCCAGCTACCGTCTGATCGCTGTCGCGAGCGCAGGAACTCTAGCGCCGTCTGTGGAATGAATAGCCCCGCCGTTTCAGCTTGTGCGAGCCGGTAGCAGGTAGCGTCGAGTGAACTATAACTGGGCATCCAGAATGGCGCCCAGCCACCATCGGGGCGCTGACCATCCAGCACTTGTCGTTTAACCTCATCGCCGGACACGACTTCGTATTCATCGCCACCCATAAGCTCATTGAGCGCAAAGCGTTGAGTGTCATTTCCATGTGCGAGGATGAAGGCGATGGCTCGCTCATAGTCGGCGGGCATAGGCGCTACTCCCTGGCTCAGAGGCTGAACTCTATCGTGTCAAGCTCCATGCTGTGGCTCGGCTCGAAGCCGATGCTCTCATACAGCGGGCGGCCCATCTCCGACGCCCAGAGCACAAGGCGGCGAATCTGTAATTCCTTCGCCTGCGCGATCAACATCAGCATCAGTTCGCGCGAGATGCCCCGGCGGCGGTACTCCGGCAGCGTATAGACACTGGACACCATACCGCGCCGTCGCACAAGCTGGTCGAAGATCGGCGGCGTGCGCCACCACAGCAGGACAACGCAGGAGACCGCCTGACTACCATCCTCTGCGAGCCAGGCGTCGAAGCCGCCCTGCGCGATCTGCTCGGCGAAGGCGTCACGGTACGCCGCGAGATATGTCTCCCATGCCTCTGGATCAGAAGGATGATCCGCCTGCCGCTCGAACTGCATCGCCCAGCGCAGCCGCGCCAGCGCCTCCAGGTCGTCCGCCGTCGCCTTGCGATACGAAATCTCTCCCATCAACTTATTTCCCATCCAGAATCAGCGAGCGCCCCGTCATGTCCTTCGGCTGCGGAATATGCAGCAGTTGCAGGATCGTCGGCGCGACATCCGCCAGAATGCCGTCGGTTCGCAGCGTCACGTCATGGAGTTGCGGAACCACGAAGTAGAACGGCACGGGATTCGTCGTATGCGACGTGAGCGGCTTGCCAGTATCGTACTCGATCAGTTGCTCGGCGTTGCCGTGGTCGGCGGTGATCAGCGCCGCGCCGCCCTGCCGCCAGCGTCGCATCGACCACGCGCCCGACGCCGGCGTCCACGGTTTCGACGGCCTTGATCGCGGCGTCCATGCACGCCGGTGTGGCCCACCATGTCGGCGTTGGCGTAGTTCATGACGATGAAATCGTAGTCGCCGCTCTGGATGCGGCGCACGGCCTCGTCGGTCAGCTCCGGCGGCGCTCATCTCGGGCTTGAGGTCGTAGGTGGCCACTTTGGGCGAGGCGACGAGCAGGCGATCCTCGCCGGGGAAGGGCGTCTCGCGTCCGCCGTTGAAGAAGAAGGTGACGTGCGCGTATTTCTCGGTCTCCGCGGTGTGGAACTGGCTTCAGCCCGCGGTCGGAGAGGATCTTCGCCAGCGGCTCGTGTGACGTTGTCGAGCTGGGAAGGCGACCTCGACCGGCAGGCCAGCCTCGTACTCGGTCATCGTGACGAAGAGAGGTCGTCCAGGCGCGGGCCACGGTCGAACTTGCCCTCGGCCTGGGGTGGCAGCTCCGGCAGGACGAACGCCTTGGTCAGCTCGCGGCCACGGTCCGAGCGGAAGTTGAAGTAGATGACGCTGTCGCCCGCCTCGACCGGCGCGACGGGCTGGCCGTTCTCCATCATCACGCACGGCTCAATGAACTCGTCCGTCACTTTGCGTGTCGTACGACTCGGCGATGGCGGCGACAGGATCGTTCACGGGATGTCCCTCGCCGCGTGTCATCGCCCAATAGACGCGCGCGATGCGCTCCCAGCGGTTGTCGCGGTCCATCGCGTAGTAGCGTCCGGAGATGGTGGCGACGCTGCGCCGGATGCTCGCCGTCGATCTCGCGCGCCTGGGCGAGCAGCTCCGCCATATACTCGCGCGCGCCGAAGGGCGAGGTGTCGCGCCCGTCGGTGAAGGCGTGGATGTAGACGCGCTCAAGGCCCGACTTCGCCGCGAGCCGCAGGCAGGCGTAGAGGTGGCTTTGGTGCGCGTGGACGCCGCCATCGCCGATCAGGCCGCAGAGGTGCAGCTTGCGAGCCATTGCGTTTGGCGTGCTCGATGGCGTGCAGCAGCGCGGGATTCTCGAAGAAGGAGGCATCGTGGATGGCGGCGCTGACACGCGTGATAGTCCTGCAAGACGCGCTTGCCCGCGCCGATGTTCATGTGGCCGACCTCGGAGTTGCCCATCTGCCCCTCCGGCAGCCCGACGGCCAGCCCGGAGGTCGCGAGTTGGGTGTGCGGCCAGTCGCGCGCGATGCGGTCGAGGTTGGGCTTGCGCGCCAGCGCGACGGCGTTGGCCTCCGCGCGTGGGTTCATGCCATAGCCGTCCATCACGATCAGCGTCAGCGGGCGTGGTATTTCTGTCATCAACATTGGCGCGGAGACCCCAGCGTTCACGCCTGGGGAGGTAGCGCCACTCCTTTCGTGTAGGCATAGCCATCTCCACGATGGAGGGCCTGACAATACCGCACGTGGATGCCCTGCACGGTCCCCGTCGCCGTCGTGATGTTGCAGGAGCCAGTGGCCCGGATCGCGATCCGTCCCACATACACCCCTGCCTTGGCACGCGCAGACGGTACCTGCGCGCGCACGATGTCCCCGGTCCTGAACCCGTCAACCACACTGGTCGCTTTGGGCGCTTTGTCAGGAAACCCGGTAGCGTTCGTCCGGCACATCTGCCGACTATGCCGTCCGGTCGCCCGAATGGCCACCGGCACAACACCGCGCATGTCCAGTGTAGCAGGCGTGCTGGCCCCCACACAGGTGGCGTCGAGCCAGTGCATCTTGGGCAGGCCCCGCTGCGTGCGGTTCCACTTGGTTTGTCCCCCTGTCCCCGTCTCGAGGGGCAATCCCAGCGCACTAAGGCGGTGGAAGAGCGCCCAGCGGGTGGCATTCACCGCCGCCGCGTCACGTAACGGCTGCTTCGCCTGCGCCTGGATCTGGGGGTATCCAAATTCCTCCGCCGTGCGCTTGCCCTTGGTGTCATTGCAGTCCTCACAGGCGAGGGTGAGGTTGGACACGCGATTCGAGCCATGCCGCACCCGTGGCACAATATGCTCAACTTGCAGCGGTCGGTCGGTTGCGCCACAATAGGCGCAGCGCCGCCCCCACTTCTCGAGCAGATACTCCTTGACCTCGTACCCTGCCAGAGTCCCCTGTTGATACTCCACCCCACTGAGCTCGGCGTTCTGCATGAGCTGAGTATCGAACTTGACGAGTTCCAGGCTGATAGCGCCGATGGGACACCAACGTCGCAGCCGCTCCACCCAGGTGAGCACATTGGCGAGACGACTCTCCAGCGAGGGGGGCAACCAGCCCTCCCGCCGCCTGCGGTTGGCGAAGCGCGCCGGGCGGTAGCGGGTGTGGCGCTGGCGCCGCGAGCGCCGACAGGCGCGGCGCTGATCGAGGCGTTCCTTGACCTGCTCGCCCCGATGGGCGAGCTCCGCGGCCCATACCACCTGCCCGGTGGTGTCATGGACCAGGGCGAGTCCCGTGGTCTTGGCGCCGGGGTCGATCTTGAGGCGGAGTGAGGCCGGCTGGGCAGCAGGCACGACGGTCTTGAGGATCAGCGTGAAGGGATAGCGCCGCAGCACCGCCGCTTTCCCCGCTTTCAGCAGCAAGCGGGCACGGCCCGAATGCACCGGATTGAGCGGCTTTCCCTCCTGATCGACGACCAACACGAATGACATCTCCTGCTCCTGTTTGCGCTTGCGCGCCTCCGCGTGTGCGGGTAAGGGTTCCCTCGTCCGGGTTGGCGAGCGGCCATCTTCGGTCGGCACTGGCTTGCTTCCCCCTGCGCCTGTTTAACCGACCGATTGCAGCGCCTGGGACTGAGATGCCATCCCAGGGTGCGAACTTGGACACTCCTCGCCAACGGCTCCTGGCCGTGGCCAGGGAACTGGTCAGCATCGGGGCCCTTTCAAGCCCCGCCATTTACGGCTGGGGTCGCTGACGCCGGTTTATCCTCACTGTATAGATGAGCGGGCGAGACCTGTCTCGCCCCTAGACAGAGGCGTGTAGAGGTCAGGCCCCGCCGCAGTATAGCATGGCCTTCCTGAGTGGCCTGGATTGGCCTGATCGTCCGGGGCGCCACAACCACCTATGCTATACTCTGAGGCGTCTCACACGCCGCAGCCAACGCCGACCGCAACGCCGATGGAGGCCCCGTGCAGTCCACGCAGATCGTCCCCCCGAACACGAAACAGGCGAGCCAGCGCCAGATGGCGCTCCTGCGCGAGGTCGTCGAGACGCTGCTGCTGACGGCGTTGGTGTTTCTGGCGGTGCGTGGCGCGGTCCAATACACGCCGATCCACGGGCCGAGTATGGAGCCTGGATTGCAGTCGGAGCAGGGGGTGATCGTCAATCAACTGGCGTACTTCTTTGGCGCGCCTTCGCGTGGCGACGTGATCGTGTTTCACCCGCCAATCAGCCCCAGCGAGGAATATATCAAGCGCATCATCGCGATCCCCGGCGATACCATCGCGCTCACCGACACCACAGTGACGGTCAATGGCGTGGACCTCAAAGAACCGTACGTCAACCCGGCGGATACTGGACCAAACGAGAACGGACAGGTGATTCCTCCAACCAAACTTGGCCCCGGTGAGTATTGGGTGATGGGCGATAATCGCGGCGATAGCATTGACTCGCGCGCGTTTGGCGCAGTGCCACGCCAGAACATCGTCGGCAAAGCCGAGATGGTGGTCTGGCCGCTGACCGCGATCCACCGCATTCCGACGTACAGCGAGGTCTTTGTGGGCGTCGGCAAATGACTTTGGCAGGTCAACAGGGAAATGGCGACGGCTCATCGGCGTCGCGGGGATGATCTATGCAGAATATGCGACAGGCGCCGTCAACTTATAACCACCGAGCGGCGCAGCAGCGCGCGCACCTGATGCGCGAAGTTGTCGAGGTGCTGGTCTTCATCGGCGTCACGTTCCTCATCATCAACTTCACCATCAAGGCGTACCTGATTCCGTCCAACGCCGGCATGAGTCCGCAACTGGCGGAGAATCAGTGGGTGCTGGTGAATAAGGCGGCCTACTTCTTCGGCGGACCTGGACGCGGCGATGTCATTGTGTTCCAGGTTCCATCCAACCCATCGCAACTCAGCATCAAGCGCGTCATCGCCGTCCCTGGCGATACGATCACCCTCACCGCGACGACGGTCAGCGTGAACAACTATACCCTGAACGAGCCCTATATCAGCACACTCAAGGGTGACTCGCAGAATCCCGTCATCGTCAATCAGAAGCTTGGGGCCGACCAATACTACGTGATGGGTGATGACCGCATTCCCAGCGCCGGTTCTGACTCACGCTCCCCGACGATCGGCACGATACCGCGCCCCTATATCGTCGGCAAGGCCGTGCTCGTCTTCTGGCCGCTCAGCGCCTTCCACTTCATCTCCAGCTACGACGAGATCTTCTCGAAGGTCCCTAACCCTTGATCGGCAGTGGAGAGGACGATGCCTGCTCCAGGGCGCCTAACCCCTGAACCGTGGCGTAGACACCGTGATAGCTTTCCGGGAGCAGTTCCGCGATACGCCGCGCCATCTCCTCCGCCGCCGATTGCAATACGGTCTTGAAGGGAGCGCCTGACTCCGGCTCGAGGCGGAATGGTTCCCCGAAGACGATAGATACTCGTGGACGCCGCCAGGGGCGCCAACCACGCTTCCAGTGCCAGACGCGTTCGGCGCCCGTGACACCAACAGGAACGATCTGACAGCCGCTACGCAGGGCCAGCCAGGCCGCCCCGGTCTTGAATGGCAGCATACCCACCGGCCTTGGCGCATGCGCATACGTGCCTTCGGGGAAGATCAGTAGACACTCGCCCGCTTTCAGCAGATCCAGCACCGTCACGAGCGCCTCGCGGTCGGATTCACCTCGCCGGATAGGCACAGCGCCGGCCATATGCGCAAACCCACCAAGGAGAAAGCGGTTAAATATCTCGATCTTGCCCAGCATGCGCATCTGGCGACGAAGGCGCAGCCCAATCGGCAGGGGGTCGATCAGGCCGAGGTGGTTGCTGACGAGCATAATCCCACCCTTCGAGGGGACACGCTCGACGCCGGAGACGCGCAAACGCATCTGCGCCAGGGTGATGATCCCGCCCAGCGCGCGTATCAACTCGTATCCCAGCCGCCGCATACCTTTCTGCCTTTCAAAACGATTTTGATTGCTGCGTTTGAGGCGCAGCACACCGCACAGATGGCTCTGTGTGTGGCCCTAGCCGGGCAAAGAACCGCTGTCGAATGTTGACCGCGCTGTTTTCGTCGCGATCCATCACCAGCCCGCAGGTTCCACAGCGATACGTCCGTTTCCACAGCGGCATGTCCTGTCTATGACCACAGACGGAACAGTCTTTGGAGGTGTATCGCTCATCGATACGATACAGTTCTTTCCCAAAGCGCAGACACTTGTACTCCAGCATCTGCGACAAGCGGTACAGCCCCCAGTCGTTGAAGACGGCGCGATGCAATTGTCGGCGTTGCTGCGCGTACTTGTCCTGGTGGGCTTTCATGACCATCTGCCGTTGGGAAAGATCGCCAATCACCACGGTGCTTTCAACCAGTCGGGAGGCGATGAGATGCGAGGCTTTGTGCAGACAGTCACGTTGTTTAGCGCGTTTACGCTCAGACACGCGCTGGTAGATCTGGCTGAGGTGGACATACCTCCTGGAGCGCTTCTTGCAGCGGTCGCGCTTGGAGCGGATCTTGTCGAGTTGGCGGTTGTACCACTGTTGCCCTCTGAAACCGCTGATGCGATACACTCGTCCCTGCTCATTCACGCCCGTCGCCAGTGTCTTGATGCCCAGATCGAAAGCCACTATTCCGCCGCATCGTGGGACAGCATTCGGTTGCTCGGCGACAAAAGAGGCGTAGTAGTGACCACGCGCATCACGTGAGATAGCAACTTCCCGGTAATTGGCGGGTGCGGGCTCGGTAAGCTGAGCTACGACGTTAGAGTACAGTTTGGGAAGGCTAGTCTTGCCGCCACCTCCCGTTGGGAGAGTAAGACGATCCCCTTCCACCTTGACATACATTGCCGGATAGCAGAGTGTGAAGAAGGCGTGTCGTGGCCGTACGCGCGGAAAGCCGGGCGTCTCGCCTGCCTGCACTCGGCGAAAGAAGGCGCTCATGGCTTTGTCCAGCCGGAAATAGACCTCGTGCAAGAGTTTGCCATAGACGAAGCCCAGTTCCGGATCATGCGCTTTGCTCGCTTGTAGGTTGGCTTTCGCCTCGACCCAGCCGGGCCAGTGCTCTCCATCGCGCAGGCGCATCACCCACCAGTTGTAGAGGCCACGACACTTGCCCTGCATGAACTCCAGAGCAACGGCGTCTGCCTCACTCACCTGGAGTTTGATCTTCTTGCAGAGTAGCATCGCGGATCACTTTCTTGTTCGAGCAAGAGCATGTTGTCGTCTACGATGAGTGGATTCCTTCCATGTCGCCCATGCCACTCGAAGCCCAACCACATCGGCAAGCTCTTGTGTGTAATGATGAGGCTTCGCATCGGACCCAACTTGATGTTACTCAACAAGTCAATTGAAGTGTTTGCGCTCTCTTGACGCTACTTTATCATGATTGGGAGTGCGCGCGCACTCCCAAATCTCTCTTCAAGCACACACCCGCGAGAGACCGATGCGTTGTGCGACAATCTTATGCGACAATAGATTTTGCGGGCATGGCGCAGTTCAGCGCGCAAGGGCATCAGCCACAGCCAGCCAGACAACACGCGAGAGAATACGCGGAGGAACGATCATGGCGCAGAGCCGGCTGCACGCCGTCTATGAACTTGGGCAGAGCATCTGGTACGACAATATTCGCCGCAGCGTGATCACATCTGGCGAGCTGCGCCGCCTGATGGATCAGGACGCGGTGGTCGGCGTGACCTCGAATCCCACCATCTTCGAGAAGGCCATCGACGGCGGCACGGACTATGACGCGGCGATCAAGTCGCTGGTGAGCCGTGGCGTCACCGAGGGCACGTCCGTTTTCGAGGCGCTGGCCATCGAGGATATCCAGGCCGCCGCCGACATCCTCCGTCCGATCTACGACCGCACCCGTGGTCACGATGGCTTCATTAGCCTGGAAGTCTCACCCGGCGCGGCGCATTCCACGCGCGAAACGATCGCCGAGGCGCGGCGACTCTGGCAGCGCGTCAACCGCCCCAACGCAATGATCAAGATTCCGGCGACGGCCGAGGGCATCCCGGCCATCGAGCATATGATCTACGAAGGCGTCAACATCAATGTTACGCTGATCTTCGCGCTCGACGTCTATGCGCGCGTGGCGCAGGCCTACATTCGTGGGCTGGAGCTACGCCAGCAGGAGGGCCAGCCGCTGGAGGGCATCGCCTCGGTGGCGAGCTTCTTCGTCAGCCGCGTGGATACCGCCGTGGACGCGCTCCTCGACGAACAGATTGGCGCGACGAGCGATCAGGCGCGCCAGGCGGAACTGCGCGACCTCAAAGGCAAGTCCGCCATCGCCAATGCCAAGCTGGCCTATGCCGCCTACAAGGATATCTTCCGTAGCGAACGCTTCGAGCGGCTGCGCGCCGCCGGAGCTACCACGCAGCGCTGTCTCTGGGCCAGCACGAGCACAAAGAACCCCGATTACCCCGATGTGATGTACGTCGAGGAGTTGATCGGTCCGGAGACGGTCAACACGGCGCCGCCGCAGACCATCGTCGCGTTTCAGGATCACGGCGTCGCGCGCGCCACGCTGGAGGACGACCTCGACGGCGCGCAACAGGCCATGCGCCGACTGGAGACGGTCGGCGTGGATATGGGCGCGGTGACGAAGCAGCTCGAGGTGGATGGGGTCAAGTCCTTCGCCGACTCGTACGACACGCTGATCGCCAGCACGGAGGAGAAGATCCGCCGCTTACGCCAGCAGGCCCCTACCGCTACCCCCGCGATCAACGCCACGCCACTGGTCGCCGCCTCGGCGGCCGTCGCTACCGGCGCCAACCTCGCCAGCCGCCAGAAAGCGACGCTTTGGGCGCTCCAGCCGGAGGTCGAGGCGGCTTTAGATCGCGCCGACCGCGACCATGTCGCCGAGCGCGTCTGGAAGAAGGACCCGACGCTCTGGAAAACCGACCCGGCGCAGCAGAGCGAGATTACCAATCGCCTCGGCTGGCTCACGGTCATGGAACAGATGAGCGATAACCTGGCGCGGCTGGACGACCTGCGCGAGGATCTGCGGCGCGCCGGGTTCACGCACTGCGTCCTGCTCGGCATGGGCGGCAGCAGCCTCGCGGCGGAGGTCATACGCAGGACGTTTGGCGCGGCAGTGGGATCTCCTGAACTGCTGGTGCTCGACTCGACCGACCCGATGACAATTGAGGCGGTGGCGCATCAAGTGGACTTGGCGCGCACGCTCTTCCTCGTCTCCTCCAAGTCCGGCGAGACGGTCGAGACGCTCTCACAGTTCAGCTACTTCTACGATCTGCTCAAGCGCACTAAGGGCGACGATGCCGGGCAGAGCTTCATCGTCATCACTGACCCCGGCACGGCGCTCGATCAGCTTGCGCGTGAGTCGAACCTGCGCGCGACGTTCCGTAATCCACCGGATATCGGCGGGCGCTACTCCGCGCTCTCGTACTTTGGCCTCGTCCCGGCGGCGATCCTAGGCGTCGATCTCGGCAAGCTGCTCAACCGCGCCGAGACGATGGCGCAGGCGTGCGCGCCAAGCGTGGCCGCGCGCGAGAATCCCGGCGTCTGGCTGGGCGTGATCCTGGGCGCGCTGGCGAACCAGAAGCGCGACAAGGTGACCATTCTCGCCTCGCCGCCGGTCGCCACCCTGGGGTACTGGCTGGAGCAGTTGCTCGCCGAGAGCACCGGCAAGGAAGGCAAGGGTATCCTGCCGGTGGAGGGCGAGCCGCTGGGCGCGCCGCAGAGCTACGGCGATGATCGCGTCTTCGTCTACCTGCGCACGGACGACGAGGTGGACGAGACGCAGGAGAGCGCCGTCGCGGCCTTCGAGGCGGCGGGGCATCTGGTCGTGCGGCTGGCGCTGCATGATGAGTACGATCTAGGGCAGGAGTTCTTCCGCTGGGAGTTCGCCACCGCCGTCGCTGGATCGCTCCTGGGCGTCAATCCGTTCGATCAGCCCAACGTCCAGGAAGCGAAAGACGCGACTGAGCGCCTGCTGCAGGAGTACAGCCGCACGCGCGTCGTGCCGCAGCCGCGCGCGATCCTGCAGACCGAGACACGCAACGTCTCCATCGTCGCGGAGGGCGAACAGTCCAGCCGCATGCGCGGCGCGATCTCGCTGCAGGCCGCGTTCGAGGCGTTCGCGCAGCAGGCGCGCCCCGGCGACTATCTGGCGCTGCTAGCGTATCTGCCGGAGACGGCGCGTGTGGACGACACGCTGCAACAGATTCGCGGGCGGATGCGCGACACACTGGGCGTCGCCACGACGCTTGGCTACGGGCCGCGCTTCCAGCACTCAACCGGCCAGTACTTCAAGGGCGGGCCGAATACGGGGCTGTTTATCCAGATCGTCGCGCCAGATACGACGGTCGCGCTGATTCCTGGCGCGTCCTATAGCTTCGGGACGCTGAAACAGGCGCAGGCGCTCGGCGACTGGCAAACGCTGCTCTCGCGCGGGCGGCGCGCGATCCGCATCGAGCTTGGCTCGGACTTGAACTCCGGCCTGGTGGAGTTGCGGCAGGCGATGGAAGCGATTCAGATTTAGCTATTCGGCTATAATGTCCGAGGAGGAACGTGGCGGCTTCGAGCGAAACGACGGGCATTATGGAGTATATCCGGCGCGCGCTGACCAGTAGGCGGACGCGCGAGACCAACGAGACCAACGGGACGAATGAGACGGATCAGACGGATCAGACGGATCAGACGAACGGGAGGTGGGCGACCAACATGGAACTGGGCATCTACGGACTCGGACGCATGGGCGGCAACATGGCGACGCGGCTGGCGCGCGGCGGGCATCGTGTCGTCGCCGCGAATCGCAGCCCCGGACCGGTGGACGAGGCGAAAGCGAACGGCGCCGTTCCAGCCTACACCATCGAAGACATGGTGAACGAACTGAAGGAGTCGCCGCGCATCGTCTGGCTGATGGTTCCTTCTGGCCAGGTCACCGATGATACACTGCACCATGTGATGACGCTGCTCAAGCCCGGCGACATCATTATTGATGGTGGCAACTCGAACTATAAGGACACCATCCGCCGCGCCCAGGAGGTCAGCGCCAAAGGACTGCACTACATGGACTGTGGCACCAGTGGTGGCATCTGGGGCCTCAAAGAAGGCTACAGCCTGATGATCGGCGGCGAGCGCGAGATCTTCCAGCACTGCGAGCCGCTCTTCAAGACACTGGCCCCAGAGAATGGCTACGGCTACATGGGGACGCACGGCGCCGGCCACTTCGTCAAGATGGTGCATAATGGCGTCGAGTACGGCATGCTGCAGGCGTACGGCGAGGGCTTCGAGATCCTCGAGAAGTCGCAGTTCAGCCTCGACATGCGTGAGGTGACACGCGTCTGGCAGAACGGCAGTGTCGTACGCTCGTGGCTGCTCGATCTGGCGGCGGCCGCGTTCAAGGAAGACCCGACGCTTGCCAATATTCGTGGCTATGTGGAGGATTCCGGCGAGGGACGCTGGACGGTGCAGGCGGCGATAGACGAGAACGTGCCGGCGCCGGTCATTACGCTCTCGCTGTTGCAGCGCTTCGTCTCGCGTCAGAAGGAATCGTTTTCCGCGAAGGTCATCGCCGCGCTGCGCCAGCAGTTCGGTGGACATGCGGTGCAATTGGAAGACGGGCAATCCAGTGGGACGCGCAACGAGCCAGAAGCCTAGGTCGCAAGCGCTCGGCTTCACTGGCAGGATACGCGCGCAGCCCCATGATAGAGGGTACCTGAGATGATCGATATGGCGAGCAGCGCGGTAAACCCACTACGTGCGGGCATGCGCACGGCGCGCACCGTCGAGCCGGCGACGATGGTGATCTTTGGCGCGACCGGCGACCTGACGCATCGCAAGCTGCTGCCCGCGCTCTATGACCTCGCGGTCGAGCAGCCGCTGCCGCCGCAGTTCAGCATCGTCGGCGTGGCGCGGCGTCCCTTCTCGCACGAGGAGTTTCGCGCGCAGGCGCTGGAGGCGGTCAACACCTACTCGCGGCTGCGGCCCGTCTCGCCTTCGGTCTGGGAGACGTTTTCACAGGGGCTGTTCTACTGCCAGTCGCAGTTTGGCGATATTCATGGCTACGAGCGCCTGGGCGAGTTGCTCGACCAGATCGATCGCGAGCGTGGCACGTGCGGCAATCGCATCTTCTATCTGGCGACGCAGCCCAGCTTCTATCCGACCATCGCCGAACTGCTGACGCTCTCTGGCGTCTCGCGGCGCTCGCGCGAGGGCGAGATGGGCTGGTCACGCATTGTGATCGAGAAGCCGTTCGGCCACGATCTGGAGTCGGCGCAGGCGCTCAACGCCGAGCTGAGCAAGGGCTTCCGCGAGAGCCAGATCTATCGCATCGACCATTACCTCGGCAAGGAGACCGTGCAGAACATCATGGTGCTGCGCTTTGGCAATGGCATCTTCGAGCCGATCTGGAACCGCCAATACATCAACCATGTCGAGATCACCGTCGCCGAGTCGCTGGGCCTGGAGGGGCGCGGCGAGTACTACGAAGAGGCTGGCGCGGTCCGCGACATGATCCAGAACCACATGATGCAGCTTCTGACGCTGACGGCGATGGAGCCGCCGGCAACCTTCGGCGCCGATTCCGTGCGCGACGAGAAGGTGAAGGCGCTACGCGCGATTGCGCCGCTGATCGAGTCCGAGATCGCGCAGGATACCGTGCGCGCGCAGTACGGCCCAGGATTGGTGGATGGCAAGCGCGTCCCCGGCTACTGCCAGGAAGAGGGCGTCCACCCTGATTCGATGACCGAAACCTATGTTGCGCTCAAGCTCAACATCGAGAACTGGCGCTGGGCCGGCGTGCCGTTCTACCTGCGCACGGGCAAGCGCCTGACCAAGCGTGTCACCGAGATCGCCATCCAGTTCAAGCGTCCGCCGTACCTGCTCTTCCACGGCACGGGGGCGGACCAGATGGAGCCGAACGTGCTCTCGATGCGCATTCAGCCGAACGAGGGCATCTCGCTGCGCTTCAACGCGAAGGTCCCAGGACAGGAGATGCGCCTGCAATCGGTGAACATGGACTTCCTCTATGGCAGCGCCTTCGGCAAAGAGCCACCCGACGCGTACGAGCGGCTGTTGCTCGACTGCATGCTCGGTGACGCGACACTCTTCACGCGCATTGACGAGACCCTGCTGGCCTGGAAGCTGGTGGACACCATCTTGAAGGCGTGGCGCGAGAACAACGTCCCCATGGGGGACTATGAGCCGGGCGCATGGGGGCCACCCGAGGCGGACGCGCTGATCGAGCGCGAAGGACGGACATGGAGGCGCTTATGAACGGCGCGCAGAGTTCCACGACGCCGATGCGCGCGGTGGGCGCGGCGAACGTGGAGCAGGAGCTTACCATTCTCTGGCGCGAGGCGGCGAATAGCGCCCTGACGAGCGGTGGCGTGGTCGTCGCGCGCAACAGTGTGCTGACGCTGGTGGTCTACGCCGGTGGCGAGGACTCGGCGCCGCGCATCCAGCGCGAGGTAGAGTCCGTGACCCGCCAGGTCCCCTCGCGCGCGGTCATCATCATCTCGGAGATGGGGCGCTCGTATGGGACGCCGTTCGACGTCTCCGTCGGTCTCGCGCATCGGGACGGCGTGGGCGCACAGGGCGAGCAGATTCTCATCCGCGCCAGCGAGGAGGCTATCCCGCACCTGCCGGGAGCCGTCCTGCCGCTGATCCTCTCCGGGTTGCCTTCGTTCCTTTGGTGGGCGGGCGAGCCGCCGTGGCGCAGCGAACTGCTCGAGGCGCTGGTGGATGGCTGCGACCGCATGATCGTGGATACCTCCGAGACTGAGCGCGGAACGCAGGCGCTGGCTGCGCTCTATGACCTTGTGCGGCGTAAGAAGGCCAGCGCGTTCAGCGACCTGAACTGGGCGCGCCAGGCGCCCTGGCGCGAGCTGACGGCGCAGTTCTTCGACGACCGCCAGCTCATGCCCTACCTGGAGGGCATCGACCGCGTCACGATCGAATACGCCGCCGGAGAAGAAGATCAGCCGGCGAACGCCGCGCAAGGGCATCTCTTCGCCGGATGGCTCGCCTCACGGTTAGGTTGGCGACCGCTTGGCGCGATGGGGCGTGGCATGGACTCGGCGCGGCAGTACACCTTCGTCGGCCCGCATGGCAAGCATATCGCGGTGGAGATCAACGCGCGCTTTGGCGTGCCGCTGCGCCGCTGGCTGGATGTCAGCGTGGATGGCAACG
>CAVTFE010000014.1:0-87800 GCA_963733745.1 uncultured bacterium
TCCCCTCGATGCGGCTGGGATGACGAAGGCGATGGACGACTACCGCACAGAGCGCATCCAGGCCGCCACGCTCGCCAAGGTCGGCATCGGCGACCAGGCGACGAGTGCCAACGCCTTCGGAGACGCCCGCCACGGCGTCGTCGAAGGTGGGCAGATGCCTGCTAGCGATACCGAAATATCTGATGTATCCGCGAACTTCCCCGGGGAGATAGCGCTAACGCGCACGGACGGTCGGTATGTGGACGTTCGAGGGCAAACCGCAAGAACTGCCGGACGTCGCGTATGTGTCGCTTACTGAGGCGATGACCTGGATCGCATTTGGAGACTGCCGGACCGACGAGTATATCGCCGAAATAGAGCGGAAAGAGGCGGAGAAAAACCGTCGCGAATGGCTAGACGCCGAGGGCCCCGGCTACCTCCTCTTACCCCTTGACCAACTTCGCAAAGGGCTCCCTTGGCCTCGGATCCCGAGCGGCCCAACGTCGATCTTAATTCCTCTAGAGGTCACTTCAAAAAAATAACGGATTGGCTAGCGGAAAACGATCGCGACCCCGAAGCGGCATATCAACAAGTGGTCGCGTGGTGCGAAAAGCATCACGAGCAGGAGCGGGCGTCTGCATTGGCGTATGAGGTAATTGCGCAAGCGTGTGCTGGTCAGCAGATCACAGCGCTCGGAAATCAAGCGAGACATTTTCACTGGAAAAGTCGACGGGGAACACAGTGAAATCCCGTACACATACTTTCTGCGTCCGATTACGCATTTCAACGGGAAGGGACCAGACGGTTTCGGCCAGCTCTCTCCGAATCCGCCGGACACCATCGAAGATCTGAGCGCTACATTTTCGAGCGCACAGACACCAGACCGGATTATCTGGGAGTTCTAGTCCCCCGTGACTATACCTCTACCCTCAGACAACACTTCCTGGCGAGCATGCCGGCGGTGTCGGCCAAGGGTGTGGCGAAGGAGGGTCCCCAAGCCCAATTGGCAAAAGACGCCCCGCACAGGCCGCTCTGTCGAGATGGTATGCCCGGCGCATCGAGCAATGGCCCGCCGACCGTGTGCCGCCGACCCGCGACAACGACTGGTACACGGCGGGGCAAATGTTTCCGGGTGTTTCGCGAAGTCAAATTCGCTCTCTGAGAGCTGAACTTGCGCCGCCACACTGGAGCAAGCCTGGCCGACACAAGAAAAATGGGCCGGAATAATTTTGGCGGCCAGACTGCCAATTTTGACTGCCCAATAGTCGGCTGCCACCTTCCTCATGACCTTCGGGATTTCCGGGGTCGAGAAGGAGGGAGACCTAATATGACCGAATTTCCCGAGGTTCTGGGCGTCAAGGACGCTGCCTGCTATCTGGGACTCGCAACAAGCACGCTCGCGAAGCTCCGACTGTCAGGCGCCGGACCCACCTTCTGCAAGCTCGGTCGGCAAGTCGTTTATCGTCGCTTCGATCTAGACGCTCACCTGGACCGCGCCAACGCCGCAGAACCTCCGACAGTAGCCTCACGGCCAAAGTCGCACAGGTGGATCGCTAGGGTCGCGGCCACGAGTGATTTTACGTCCCCGCAACGGAAAAGTGCAGCACCACATGATCCGCCGAAACTGCCGGCCGGACCCACGCCGCGAAACAAGAGCAGGCATCCTCAGATGGTAGCGGGTGCTTTGACTAGCCGGATTCTCGCCGACGCGCTGACCCCTAGGCAATTGGTCGCGACACTCGCAGAGAAGGGAATCTTCATTTCCGAACGAACCCTGCGCGAACAGGCGCGTCGGCTCGGTGCCTTCGGGGCCTTGGGGAGGGTAATGGTGCTTCTGCCCGAGCACGTGGATCGGATCTTCCAGGAGGGCGAGCTATGTCGTTCAAGCTTTACAAACGAGCGGACACTGGGAACTGGTCCTTCGACGTTACCGTCGATGGACGCCGCGAGCGCAAAAGTACGAGAACGGCTGACAAGAGGCTCGCCGAAGACATCGCGGCGAAACGCGAATGGGAACTGCGTCGTGCCGCTGTCTTCGGGGCGCAAGCGGTCCTGACCTTCGGCGCCGCGACGGCGCTCTACCTCGACGCTGGCAAGTCCGACCGCTTCGTGCGGCCCGTTTTCGAGCACTTCGACAGGGTGATGGTGAGCGACGTCACCGCCGGCGCGATCAAGGCGGCGGCACGGGTATCTATCCGAAAGCGGGGCCGGCGACATGGAACCGACACGTGGTTACGCCGGCGCAGGCGATCATCAACCACGCCGCCGAGCTTGGGCACTGCGCGCCGATCCGCGTGAAGCGGTTCCCCGTTCCGCGCACGCTTAGGCGGGCGGTCGACCGCGGCTACATCGAGCGGTTTCAGGCGAACGCTCCAGCCGACCTTGGAGTGATGATGCTCTTCATGTTTCAGACCGGTTCGAGGGTGTCAGTCGCGACGGCGCTCGAATGGAGCGCGGTCTGCTTGCAGGAGCGCACCGCCCTAATTGGCCGGGACAAAAACGGCGACCCCCACCTCGTGCACCTCACAACCGAGATGGTAACTGAGCTAGCCAACCTGCGGAAGGATCGGCGGAAGGTCTTCGGCTACGCCTCGCGCCATTCGGTCTACGGGATCATCAAGCGCGTCTGCAACCGGGCAGAGCTACCCTATCTCGCCACGCACCAGCCCGGCCGCCATAGCTTCGCGACAGAGATGATCGTGCGGAACTCGGTCGACGTCGCGACCACGGCGCGAATTGGCAACTGGCGAAGCCCGCGTGTGCTCTTGGACAATTACGTTCATGCAGAGCATGAGGGCGAGGTAGTCGAGCGCGTGTTCGGCACATCAGCGTCGCAGTCATATGGCAAACGATTGAGGAGACAGGCGAAATGACACCCTTAGCAGGGGAGCGCCTTCGACCACTCGGCCACCTCTCCGCCGCCGGAGATGCGGGGTTTCGGCCTTGCGGTCAACCCTGTTGCTGCGGGCTGCGGTCGTAAGATCGCTTCAATTCTGCTGCGCAAGGTCCCCGAGCGCCGCCTTCAATGGCCCGAGGTGCCTGTCATAGCGCCGCCAGCGCTCGACCGACGTCCGATAGATCGGCTGGCGCACCTGTACCCGGCTCGCCGTGTAGACGGGACGCTCCGATTCATGAAAGCCGAGGCACGCCGGATCCCAGGGAAGGCCGATGTGTTCGATGAGCTTGCGCGCGCCTTCCTCCGGCGATGCGGTGAGAGATTCTCGTAGTCCGACTCGTAGATCTGCCCGGGGAACACAGTCCGCCAGTAATCCATCAGCCGCACGTATTCGCGGTAGTAGGCCCCGAGCGTCGGCAAATCGACGATGTAGGGGTGATCTGCGATCTTCAGTCCGACCGTGAAGCAGGAGACGCATGTGTCGAGCGCATTGCGACTGCAGTGAATGATCTTTGCATTCGGGAACAGGAGCCTGATCAGCCCGATATGCTCGAAGTTATGAGGCAACTTGTCGACCACGCGCTGCACCGTGCGCGAGGTCTCGTCGAGCACGGCGAGATACTTCTCCGCCAACTGCCGTGTCTCCGCCTTCGAAAGCGTTGTCATGCGGTCGGTGACCGTGTGCTCGTCGGTGTGGAAGGCAAGGACATCGATTGCGAAGCGGCTGATCGTCTTGAGCTCGCCGGCGCCCGCTGCGGCGGGGTGGCTGGCGATGATCTGTTCGGTGAGCGTCGTTCCTGACCGCGGCATTCCGACGACGAAAACCGGGCGTTCGCTTGGGTGACCATAGTCACGCCGGGCCTCGAAGAAGGCAGGCGTGAAGATCGATCTCCGCACGGCATGCTTCCGGCCGAGCGCGTCGAGGCTGTATTTCACGGCGCCGGGTATTTTTGCCTCGGCGAAATGTTGGAACGCGGCGTCATAGTCGCCGGAATTCTCAGCGATTTTGCCGAGTGCGTACCGCAGCGGCATGTATTCGCCGGTCGCGCTGCGGGCGAGTACGCTCGCATACTTTTCCATCTCCACAGCTTCGGGTGAATCTCTCGTGAGCTTTTCGCTGCTTGCAAGGCCGGTCAGCGCCCGGAGCCGCATTTCCCTGACGCCGAGGATACGTCGGAAGAGCTTCGTCGCTTCGGCGAAATCCCCAAGCGTCATGCAAAGCTCTGCGAGACTGAGAACGGCCGGCAGGTAGCTCGGATGGCGGGCGAGCAATGTCTCATAAAGCCTCCGCGCAACTGCCTCTTCCCCATTCTTTGCCTTCCACTCGGCATAGAGGTGTTGCGCAGTAGGATTGACTGGATCGAGCTTCAGCGCCTTGCGGAGAATTGGCTGCGCCGCCTCGGGATCGGCCTTCTGCAGGTAGGCGTTGGCGAGATCGCAATAGAACCCGGGCTCTTTCGGCTGTCCCGCAATCGCCCGCTCGAAGAGGCCGATCGCCTCGTCGTGCTCGCTACCCCCGAGCGCGATCATCCCGAGGAGGTGCAAAGCGTAGGGGTGCTTCGGCCGGCGGGCGAGGACCGTCTGGGCGCGCATGCGCGCCTGCTCACGCTCGCCTCGCATGCAGAGTAGCCGTCCCTCGTGGAGTAGCCGAGCAATCTCGAGGTCTTGCCGGTTGCCCGGCGCGGGCGTGCCTGGCCGAGCCTGGCTTTGGTTCTTCAACAACCGTTCGAGCGACGGGCCGGAACGAGGGGGTTTCGGCATCTGGGTTTGCGCAATGTTGGCAGGCCGGAGCGACGAGACTGCGTAGCAGACCACCCGTCGAGCGCAATCCCCAAGGCTACGCGGGGCGGGAAACCGGGATCAGGAGGGGCGCCAGAGCGAGACGCACGGAATCTTCGAACGATCGCAGCGCTCCGCGTATTTGCGCGCGATCTCCGTCACCTCGGCCATAAGCCCGTTCTGAAGTGTGATCGGCTCAAGGCCCATGCGTAGGAAGCGGTCATTGGTGACGTGGAGGTCGTTTTCCTTCGCTTCGTTCCGCGGGTTCGGCAGGTACTGGATTGGGGTGCCGGTCATCGCGGACACGAGCTCCGCCAGGTCGCGCACCCGGTGCGTCTCTGTCATCTGATTGAGAATATTCACTCTTTCCCCGCTTTGCGGCGGGTTCTCGATGGCGAGCTCGATACAGCGGCAGGTGTCGTGAATGTGGATGAAGGCGCGCGTCTGCCCGCCCGTTCCGTGAACGGTCAGGGGGTAGCCGATCGCCGCCTGCATCAGGAAGCGGTTCAGCACCGTGCCGTAGTCGCCGTCATAGTCGAAGCGATTGATCAGCCGCTCGTCCATCTGGGTTTCCGGGGTCTGCGTTCCCCAGACGATTCCCTGATGCAGATCGGTGATCTTCACCCCGTCGTTCTTGTTGTAGAAATGAAAGAACAGCTGATCCTGAGTCTTGGTCATGTGATAGATCGACCCCGGATTGAACGGATAGAGGATCTCGTGCTCGATCTGATCGCCGTCGTCGGTGTTCAAGAAGACCTTGAGATAGCCTTCCGGGATCTTCATGCCGGCCGTGCCGTAGCCATAGACGCCCATCGTGCCGAGGTGGACGAGGTGCACGTCGACCTTTGATTCGACGATGGCGCACAGCACGTCGTTGGTGGCATTCAGGTTGTTGTTGACCGTGTAGCGCTTGTGCCAGGAGGACTTCATCGAATAGGGCGCGGCGCGCTGCTCGGCGAAATGGACGATCGCGTCCGGCTCCTCTTCTCTGATCTTGGTGAGCAGGCGGTGGTAGTTTTCGCCGATCGTGAAGCTCTCGAAACCGATCTCGCGACCGCTCACCTCTTTCCAGGCCAGCAGACGTTCAGAAAGCGGGCGGATCGGCGTCAGCGATTCGACTTCGAGCTCGACGTCGATTTTTCGACGCGAAAGGTTGTCGACAATGGTGACATCATGACCCCGCAAAGAGAGGTAGAGGCTCGTCGGCCAGCCGCAGAAGCCGTCGCCGCCGAGAACAAGGATGCGCGCCATGTGCCTCCAGTCGAAGAACTATTCCAACATTGCGGGGTTCCTATCGCCCCTGCCGACGGACGCCATCGCCCTGTACCTCTGTTCGATCACGGCGCGAGGTCGCCGAGCGCCGCACGCAGCGGACCGAGGTGCTTCTCATAGCGCCGCCAACGCTCGACAGACGTCTGATAGATCGGCCGGCGGACCTGCGAGCGGCTGATCGTGCGCACGACGCGGCCATTCGCCTGAAAGTCGAGACAGGCAGGGTCCCATTCAAGACCGATGAAGTCGATCAGCCGTCGTGACTGCCCCTCGGGATCCGCGACCAGCGCTTCGTAGTCGACGTCCAGGATAGGCATCGGGAGGACCCGCCGCCAGTAGTCCATCAGCTGCGAATAGCCCCGGTAATATTCGCCAAGCGCTGTCAGATCGTAGGCATACGTGTGGCCCTCTCGCAGCGGCGTCAAGAAGCACGAGACGCATGTGTCCAACGGGTTGCGACGGCAATGAATGATCTTCGCCTTTGGAAAGAGAATCGCGACAAGTCCGAGCAACGCGAAGTTTTGCGGCAGCTTATCCGTGATGCGTTCGGCGCTTTCGGAGAAGCGGCCGAGCACCGAAAGGCCTTCGCGCGCCAGCGCCGCCGCCTCTTTGGGCTTCAATGCATTGACACGGCGCGCGAACGCCCTCTCGTCAGGCGCTTCGTAGCCCAACGATTTGGCGATCATGCTTGGAACGCCAATCTCGCCGGCGCCCGCCGCTTTCGGATGGCTGACGATGATCTGTTCGGTAAGCGTGGTGCCGGAGCGGGGCATTCCTACGATAAACACAGGCTTCTGCGATCGGTCGCCGAAGCCCAGGCGCGCTGCAAAGAATTCTGGAATAAAGATCGATGTGTTCAGCTTAAAACGCTTGGTATAATCGGCTGTGCGGGACGGCACCCCGAGAAACTGCTTCACTGACAGGTAATGCCCGAAGGCTTCGTCATACTTGCCGATGTCATTGCAGATCTTTCCGGCGGCCCGTGAAAGCTTGGCGGCGTCAATCGCCCTTAATCCGGGTCTGTCGAGAAGCGTCCGGATCTCGATAAGCTCTGGCGGTTCGTCCTTGAATTCTCGAAGATCGGCAAGCCCAGCAAGCGCTTGAGCCGGGCTGATATTGAGGGCAATTGCCTTTCGATAGGCCGCTTCCGCCTTATCCGGCTCACCGACCTGACCGAGGAAGTCTGCGTAGGCGATCAGCGCCGAGGGATGTATCGGATCGCGCGCGACGAGGTCCTCAAACGTCCGCTTTGCATCATCGTCACGGCCCAGCATGGCGTGGCAGCGAGCGAGCTTGGTCAGGATCTCGGGATGGTCCGGTGCGAGTTTCTGCGCCCGCCGCAGCTGGCGCTGCGCTCCGAGCGGGTCGTTACTCTGCATCAGGGCTTCCGCGTAGTTTCCTCGCAGCGCCGGGTCGGCAGGCTTACGGGATACCGCCCGCTTCAACATCTGAGCGGCAGCATCGGTTTCACCGGTTTCAAGTGCGATCAGCGCCATCAAGTGCAGCGCGTCGGGCTGGTTCGGATCTGCGATCGAGGATCGCCCGATAGCACTCCTGCGCCGGCCAAAGCTGGCCGGTCTTATGCAGCGCCATGCCACGCTGTAGCAATTGCGCGATATCGCTCGGGGGAGATGGCGCTGCGGAGCGCATTTCGACCCCGTCGCATTGCCTCTGCCGGCGCAGAAATATCCTTTGCACGCAGGTGCTTATCTGAAGGCCTCACTGCCACTCTCCGCAGTCGCTTTACAGAAATCCGAGGGATCGGAGCGAACCACAGAGGGGTCGCTCGGTGCAAGGTGGTGCCCGATTCGAGCAAAGCGGGATCTCAGCAAAAAGGCCGGCAGAAGGGCCCCTTCCTCGGGAGGGGCGGTCCGCCGAGCCGCTGTTGCGGCGCGTGCGGGCCCGTCAATCCCTGTTTTTCCACCGGGGCCCGCAATTCGTAGCTCGTACCACTAGAATTTGCCTTGGCGTTGCGTCCGACAAATCCTCTATGGGGTTCACGACCTGATAGAGAATCCCCAGCTGAAGGCCGGAAACCCGCGGTTTTCGTGGCAATTCTGCAACATGAAGTGGGGAAAGCTTGCCGCGTGCGAAGCATCGCTGTTGCCTCGGCGACGCGGATGGATAGTGTCATCGCAGGCAGCCGATCGGCGGCCGCTGTCTTTGGGCAGCACAAGGGGCGGGGGGCCCCGAATCGGGTGGCATCAGCCAGGTCGAAAGCGGATACCCCGGCTCAAGCAACTTGGACTGGAGGTCTAATATGAAACTCAAGAGCCTTCTCTTCGGCTCCGCGGCAGTCATCGCCGCCGGCACCGGGGCGCAGGCCGCCGACCTTCCGACCGTCGAGCCGGTCGAATACGTGCGGATCTGCGATGCTTTCGGGACGGGCTTCTACTACATTCCCGGGACTGACACCTGCCTAAGGGTTGGGGGCTACGTCCGGGTTGAGTCGCATATGGGTTGGTGGCGATGATTCCACCCGCTACGGTGTTCTCGGTGCTGAATTCAACCACTGGAACAGCTATGCGTCGCGGTCACGTCAGCCTTGACGCCCGCACGCAAGCTTCGATCGGGCTTGATCCGGGCATATTATCGCCATTGACGCTTGCGAACAACCGCGCAGACTCCGGCGATGCCAACGCCGCCGGCGTGGGCCTCGACACGGCGTTCATCCAGATCAGCAACGACTGGGGCACCTACACCGCAGGCCGGACCGGATCGTTCTTCGACTTCTGGGGCTCGTATGGCTACGGGACGAAGGTTCTGATCGACGACAACACCCAGGGCAGCACCGAACCTGTTCGGTTTGACCTTTGCCGGCGGGAACGGGTTCTCCTTCACGATCGCTGCGGAAGACCCGATGTCGAACGGCCGGCGGGATGTCCCCACGCTGTGACGACTATGAGGGGCAGGAATTCACCGGACGGCGTCGCCAACATCCGTGTCGATCAGGGCTGGGGCGGGGCGCAGATCATGGCGGCCGTGCATCCGATCCACGATACTAATGGCTTCGCAGATTCGGGTGGCACGCAAAGCACGACCCTTGGTTGGGCGGTCGGTGCGGGCCTGACCCTCGGCATTCCGGGCGGCTGGGAATTCAGTGGCCAAGGCGGTTATGCCGATGGCGCTCTCGGGTACATTACCCGCGATCCCGGTGTCGGTGGGGCCAGGGTCACGTTCGCCGGTTTGACGGCCGTTGCCGCGGCAATTCACGGTGGAGACTTCGTGGGGCCGAATTCCGGCAGTACAGACAAAGGCGTGGAACGTCCGCGCGGGCATCCAGGGCCCGCTCATCAACCCCAACCTGACCGTCTGGGCTGAGGGCTCCTACACGGATATCAACGCGCCAGCGGTTGGTGTTCTTGGGGATATCCTCGACTATAAGTTCTATGCCGCCCAGGTTGGTGCAGCCTACACCCTCGCACCGGGTCTGACGACGGGTCCGGAATTCGCTTGGGAGCATGAGAACTGGAGGACGCTGCCGCTTCGACAACGACGTCTTCGGCTTCATGTGGCGGACGCAGCGGAACTTCTGATCTTCGCTCACACCTGAGAATTGGAAAGCCCGGCTTCGGCCGGGCTTTCTTTTTGCGTGATGCTTCTAGGCGTCTTTCGCCGTGCGCATGAACTCGGCGTCGCAGCGTCCGGCGAAGGCGCGAATCCGCTCCAGAGTCGCTTCGTCGCGCAGCAGCGGCGCATGCCCCTGCCGCTCCACCGTCAGCAATTCGAGGCGCGGGTGGCGATCGGCCATCGCGGCCAGCGTCTGCGCGCTCAGGATGTCGGAAAGCGCTCCGCGGATCGCGAGCACGGGCACGCGGCCGAGGCGACATGAACTGCGGCCAGAGAACCGGGATCCTTTCTGTCAGATCGATATCGACGACGGCCTTTCGGAGATTGGGATCGAAAAGGGCCGCGAACCCGCCGCTCGTTTCGCCATAATAGGCGGCCGTCAGCTCAGGCCATTCGCGCGCAGATATCGCAGGGAACTGCGCTTCGCTCGCAGCGCGGACCTCCGCCACCGCTGCATCCCAAGTCTCAACCGCGCGCTGCTTGACGGACAGGTAGCCCTTTATTCTCGCCAGGCCTCGACCCTCGATCACCGGGCCGATGTCGTTCAGCACGACGCCCGCAATCAATCCCGGGCGAAGCGCCCCCAAGAGCATCGCGAGAATCCCGCCGCGCGAAGTCCCGACCAGGATCGCCTGTTCCACGCCGAATGCCGCAGCCGCGGCGAGAACATCTTGCGCTTCTGTGATCGGCTTGTAGTTCCGCCAGTTCGGATCGTCGTCGGAGAGGCCGCGGCCGCGGTAGTCGACCACGATGACGGGACGCGGTTCGATCGGATGCCCTGCGAAGAAACGGCCAAGTGGAATGAAGTCGCGCGAATTCCTTGAGAGGCCGGGAAGGCAGAGGAGCGGGAGCCGACTGGTCTCTGAGCAATCGAAGAAGCGGAGCGCGAGCGAAAGCCCGTCCTGAGAGCGAAAGCGCGCGATACGTCCCTCTGCGCCCTCCGTAGGGGGCTCGACCCCGTTGGGACGCGCGTCGCCGTCCTGCGGCTCAACCCTGCGGGACCGCCACGCACAAGGTCCTGCGTCAGCGAGAGCGGGTGGCCGATTCGCGATCGGTAGAGCTGCAGGTTCTCCATCACCTTCTGCACGTAGTCGCGTGTCTCGTCGAACGGGATGCGCTCGATCCAATCGATCGGGTCGACTTCACCGCCGCGCGGATCGCCGTAGTCGTGCACCCATTGCAGCGCGCGCCCAGGGCCGGCGTTGTAGCCGACGAACGTCAGCACGTAGGAGCGATTGAGGCCGCCAAGGAGCTCGCCCAGATGATGCGCGCCGAGGGTGGCATTGTAGAGCGGGTCGGTGGTGAGTCGCTGCACGGAGAAAGGGATGCTGGCGTTGCGCGCCGTTGCGCGCGCGGTCGCTGGCATGAGCTGCATCAAGCCGCGCGCGCCGGCATGGCTGACGGCCATGTGGTTGAACGCGCTTTCCTGACGGACGACGGCGTAGACGAGCGCCCGGTCGACCGCGCTCGGGCGTGCGCAGGTCCGCCGGGACGCCGAAGAAGAGCGCCGGCAGGCACGCAACCTTGAGGCCGCGCTCCTCCGCCTCGGCCGCCGCTTCGCTCCCGGCCTCCGGCCGGCCGATCCGGCGCGCGAGCGTCGTCAGAAGCGCGACCTCGCCCGGCGTGTCGACGGTCTCGCCGAGCGCGGCAAGGAACGGGGACGCCATGTCCGCGTGGCCGGCGGCGGCGAGCAGGCGCACGACCTTCACCAACTCGCGATCGGCGAAGCGGATGCGGTCGAGCGCCGACGGCCGCGGCATGCGTTCGAGGCCGGTCGTGGTGATGCCGAGCTTTTCGCGCGCGAGCTGGCCGTAGAAGGTGCCGCCGAAGCGCGCCGCCTCGACATAGTCGAGATGCGCCGCGGCGGGTCTTTGCTGCGCCTCGTGCGTGCGCCCAAGCCAATAAGAGGCGCGCGATTGCGTTCGCGGCAGCGTCGCCAGCGTGTGAAGCTCGCGGAAATGCGGCTCGGCGCGGTTCGGGTCGTGCAGGAACCGAGCGCGATCCAGCCGGCATGAAAAGCGGCCTCGACGCGATCGCCTTCGCCGTCCGGGCGGGCTTGCGGCGACGACCCGATAGGCAAGCTCAGGCGTGCCGCTATCGAGCAGCGCGCGCGCGAGGTCGCGGCGCTCCTCCCACCAGATGTCGCCGTCGCCGGAAAGATCGAGGTCGGGCCGCGCCTCGAGCAGAAACCGCGCCGCCTCGATCGGCTGACCGGAGCGATACAGCTGGTGCATGCGCGCGAAGATATAGAGCGGGTCGCCGAAGAACGTGGGCGCGACCGCGTCGAGCAGGTGCGCGCGCATCCTTCTGGCGGTCGAGGACCGCGATGACCGCTTTGGCAAGGTCCGCATAGCCGGGGCCGAGGATGTCCGCCTGCGCCGTCGGCATCGTCCGAGCGTTCGCGCAGCACCAGCCGGCGGAAACGGTAGAGGTGGTCCTCGTGCGTCAGCATTCCGCCGAAACGCGCGAGCATCGCCGCCGACTGCCCGGGTGCGAGCGACCAGTTGCGCCAGATGTCGCGCACGATCGGCTCCGCTTCTTCGTTGCGGCCGGCGTCGCGAAGAGCGGCGGCAAGCGCGAGCCGACCGCCGACGGTCAGCGGCTCGACCTGGTGATAGAAGGCCAGCACCGGCTCGCCGCTTGGCCCAAGCGCGTGAAACGCCTGTTCGGCGCGGAGCTGCAGCCGCTCCGGCTCGGGCCAGCCCGGATGCGTTTCGAGGACGTGGATGATCTCCGGCGCCGACATGCCGGAATCGGGCTGGCGGGCGATCAGCCAGTCGACCAGCGCCGGCACCATAGGATTTTCATGCGTCGCCGCCAGTTGCCGCGCTTCCGCGTAGGCGCCGTCATTGACGGAGTCGAGCGCGGCGCGGAGGGCGAAATCAGGAGCGAAACCATAGAATTGCGTGGCAAGCAGCCGCGCGGCATCCGCGGTGCTGAGCTCCGGGCGCGGGCGGGGCAGCGGCGCACTGTTGTCGGCAGGCTGCGTAGAACTCGGTCCTTCGGTCGACGACTCGGCCGCTTCCGGCGTTTGCGCCGTTCCCGCTGATTTAGCCGACGTAGCCGCGTCAGAGGCCGGAGTTCCGGCCGTATCTGCCGGAGAGGTCTCGACCGTGTCGGCGGGAGAAGTCTCACCGGTGTCTGCCGGCGGAGTCTCGGTGGCAGCGGCAGCCGGAGCCTCGCCCGTGTCCGAGGGGGGTGTCGTGGCCTTGTCCGCTGCAGGCGCCTCGCCGGTATCTGCGGGCGGAGTTGCGGCCTCGTCCGTTGGCAGAGCCTCGGTAGCGTCGGCTTGCGTAGGCGTTACGACACCCGTCGCTTCCGCCGGAGCTTGGTCCGGGTTCTGTGTGGCGGCCTGATCGGGAGAGGGCGCCTGATCCGTCCCAGGTCGGGGGCGCGGCAGAGGTGCGGCGGACGGATCGGCGGCCGCTGCCGCGGCCTTCGAGTCCGCCGGCGCTTCCTTCGCTGTGGGAGGCTCGGCCTGCGTTGGCCGCGGACGCGGCAACCGCGTCGTCTCCGCCGACGCTGGCGGGATCAAGAGCCATAGGACAAGCGTCGCCGCCGAGAGGGCGGTGAAAAGCCGAATCTGACCGACTCTGCGGGACGCGATCACAGTGGAATCAAAGAGCACCCTGGCGTGACCTTAACATGGCAGGGAATCCGCGCCTTCTCCAGCGTTCGGCCAGGGAGAGTCTGCTTGCCCTTGCCACGCGCCGTCACTATCGTCCCCGTGCGAAAGGACGCGAGACAGCCATGTTCAAGGGATCGATCCCAGCGCTGGTCACTCCGATGCGCAACGGCTCCATCGACGAGGAAGCGTTCCGCGCTTTCGTCGAATGGCAGATCGCCGAGGGATCGCACGGCCTGGTTCCGGTCGGGACCACCGGCGAATCCCCGACGCTCACGCACGAGGAGCACCGCCGCGTCGTCGAGATCTGCGTCGAGGTCGCGGCGAAGCGCGTGCCGGTCATCGCCGGCGCCGGTTCGAACATCACCAAGGAGGCGATCGACCTCGCTCAGCACGCCGAGCAGGCCGGCGCCGACGCCGTGCTCGTGGTCACGCCCTACTACAACAAGCCGAACCAGCGCGGCCTTTATGCGCATTTCCGCGCGGTCGCCGAGGCGATCACCATCCCGCTCATCATCTACAACATCCCGCCGCGCTCGGTCGTCGACATGAGCGTCGAAGACGATGGCGCAAGCTCTTCCGCGACTGCGAGAACATCGTCGGCGTGAAGGACGCGACGGCCAATCTCGCGCGCGCCAGCCTGCAGCGTCACCGCGATGGGCCCCGACTTCATCCAGCTCTCCGGCGAGGACGCGACGGCGCTCGGCTTCATGGCGCATGGCGGGCACGGCTGCATCTCGGTCACCGCCAACGTCGCGCCGAAGCTCTGCTCGGAGTTCCAGACGGCGTGTCTGGCCGGCGACTTCAAGACGGCGCTCGGCTATCAGGACCGGCTGATGCCGCTCCACCGCGCGCTCTTCCTCGATCCGAGCCCGGCTCCGGCGAAGTTCGCCCTGTCGCTGCTCGGCAAGATGCAGGCGGACGTTCGCTCGCCGCTCGTGTCGGTCGGCTCCGGACACGCGCGAAGAGGTCGAGTTCGCGCATGCGGCATGCGGGCCTTCTGAACTGAGGCGATGGCGAAGAAGGACGAGTCCGGCCGCAAGACGATTGCCGTAAACCGCAAGGCCCGCTTCAACTATCAGATCGGCGAGACCTTCGAGGCCGGCATCCAGCTTGCCGGCACCGAGGTGAAGAGCCTGCGCGCCAACAAGGCGACGATCGGCGAATCCTACGTCAGCCCCGAGCGCGGGGAGATTTGGCTCGTCAACGCGACGATCCCCGAATATCTGCAGGCGAACCGCTTCAACCACGAGCCGCGGCGGCCGCGGAAGCTGCTCCTCCACAAGCGCCAGATCGAGAAGCTGATGGGCGGCGTCGATCGCGAGGGCATGACGATCGTGCCGCTGAAACTCTATTTCAACGAGCGCGGCATGGCGAAGGTCGAGATCGCGCTCGCGCAGGGCAAGAAGCTCCACGACAAGCGCGAGACCGAGAAGAAGCGCGACTGGCAGCGCGAGAAGGGCAGGCTGATGCGGGAGAAGGGTTAGGCGGAGAACCGTCGCGCATCACGCCTCCGGCGGCCGGACGGGTTGACGCCAAGGTTCATTTTTCTGGCGTGGATGTCACACCGGCAATTCTCGCCTCGTCATGATGTCGGAACCAACAGAAGGAAGCCGATCATGACTGCCAAACTCGATCCCTTGGCTGCGGCCCCGGACCTGATGAAGACCTGGCTGCGCACCTCGGTGGCCATCGCCTCGAGCTTCGATTCGACCCTCGTCGGGCTGGTGGAGATCCGCGCCTCGCAGATCAACGGCTGCGCCAACTGCATCAACATGCATACCGTGCAGGCGCGCGAAAAGGGCGAGACCGAGCAGCGCATCTATCTGCTGTCGGCCTGGCGCGAGGCCCCGTGCTATACCGACGTGAACGCGCCGCGCTCGGCTGGACCGAGGCGCTGACGCGGCTCTCCGAAGGCCATACGCACGAGAACGCCTACGAAGCCCTGAAGGCGCAGTTCACCGAGGAGGAGCAGGTGAAGCTCACCTTGATGATCAATATCATCAACGGCTGGAACCGCATCGCGGTCGGCTTCGGTGGGTTTGCCGATCCGGCGGCGGTCAAGGCGAATGTCAAGGCGATGGCCGCCTGATGGCTGGCGCCGGACGCGAGGACGCAGCGGCGAGCTTCGACCCGCTGCGTCCGAAGCTCATGCGCGTCGCCTACCGCATGCTCGGCTCCGTGGCCGACGCCGAAGACGTCCTCCAGGAGGCCTTCATCCGCTGGATGGGGGCCGACCGCGAGCGAGGTGCGCGAGCCCGAGGCGTTCCTGCGCCGCACGGTCACGCGCCTCTGCCTCGATCAGCTCAAGTCGGCGCGGCGCCAGCGCGAGACTTATGTCGGCCCGTGGCTGCCCGATCCCGTCGTCGAAGAGGAGGAAGAGGAAGACGTCACGCTGCCGCTGATGCTGGCGCTGGAACGTCTTTCGCCGCTCGAGCGGGCGGCCTTCCTGCTGCACGATGTGTTCGGGCTCGGAATTCGAGGAAGTGGCGACGACCATCCAGCGCCTTTATCATCGTCGAGACCCGGAATGCGCTCTAAGAGGCTCGCTTCTTCGAGCCCGGTTCCAGTTGACGAAGCAATTGCTCTCGGTTCAGTGCTCGTCCATTCCGTACCAACCGCGCGGCGGCCGGTGAAGCCGTCCTTCTATCATCCTCGCCAAGATTCGTAGAATGGAAACATTTGCACTCGGCCATTCGTCCAAAGCGGAGCGGACTGGCAAGGTCGTCACGCAACCTTGGTCGAGGAGCCTCAGACGGCCGCTTCGGTTTTTTTGAGCGTCGCGCGAAGGCGGGCGAGGTCGGCGTGGCGCGTGTCGAGGTCCGGCCGCGGAGCCGCCGTGCGGTAGTCGCGCAGGACCTCCAGCGAGCGCATCAGAACCGGAAGAGGCGGGCCGCTCGCTGTGATCCCCTGAAGATGCGCTTCGTCGAGGTCGCCTGCGGGGGTGACGATGAAGCGGGAGACGAGCCGGTCGTGATGCTGCGCGGCCAGTTCGCGCGAAGAGGTCGCACACCTCAAGGAAGAGACGCGCGTTCCGCTGGAACCAATCCGCCCCGGCATGCTCAGGGGCGAGAAGCAGCAGCTCGTCGAGCAGGCTCCGGTGGGTCATGCAGTCGCGAAGCCGAGCCTGGTCCGACGGCAGCATGAAGAGCATCTTGTCGACGAGGAGACCCGCGTAATAGGTGTCGCTCGCGCGGCAGAGCCCGAGCAAGAGGTCGATCTCGTTGATGCCCGAGAAGTCGCCGGCGTTGGCACCGCGATAGACCTGACGGCCGACGTGATAGGGTTTGTAGTAGGGCCGCACGCAATAGAAGAAGCGGTCGACGTCGAGATCGGCGAAGAGCCGATCGTTTGCGCCGATGACGTCGCGAGGCCGTCTTTCGCCGCCTCGAAAAGGACGTCGGCCACCGGGCTCGATACGCCGAGCGGCACGATCGCGGGCGAGCGCGTCGGCGGTACGCTGAAAACCCAGAATGCCGCGGGTGTTCTCGTCGATGAACAGGAACTCATCCGCGAGCGCGGTGAAGCTCTTGCGACGGCCTGCGACGGCGAGATTGTGGGTGGCGAGATGCGCGGTGGCGAAGCGCGGCGCCATACCGATCGACGCGCCGACGTGGAGCGCCAGCGACGAGGCCTCGGCGAAGGGCGAGCGCTGGTCGCGGTCGGGATTGGTGAGCTCGTGGCGGCGGAGCGCGCCCATATAGAGCCCGACGTTGCCGAGCACGCCGAACGCGCTCTCGAAGCCTTCGCCGGTATTTCCCTCATGCCAGAGATCGACGACCAAGCCCGTGCCCTTCGTCGCGAAGCCGCGCCTTGATTGCGTCGCCGACGCCTTGCACGTTCGCGCGGTCGGGTTGTGCGAAATAGAGCTCCTCGAGCTCCGTGTTCATCTCGACGAAGGCGGTGCGGATCCAGTGGTCGAAAGCTTCGGCATGCGTTGCTCATCGCTCGGGCCCTATTGGTCCAGTGGCGCGACCCGCGTCAAGATCGACGCGAACCTTCGCGAACACCGCCTCGAACATCTCCGTCGTCAGGACGCCGGTGTTCGTGTTGTAGCGCGAGCAGTGGTAGCTGTCGTAGAGGCGCAGCTCTCCGATGTGCGTGCGCGGCGCCGTGCGCGAAGGGATAAGCGCGACGAGCTGCGTCGCCGAGCGCACGGAGCGTCGTGTCATGCGCGATGCGGCCGAGCGCGACGATCGCGCTGAAGCCGCGGGCGCGCCGCGATCGCCGCCGTGAGGAACTGCCGGCAGGTGTTGATCTCGCCGGCGTCGGCTTGTTCTCCGGCGGCACGCAGGCGACGCCGTTGGCGATCGCGCATCGACGAGCTTCAGCCCGTCGGCCGGATCGGCGCGATAGTCGCCGCGCGCGAAGCCGAATTTCAGCAGCGTCGCGTAGAGAAGCTCGCCGGCATAGTCGCCGGTGAACGGGCGGCCGGTGCGGTTGGCGCCGCGCAGCCCCGGCGCCAGTCCGACGATCAGAAGCCGCGCCGATCGCGCGTCGCCGAAAGTCGGAACCGGGGCGTTGTGCCAAGCCGGCTCGCGCTCGCGCCAAAGCTCGCGGAAGGCGACGAGGCGGGGGCAGAGCGGGCAGTCGCGCGGCGGCTTCGTCGAGCCGGTGGCGAGCGGGCGCGTCGACGTCGCTCACAGCTCCTCGTACTCGTCCTCGTCTTCGCTCTCATCGGCCTCGCGCGCACGGGCGCTGCGGCCGCGTGCGCGGGGTCGCGGCCGAGCGTCTCGGCGAGCGTCGAAAGCTCGAGGAAGTGGTCGGCCTGGCGGCGCAGGTCGTCGGCGATCATCGGCGGCTGGGTGCGGAGCGTCGAGGCGACGGTGACCTTCTTGCCCTTGCGCTGCAGCGCCTCGACCAGGTGGCGGAAATCGCCGTCGCCGGAGAAGAGGACGAAATGGTCGACGTGCTCGGCCATCTCCATGGCATCGACGGCGAGCTCGATGTCCATGTTGCCCTTCACCTTGCGGCGCCCCTGCGCGTCGGTGAATTCCCTCAGCGGCTTGGTCACCACCCGGTAGCCGTTGTAGTCGAGCCAGTCGATCAGCGGCCGGAGCGAGGAGTATTCCTGCTCCTCGGCGAGCGCCGTGTAGTAGATGGCGCGGACCAGATAGCCTTTCTGGCGGAAATCGGCGAGCAGGCGGCGATAGTCGATGTCGAAACCGAGCGCGCGGGAGGCCGAATAGAGATTGGCGCCGTCGATCAGCACCGCGATCTTTTCACGCGGATCGAACATCAGAAACTCCAGGGAATGGCAATTCTCATTATCGTATTGCGTCAAACGTCGAGCCGATAGAGAATAGCAGCGACGGCGCGCAAGCGGTAAATCCGTCAATCTCCCCGTCAGCATCTTGAAAAAGCCGCGCTTCCCGCTTATTCAGGCGCGCAATTCCCGAAATCTGGAGATCCTAGTCCATGGCGCGCATCACCGTCGAGGATTGCGTCGACAAGGTTCAAAACCGCTTTGAGCTGGTGCTCCTCTCGGCGCACCGGGCGCGCATGATCTCGAACGGATCGCCGCTCACCGTCGACCGCGAGAACGACAAGAACCCGGTCGTCGCGCTCCGCGAAATCGCCGAGGAGAGCGTGTCGCCGGAGGATCTGAACGAGGATCTGATCCACTCGCTGCAGAAATACGTCGAGGTGGACGAGCCGGAGCCGGCGCCGACCCCGATCGAGGCGGATCACGCCCGAGGAGGAGCGGAGATCACCTTCGACCGCATGTCGGAGGAGGAGCTTCTGCGCGGCCTGGAGAGCATCGATCCGCCCGAGCGCCGCGACGACTGAGCGACGGTAAATCCGCTTCGAAGCGCCGCCCGTCCGGGCGGCGTCTTGCTTTATCGTCGCGGTTTTGGCCGCGCCCGCTGCCGCTTCATGCGCCGCTTCACCGGGATGCAATAGTCCCCGCAGCGCCTATATTATTGATCTGGGAGGCGATTTTCCGTTCGCTGCGGGACGGCCGGCGATGATGCGCCAGTACGAGCTCGTCGAACGGGTGGCGGCGTACAACCCCCAGGCCGACGAGGAGCTTCTCAACAGGGCCTACGTCTACGCCATGCAGAAGCATGGCACGCAGAAGCGCGCCTCCGGCGACCCCTATTTCTCCCATCCGCTCGAAGTCGCCGCGATCCTGACCGACCTGAAGCTCGACGATTCCTCGATCGCCACGGCGCTCCTGCACGACACGATCGAGGACACCGACGCCACCCGCGCCGAGATCGACCAGCTGTTCGGCCCCGAGATCGGCAAGCTGGTCGAGGGGGTGACCAAGCTGCAGCGGCTGGAGCTCGTCACGCGCGAGGCGCAGCAGGCGGAGAACCTGCGCAAGCTGCTGCTCGCCGTCTCCGAGGACATCCGCGTCCTGCTGGTGAAGCTCGCCGACCGGCTGCACAACATGCGCACCATCCAGCACATGCCGGAGGAGAAGCGCGCGCGGATCGCCGAGGAGACGATGGAGATCTACGCGCCGCTCGCCGGGCGCATGGGCATGCAGGGCATGCGCGACGAGCTTGAGGACCTTTCCTTCCGGGTGCTCAATCCGGAGGCCTATCGAGGCGATCAGCACCAAGCTCGACGCGCTCCGCGAGAAGAGCGGCCCGCTGGTCGACACCATCCGAGCGACCTGACCGCCGCGGCTCGCCAAGCACGGCATCAAGGCGGAGATCTTCGGCCGCATGAAGACGCCCTATTCGATCTTCTCCAAGATGCAGCGGAAGTCGATCGGCTTCGAGCAGCTCTCCGACGTCTTCGGCTTCCGCGTCCTCGTCGACAAGGAGGAGGACTGCTACCGCGCGCTCGGCATCGTGCACACCGCCTGGCCGATGGTCCCGGGCCGCTTCAAGGACTACATCTCGACGCCGAAGCAGAACGAATACCGCTCGATCCACACCACCATCATCGGTCCGCGCCGGCAGCGCGTCGAGCTGCAGATCCGCACGCGCGACATGGACCGGATCGCCGAATACGGCATCGCCGCGCACCCGCTCTACAAGGACGGGATCGCGCGACGACCGCGACCGGCTGGCGGTCGAGAGCCGCGCCTATGCCTGGCTCCGGCAGACCGTCGAGCAGATCGCCCAGGCGACGCGCCGGAGGAATTCCTCGAGCACACCAAGCTCGAGCTCTTCCAGGACCAGGTCTTCTGCTTCACGCCGAAGGGCCGGCTGATCGCGCTGCCGCGCGGCGCGACGCCGATCGACTTCGCCTATGCCGTCCACACCGACATCGGCGACACCTGCGTCGGCGCCAAGGTCAACGGCCAGCTCTCGCCGCTCGGCCAGCCGCTCGAGAACGGCGACGAGGTGGAGATCGTGCGCTCCGCCGTGCAGCGGCCGCCCGCCGCCTGGGAAGCGATCGTCGTCACCGGCAAGGCGCGCGTCCGCGATCCGCCGCGCCAGCCGCACGCCAGGCGCGCCGGCAATATGCGGCGCTCGGCCGCCATACGCTCGAACGGCGCTTCGAGCTGGCCGGGAAGCCGTTCGACCGCAGCGGCGCTCTCGTCCGCGGCGGCGCGGCTTGCAATCGCCGACGTGGACGATCTTCTCGCGGCGGTCGGACGCGGCCAGGTCTCGCCGAGACGGTGCTGCGCAGAGGTCCATCCCGGACTATCGCGACGAGCGCGTCACCGCGGCCGACGGCAAACGGCGAGGAGGGCTGGACGGCCTCGGGCCGCTCGAGCCTGAAGTTCCGGCTGCCCGGCGTCGGACGATGCCGCGGGCCGCGGATAGCGCGGGCATCCCGATCCGCGGCTTCGACGCCGACATTCCCGTGCGCTTCGCGCCGAACGGCGGCGCGGTGCCGGGCGACCGCATCGTCGGCATCCTGACACCCGGCGAGGGGATCACCATCTATCCGATCCATTCGCCGGCGCTCAGCCGATACGACGACGAGCCGGAGCGCTGGGTGGACGTGCGCTGGGATATTTCGGAGAATTCGACCGAGCGCTTTCCGGCGCGCATCCACGTTTCGGCCCTGAACGAGCCCGGCACGCTCGCGACGATCGCCGAGGTGATCGGAACCGCGGACGGAAACATCGACAATCTCAAGATGCTCGGCAGGGGGCGCGACTTCACGGAGATGGAAATCGATCTCGAAGTGTGGAACCTGAAGCATCTGAACCGGATCGTAACGGGTCTGCGGGAAAAACGGGTGGTCAGTCACGCCGAACGCGTCAACGGGTGAACGCGCTGAGGCGGACCTCGTGTAGGCCGTCCGCGATTGAGGATTGGAATGCTGTTCAGGCGCCGCGAGAGCAGGGTCTTGGGAGCGCGCTCAGGCTGTGGCTTTGGCCGCGCGTGAGCTGGCGCCGTTCGGTTCTCTATTACCTGAAGCGGATCCTGCGGCTTTCCGGGACGCCCTACGCCATCGCCATGGGCGCGGCGGTCGGCGTCTTCGCGTCGTTCACGCCGTTCGTCGGGTTTCACCTGATCATCACGTTCGTCGATCGCCTGGCTCGTCGGCGGCAACATGATCGCCGGCGCGCTCGCCACTCGTCGGCAAATCCGCTGACCTTTCCGTTCATCTGGGCGAGCACCTACCAGCTCGGCTATCTGATCCTCAGGGGCGTGAGCAGGCTGCCGCCGGCGCGCCTCGAGCACGAGATCATGCACAGGCGTTCGCGGAGATCGTGGCCGCTGCATCGAGCCGATGATCGTGGGCTCGATCCCGGTCGGCGCTCGATCTTCGGCGGCATCATCTATCTCGTTGCCTATAAAGCGGTTTCGGCCTATCAGCGACGCGCGCCGCCAGCGGCTTGAGGGGCGCCGGCAACGGCGATGCAGGAGCGCCGGCGATGATCGGGAGGCGAATCTTGATGCGCCGCACGCGGCTGCGCCTCGGCGTCAACATCGATCACGTGGCGACGGTCCGGAACGCGCGCGGCGGCAGCATCCCGATCCCGTGCGCGCCGCGCTGATCGCGGAGCAGGCCGGCGCCGACGGCATCACCGCGCACCTTCGCGAGGATCGCCGCCATATCACCGACGCCGATATCAGCCGGCTGATGGACGAGCTGACCCTGCCGCTCAACCTCGAGATGGCGGCGACCGACGAGATGCTCGACGATCGCGCTGCGCCACGGGCCGCACGCCGCCTGCATCGTGCCCGAGCGGCGCGAGGAGCGCACGACCGAAGGCGGGCTCGACGCGGCCGGCGGCCACAACCATCTGCAGCGCTTCGTCTGCGAGCTCGGCGAGGCCGGCATCCGCGTCTCGCTGTTCATCGAGCCGGATCGCCGCCAGCTCGACGCGGCGAAGCTCCTCGGCGCGCCGGTCGTCGAGCTGCACACCGGCGCCTATTGCGAGGCCGCGATCGCCGGCGACGAGGCAGCGACGCGAGCGCCACCTGAAGCGGCTGCGCGAGGCGGCGCAGCTACGGCGCGGCGCTCGGCCTCGAGGTGCATGCCGGCCACGGCCTGACCTACGAGACGGTCAAGCCGATCGCCGCCATTCCGGAGCTCGCGGAGCTCAATATCGGCCATTTCCTGATCGGCGAGGCGATCTTCGTCGGGCTCGAGCAGAGCGTCCGGACGCATGCGCGCCTGATGGACGAGGCGCGCGCTTCCGGCGAACGCCGCGGCGTCATGATCGTCGGCATCGGCAGCGACCTGATCGACATCAGGCGCGTCGAGAAGACGCTCGAGCGCTACGGCGAGCGCTTCATCGGCCGCGTCTTCACCGACGTCGAGCGGCGGAAATCGGAGGGGCGGCGGATGCGCGCCGCCTCCTACGCCAAGCGCTTCGCCGCCAAGGAGGCCTGCGCCAAGGCGCTCGGCACCGGGCTTCATCGCGGCGTCTTCTGGCGCGACATGGGGGTGGTCAACCTCCGCTCCGGCAAGCCGACGATGGCGCTGACCGGCGGCGCGGCGGAGCGGCTCAGCGCCTTGATTCCCGATGGGCATGTCGCCGGTCATCCACGTCACCATCACCGACGATTTTCCGCTGGCGCAGGCTTTCGTCATCATCGAGGCGGTGCCGGCCGGCGGACCTGGCGCCGCAAAGGCGCCGCAAAGGGCTGCGCAGTGCGCGTCCCGCGGCAATTGCGGCGGCGCCGACGGGCCGCTAAACCCCTAATCAGAGACAATCAGGACGGAGCCATGAGCGTGGCAGAGCGAAGCGCCAGCGAGAAGGCCAAACAGCAAGGCGGCGTATGGGAGACCATCAAGGTCGTCATCGAGGCGCTGTCTGATCGCGCTCGTCTTCCGGACCTTCCTCTTCCATCCGTTCAACATCCCGTCAGGCTCGATGGAGCCGACGCTGCTGATCGGCGACTATCTCTTCGTCTCCAAGTTCAGCTACGGCTACAGCCGCTACTCGTTCCCCGTCGACCTCTCCTTCATCCACGGCCGCATCTGGGAAGGCAGCGGGCCGAAGCGCGGCGACATCGTCGTGTTCCGGCCGCCGCGCGAGCCCGGCACCGACTACATCAAGCGCGTCATCGGGCTTCCCGGCGACGAGATCCAGGTGAAGGACGGCGTGCTCTACATCAACGACGAGGCGGTGCAGCGCGAGCCGGCCGGCGAATGGGAGGGCGAGGGTCGCTTCGGCGCGACACGCCGGCGATCAAGGAATATCGCGAGACGCTGCCGAACGGCGTCAGCTACATCACGCTCGACATGACGCGAGAACGGGCCGGGCGACAACACGCGCGTCTTCGAGGTGCCGCCCGAGCACTATTTCATGATGGGCGACAACCGCGACAACTCGCAGGACAGCCGCTTCCTCGACGGGCCGGTCGGCTTCGTGCCGGCGGAGAATCTCGTCGGCCGCGCGGAGGTCATCTTCTTCTCGGTCAACGGCGCGCCCGCCTGGGCGTTCTGGAAGTGGCCGTGGTCGGTCCGGCCGAGCCGCATCTTCGAGCTTCTATGAAGACGAGCGAGCGCTCGCATCTGCGAAGAGAAGCTCGGACACCACTTCGCCAATCCCAAACTCCTGGACCGCGCTCTGACCCATGCGAGCGCGGTCGCCGGACGCGCGCGCAAGCAGCCGGAGACCTATCAGCGGCTCGAGTTCCTCGGCGACCGGGTGCTCGGCCTCGTCATCGCCGACGTGCTGATCGAGCGCTTTCCCGAGCGCACGGAGGGCGAGCTGTCGCGCCGCCTGGCGCGGCTCGTGAGCCGCGAGACCTGCGCCGAGGTCGCCGAGGCGATGGCGCTCGGCGAGCACCTGCAAGATGGGCGGCAGCGCCAAGAAGGGCGGCGCCGCCGCGACGCCGAGCGTGCTCGCGCGACGTCTGCGAGGCGGTGATCGCCGCGGTCTATCGCGACGGTGGGCTCGAAGCCGCGCGCGGCGCTCGTCGAGCGCTACTGGGGGCCGCGCATCGAGTCGACGCGCGGGCCGCTCCGCGACGCCAAGACCGAGCTGCAGGAATGGGCGCACAAGCGCGGCTTCGACGCGCCGTCCTATGTCGAGACGCTCAGCGCACCGGCCCCGACCACCGGCCGGAATTCGAGATCGAGGTCTCGGTCGGCGACGTTGCGCCGGCACGGGCGAAGGGCGGCTCGAAGCGCGAGGCGGAGCACGACGCGGCGGCGAGCCTGCTTCGGCGCGAGGGCGTGTGGAAGGCGTGAGCGAGGAGCGCGCCGCGACCCGCGCGGGCTTCGTCGCGCTGATCGGCGCGCCGAACGCCGGCAAGTCGACGCTGCTGAACGCCGTCGTCGGCTCAAAGGTCTCGATCGTCACCCACAAGGTGCAGACGACGCGCGCGCTCGTCCGCGGCATCGTGATCCACGGCCAGGCGCAGATCGTCTTCGTCGACACGCCCGGCATTTTTCGCGCCGAAGCGGCGGCTCGACCGCGCCATGGTGACGACGGCATGGGGCGGCGCCGCCGACGCCGACGTGCTCGCCGCTCCTGATCGACGCGAAGCGGGCGATCACCGATGAGGACCGCGCGATCCTCGAAAAGCTCGCCGGATTTCCCGGCGAAGCGCGAGCGCGTGCTCGTCCTGAACAAGATCGATATGGTCAAGCGCGACACGCTGCTCGCGCTTGCCAAGGAGGCGAACGAGGCGGGGCGCTTCGCGCGCACCTTCATGATCTCGGCGCTGACCGGCGACGGCGTCTCCGATCTCCTCGACTACCTCGCGGCGGCGATGCCGGAGGGGCCGTTCCTCTATCCGGAAGACCAGATGACGGACCTGCCGCTCCGCTTCCTCGCCGCCGAGATCACGCGCGAGAAGCTGACGCTCCGGCTCCACGACGAACTGCCCTATCGCGCGACCGTCGAGACCGAAAAGTGGACCGAGACGAAGAAGGGCGTGCGCATCGACCAGACGATCTACGTCGAGCGCGACGGGCAGCGGAAGATCGTGCTCGGCAAAGCCGGCGAGACGATCAAGGCGATCTCGATCGCCGCGCGCGAGGAAATATCAAAGCTGGTCGAGAAGCCCGTGCATCTTTTCCTGTTCGTGAAGGTGCGCGAGAACTGGGGCGACGACCCGGAGCGATACCGAGAGATGGGCGTGGAGTTTCCGACAGTAGAACGTTGCTTTCCGATGCGAAATCAGTCTCTTGCATAGCGCTTTCTCCTATTTTGATATCATGATATCAAATTGTGAGAGGGAATCGATGGCCCAGCTTGTTGTGCGCAATCTCGATGACGACGTGAAGGCGAAGCTGCAGCGCCGCGCCAAACGGCATGGTCGCAGCACGGAAGAGGAAGTGCGCGACATTCTGCGCAATGCGGTGAAGGAGGAGGCCGGCTAGCGCCTGGGTCTCGGAACGCGGATCGCCGCACTTTTCAAGGGGATTGGCCTGCGCGAAGGGGAGGAGATCCCGGAGCAGCGCGGCTATCCAGCCATTCCAGTCAGAGTTCGACGGTGATCATCCTCGATACGAATGTGATCTCGAGCGCTCATGGCGACCGGCCCGATCCGACTGTGACGGCGATGGCTCGATGGCCAACCGTCTCACTCGGTATGGACGACCTCGGTCACAGTCTATGAAACGCTCTTCGGTATCGAGATCATGGCGACTGGGCGCCGGAGAAGAGGACTCGAAGGCGGTCTTCGAGAAGCTGGTCACAGAGGTTCTGGTAGATCGCGTCGTGCCGTTCGATCGGCGGCGGCCGAAGCCGCTAGCGTCGTTGCGGCGAAGCAACGGGCTGCCGGCCGCCGATGGAAATCCGCGACGTCCTAATCGCCGGGCATTGCCGGAGCGCCTGGAAGGCAACGCTCGCCACGCGAAACACGCGTCACTTCCGATGGCGTCGGCCTCGGTCGCTCAGTCGATCCCCGTGGTCGAAAGTACGCTTCACGCCGCCGGCGCTTCTCCCATCGCCTCCCGCACCTCCGCCAGTATCTCATATGATCTGACCCGCGCCTTGTGATCGTAGATCGCGCAGGCGACGATGATCTCGTCGGCTTGCGTCTCGGCGATGAAGGCTTCGAGGCCCGCCGCACCGTCTCCGGGCTCGCCCACGAAGGAGCGCGCCAGCATGCGCGAGGCCTGCGCCTTCTCGGTCGGCGTCCAATAGCTCTCGATGTCGTCGATCGGCGGCTGCAATTTCCCGCGCGTGCCGCGCATGCATGTTGGTGAAGGCCTGCTGCACGGAGGTGAAGAGGCGGCGCGCCTCCGCGTCGGTCTCGGCGGCGATGACGTTGGCGGCGACCATCGCGTAGGGCCGGTCGAGCTGCTCCGAAGGCCGGAACGTCTCGCGATAGATTCTGCAGCGCCGGCATCAGCGCGTCGGGCGCGAAGTGCGAGGCGAAGGCGTAGGGGAGGCCGAGCATCGCCGCGAGCTGCGCGCCGAAGAGGCTTGAGCCGAGGATCCAGAGCGGCACGTTGGTGTCGGCGCCGGGAACGGCGCGCACCACCTGTCCCGGCTGCACCGGCCCGAGCAGCGCCTGCAGCTCCAGCACGTCCTGCGGGAAGGTGTCGGCCGCCATCGGGTCGCGGCGGAGCGCGCGCAGCGTCAATCTGGTCGGTGCCCGGCGCGCGGCCGAGGCCGAGGTCGATGCGGCCGGGATAGAGCGAGGCGAGCGTGCCGAACTGCTCGGCGATGACGAGCGGCGAATGGTTTGGGAGCATGATGCCGCCCGAACCGACGCGGATCGTTTCGGTGCCGCCGGCGACATAGCCGATCGCGACCGAGGTCGCGGCGCTCGCGATCCCCACCATGTTGTGGTGCTCCGCCAGCCAGAAGCGGCGATAGCCGAGCGCCTCGGCGTGGCGCGCGAGATCGAGCGAATTGTGGAGCGCGTCGGCGGGCGTGGCGCCTTCGACGACATGCGCGAGATCGAGGATGGAAAACGGAATCATGCGAAGGCCTAAGGGCTTTGACGGGCGAGGCGGCAGGGGCTCCCTTGCAATTGGAGCCGGGCGAGCGCGAACCGCAACCGCCTTCCGCGCCGCAACCGCTTCCCAACGCCGAAAAAACATGATAGGCCAGCCCGCATGGAATGGTCCGAGGAAGGCATCGTCGTCGGCGTCCCGGCGGCACGGCGAGACCGACGTGATCATCGAGGTGCTGACCGCCGGTCACGGGCGGCATCTCGGCCTGGTGAAGGGCGGGCGCTCCCGGCGGCTTAGGCCGATCCTGCAGCCGGGAAACACGCTTTCGCTCACCTGGCGCGCGCGGCTCCACGAGCACCTCGGCAATTTCCGCGCCGAGGCGGTGACGGAGCGTAGCGCCGCGCTGATGGCGTCATCAATCGGCGCGTTCGGGCTTTCGCTCGCCGGCGCGCATCTGAGGCTGCTGCCGGAGCGCGACCCGCATCCGCGTCTCTACGAGGCGCTTGCCGTGATGCTCGACCGGCTCGACGCGCCTGCGCTCGCGGCGGAGATGATGGTGCGCTTCGAGCTTCTGCTTCTGGATGAGCTCGGCTTCGGGCTCGACCTTGAGAGCTGTGCCGCGACCGGAGCGCGCGAGGACCTCGCTTTCGTGTCGCCGAAGAGCGGGCGGGCGGTCAGCCGCGAGGCGGGCGAGCCTTATCGCGACCGGCTGCTGCCGCTACCCCCGTTCCTGCTCCGGCCCGGCGCTCAGGAGGCCGAGCGGGCGCGCCTGGAAGAGGCGTTTCTGCTTACCGGCTATTTCCTCGAGCGGCACGTCTTCGACGCGCGCGGCGAGGGGCTGCCGGAGGTCCGGCTCAATTTTCTCAAGGCGGTATCGCGTGCCGTTGAAGCGGTAGCGTAAGTAACAATCGGCGAAGAGAGGAGGAGAGAGGCGATGAAGCTCACCTGGTTCGGGCACTCGGCATTTCGCGTCGAGTTCGGGAATTGCCGCGTCATGATCGACCCGTTCCTGACCGGGAACCCCTCATTCAAAGGCGATCCGAAGGCGGCGGCGGCCGGGGCGACGCATGTGCTCCTGACGCACGGCCACAGCGACCACCTCGGCGACACCGCGGAGATATGCAAGGCGACGGGCGCTCAGCTGGTGGCGAATTTCGAGATCTACTCTTACCTCGCGGGCCAAGGCGTGGAGAACGCCAATCCCGGCAATCACGGCGGCACGGTCGACTGCGGCGGCTTCACCACGTCGTTTGTCGTCGCGTTCCACTCGTCGTCCGTGCAGCAGGACGGAACGAACATCTATCTCGGCAATCCGGCCGGGCTCGTCGTCAAGGCCCCGGGCGAGCCGGTGCTCCTCCACATGGGCGACACGGAGATCTTCTCCGACATGGCGCTCATCAACGAAATCCATCAGCCGGAGATCGGCATCGTGCCGATCGGTGACCGCTTCACCATGGGCGCGAAGACGGCGGCGATGGCCTGTCGCCGCTTCTTCAAATTCAGGAAGATCGTGCCGTGTCATTACGGCACGTTCCCGATGATCGACCAGACAGCCGACAAGTTCATCGCCGAGATGGGACCGGACGGCGGCAAGGTGCTGGTGCCGGAGAAAGGGAAGGCGACGGAGCTTTAGTAGCTGCGCCTGCGCGGCGCGGCGTCGACTTCGGCGCAATCGGCTTGGCGCCGGCCGGGTCGGTTTTCCGCGCGGCAACCGACCGGTGCAAGAAACGGAATGACCGTCCGCCAGCGAGGATGATAGTTGGGGCGAACAGGCCAAACACAGAAGCTCTCCCATGCTTACGCTCTACGACTATCTTCCCTCGCAGAACGGCTGGAAAGTGCGCGTACTGCTTGGGCTTCTCGGCCTTCCGATCCGCACCAAGCCGGTGGCGATCTTCGCTGACGAAAGTCGAACCGAGGCTTTCCTGAAGCTCAATCCCGCCGGCGCCATCCCGGTGCTTGAACTCGAAGACGGTCGCGCGCTCGCGGAATCGAACGCGATCCTCACGTATCTTGGCGAGGGAACGCCCTTCCTGCCCGATGACCGCTTCGCGCGCGCCAAGGTGATGCAGTGGCTCTTCTTCGAGCAATATTATGTCGAGCCGGTCATCGGTTCCTTGCGGTTCTGGACGCTGACGGGGCGCCTCGACCGCAACGCCGCCCTGGTCGAAGGCAAGCGCGAGACCGGACACCGCGCTCTCGCTGCCTTGCAGCGCGGACTGGCGGAAAAGCCGTTCGTTGCCGGCGAGGCATTCACCATCGCGGATATCGCGGTCTACGCCTACAGCCACCGGGCGGAGGATTGCGGCTTCGCGCTCTCCGCCTATCCCGCGGTGAAGGCCTGGGTCGACCGGGTCGCGGCGGAGATCGGGCCAGGTTAAGCAATACGTGTTTATGTGGCGTCTACTGGTTCAGTTCGGTCTTGCTCCTGGACAAACCAGACGCCGGCGGCCGTGGCGATAAGCGAGATGACCAGCGGCGCGATCAAGATTCCGATGAGGGTCCGCCCCAGAATGCGCCCGAAGTTCCCCCGCCGCCTCGCGGGTGGTGTGGTCGTCTGCGTCTGTGCGCTGGCCATATCGTACCGTTTCCTCTACAATCCGTATAAATACGTGTGAGGAGTGACGCAAGGTGAAGAGCCAGCCAGGCGCGCCACTCATCGTAGGCGCAGTCTACCAGCGCCCGCCGTTGCTGGCAAGTAGCCTGTTGTCGGATTGGCATGGCGCGCTACGATCTGGAAACGCCCACTTGCCAGATCGGCGCATATCTGAGACACTAGGACACGGACTCACAGGGCATCATTTTTGTAGAGCCAGGTTGTTGGGCTAGGCGCGGCTACGGCAGCGAGAGGAGTAGGGTGTGGAACAGCGACTGATGCACGTTATTAGCAACATCGGTAAAGAAGCCCTGGGCACGCTCCTAAAGGCATTTCGGAGAATCTTCGTGTCCTTCATGCTGGTCTTCCTGATTGTCGCTGTCGGCGTCGAGGCAACGGGTGTCTTCCTCTCCGGCAAGTTCCCTCCTGATGGGACGACGCATCTCGCGGCGGCGGCTCTAGCTCTTGCGTTTGGCTACGCGGTCGGCATTACCGTCGCCATCGAGGAGATCCTGCGTGGCATCGTCGTGTCCATTGAGCTGGTTGTGAAGGAGACTGAGAAGCTCGCGGGCGAGGCGATTGGCGAGGTGGAGAAACTTGGCCAGGGCGCGCTGCATGAAGCCGGGGCGCTGGGGCGCGGAGCTGTCGGAACTGTCGAAGGCGCGGTCGGCGGCGCCGGACGCGAGTTCCGCAGCGTCGAGCAAGGTATCGCCTCCCATCTGCCGGGCCATCACCCCGACGCATCGCGTACCAACTCCTAGCCAGGCTTCGACTGACAGCCTGCTCACTGGCCCCATTGGATGATCGTCCAGTGGGGCTTTCTGACACTCCGCGCGGGCTAAAGCCCGACGGGTTCTCAGGCTACGCACAGCCCAACGGCTCACGTTAGCGCCTGAAGGCGGTATCCCCGCCTACTGCACGGATTCCTGATCCACGGAACAGGTACTTATCGAGCCGTACAGGGATCTCTTCTCGCACAGAGCCGAGAATACGGAAAGCGAGATTTCTGGCTAAAGCCCCACACGCCTTACCACTGCCGCTCAAGCGACGTGGCTTGCGGCGAGCTAAAGCCCTAGTCCGTCATGCACGCGCCACGATCTGGTCATGATCTTCTTGCGTGGGGACTGTGGCGGTGCTAGTCTGAAGCGCGGAGAGGTAAGGCGGCTCATTGGGAGCGCTTGGCGCGGCGATAAGGGATGGGGGAATGGTGGTGACGCGCGCACGGGGTGGCCCACGACTCTATCTCTTTGTGGCGCTTGCCGTCGCGCTGGCGCTGGGTGGCGGGACGGCCTATGCGCTGGGCGGTGTTCAGTCGTTCGCTGCGTATCAGCAGGCCAACGCTCGCTACCAGACGGCATGTGACTCACTCATCTCTTGGGAGCCTCCCACAGAGATCCTGACTGGGTTCTACCCAAACCAGCGACGCCTCGTCACCGTGCGCTATCGCTCGCAGACCGCGCAGACCCTGAAAATCGCCGTCACTGTGCCCGATCTCACGCAACCCCAGGAGTTTGAGGCGCACGCAGGCCCCGTTACGCAGTCCCAGGATTACTGGCCGCCAGTGGTGTCATCACAGGCGCTCGACGCGCTGATCGGCCCCCAGAAGCGCGATGGACGCATCCTCCTGACTGTAAAGCGCGCGGATGGGAGCGAGTGTTCGCTCTCGGCTCCCGTCACGCTCTACTCGCGGCAGATGATGCGCTGGGCCGACGCAGCGGGACAAGATAACTCGCTGTACCTCGCCGGATGGGTGACGCCGCAGGCCAACGTCATACGCGACCTGGTCGGGCGCGCGGCGAGCCAGATCAGCCAGTATCCGGGCGAATATGCCGGTGTGAGCGCGCTGGTGGGCTATGATGAGGGACGTGCGCAGCCGGCGGCGGTTGTCGCACAGGTGAATGCGCTCTTCGATACCCTGCGGCAGTCCTATCATCTGCGGTATGCGCAGGACAATGTGCCGTTTCGTCAGGACGCCACGCAGATCGTCCAGCTTCCGCGCGATGTGCTGACCAGTGCGGCTCCCACCGCGATGTGCGTAGAATCCACTGTCATCATGGCGTCGGCGATTGAGCGACTCGGCATGCGACCATACATCGTGTTCGTCCCTGGACATGTCTATCTTGGTGTCGCAACCGACGCGCAAAGTTCCGCCATCGAGTATTGGGAAACCACTCCCCGTAATGAGGGGACAACCGGCGCGCAGACCAACCTAGATGGTGACACCAAGGTTGGTGAGGCGAGTCAGGCTGGGAATATCCTGGATACGCTCGATATTCGAGCGGCGCGAGCACAGGGCATCCTTCCACTGGAGTGAGGGCGGCTCATCACGAAGACGCCGATGAGGAGAGGCAAAGACGCCGATGGACTTCCCCACCTGGGTCGCGCTGGGCAGCTATGGCGGGTTTGCCTGCGCCCTACTCGCGGCGGGAAGCGTCTCTCTGCTGGCGTTGCGGCTGCGGCGTGGCTCGCGTCCGCAGATCGCCCGCGCGTCCCTCGTCTCGCTCATCGCCTGCGCGCTCATGCTGGCTCCTATCTGGTGGTTGCTGCGCCGATTCGACGTCTATGGCCCCGCGCTCGGCGCCCAGGAAGTGGCGTTCTGGCTGGTCTGGATCAGCCTCTTTGGCTGGGTAATTCCTCTATTGACTACAGCGTTCTTCTTTGCGCTTGCCAGCCCAGAGCCAACACAGGCGGCTCTGCAGACGCGCGTGAGCGGCGCGCCCATCGCGGCGACTCCACTCGACGATCCGGCGCGGCAAATCTACCCGTATGGGCCAGATCGCCCGTGGGGACGCTTGGCGCCTGTGGATGGCGCCGCCGCTCTCGCTATCGATCTGTCGCTCGAAGTCGCAGTGATCGGGCGCGACCCTGAGGATGACATTATCCTCGACGACGATCTCGTCTCGCGCCGTCACGCCGAGGCGCGCTGGCGCGCTGGTCAGGCGTACCTGCTGGATCGCGGCAGCCTGAACGGCACGCGGCGCAACGCGCAGAAAGTCCGCGGCCTGGTTGCGCTCGAAGACGGCGATATCCTCCAGTTTGGCGTCCGCCGCTATCGCTTCGCGCTGCTTGCTCCAACCGGCGACGACGCGCTCGAAGAGACGCGCAAGGTTGCGACCTCTTCCGCCTCACATCCACTGAATGCGCCATTGGCGCTTATCGGCGAGACTGGCGCGCTCATTGGCCGGCGCTGGGAGTTGAGCGAGCGGACAATCAGGATTGGCCGCGATCCAGCGGCCGCCATCATCATTCAAGATAGCTCAGTCTCGCGCTTCCATGCTCAGATCACGCGGCAGGCCAGCGGCTACTACCTCGCCGACCTGGAGAGCAGCAACGGGACGCAGGTGAACGGCGAGCCAGTCAGCGAGCCGCACAGAATCGTTGCGGGCGATCGACTGCGGTTCGGCGATGTCGTTTTCCGCTGCGAAGAGGTCCCAATTATCAGCCCGCCAGCGTCAACGCCGCCACCAGAGTTGACGGCGCCTGCTTCAGACGCTACGCCCGTCTAGCGCTGCGCTTGCTTGTTATCCATGTGGGTCAATGCGACGCATGCCGCGGATAGGCGGCGCATTACGCACAATGGCTGGAAGCTGCGGCGCCTCGTTCCATCCTGGCGTGCCAGGCAGCGGCGCTGTAGGCGCTGACGGCCTGTTCTCCGCAGGCCGCGTCTCCGACGATCTGGCGCCCGATGCACCGCCTTCTGAGACCTTCGGAGCTTCTTCCGACGCCTGTCTCGGAGCCGTAGCTGGAGTCATGACTAGCGCAGTCGCGCTGTACTGGCTTGTGATGAGCGCATCAAGGCGGCGATAACTGGCGATGACCAGCGCTCCAGCGCCGACGATAAAGGCATATAGCCCGATGTCCGGCGCGAGGGGCAGTGGCCCAGGAATGGGTGTCTGCGTTCCTGAGACAATGAACACATTCAGACGCGCGATCGTCCCTCCGCCAATGAGGCTGACGACACGGCCGCCAAATGGACCAACCATCAACAGGAGGATCAGTCCACCGCCCAATGCGAGCGCGGAGACAACCAGTGGGACCGCCGCCAGAACTGGACGCTGGCGAAAGGGCAGATACACCGTCATCGCCGCGATGAGTGCGAAGGGCAGCGCAACCACCAGGGCAAACAACCCTGCGCGCGCTGGCGCAATTTGCGCGTCGCCAAGGACGATCCATGGCGCGAGCAGGTCCGCCGCCAGCAGGAGCGGCAAGACCACGACCAGGCGCCCCGTCACGTCGCCCGGCAGCGCGAAGAGCGCCAGATCACCACTGGAGACACTTGGCGCAGCCGCACGGGGCTGTGGCGCCGGAGATGGGATGGCGGCGCGCCGCATCGAAGCAGGTGAACTGCTCATCGTGGCGTTTGTCGCAACACTTGTCGCGGCGCTTGTGGCGCGCTGTGGAGCGCGCGGCGACATTGGACTCTCCGGGTGCGCCGGACGTCCACAGACCGCGCAGACCTCCGCCCGAGCAGAGAGTTCCGCGCCACAACCTAAGCAGAACATAGGACCACGCCTTCTACACCAGCCCAGAGCAACGCTCTCACAGAGCTAATTCTGGCCTGGGCTGTCCTGCTCCTCGTCCTCATCCAGATCTTCGTCCGCCTCCGCATGCAGTTCCGCCGCCCGCTGCATCGCCTCCTCGGCTTCGGCGTTGCGTCCGGCGGCGAGCAACGCTTGCGCCAGCGTCTCATGCGCGGTCGCGAACTCAGGATCGAGCGAGACCGCCGTCTCGGCCATCTCGATGGCGTCCTCAGTGCGGTTCACCGCAAGATACGCCTCGGCGAGGTCGTTGTAGACGCCAGGGTTGAGCGGGTCGCCATCCACTGCGCTCTCGTATGCGGTGATGGCTTCTTCCTGCCGGCCCAGCGCGCTCGTACGCGGTCGCCTGCTCGTAGAACGCCTCCGGCTGCTCGGGGAAGCGCTCGAGGAACTCTTTGACCACGTCGAGCGCCCGTGGTACGTCCGGCGAGATTCAGCGATCGAGGCGAGGCCGGTATAGGCGTCGGCCAGCGCTCCTCCTCGTCCTGCCTCGTCGGAATCCTTATAGTCCTGAGCAAGATCGCGGTAGGTGGCGATGGCCTCGTCATAGTGCTCATCCTCGCGCAGGAGTTCCGCCAGACTGAAGCGCAGGCTCGGCGTGTCAGGGCTGAGTTCAACCGCCTTGCGATACGCCATGATCGCCTCGTCCAGCCGGCCCTGCTCCTCGCGCCAGGTGCCCAGATGCTCCCAGGCCTCGGCGTCGCTGGGGGAAAGCTTGACTACGCGCGCCAGGCGTCCGCCGCCTCGTCGGGATGATCGAGCGACTCGTAGACGATGGCCTGCGTCTCGTACGTCGTCGGATTCTCTGGCTCCAGCGCGATCATCTGATCGATCAGCTTCAGTGCATCTTCCTCGCGGTGGGCCTCGAGATAGGCGTCCACGAGATCGGCGTAGCGCGAGAGGTCGCGCGGGTCCTCGTCCACGCTGCGCTCCAGGTCGCTGATGTTCTCCTCCTGCATGCGCACGCGCTCGCGCACATCAGCCAGATTGTCCGCCGCCAGCTCGTTGTCGGAGTTGAGGATGCTGGCCTGGCGATACGCCTGAATGGCGTCCTCATAGAGGCCGAGGCTGCGATAGGCGTCGCCGACGTTGATGAAGAGCTCGGTCATTCTCTGGCTGAAGGTCGAGCGCGCGCTGGAAGACCTCCAGCGCCTCCTGCTCCAACCCCAACTCACCGTAGAGGTTGCCGAGGTTGATGTACGCCTCAACCAGCGCTGGGTCCTGGCGGATCGCGCGCACGTACGAGGCGATGGCGCCCTCCGGATCGCCCAGGTTCTGTCGGGCAAGGCCGAGATTATAGCGCGCCTTCGCGTTCGATGGGTCCGCCGCGACGGCCTGCTCAAAGGCTTCCTCGGCCACCTCGAAGTCGCCTTTTGCGGCGGCCTCGTTGCCCTGGCGCATGTACGTCTCCGCGGCGTTCGACGCAGATGTCTGGTCCGACATGATCTTTCCTCTCACGCCACGAACGGCGACTTATCAGAATGCCTAGAGCGACGCCAGCGCCGCATCTAGATGGTCAATCGCCTCGTCAATCTCCGCTTGCTGGATAATCAGCGGCGGCACGAAGCGAATCGTGAGGGCCAGCATTGAGAATCAGCACGCCGCGCTTCAGCGCCAGGTCCATCATGTCCTGCGCGCGCGGCTCGGCCATCTCGAAGGCGCGCATCAGCCCCAGCCCGCGTGTCGAGGTGATGATACTGTGCTTCTCGCGCAGCGTGTCCAGCTTGCTATCCAGATAGGCGCCCATCTTCGTCGCGTGATCCAGCAGCCCTTCGTCCAAGATCGTGCGCATGGTGGCGACGCCCGCCGCGCAAGCGATCGGGTTGCCGCCAAAGGTGGTGCCGTGGTCGCCCGGCTCGAAGATGTCGCACGCGCTGGTTGGCGAGCATCGCGCCGATCGGCACACCGCCGGCCAGTCCCTTCGCCATTGTCGATGATGTCGGGCCGCGCGCCCATGTGTTCCCAGCTAAAGAACTTGCCGGTGCGACCCATGCCGGCCTGCACCTCGTCGCAGATCATCACGAGATTGTGCTCGTCGCACCACGGCGCGAAGGCCTGCTGCATGTACTCCGGCGCTGGCTGGGATGGATGCCGCCCTCGCCCTGCACTGCCTCGATCAGCACCCCAGCCGTCTTAGCGGAGGCTGCCGCCTTCAGCGGCGTCGAAATCGTTGAAGGGAACCTGCTTGAAGCCATCGGGCAGTGGTCGCCATGTATCCTGGTATTTCTTCTGACCCGTCGCAGCGGTCGTCGCCAGCGTGCGCCCGTGGAACGAGCGCATCCATGCTGATGATCTCGTAGGCGCCGTCGCGATTGAGCCGCCCGAACTTGCGCGCCAGCTTGATCGCGCCCTCGTCGGCCTCGGCGCCGCTGTTGGAGAAAAACGAGCGCATGCCGCCGCTGACGTTGTAGAGCTGCTCGGCCAGTTCCACCTGCCGCTCGTTGATGTAGAGGTTCGAGACATGGATCAGCTGCTTCGCCTGCTCATGAATCGCGCGCACGACGGCGGGATGCACATGGCCAAGGACGTTGGTGGCGATGCCGGCCACGAGATCGAGATAGACGTTGCCGTCGGCGTCCCAGACGCGCACACCCTCGCCGCGCTCCATCACCAGCTCACGCTTGAACGTGCCCTGGTAATATTTCTTTTCGAGCGCGACCCAGTCGCGTTTCGTCTTCTGCGGTCTTCTGGCTCAGGGGGCGTCGTGGACGCGCTCCTGCTCGCCATATAGCTGGGTTCTCCTTTCGAACTTGTCTCAGGCTACCGTGTGTACATCGTGTTCTCGTCAATATAGCCGTGCGTCAGGTCGCAGCCCCACGCTGTCGCCGCGAAATCGCCCTGATGCAGGTCCACGCGCACGGCGACCTCACTCTTCGCCATCGATACCTTCGCCTCCGCCTGATCGTACGACGGTGGCGACGCCTGATGCGACGATCTGCAGATCGTCGAGCGCGATGTCGAGCCGGTCGGGATTCAGCTCCGCTCCGCTCGCGCCCGAGCGCCGCGAAAATGCGGCCCCAGTTGGGATCGCCGCCAGCCAGCGCACACTGCCAGAGCGGCGAGGCCGGTCACCGCGCGCGCCGCGCGCCGCGCATCCTCATCGAGAAGCCGCGCCTTTTACCTCGACGACCATGGAGCTTCGTCGCGCCCTCGCCATCGCGCGCCATCTCGCGCGCGAGGTAGCGGGTGACGTGCCGTAGCGCCGCACGAAGTGTGTCGGCGTCGGAAGCATACCAGCCGTCAGCGGCTCGTTCTCAGCCATGCCGTTGGCGAAGAGCAGGACAGTGTCGTTGGTGGACATGTCGCCGTCCATGCAGACCATGTTGAACGAGTCGGCGACCGCGGCGCGTAGCTCAGCTTGTAAAAACTCCGGCGCGCAGGCGGCGTCGGTTGTGAGATAGCAGAGCATCGTCGCCATGTTGGGGTAGATCATGCCTGCGCCCTTGGTCGAGCCACCCAGCCGCGCCGTCTTCCCGCCAACCTCAAACTCGACGGCGATAGTCTTGGGGCGCGTGTCGGTGGTCATGATGGCGCGCGCGAACTCGTGTCCGCCGTCAGAACGAACCTCCATTTGCGCGATGCCCTGCTCGACATTCTCCATCGGCAGTGGACGCCCGATGATGCCGGTGGATGAGACATAGACAAGGTTCGTGTCTACGCCGAACTTCTGCGCCGTCAGTTCCGTCATGCGCGCCGCGTCGCGCATGCCACGCTCGCCGTTGGCGCAGTTCGCGTTGCCGCTGTTCACCACCACCGCTTGGCCGTGCAGACCGCTCGCCGCAAGATGCTCCTTGCAGAGGATGACGGTGTGCGAGGGCGTGTGGCTTGTGGTGAATGTTCCGACGGTGACGCAGGGCGCGTCGGCGACAAGCATCGCCATATCCAGCGTGCCCGGCTCCGACTTGATGCCGCAGGAGTGTTGCCCCGGCGCGATAGCCACGCGCGGCAGTCACGCCGCCATCCCCATCCACCAGTCGCAGACCCTCGGCGAGATCGCGGGTCATATACTCTGTAAATTCGGACACGCGCGCAGACTCCTTTTGGGCGAAGTGACGTAACAATCTGCGCGCAGGCAAGCGACTCAGGCGCAGGCCAGCCTATTGTACAACGGCGGCTCTAACGCCGCAAACGCGCCAGCCTCATACGCCAAGTGGCTGGATACGAATGTATACGAATGTAGTCGAGTTCGAGCCATTCGCGCTCGCTGGCGATGGTTCCGAAGCGCAACTCGCCGCGTGGCGTGGCGATGGCGTACTGGTTGTCCACCCATGCGACGAAGCCGAGCGGGCCTGGTGGTGGATTCGGCGCAATAAGCACAGCAGCGCTATTCACACGAAATATCGCGCGGTCAGCGCGCCAGTCGATCTCGTACGTCGCCCACTCGCGCGAGTCATTGGCGAGACGCGCCTCCCGCGCGCCAGCGAGACGCTGGACCCAGCGGGCGGCGGCGTCCTCATGCCCGCTGACGCGTCCCCACAGCGCGCTGAGCGCCGTCGGACCTGCGGCGGCGAGCGCGCCAAGGCGATGCGCGTGGACGACTTGCGCCTTCCAGCCCCAGCCCGGCATGCCGGGAACGAGCGCCATATTTGAGGGCTGCGACGCGCCGAAGAACCAGATCGCATCTGGCAGCCGCAGTACGGCGCCGGTGAGCGAGAGGGGATAGTTCCAGAAGCCGAACCCCGCCGTTCCGCGCAGGAGCCGCTGATTCGCGTCAGCATCTGCCGATGCTATTGGGTGCATCAGATGCGAGAAGCGCGCGCGAATGGCCATCTTCAGCGGAGGTCGCCACGGAAACGTGGGACGCGCCCGTCCGGAGTAGTCGTCGATCTGCGCGTCACTGTACGCGCCAGCCGTAGCGCCAGGCAACTCCAGCCGCAGTGTTGAATCCACCGTCTCCACCAGCCCGTCGCCTGGACGCGTGACGGACCAGCGCGGGTCCAGTCCAGCGGAGAAATCGTCGTCCACATTTGCTGACGGCGTCGCGTACACTTAAACGCCGGCTTCTGGATCGCTCATCTCCTCGCGCATGTAGGCGTAGGCCATCGCGGCGGTGTTGCGCGCGAAGCCAACGTTCCCCTCGGCGTCGAGCAGGATGAGGCCGCCAGTTCCGCCGGTGCGCTGGCCGAGCGTCTCGATGGCCGCGTCCGCAGCCGCCTGCGCGCTCAGGCCGCGCTCCAGCAGGTCTACCGCGCGCTTGGCCAGCACCAGTCGCATGAAGTGTTCGCCATGTCCCGTGCAGGAGCCTCCGCCAATCGGCGTTTCGGCGTAGTAGCCGCATCCCACCAGCGGCGTGTCGCCCACCCGCCCTGGATGCTTGCCCGCCATTCCGCCCGTCGACGCCCCGGCGGCGATGCGCCCGTGCCGGTCAATGGCCACCGCGCCAACCGTGCCATGCTTGTCGCCATCTGCATGGACATGTTCGTCCGGCAGCGCGCCCAACCCACTGTCGGCGACCAGTTTCGCGCCGACATTCACATCGTCTCCATCGCGATAGCCACGCTCCCAGCGTTCGAGCTGCGCCGCCGTCACCAGCGTGCGCGGATCCACCAGCGTGGCGCCGTGCTCCTCGGCGAAGAGTTCCGCGCCCGCGCCGACGAGCAGGACATGGGGACTGACGCTGACGAGCCGGGCCAGCGCGACTGGATTCTTGATGCGCTCGACACCCGCCACCGCGCCCACATCCAGCGTCTCGCCGTCCATCACACCGGCATCCATCTGGGCGCGTCCGTCGCTTGTCAGGACGCTGCCTGTGCCTGCATTGAAGCCAGGATTATCCTCCAGCGCCATGATCGCCGCCTCGATGGCGTCCATCGCCGATCCACCGCGCAAGAGAACCTCCCAGCCCGCCTGCGCAGCGGTATAGCATCCTTCGCGCGCCGCTGGATGTCGCTCCGGCGCGATTGTTCCGGCCCCACCATGGACGATGATTGCCATTCCCATCTCGGTTGCGCCCCTTCACGTAAGCCTTGGAGTGATCGACGCTGACGACTCACGAGGCAGGTTGCGCCACGTTTGCGCCAGCATCTGACGCCGCGACGACAGCGCCTTCGTGTTGCAAATCAGGCGTATTGTACTGCGGCAGCCCCATCTGCGCGCGTATCTTGCGGATGCCGCGATAGACCGTGCGGGGCTCCAGACCAAGCGACTCTGCGATCTCCCGATGGATTCCTACCGGCGGGAGCGGTAAATATGGTGTGTAGGCGGCCTTGATGCGCTCAAGATCGGCGGACGAGCCGGAGAAGCCCTGGGCTTCCCACCAGCTCAGCATGCCGTGACGCCTGCGGACTTCGCGCACGACCTCGCGCACCACCGGCTTCGGCGCGCCTAGCTCGGCGGCGATCTGGGTGCGGATGCCGTCGAACTCAACCGGATTCGCCAGCGCGAGATAGCGCTCCTCGATCTGCTGGCGCAACTCGCCAGTCAACATGAATGACGCAGGTTCAACGCGCTGTATTTTCGCTTTGTGCTGATCTTTTGCGCCGTTGCGACCAGTCCGTTTTGTTGCTGAGAGGATTGCGCCCGCCTGCTGTTGCCGTTCATGCGCCGTTTCTGAAGGCTCGTGCGCTGGAGAAGGTTCTGCGGCGGCGGGAGGAGTTAGGGCGTCAGCAGCGGTTTCAATCTGTGCTAGCGTCTGGGCGCAGCACATTCGCGCCGGGTCCCTGGATGAGTGGCGCGCTCGGCTGCTGTGTTTCGGTTGGAGTGGCTGCTTCCGCACGTTTCTTCGCTCTTGCCGCGCGCTGCGCCTTCTCACAGTCCAGACAGAGCGTCTGTTTCGTGTTCGAGGGCGCAAACACCTTGCCGCAACTCGCGCACTTCACCTTCAGTTTACTCATGTGGCGCGCTCCTCGTGGCGTCGGATTGCGTAAAAACCTTTGCTGGCCATGGCGCCGAGAAAAGTATAGGCGTCGCGCATGCCCAGGTCAACGTCGTAGCCGGCAGGTCGCCTGTTGGCGCACGGGCGTCGTACAATGAAGGTCGCAAGCGTGTCGCACAGGTGTCGCTGGAGGCGTTGCGATGAGCGGACCAACGGTCGTGGTGGTGGGCGCCGGCGTGATGGGCCTGGGCGCGGGAGCGGCGCTGGCCGAGGCGGGCGCGAACGTCACCGTCCTCGAGCGCTACCATGTCGCGCACGACTGGGCGTCATCACATGGCCTCTCACGCGCGATTCGCCACGAGTATGGCCCACTCGCCCAATACACCGCAATGGTCGCCCGCAGCCTCGTTTTGTGGGATGAGCTGGCGCGCGAGACCGTCCGGCGGCTCTACATCGAGACTGGCGTGCTGACGCTTGGCCAGTCCGACGACGGCCACACGCTGCCAGGCCTTGAGGTGATGCGGACGCAAGGGCTGCCAGCAGAGCGTCTCTCCTCCGCGGAGTGCGAGCGGCGCTTTCCGCAGTTCCAAGCTGCCAACTTCGGCGCGATCACCTGGAATCCACGTGGCGGAATGTTGCGCGCGACCGAGTGCTGTCTGGCGCTCGCCGAGCAGGATACGTTCGCACGGCGGGATCATCCGCGAAGGCGTGCAGGTGACTCGTGTCGAGCCACTCGGCGATGTTGGACGCGTCTGGCTGGCGTCAGGCGAGACGCTTACGGCCGACCGCGTCGTCGTCGCGGCGGGACCATGGATCGCCGATGTGCTGCCCGACCTTACTATTCCTGTGCGTGTGACGCGCCAACAGGTGTGCTATTTCACTGGACTGGATGAAGAAACGTTTGGCGTCGGGCGCTTCCCCATCTTCCTCTCTGGCATGAATGAATACGGTTTCCCGATGCACGGTCCCGGCTGGCTGAAAGTTGGTCTGCATGACTTTGGCGCAACCGTCAATCCGGATCGGGGCTACGAGCCGGATATGGACGAAGTCGAGGCAGTCCGCGCGTTCCTGCGTGCGATCATTCCTGGCGCGGCGCAGGCGGAGTTGGCGGGCGTGGATCGCTGTATGTACGACGTCACCGCCGACGAAGACTTCATCCTCGACCACCATCCCGGCGGGCGTGGAGTCGTCATCGCGTCGGGCTTCTCTGGGCACGGCTTCAAGTTCGGCGTGCTGATCGGGCAGCTACTCTGCGCCCTCGCGCTCGATACCGAGCCGGAGTTCCGCTTGGAGCGCTTCCGGCTGTCCCGCTTCACCCATGACAGCGAGGCGTAGCGCCTGATACACTACAGTGGAGCGCCAGCGAGTTGTATCCGCATGAAAGTCGGCCTGAGGAGGGAGTACGCGGTCGTGTTGACCTTCTGCAACCGCTGGCGACGCAGGTGGTAGCGATTGCGCACGATGCGAATGACCGCGCCGGTGAAGTATTCGACTTCGCTATCCGTCGCCAGATTGACGATGCCCAGGTCTACACCAAGCGTGCCCGCCGTCTGGCTCCTGTTCTGTTGGAGCCTCCCGGCTCTGCGTGATGTGCAGATAATACACGCCAGCACGCCAGACCAGATCAGCCCCACCGACGTCCCAAGCGGAGCCTATCAACATGGCATGCTGGCGTGCTCCCAAGAACAGGCGGCAGACGACACGGCCTTCCAGGGTATTGAGCGAGACTCTATCGAGACGCATCAGCCGGTACGTACGGGCGTCGTAGCGAATGCTGCCGCGTGGGCCGAAGGCAGGGCAGGTGTCGCGCTGCTTGGCCTTCACCGCTTTGATGGCCTCAACCGCCTTGGCCCTGGCGCAGACCGCCAATTGCGCGCCCAGGCCAAAGTGTTCTCGAGTCTCGCCATAGACGCGATGATGCGCCGTGTTCGTAGTGGTGATGCCCTCATCCCAACACACGCGCGCCACCCAGTTCGCTGCCACGTTGAAAGTGCGCTGTGTCGCGGCCAAAACTGCGTCATTGCCGTCCACATCCAGCTTGCAACAGACTGTGCGAGTGAGTGTTTTGTTCATATGTCCGTATGCTACCACAGCAGGCGAAAACGGAAAGGAGGGGCGGCAATTCATCCCCCCGACTGAAGCCGGGAGTTTCCTTGCCGCATTTCTATGAGCGCTTCCCGCCGTGGTCCGCTAGAGTCCATTGGCGTCGTCTACGTGGAGACCTCGCCAGCGGCTGTCGAGATGATGGAGACGCTGCGCCGCACGCTCACTGAGCAAGGGCGGCGCGTCTGGATCTGTTCCTCGCGCGCCGAGGACCATCTGAATGGGCAACTCGCCGGCACGGATGCGGTCCTCGTCCTCGGTGGCGATGGCACCATCCTCTCGGTCGCGCGGATCTGCGCTGAGCAGCATGTGCCCATCCTCGGCGTAAACTTTGGCCGCGTCGGGTTCCTGACCGAGCTTGAGCCGAGTGAGGTGGACGAGAAGCTGCCCCTTTACCTCGAAGGCAATTTCTGGGTGGACGAGCGCTCGATGCTCCAGGCCGAGGTCGAGTCGCATGGGACGACTCACTCGCTGATGGCGCTCAACGACATCGTGCTGGTACGCGGAGCCGAGCCACGGGTGATTCGCGTCAAAATCTGGATCGATGGCCATCTGTACAACTCGACCGTCGCCGATGGCGTCATCGTCTCCACCGCGACCGGATCGACTGCCTATAACCTCTCCGCTGGCGGGCCAATCCTGCATCCGCAGGTGCGCAGCAAGGTTTTGACGCCGATCGCGCCGCACCTCGTCGCCGACCGCTCGTTGATTCTGGAGGCGAACGCGACGATTACCATGGAGCTACAGCCGCGCTCCACCATGGCTGTGCTCTCGGCGGATGGGCAAATTAACGTGGATGTGGCCGTAGGCAATCAGGTAACCGTCACGAGTAGTGTACTGACGACACGGTTCCTGCGCCGGAAGCCGCCGACTTGGTTCTACCGAATCCTGTCGGCCAAGCTACGAGATAGCTTCTAATCATGCTTGTCGAACTGACCATCACCAACTTCGCCATCATTGACTCCCTGAGGCTGACGCTGGAGCCAGACTTCAACGTGTTCACCGGCGAGACTGGCGCGGGCAAATCCATCATCCTCGACGCCATCTCCGCGCTGGTTGGCGGGCGTGTTGGCGCGGAGGTGGTGCGCGCTGGAGCCGAGCGGGCCATCGTCGAGGGCATCTTCGACGTGAGCGGCGCGACGCTGACGGCAGGCGCGGGTGAGGCGGCGTCCGCAGACACGAGGCAGCGGCAGGACGAAGGCGGCGAGCCGGAAGACACCATCGCCAGTATCCTGAGCGCGCAGGGGATCGAGCCAGAGGATGGCATGCTGATCCTCGCGCGTGAGATCGCCGCCAACGGTCGCAGCGTCGCGCGGGTGGCCGGGCGCGCCGTTCCGGTCGCTGTCTTGCAGCGCCTCGCCGCGCATTTGGTCGATATTCACGGCCAGGGCGACCATCTGACGCTCCTGCGTCCGGCGCAGCATCTCTACTTCCTGGACCGCTACGCAAGCACAGTCGAGATGCGCGGCGAGGTGGCGGACCTGGCCGCCGAACTCCGTGTCACGCAGCGCGATCTGGCGCGGTTGGAGCGCGACGATCAGGAATTGGAGCGTCGCCTCGACCTTCTGCGCTTTCAGGTAGATGAGATCACCGCCGCGCGTCTGACGCCTGGCGAGATTGAGTCATTAGAGCAGGAGCGCAAGCGGCTGGCGAGCTTGGAGCGACTGGGCGAGCTGGCGAGCGCGGCGCACGCGGCGCTGGCCGGTGATGATACGGGTGAGACGCTCGGAGCAGTGGAGTTATTGGCGGCTGCTCAACGCGCGCTTGGCGACTTGTTGCGATTGGATAACATGCTCGAAGGCGACGCGGACTCACTCTCGCAGGCCGCCGCGCTCGCCGACGACGTAGCGGCCTCATTACGCGCCTATCAGGACGAACTAATCGTCGATCCTGGGCGGCAGGCGGAGGTCGAGGAGCGCTGGGACCTGTTGATGCGCCTGCGCCGCAAGTATGGGACGACCGTTGGAGATATCCTCGCCTTTGCGGAGTCCGCCGCCGAGGAACTGAACACCTTCTCCCGGCGCGAAGAGCGTCTGGGTGAACTGCGCGAGCGCGAAGCGGCGCTGCTCGGTCAGATCGGGGAGAAGGCGTCGCTGCTCTCGGCGCGGCGGCAGGAGGCGGCGACACGGCTGGCGGCGGCGATGGAGCGCGAGTTGGATCAACTCAATATGCGCAAGGCGCGCTTCGAGATCGCCATCACCCAGACCGCCGATCCAGACGGCGCGCCTGTCGCGAGCGTCGCGCGTAAGAAATCCACCGCAGGCGATATCTCTGAGGGCCGCTATGCGTTCACCGCGACCGGCATCGATAGCGTCGAGTTTCGCATCGCGCCCAACCCTGGTGAGCCGTTCAAGCCGCTGGCGAAGACCGCCTCCGGCGGGGAGACCTCACGTCTGATGCTGGCGCTGCGCACGGTGCTGGCGCGCGCGGACGCCGTGCCAGTGCTGATCTTCGACGAGATCGACGCTGGAATCAGCGGGAAAACTGGTCAGGCGGTCGGCGAGAAGCTCTGGGAGCTGGCGCGCGCGCATCAGATCCTGTGCGTGACCCACCTGCCACAGATCGCGGCCTTTGGCGACGCGCACTTTTCCGTCGCCAAAGAGGTGGACGACCTGCGCACGCGCACGCTGACCGAGCGCCTCTCCGGCGAGCGTCGCGTCGACGAGTTGGGTCAGTTGTTGGGAGCGCAGTCGTCGGCGGCGCGCGCGAACGCGAAGGAGTTGCTTCAGCGCGCTGATAAGTGGAAGGCGAGCCATGCGCGAGAGTCCTTGCGCGCTTGACACGCCTGTATGCGCGCACTAGAATGCGCGCGATGAGCCAGTATCCGCGGCCCAACTACAAGGAAGTCTAATCCCCGACCGCACAAGACATTACAAGACATTGGAACCGATGGGAGCGCATGATTCTCTGCCAGCGCTGTCTGAATCGCAATGGCGATGACGCCACCACCTGCGCGAAGTGTGGCAGCGCCTTGATTCCAGAGTGGATCGGAGCGGTGCGCCGCGAGGCGGCGCCGGCGACACAGGAGAAACCGCCGCTTCAAGCGTCTGCCGCGCGCGACACACAAGCGCCTGCGGGTTTCAATCGAGACGCGTTCCCCTTCGCCCCAGACGCTTCGCCTGGACATGTAGCGCCGCCACGATCAAGCGCAAAGCCAGCGCGCGTCGTCGTTCGGCTCATACTCACCGAGAGCGGCTATGTCTTCGAACTGGCCGGAAAGTCTGAATATCTTCTTGGCCGGCGCGATAGTCAGGCGGGCTTGACGCCCGATGTCGATCTAACCGACTGGAATGGGGCAGCGTCGGGCGTGTCCAGGAAGCATGCGATTCTGCATGTTGAGAATGGCATCGTCTGCATCGAGGATCTGGGCAGTCGCAACGAGACGGTGCGCAACAACACGCGATTGTTGAGTGGCAAGCTCTATCCGCTCTCCAGCGGCGATGTGATTCAGCTTGGCGTGATCTCGCTCTCAGTCACGATCCTTGAAAAATAGAGCAGACTGCCGCGCGATTTCGGCGCGTGTGGATAGACGACGCGCATAATTCGCTAAGCGCCTCCCCCATATCACCTGCCCCAAATGGAATCCCAACGCGTGATGCGCTGATTCGTACTTTGTGTATGCTGCGCTGAGAGACGGCGCTCAATCGCAGGCTTCTCAGCCTATCGCACAGGAACTCAGCCGCCAACTCATGTTATACTGTAGGGGTGAGCGCCACAAGGTATTACAGCGTGACATTTCACGCGGCAGATGCGTCAAAGCGAAGGGAGCATTCAGGCTGGACTCTTCTCAACTGGCACGGATCATCGCAGAAGTGGCGATTGACAAGAAGGCGGCGGACGTCGTCACGCTCGACATACGCGAACTCTCGGTGATCGCAGATTACTTCGTCGTCTGCACCGGCGCGAACGCCCGCCAGATACAGGCGATCGCGGACGCCATCAAAGAGAAGCTGGACGTCCTGGATACTCCAAGCCGCGGCTATGAAGGCGGCGCGAACAGCGGGTGGATGTTGCTCGATTGCGGTGACGTGATCGTGCATATCTTTGGACCGATGGAGCGTGAGTTCTACAGCCTGGAACGGTTGTGGAGCGGCGCTCCGGCAGTAGTGTACATGCAGTAGTGAGGCAGGAACAGGTGACGCCGATGTTGTCGTTACGGAATCGTTTCTTTGTCGAGGGTGTCTTGCTTGGTGGGGCCTTTGGCCTACTTGTCGGCTCACTCATCGCCTTCCAGATCGGCGGAAACCGCCTTGCGTCCTTGCGCCACGCCATTGACCGTCTGCTCGGACACGGCGCCCCGGACCGCAAGTACATACTGCAATAAGCGCTCTCGACATCTATAACTCCCGGCTTTCACGCCTAATAGCAGGCGAGAGGCCGGGTTTTCTGTACTCGCTACCTCATGCAACCCCCTTTTCGGCGCAATCTGCTGGGCGGTCAGGCGTCGCTGGGTTCTCGTCCGGCGGTTGGCGCAGCGCCGCCTCGGCGCGCTCTGGTGAGCCCAGCGAATAGCCATGGCAGCAGCAGAGCGATGCCTAGTCCAATGATGAGTTGCTGGATGAGGGTGTTGACATTATCCGCCTGTCGTTGAGGATCTTGTTCCACCACAGGCGCGGATGACGCCAGTTGTACCGAGACGGTATCGCCAGGATTCAGCGCATAGGCAGGTATGTGTGGATTCGCCTGCAGCGCCAGCGCCGCCGCCGAGACGATCGCGCGCGCTCCCGCCGCAGTGGGCCAGCGGGCCTCTACTCGCACCTGCGCCTCCTGGTCGGTAGCGGAGAGTGCTTTCTGAATGCCAGCTTTGGTGACGCTCTCCCGCCTCGTGGTATCCGCTGGAAGCCGTGTCAGGACGGCGTCGGCGAAAGTTGGTGTTGTGACGACATCACTACTTGCGATAGCGTGCGCCACAGCCCGCGCGCCACTCATCGCCAGCGCCGCGTCTCCAGGATCGCCCAGCGCCTGCGCGGGAATAAGCGCTACACTGAGATTCTGGGTCGCAACATAGATCTGGGGCGCAGTCAGATAACGTCCTCCAGCGACGAGCGTGACAAGCAGCAGAATGAGCGCGGAGACCCACCAGTAACGTCGTGCGACAGCCATAATGGGCGGGTCTGAGGGGACTGATGCGCCGCTATCAGGACGAAGGTTCAGCGCCATGCGCGTCCTGACTTCCTGTGTTTGCATTGGAATATTCAACGGTCTGAGGTGGTTGTGATGTCTCATCATGCAGGGGAGCCGCATCGGCCTCATGGTAGGTCAGCCCCGCCTTGCGCGCCAGCGCTGGATGGCTGGCGATCTTCGCCTCGACGAAGCGACCGAGGCGATCCATGAAGCGCTGCGTGTCGAACTCCTCGGCGTGGCGGCGGATGCGCTGTGGATCGAACTGCTCGTCGCGGAAATTCCGTACCGCCTCCATCAGCGATTCAACCGTCTGCTCGTAGAAGAAGACGCCGGTCTCCCCCTCGATGATGGTCGAGAGCGCGCCACCGGCCCCATAGGCGATCACGGGGCGTCCGCTCGCCTGCGCCTCGACAGGCGTGATGCCGAAATCCTCCTCGCCGGGGAAGACCAACGCGCGACACCGCGCCATATGCTCGCGCACCGCGGCGTCGGGGAGCGTCCCCATGAAGCGCACATTCTTGCCCGCCATCCGCCGCAGCTTCTTCTCGTCGCGCCCACCGCCAATCACGCGCAGTGGCAGACCAAGTCGCGTAAACGCCTGCACCGCCAGGTCAATACGTTTATACGGGATCATGCGCGAGACGACGAGGAAGTAGTCGTCCTTGCTCGACGCGAGCTGGAAACGCGACGTATCCACCGGCGGCATGATGACGGTCGCCTCGCGCCGGTAATACTTGGCGATGCGCGCGGCCACCGCGTGCGAGTTGGCGAGAAAGTAGTCCACTCGCCCTGCGGTCGTATAGTCCCAACTACGCAGCCAGGTGATGAAGGGTGGCAAAATCGCACGCGCGATCAGCCCCACCTCCTCGTGCGAGACGTAATCCTCATAGCGCCAGGCCCAGCGCATTGGGGTGTGACAATAGCAGATATGCAGCGCCTCAGGACGCGTCACGATACCCTTGGCGAAGGCCCAACTCGAGCTGATGACGACGTCATACTCACGCAGGTCCAGTCGCTCGAAGACGAACGGATACAGCGGCAGGTAGGGCTGGTGGTGGCGCAGAATAAAGGGAAGCCGCTGCATGTAGCTTGTGCGGATATCCAGACTACGGAACCGCTTATCCGTGATGCGTGGGTCCCAGATCGAGGTGTAGATCGGCGCCTGTGGGTAGAGGTCATGTAGGGTCAGGAGGACGCGCTCGGCGCCTCCCATTTGATTCATCAGGTCATGGACAATCGCCACGCGCATAGATCAGTACGCTCCACGTCGCAGCAGGACGGCTGGGAAGGTCTGCAAGATGATCTGCAAATCCAGCTTCAGGCTCCAGTTCTCGATGTAGTACAGATCCATCAGGATCATCTCGTCGAACTTGATATCGCTTCTGCCGCGCACCTGCCATAGCCCCGTTAGGCCGGGCTTCATCTCGAAGCGCCCCTTCTCCCAGTCGTCATAGTTCGTCGACTCGACCGCCGGCAGCGGACGCGGACCGATCAGGCTCATCTCGCCGCGCAGCACGTTGATGAGTTGCGGGATCTCGTCGATACTGAACGGGCGGATGAGACGCCCCACTCGCGTGCGGCGCGGATCGTTCTTCTGCTTGAAGAGATTACGCTCGGCGGCGGCGGTGCGCAGTTTGTCCAGGACTTCCTCCGCGTCCACACGCATCGAGCGGAACTTGAGAAAGCCGAACGGCTCGCCGCGCAGCCCAATACGCTGTTGGCTGAAGAGGATAGGCCCGGGAGAATCCAGCTTGATGGCAAGCGCGACCAGCAGCCAAATTGGCGAGCCGAGCAACAGCACACCGCTGGCGATGAGGATATCGAGCAGCCGTTTGATGCGCATCTGGAACTGGTTGACGGTCTCCCGTCGCAGGCCGATCAGCGGGATGCCCTCGATCGTATCCACATTGATGCGCGACAGACTCAGTTCGTACATGTCCGGCACGAGCTTGTAATCGGCCCCCGCGCGCTCGCAGACGTTCGCGGTATGCAGAATCGCCTGGTGGTCGTGCGACGGCAGCGCGACGATGACCTGCGCTACGTGTGTGCCGCGAATCACCTGATCGAGCTCCCAGATATGGCCGAGCGCCTTAAAGCGACCAAAATCGGCGAGCGGCGTCTCCTGCTCCTCGACAAAGCCGATGACCCGATAGCCCAGGCGGGGGGACGCCGCGATCTGTTGCATCGTGAGCTTACCCAGCCTGCCTGACCCGACGACCAGCAACTTTGTCAGGAAGAAGCCACGCCGGTAGAGAAAGACGAGCGCACTGACCGCAAACAGGCGCGCCAGGCTGACGAAGAGGATCACCGCCGCCCAGGTGAAGATCACCACCGCGCGCGATTGCGCGTCGATGCCGAGATCGGTGCTGCGCAAGATATAGTCGAGCGCGGTAAAGATGGCGAACGCCGCGGTCGTCGCGGAAGCGATGATCCAGAACTGTTTCGCCCAGGAACTGGCTGTCCGCAGGCGATAGAGGCCACGCAGGCTAAATGTGATGAGCAGGCCTGCCGTGACGATGATCTCCAACGTATAAAAGGTTGAATACGGCTCGTCGACGAATCCATTTGAGAGGTCCACGCCACGGAAGACGTAGAAACGCAGAAGGTATGCGGCGACGAACGCCAGATTGATCATCGTCACGTCGAGCAAGATCATGAAGATGCGCGCGAAGAGCGACCGAGCGCGACGGCGGCGAACACGATCCTCGACACTGTAGACCGGAAGAACAGGGCGCGCCGACTCCGCCGGCCAGGGTGTGGCGCCCGAGCCAGCCGCAACCGCCGGATCCATCCGTCGCTCCTGCAAATCCATGATCTTTACCCCTCACCGAGTCACAATGAGCGCTGTGTTTTCCCGGCAGCCTCAGTATAAACGTCCACGTATTGGCGCGACATCCGTTCGAGCGAGAACTGACGCGCCCATTGTGGTCCCTCTGCCTGTGTCCGCGCGCGCAGCGCATCATCATAGAGCATATGATACATCGCCCTGGCGAGCGCCTCGGTGTCCTGTGGGGCGACCAGCGTGGCCAGCGTTCCCGCCGCCTCCGGCATACTCGACGTATTTGACGTGATCGTCGGGGTTCCGCAGCCGAGCGCCTCGACGACCGGCATGCCGAAGCCCTCGTAGAGCGAGGGATACACGAACACCGTCGCGCCAGCGTACCATAGCGGCTGCTCTTCGCGCGAGACATAGCCGACGAAAGTCACGTCATGTTCGAGGCCAAGTTCACGCACTTGCTTGAACAGTGGCTCATAGTACCAGCCCTTTGCCCCAGCCAGGATCAGCGGCGGCGTCTCAGCGCCTATCTGCGAACGCAGGCGCGCAAAGGCCGTCACCAACGCCGCGAGGTTCTTCCTCGGCTCGATGGTACCCAGATACAGCAGATAGCGCTCTGGCAGCCCTTTCTCCGCCCGAAATCTGGCGATCGTGGCAGAATCGACTGGCTGGAAGTCTGGGGCGATGGAGTTGTAGATGACGTGTATCTTGCCGGGATCAATGTGAAAATACTCAACCAGGTCGGTCTTGGTATGCTCTGAAACCGCCACGATCAGCGTCGCCGCCTTCGCGCTGCGTCGCGTCAGGATGCGTTGATAGTAGCGCCGTGTCGGACGGAAGAACTCCGGATGGCGCATGAAGGCAAGGTCGTGGACTGTCAGCACAGAGGCGCAGGGAACCGAGCGCGGCAAGACATTGGCGGGCGCGTGAAAGACATCGGCGCGCAGGCGCTTGAGCCGCCCCGGCAGAGTGAACTGCTCCCATGCGATGCGCCCGAGCGGCCCGGAGGTATTCGCGCTATCCGCCACTAACTCGATACGACCAGCGCGTCCTACATCGCTGGCTGCGGCGTCTTTCTGCTCCGCGCCATTGATGAACGCCATGAACTCGACGTCGCTCTCGATACGGCTGAGGCCGTCGAGCAACTGGTAGGTGTAGCGACTGATGCCGGCGTTGCGGTAGCTCGCGCCAAACGAGACCAGTTGCGCATTGATCGCGACCCGCACCACGCCCTCCTTGCCACTCACCAGCCGGCTGTGCGCCATCCTTAGCTCAAACGTCCGCAGCCAGGCTGGGTAACTGTCCAGCTACGATCTTCCTGATCGGATTGTATCCGTTCCGCTTGCCAGCGCGCAGCGCACAGAGTACGCTACAGGCGGCGGTGCTATCCACGTAGTCTACCTCATGGCAATCATGACAGAACTGGTCGAGCGATGCCCAGGCGAACAGGAAAATCGGGCGATCAGCGCGCCCCGGCGGCTGCTGGCGAGCAGATCAGCCCAGAGCCATTGCCGACGGAGGAGCGCACGTTCCTCATCGCCGACGTGCGCGATTACACCGCCTTCACCCAGGAGCAGGGCGATCAGGCGGCGGCGCGGCTGACGATGAAGTTCGCTGCGCTGGCGGCGGCATCGGCGCGCCAGCATCAGGGGCGGCTGCTCAGTCAACGTGGTGATGAGATCGTCGCCGTCTTCGCCTCGCCACGTCGCGCGTTGAGGACAGCGCTTGCGCTCATCACCATCTGCGCCGAGGAGACCAGCCGCGATCCCTCGCTGCCACTGCATGTTGGCGTCGGCGTCGCGACGGGCAAGGTTGTGCGTGTCGGTGAGGATTACCGTGGCGCCGCGCTGAATCTCGCCTCGCGTCTGTGCAGTCTCGCGCGTGAGGGCGAGGCGCTGGCCTCGCAGCCGGTCGTCCGCCAGGCGCGGCAGATGCCCGGCGTCACCTTCGTCGAGCGCGGCTCGGCGCAGCTCAAGGGCTTGCAGAAGGGCGTCGCGATCTACAGCGTCCTGCCCGGTGGGCAGACAGGTCCTGCCGACCCAACGCCCGTCACCCCACGCGCCAAGCCGCATCCGTGGCTGCCAGCCCCGCTCACTCCGATCATCGGACGCGAGGCGGATGTCGCGCTGGCGCAGAAGCTCTTGCGCCGCGAGGATGCGCGACTAGTGACGATCACCGGACCGGGCGGCGTCGGCAAGACACGGCTCAGCGTCGCGGTCGGCGCCTCGCTCACCGACGACTTCCCCGACGGCGTCTACTTCGTCGAGCTAGCCGCCGTCACCGACCCACAACTGGTCCCGCAGGCCATTGCGCAGCGGCTGGGCATCGCGCTCACCAGCGGCCAGCCCACGCTGGAGCAGATCGCGGCGGCGACGCGCGAAAAACGCATGCTCTGGGTGCTGGACAACTTCGAGCAACTGCTGGACGGCGCGCTGATCGTGCGCGACGCGCTGGAGGCGTGTCCGAGCGTCAAGGCGCTGGTGACGAGCCGGGCGACGCTGCGGCTGCGCGGCGAGTGGGAGGCGCCGCTCTCGCCGCTCGAACTGCCCGACGCGAGCCTCGACCTGACGCCGGACACGGCGCTGACCTATCCCGCCGTGCGCCTCTTCGTGGATCGCGCGCAGGCGGCGAGTCCGACCTTCGAGCTGGATGACGCGACGTTGACTCCGGCGGTGGGCATCTGCCGCCGGCTGGATGGCCTGCCGCTCGCGCTGGAGCTGGCGGCGGCGCGTATCCGCGTGATGCCCCTGCCCGCCCTGCTGGACCGCCTCTCCGATGCGACGCATCCCGCGCGGCTAAAGACGCTGACCGGCGGCGCGCGCGACATGCCGGCGCGGCACCAGACCTTGCGCGCGGCCATCGAGTGGAGCTACGAGTTGCTCGCGCCGGGAGAACAGGCGCTCTTCCGCGCGCTGGCGACCTTCGCGGGCGGCGCGACATTCGAGGCGGTGGAGGCGGTGGTTCACGCGTCGGCGCATCCTGAGCATCCGGAGACCGACGTCTTCGCCGGGCTGGCGACGCTGGTGGAGCAGAGCCTGCTGACGCAGCGCGAGGAGGAGGGCAAGCCGCGCTACCTGATGCTGGAGACGATCCGCGAGTACGGGCTGGAGCGGCTGAGCCGCGAGCGACGACGCCGACGCCGTAAACGATGGGCACACGCGCTTCTACCTGAACCTGGCGGAGGAGGCCGCGCCGAAGCTGACCGGCCCGCGCCAGCAGGAGTGGCTGCAACGGCTGGAGCGCGAGCAGGACAACATGCGCGCCGCCTTGCGCTGGACGCAGGAGCGTGACCTGGTCAGCGCGTTACGCATCGCCAGCGCGCTCTATCGTTTCTGGGAGACGCGCGGCTACGCCGTCGAGGGCCGCCGCTGGCTCGACAGCCTACTTGCACAAGCCGAGCGTGAGGGTGTTGTGCTCTCCGAAGAGATGTATTGCAAGGCGCTGTATGCGGCTGCTGATTTGGCCTATGCTCAGCAAGAATATGAACTCGCCTCTACTTTGCTTGAGAAGATCGTTTCAAGGCTAGATTTCAATGAACATCCATCAGAGATCGCTGAGGCGATGAATCTTCAAGGGCTAGTCGCGCTTGATCTCGGTGATCGTCGACAAGGCAAAGCGACTATTGATGCAGTGCGTCGATCTTCGCAGACTCAGCTGGTGAAAAACGCGGGCTAGCAATTGCGTTGCTCAATTTGGGCAACGCACTTGATGACAACGAGCGCGCAATAAAGTGGCTATCTCGATGAAAGCGTTCTAGCTCTTCAAAGAAGTCGGGGACATAAATGCAAGTGCCCGGGCGCTCACAAGCCTTGGCTACGCTCACAGAGTATTGGGAAGTTCACTGAGGCGGCCGGCTCCTTTGAGCGAGGTCTCATCTCACCGTATGATTGGCAATGGCCGTGGAATCGCGATGGCGTTGAACAATTTGGGTCAAACCGAGTGGTTCTTGGGTCACTATGAGAAAGCTCGTAGCCTCCTATCTGGAGGAATCACTGGTGCTGAGACGGGCTCTGTCTGACAAGACAGGTGCAGCGTTGGCATTGCTAAATTTGGGCAATCTCTCACGTGATACAGGGGAAACTCGTTGGAGCCACCTCGCTGAAAGCGCTGGTTTATGCGCTGAAATTGGTTTCTCTGAAATTGAAATGTACGCTCATGCCTCGCTTGGCAGGGCATTGATTTGGGTCGATCCTGCAAGGGCAAAGAAGTCTCTCTGAGAGAGTGTTGCGAGATGCAGCAGTTTAGAAGAGCCTTTTGATTGTCTCTCTTTGCAAGATGTACCATGCGGACTACTCCGCTTCCGGTTAATCCAAAGAGGCGCTATTAGAATACCTGCAAAGTGCGCACAGAATTTATGTTTCGATGAAGCGAGCACTTCTATCTTCCTGAGTGTCTTGAAGGTATAGCGACTATCCTGTTCTGACCTCGGTCAGTTATTCGCTGCCAGACTATTTGCTGGAGCGGAGACCTTCGTAAGTCGCTTGGCATGCCTGTGCCTCCTGTTGATGACGCCGGATTGCGAAGGAGGCATAAATGCATGCGTGCGAGCGCTGGAGGGCAACTCGGTTTGAAGTAGAACTTAGTGAAGGCCAGCAGTTTATCATGTTGCTGACACTGCTGGCCCTTGCTGCTGATCACTGAACACATCGATGACGGTTTGTGGGACTCAACCTTAAAGGGTAATGTTAATGCCGCGCCGCCACTGTTGCCACCCGCAGCGCCAGCGGGACTGAAAGCTCCAGTATCGCGAAGGTGGCCACCGCCGCTGTCACCGCCTGGAACTCCCGCCAGCGAGTATGCCCTCCGCCAGTGTCGCCGCCAGTGGTCGAGTCGAAAGCATATGTGAGGTTACTATGGCTCGTTGCCCACTGGATGGCCACAATGCCAGTGAGCAGCGCAGCGACGAGCGCCAGAATGAGCAGCAGCCGAGAGCCGAGATGCCGTGCCTGAATAGGCATACACTTCTCCTCCGAAAACAAGCCGAACTGCTAGATCAGAAATTTGATCCTTCGCTACTTTATCACGGCACTCAACAGCTCGGACAATTCTCTGTAATATCGGCACGTGAACGCGCTATCTTGCCATAACTCGGCAAGTATGGGAGAATCGCGCCTGATAGAGGTCATGCGGATGTCTTGATGGGGTCGTGCGTCCGATTGCGCTGGACTTATTGGGCGATGCTGGGTTGAGCGTCGCTAGAGCCTGAAAGGCGGCACATATGTCTAACAGGCGCTTTACCTTTAGCCGTCTCGTCTCAGGTCATGGCTTGCGTGTGCTCATCAGCGCTCTGCTGCTTGCGGCATTCGTCATCGTGGGATGTGAGCAGACCACCACGAAGCCGAACGTGGATGAGACTTGCCTGGCGGATAAGCCGGAACTGCGTTACTGGCTGCGTGACCGCATCGCCGTCTCCGTACAATTACCGGTCCAAAGTGGAGCACTGGCCGATCAGGATCTCGCCAAAACGTAGCAAGCGCCTTCGGGAGCAGGCGGGAACACCATTGGACTTCATCGCGCCGCTGATTCGCGTTGGCCAGAATGCGACGATCTTCTATCAGCTTGCGGGAAACAACGCGAAGAACAAGTGCGATTCCTCTGTGCTGATCGGCGGTCAACAAGATCAATGCGGCGCTAAGTCCAAAGGTCTCGCGCTCCCAGATTGTTGGCGCGAATCAAAACCTCGTGATTCCTTCATCAGAACTTCATCCTCTCAGCGTCTCTGTTGGAGGACAGAAAGTAGCGGTCGCTGGCGCATCTCCTGACTGGCTATTTTCATCCGCGACTGCAGCAGGAGGAGACTGCGGAGGTGGTAAGCCTGGTGGGCCGGCTGAAGATACCGCCGTCGAGCTTCACGCCGGGTGACGCGAGCGATCTGGCGCTGACGAGCGCGCGCAGCAATGGACGGGGCCGACACGGCGGTCGTCGTGCTCGATACGGGCTACAAGCTCGGCGCATCGCATCAGGCTCCAGGCGCATGTCCCGGCGCGGCGGTGGGCCAGTGCGCGCCCGCCGCGCAGAGCGTCACGCTGAACCCGACGGTCGCGGCGGCGCTGAGCGGACTGAGCGGCACATCCCTCGGCGACCTGGGCACATATCTCCAGGAATCCGACATGGCGGTGCAGACCGACACGCCCTATGACGTCACCAACAGCGGCGGGAAAGGGTCTGCCGATCACCGGCGTCCCCTATGAGTTCACTGACGCCAATAACAATCCCGCCCTCGTCGTGGACCACGGTCTCTACGTCAGTGGGCTGATCCATGAGGCCGCGCCACGAGCGCAGATCCGCCTTGTCCGCGTCCTCAACGACTATGGCATCGGCGACCTGCAATCCATTCTGGTTGGCGTTCAGACCGTCGCCAGCAATCCTGATACGCTCGCCAAGCTGCTCAACATCGACCCGCAGCGTCACATTGTCGTCAACATGAGTCTCGGCTTCGGTCCGCCCACAGACTGCCTGATCGGCGTCTACAGCCACTGGCAGACGCTCCAGCAGGCCGAAGACGCCGTCGTGCAGAAGAGCGGCAAGGCCAGCCCCGCAAACATCAACTGCCCAACCGGCAAGACATCCAGCGCCGCCACACCTGTCACCGAGGCCAACCAGCCCTACCGCACCAGCCTCGATCAGCTCATTCTGGGCAATGGCGGCGCGCACGCGGCATTGACCCTGCCGCTCAGCCTCGCCATCAGCAACTTGCGCAACGTGAATCAGCGCATCGGCGCGGTGGTCGCGGCAGCCGGCAACGAGTCCACGCGAGACGCCAAGCTCGACGCCGACCTGCCAGCGGCGATTTGTGGTGTCATTCCGGTTGGCGCGACGGACGTCAAGAGCATGTTGAGCTTGTCCAGCACGCCTGATCCCAGCGGCCTCGGCCTTGCCCCCTTCTCGAACCGCCCGCTGCTCGATACCAATCCCGACAATTCTCCACGCCTGTGCTTGGATGTCAGCGGTGGGCGCGAAGTTGGCGCGCCGATCACGGTGACGCTGAAACAGATGGACCTGCCGAGCATGATCGCGGTCGGTGTCAATACCTGCGGCATCTATGCAAGCCCAGTCCCGCCGATGGCGGGGACGCCCACCGCGACACCCTCGCCGAGTCACATGGCCTACTGGGATGGCACATCCTTCTCGACAGGCTGGGCAAGCGGCTACGTTGCGCGGCAGGGCATCCCGGGCGGTGGCGTCTTCTATGTGCCGGACTACCAGCGCTGCAATTCGCTGCCGGTCACATCGTAGCCCCTCAGGCCAGGTGATCGACGATGCGAAAGCCCTGGCCACGGGCAAGCGACCGTGACCGTAGCGCGAGCGCCTCGACGGCGGCAGTTGCGCTGCCCAAGCAGCGGCGTCAGCGGCAAATCGAAGGCGCCTGCGTAGGTCTCGGTCACGCCGCCGAATCCAGCTTTGAAGCGGTATGGGCCGTAGAGCGGGTGGTCCTCGGTGGGATGCGTCGGCACGCCCCACATGTCATAGATCGTCGTGCCCTGGCTCTTCGCCCAGAGCATCGCGCGATACTGGGTCAGTTCAGAGGGCTTGACCGAACGGTTGCCACCAGAGGCGCCGTAGAGGTAATAGGCTCGCTGGCCGAAGCGCGCGATCACCGCGCCGTAGACGGTCTCGCCCTCGTAGCGCGCGAGGAAGACGCGCGCGTTGCCGGCGAAGTAGCGCAGGAACTGCTCGTAGTAGTCCATGCCGCGCTCGACAAAGCCCTTGCGCTCGGCGGTGGCGTTGAGCAATTGCCAGAACTCGGTGATCAACTCTGCGCCGCCCTCACTGACCTCGACGCCCTTCTTTAGCGCGTGGCGGGCGTTGTAGCGCACCTGCCGGTCGAAGCCATCCATGATCGCTTCGTCGTCGCGCGCCAGATCGACGAGGATGGTCGCACGCGGCTGGATCTGCTGTGGCGATGGCCGGAAGCCCAGCGCGCGCAGCGTCTTGTCGTCGGTGACCAGTGGATCGACGCGCAGGAAGGGCGCTCGAAATGCCTGCTTGCGGCGCATCCAGGTGAGTAGCGACTTCAGGGCGTCGTCGTCGCGCCACCAGGGTCCGCGCGGCGCATAGAGAAACGGCACGCCGGAGACGCGCCGTGAGAGGACCTGCGCTCCGGCAAGCGGCGCATCATCCCGCATAGCGACGAAGCGGGAGACGCCCCAGCCACCGTACTCGCGGCGGAACTCCCCCCATTCCCAGCTCTGTAGCATGTCGGCGCGCGGCGCGGCGAGAACGGCGCTATTCCATGTCGGCGCGTCGGTGACGGGAACGATCTGATATGCTGCGGTCACAATCTTGCCTCCGCAGGGCAATGCGCATGGCAGCGCAGAGACAGCCTGCGCCGCAGTATACAACGGTCGGTGCGCGAAGGCGATAACGCGCTTGACTTTCAGGTGTGACACTGCTGGATCAGAATGCCGTATACTTTGCGCTATGACGCCACTGGGAGTCTGGTCGGCAGGGCTCGGTTGACTCGCGCATTCTCCTTGACAGCTTTCTCGAAATCCATACAATCCGTATGGAAGGCCTCATCTCATTTCATGTGATTGTTAGCTATTCGATGTCCTTGCGAGGTTGCCCAGACTGTGCTGAGCCGCGATGCGCGTAACAAAGGCACGGATGATCGTTTGTTGGGGTGAACACACGGGGCTTTGCGCCTTGCATGGCCTAAGGAAGTCCTACGCGAGTCAACCGGATGTGAGTGATGCGGCGTAAGAGGAATCGGAGTCATCCTGATCTCTTGTGTTCGTTTTTCGACTGAGGAATGGTCATAAGAGAGTTAGGCGCCGCCGAGCACTATCGGAGTAGAGTCAACGCAATGAGAGTTGAGATGGAGTCAGCGACCCCAGCCGTCCACGGTGGGGCTTGCATGAGCCCCAATGCTGACCAGTCCCCTGGGCAACCAGGAGCCGTTGGCGAGGAGTGTCCAAGTTCGCACCCTCGGATGGCATCTCAGTCCCAGGCTCTGCAATCGGTCGGTTAAACAAGCGTATGGGGAAGCAAGCCAGTGCCGACCGAAGATGGCCGCTCGCCAACCAGGACGAGGGAACCTTTACCCGCGTAAGCGGAGGCGCGCATGCGCACAGGAGCAATCATGTCTTACGTGTTCGTTGTCGATCAGCAGCGCCACCCGCGCGATCCACTGCATCCGGGCCGGGCGCGCATGCTGCTTACGAGCGGGCGCGCCGCCGTGCTGCGGCGCTACCCATTTACCATCATCCTCAAGGCCGCTGAGCCTGATGCCCAGCCGGTGCTGCTGCGCCTTAAGATCGATCCGGGATCGAGGACGACCGGCATTGCTGTGGTTCACGACACGACCGGCCACGTGGTGTGGGCGGGGGAGCTTGCCCATCGGGGTGAGGCGGTGAAAGCCCGGCTCGAGCAGCGTCGCGCCTGCCGGCGGTCCCGGCGTCAGCGCCATACCCGCTACCGCCCGGCGCGTTTCTCCAATCGCCGGCGTCGCGTCGGCTGGCTCCCCCCCTCGCTGGAGAACCGCCTGGCCAGCACGCTCACCTGGGTGGATCGGTTGCGCCGTTGGTGTCCGATCGATGCGCTCTCGCTCGAGCTGGTGAAATTTGATACCCAGGTCATGCAGCATGCCGAGATCAGCGGGGTGGAGTATCAACAGGGGACTCTGGCAGGGTACGAGGTCAGGGAGTACCTCCTCGAGAAGTGGGGGCGGCGCTGCGCCGACTGCGGCGCGACCGACCGACCGCTGGAGGTGGAGCATATCGTGCCGCAGGTGCGCCATGGATCGAATCGGGTCTCCAACCTCACCCTTGCCTGCCATGACTGCAATGAGACCAAAGGCACGCGCACGGCGGAGGAGTTCGGGTATCCCCAGATCCAGGCGCAAGCGAGGCAGCCATTGCATGACGCGGCGGCGGTGAATGTGACACGCTGGGCGCTCTACCACCGGCTTGCTGCCTTTGGCTTGCCTATTGAGACAGGCACAGGGGGACGAACGAAGTGGAATCGCACGCAGCGGGAGCTGCCCAAGACGCATTGGCTCGACGCCGCCTGTGTAGGAGCGAGCACGCCTGAGGGGCTGCGAGTGCATTGGATCGCGCCGTTGGCCATTCGGGCGATGGGACGGCACAGTCGCCAGATGTGTCGGACGAACGCCGCTGGGTTTCCCGACAAAGCGCCCAAGGCAAGCAGTGTCGTGGGAGGGTACCGCACTGGGGACATAGTACGGGCAGTAGTACCAGGGTCGAGTGCAAAAGCAGGCGTATATGTCGGGCGCATCGCGATCCGCGCAACTGGCTCTTGCAACATCACCACCGCGACAGAGACGGTGCAGGGCATTCACGTGCGCTACTGCCAGCCGCTCCATCGCGGAGATGGCTATGCCTACACGCAAGGAGCGGCGCTGCTTCCCCAGGCGTAAACGCCGGGGTCTCCACGCCGCAAAGCCGATGAAAGGAATCCGGCGATGTCTTCGTCTACACCTCACTCGTCTGGCTCTCCGTATACCGTGTTAATCGTCGACGACAATGATGAGTTGGTGAAGTCACTGCGTTTCGCGTTGAGCGCCCTTGGGCCATTTCAGGTCGTGACGGCGGCAGATGGAGCGAAAGGGCTGGAGCGCGCTTATGAGACGCGCCCACACTGCATTGTGATTGATGTGAAAATGCCAGGTGTAGACGGATTACAGCTCGCGCGGGCGTTACGCGGCGACCCTGAGACCGCCTCAATCCCGCTGGTCATTCTCTCCGCGTTGATTCAGGAGAAAGACCAGACCGCCGGCATGCTCGCCGGGGCGGACCAGTATCTGACCAAGCCGACGAAACCGCAGGAGTTGATCGAGGCGATCCTTCAGGCGATCCGTCTGAGCGAGGACGAGCGGCAAAGACGGTTACAGGCGCTTGCGACACAGGAAGATGAGATGGGCGAATGACGATACAGCAGGCAGGAAGCGCGGGCGGCCCGATGAGCGGTATATCGCCTATCACGCGCGCCGAAGGCGAGATGTACTCCGACTATGAACGACAGCGGCGTCTACAGCTCTTGCAGTTCATCACGCCCATTTTTATCGCCATTAGCGCAATCGTATTTGTCGTCATTGGCGCGGCGCTGCTCGCCCCACTGCCCCCGCTGGCCCAGGACGCGTTATTGTTGAGCGAAGGTTTGCTGTTGGGCGTAATCGCCCTCCTGGCGCTTGGGTTGCTTGCGATCCGCAGGAGCGAACTGACCATAGCGGCAGCCCTGGTATCTGCCGCGGCCGTGATGGGCACTACGTCTTCAGTGGCCATCTGGGCGACGTACCTTGGGCTTGACCCGTTCGCCTTGATTGAATTTACGCCATTTAGCGTAGCGATCATCCTGGCTGGTGTACTTGGGGACCGCTGGACGGTCGTGATTGCGACGATCGTCACCAATGTGATCACAATCTTGCTCTTCTGGTTGACACCGCGAGCGCCTGGGCTGGAGCAGATCTTCAATACAGAACTTCCATTGCTCTTGCCGGTCTCCCTCACCTATCAATGGCTCTTCGCCTCCCTGATGATCGCGATCTCAAGGACATTCAAGCGCACGCTCGGTCAGGTTGGCGTGGCGTATGAGCGCGCCAAGCAGCTCGACGCGCTCAAGGACGAGTTCATCGCCAGTGTGAACCACGAGCTTCGTACGCCCCTGATGACGATGCAGACCTATCTGGAGACGCTGCGTGAAACGTCAGACACCCTTCCTCCAGAGCAAATGCGTACGGCGTTGAATCAGGCCTGTCAGGTGGGAGACTCCTTGGTTGACCTCGTGCAAAGCATCCTCAGTTCACGGGAGATTGATCGCGATGTCGCCGCGATCCAGGCCGAGCCAGTGCCTTTACGCCAGGCGATCTATGACGCCGCGCGACTCATCGATCCGCGTGAGGCGGGAAGCGCGGCGCGCGATCTGCGTGTGGATGTCGACGAGCAACTGCTGGTCTGGGGCGATCGGGTCCGTCTGCAACAAATCTTCACCAATCTCCTGACAAACGCCGCCAAGTATTCCGATCCTGGAACACCCATTGAGGTGACAGCCCGCGTTCTAGGGGCGGATGGGTCCGAGAGCGGGAGATGGCGCCAGCGACGCCAGAAGGCGTCTCATCAGCAAGCCGTAGAGATTGCGGTGCGCGACTATGGACTAGGCATCCCAGTGGAGCAGATACCGTTGCTTTTCAATCGCTTTATGCGCCTCCCACGCGACCTGGCGTCCAAAGTACCGGGAACGGGGCTAGGCCTCTATCTCTGTCGCGTCATGACGGAGGCTATGGGAGGGCGGATATGGGTCGAAAGCGCGGGAAAAGAGGGCGAAGGCTCGACCTTTTATATCGAATTACCCTTGCCGCCATCTGCCGCTAACGTGATATTATCCAAGCGACAACCGGCGCTCGTTTCCTGAGCGCTGGCGTTAACCTTCCCGCTGTAGCTGCACAACACGCCACGAGAGCCACTGGCGAGTTCATCGCTCCGCCAGGGCATATGTCGCTGAGGCGTGGTTCGCCAGTGTGTAAAGTATCGCGCCCATTCCAGCGTCAGCATGGTGTGGTGGGTTCCCACCCGCGTTACAGCGAGGAAGGACATGTCGCTCCTCCGATCTGGCTGTCGAACCTTGTGTATCGCTTGCGCGCGGATTCGGGAGCAGGCTAGTGTTGGTCAGCTTGCTCATGAGCTCATTAGCGCCGTCGCGCGTGATCTCGAGTATCCGGGCGGCGGAGGCGAAAACTCGCTCTCTGTCTATGAGTCCTCGTGGGTTGCGCTCGTGCGCGATCCAGCGCGACCTTCCCGGCTAGCGTATCCTGAGACGTTCGCCTGGATCCTCGATCAGCAGCGGCCCGATGGCGGCTGGGGACCATCGGGAGCCTATTCAGCGCTGCCGACGATGGCCGCCCTGTTGGCGGTCTTGTCTCATCCGCGCAGAACTACGCGGCATCAGCGCGCTATCGCCACAGGGTCGCGCTATCTTCAGGCGACGCTGGCGAGGAGCGATATCGCCGCGATAGATACCCCGTTTCTGGAGCTTCTCGCGCCGATGGTGGCTGGCAGGTTGCGGACGCAGGGCCTGCCAATACCTCTCGCCGGGCTGGAGCCGCTGCGTGCGCGTGGCGCTGAGCGACGCGCACGGCTGCCTGTGGAGGCGCTCTACCATGTGCGTTCTCCGCTCATCCATGCGCTCGAAGCGTTCGGACCTACGCTCGATTACCAGCGGGTGCGCGCCCGGCGTACGCGTGACGGCGGCTATGGCGCGTCGCCCGCCGCGACTGCCTCGGTCTTACTCCATGCGCCTGAGTGGGATCAGTCCGCGGCAAACTGGCTGACGCGCCTTGCTCGGAGAGGCAGGGGACAAGGGAGCGGCGGGATGCCTGCCACGCATCCATTGGACGTCTTCGAGGCGGCCTGGACACTGCATTTCCTCTTGCGGGGCGGCTTTCAACTTTCGTTGCGTGATACGAGGATCGCGCGGATAGCCGCGTGGTTGCGCGCGAGCATCAGGCCAGAGGGAGTTGGTCTGGCGCGCAACCGTGCGCTCCCGGAAGATGGGGACGATACAGCGACGGCGCTGGCGACGCTCAATGACCTGGGGGCGCCAACCTCCATCAGACCATTGCGCGCCTTCGAGGCCGGCGATCACTATCTAAGTTATCAGGGAGAGAGTTCCGCGTCCCTGAGTGCGAACGCGCACGCGCTGGAGGCGCTGCTGAGTGTGGCGTCACGCGAGCGCGAGCCACTGCGCGGACGCATTCAAGCGACCACCGCTTATCTGCTGCAGGCGCGCGGGCCAGAAGGATACTGGGGCGATAAGTGGCATATCAGTCCATTCTACGCCACACAGGCGTGCGTCCATGCGCTGGCGCGCACAACAGATGCGGCGGCGCACCAGGCTCTCGGTTCGACGCTAGCATGGGTTGCGCAAACACAGCGTCCCGATGGTGGGTGGGGACATGCTGGCTCAACGGTGGAGGAGACCGCCTATGCGCTGCTGACAATGGCAGCGGCGCAACGAGTGGCGCCGTCATCTTCGACAGGAAATAGGTCCGCGAAGTCGGCCTGGCCCTGGATCATGGCGCGAGGACGGCGCCACCTTCAAGAGCATATGACTGATCTGGCGCATCCCGATCGCTTGACGCCGATGTGGGTGGACAAGGATCTCTATGCGCCACCACGGATCATTCGCGCGGCGGTGTTAGCGGCGGTCCATATAAGCGCGCCAGCGCGGCAGAGAATGGGGGTCTGAGAGGAGAAAGCGATGCCGACATTACCCGGTGGTGAGACCAACATCCTGGCAGCACTATCGCGTTTCACGTCCTCTGGCGCTTCGGCCAGAATCGAGGGCTTCGACTGGGGCTCGTTGGTCGCCTCGAGCATGATCGGGAAAGACACCGAGCGACAACGTCTCCAGTTAAAGCGGTTCATGGATGTCTGCGCTGAGCTGCAGAAATGGGTAGAGCGGATGGGCCTGGCCGCTGAGCACCTGAAGGAATCGGCGTTCTATGCGGTCGTCTCGACAGACCCAGAGACCACACGTCACGAGCAGGCGCTGGTGTTCAGCCAACTGATCGCCTGGATCTATGAGATCGACGACTTCATGGATGCCGACATCCCGGCGAGGCTGGGGAGTATGGCCGACGCCGAGGCCGCGCGCCAACTCGGCAGCGCGCTCGCGCGCGTCTTTGCGCCGATCCGGCCGGTTCTCGGCGGGCGGGAACACCATAAGCTCCATCCATCCGCGGTCGGCGCGAAGCGCAATATGCCACTAGAATTCGCGCGTGAGCCAGCGCTGGTGAGGAGTCTGGAGGATCTCTTCCTGCGCCTGCCGGTTACCTGGGAGCATCTCGCGCCTCAGGCCAGCCGGGGCAGCCGCTATCGGAAGCGCCTGGTCGCCAGCCAGTTGGTCGCGTGTGTGCAGGGGATGCGCCATGAGTTCTGGTGGAATCGCCGCCTCGCCGCGTTTGAGGCAGGAGCCGCTGATGAGTCCGCTAGCATGATGCGTTTGCCTTCGGTCGCCGAGTACGAGAATACGGGCGCGGACTCCATTGGTATGTGCGCATGTTCAGCCTGGGCGACCATCTGTGAGCCTGATCCACGCCGGGCGTGGCGAGACGCCGCGAAGGTGATCGACAAGGGTAAGCGGATCATCCGTCTTGCCAATGACGCCTATACCTATGAGGCGGACGCGGCGAGTGGCAAGATGTCGGCGGTCACCTTGCAACTCCAGGCCATAGGCGCTCCACTGGATGGGCAAGATGGCAAGCAGGTTCCGCAGGCGCGCACACGAGTGGAGCGCAGGCTCGAGATCCTCTTGCGCTCCTTTGCCCAGGCGTCGAAGCGCCTCCCGGCCAGCGCGCAGTCCTACTACCTGCGTCATGTAGTCGCCTTCGCGTCAGCCGTCTATGGCGCTCCGGCGATGGCGTAGTCGGTTCATGAAGGTGTGGTTCAGGCGCGTCGTGTTTGACGGACACGAACACCTGTGCTATCGTCCAACCTACCATTGAGGTCATGACCGACGACACGAGAGCGGTAGCCTAGCATGTCAGATACTTCACGCGCGCGGCGCTCGACCGCTTCGGCGAACAAAACCACGCCCGATGTGGACGATCAGACGCAGGCTGAGAGCGCCAGGGCCGATGTCGTGGATGAGGTATCTGACGCTTCTGCGAATGAGACTACTGGAAGCTCTTCGGCGCTGCTGCGTAAGGCGCACGACCAGCTTGCCGAGCGCGGGGAGCCAGTGGAGATTGGCGAGCTGGCGCGCGTCGTCTTCGGTCTGGGGAAGCTGCCGGATAGCGCGCTTGCGACCTGGGCGGGCATGCTCACACGCATCATGGGCGCGTCGCCGCTCTTTGTGGCCGACGAAGATCAGCGTGTGTGGCGGCTGGCCGCGTGGGACCTCAGCCAGCGATCACTGCTGGATGTCGAGTTCGTCGCGATTGATGTGGAGACGACGGGCCTCGCGCCGGGGCGGCATCGCGTCATCGAGGTCGCGGCAGTGATCGTGCGCGGGCACGAGATCGGCGCGCAGTTCCGCAGCCTGATCAATCCTGGGCGGCGCATCCCGCAATTCATCACTAGCTTCACTGGCATCAGCGAGGGAATGACACGCCGCGCGCCCGCCGCCGAGGTCGTCTTGCCCAAGCTGGACGCGTTCATCGGCGGGCGGCCCATCGTCGGGCATAACGTCGGCTTTGATCTGGGTTTCCTGGCGTATGAGGCCGAGCGCTGCCACCTGGCGACGAACTTTCCCGACATGGGAATCGACACTATCGCGCTCGCTCGGCGCTATCTGACCGGGATGCGACGGGCGCGGCTTGACCGGCTGGCGGCGGCGCTGCATCTGCCGGTGGGGACGCGCCATCGCGCGCTGCCCGACGCGATGCTGACGGCGCAGATCTTCGCGCTGCTGCTGGCGCGGGCGCGTGAGGAGGGCTGCGCGACGCTGGAGGACCTCTGGCGCGTACAGGATGGCGTCGCGCCGCAGCGCACAAGTATGCCACCGGCGCGTCCGACCGGGAACCTGTATCTCAATCCGGCGTGGCGGCAGGACTTCCCGATGAAGCCGGGCGTGTACTTGATGCGCGACGAGGCGGGCGAGGTGATCTACGTCGGCAAGGCGAAGCGGCTGCGCGAGCGGCTGGCGTCGTACTACAGCCAGCCGCTGGGCTATACGCGCAAGATGGACGGGCTGCTGCAGAGCGTGCGCTCCATCGAGACGCGTGTGCTCGGCTCCGAGCTGGAGGCGCTGATCGTCGAGTCGGGACTCATCAAGGAGTTGCAGCCGCGCTACAACGTGCAACTGCGCAACCACGAGCGCTATCCGTTTATCAAGCTGGATGTGCAGTCCGCATTTCCACGCTTCTACGCGACGCGCGAGGTCAGCGCCGACGGCGCGCGCTACTTTGGCCCGTTTCGCAGCAATGGTGTCGTCAACGCGGCCATCGAGGTCATCCAGAAGACGTTTCCGGTGCGCACGTGTACGCGCAGCCTGCCGCCAAATGCGCCGCCAAGCGAGCCGTGCCTACGGTACCACCTGAAGCGCTGTCCCGCGCCCTGCCGAGGAGAACTGAGCGCCGAGACGGCGGCGACCTACATGCTCGACATCGAGGAGGCGTGCAAGTTTCTCGGCGGCGAGCGCGACGACCTGATGGACCGGCTGCGCAAGGAGATGCTGGCGGCCTCGGCGCGGCAAGACTACGAGCGTGCGGCGCGGCTGCGCGACGCCTTGCGCGACGCCGATGCGGTGTTGCTGGGCCAGCGGCTGATCACTGGAGCGGTTGAGGCGAACAACCTGCTGATTCTCTATCCTTCGTCGGAGGATGGCACCATCGAGGCATATCTCATCCGGCATGGGCGGCTGGCGGGACAACGGCGCTCACCGGCGAATGCGGACGACCTCGCGCGCGACCTGGACGAGTTGGTGACGCTGGCAAGGACGCTGCCGACGCCACCGCTACGGGTAGGGCGCGAAGAGGTGGACCAGATCAACATCATCGCGCGCTGGATCCATCAGCACAGTGACGACGAGGCGCGCGCATTCTTTTCCCTCCCGCGCGAGTTGGATGACACCGCGATCATAGGCCCGTTCATCACTGGCGTGATCGAGATGGTGTTGAGCGCACAGGCGGTAGAATCCGAAGCGGAGGAACCCGACGTGATGGAGCAGGTCAAGGAGGCAGAAGATGGAAACCCACGACGACGATCTCAGCAGATTTGAAGCGGATGGCGCTATGCCGTTGCCGGTCGCACAGGATCAAGGCTACGTCGAACACGACGGAGCTCGAATCTGGTATGAGACATACGGATCTGGCTCGCCGGTGATACTGCTGCATGGCGGGCTTGGCCATAGCGGCAACTGGGGGTACCAGGTTCCAGCGTTAGTTGGGAATGGTTATCGCGCCGTTTTGATCGACAGCCGTGGCCATGGCCGCAGCACGCGCGATGCGCGACCGTATACGTATGAGCTGATGGCATCCGATGTTGCGGCGGTGATGGACACATTGCGCGTTGAGAAGGCGGCTCTGGTCGGCTGGAGCGACGGCGCTTGCACAGCATTGGTTCTGGCGTCGAAAGTCCCGATGCGAGTGGCGGGTGTGTTCTTCTTTGCCTGCAATATGGATCCGAGCGGCGCAAAGCAGATTACGGAACTTACACCGATTCTCAGACGATGTATCAACCGGCACATGCGAGACTACGAACGGTTATCTGCCACGCCGGACCAGTTCGACGAGTTTTCCGCTGCGGTCGGGCTAATGCAGAAGACGCAACCCAACTATTCGGCGAATGACCTGGCGCAAATCAGCGTGCCGGTCGCGATTGTTCAGAGCGAGTATGACGAATTCATCAAACGCGAACACGCCGAATATCTCGTTCACAGTATTCCAGGCGCGGAATTCGTCTTGTTGCCTGGTGTCAGCCATTTCGCTCCGCTGCAGAGACCGGAGCAATTCAACGCCGCAATGCTCGCGTTTCTCGGCAAGGTCCTACCGTGAAGCACGGTGGAGAGAAATTAGGCCATGTCTGCCTGTAACAGGACGGACGTTATCATTACTCTTTCGCCAGGGAGCGCAATGCCTGAAGGATCAGGTCTTCGAGACTGCCGGTGGCGTCTTCGGGCAGGGCGCGGACGGCGGCTGCGGCGTCTGAAGGGGAGTAGCCGAGGCTGGTGAGCGCTTCGAGTACCTGTCCGCGCGGGCTGGGAGCCGCGCCATCGCCAGCGGGGCTTGAAGCCGCGCCAAAGACGAGCTTCTCCATCTGCGGGCGCAGTTCAAGAATCAGGCGCGAGGCGAGCTTCCTGCCGACACCGGGGGCGAGCGTGATGCGCGTCACGTCCTCGCTGAGAATCGCGTCGCGTAAGGTCTGGGTGGACATGGTCGAGAGCAGGGCGAGGGCGGTGCGCGGGCCGACGCCGGTGATGGCGATGAGCTGCTCGAAGGTGGCACGGTCAGACTCGGCGCTGAAGCCGTAGAGCGTGAGGGCGTCTTCGCGCACGAGGAGGTAGGTGTGCAGGTGGACGGTCTCGCCGACATCCAACTTGCTCAGTGTCGAGAGCGGACAGTAGACGCGCAGGGTCACGCCGCCGACAGAGACGAGCGCGCTGTCGAGCGTTTTGTGTTCGAGGGTGCCACGAACGGCGGCGATCACGGGCGTCTCCTTGTTATAGCCAATGACTACGCATCCACACGCAGGGTATTGAGATGGCAGATGGCGATGGCGGCGGCGTCGGCGGCGTCGTCCGGTTTGGGGACGTCTTTCAGCCGCAGGAGGACGCGCACCATCTCACCGACCTGCTCTTTGGTGGCGAGACCGTAGCCATGGACAGCCTGTTTGACCTGCATCGGCTTGTACTCGAACACCGACAGCCCAGCCTGCGCCGCCACCAGCAGCGCGACTCCACGCGCCTGACCTACAGAGACGGCAGTCGTCACGTTCTTGGCGAAGAACAGCTCCTCGACGGCCATCTCCTCAGGCTGATACGCGCGCACGGCCTCGGTCAGCTCGTCGTAGAGCCTCATCAGTCGCTCGTGCATGGGCTGCTTCGGCGAGGTGATGAGCGCGCTACACGTGAGCAGGCGCAGATCGGAGCCGGATTTTTCAATCACCGCGCACCCTAGCCGCGCCGTGCCAGGATCGACGCCCATCGTCCGCCGCGCCGCCGTCATGCGTTTGCGCTCCATCCCAGCGCCGCGCAGTCTCTACCCTTCATACTTTTCCGCGTACTCGTCGAGAATCTCGGCATTGGTATGCACTGCCTGCACGTCGTCCAGGTCCTCGATCCTGTCGAGCAGCTTCAACGTCTGCAGCGAGTCCTTCTCGTTCAGATCGATCTTGGTCTTGGGAATCAGCGTACTCTCGGCGCGGCTGATCGAATAGCCCTGATCCTCGAGCGCCTTCTTGACCGACTCGACATCGTGTGGCTCGGTGTAGAGGATGAGCGTTGTGTCGTCAAGACCGGGTATGTCCACGTCCTCGGCGCCGGCGTCGATGGCGGAAAGGGTCAGCTCGTCGGGGTCTTTGCCATCCAAGTCAACCTCGACGACGCCGCGCTGCTCGAAGATCCAGTCCACGCAGCCCACCTCGCCCAGGTTGCCGCCGTTCTTGTTGAAGACATTGCGGATCTCCGCCGCCGTGCGGTTGCGATTATCCGTCATCACCTGGACCATGATCGCCGCGCCGCCGGGCGCATAGCCCTCGTAGTTGATCTCCTCGAAGGACATGCCCTCGCCGCCGCCGACAGCGCGCTTGATGGTGCGGTCGATGTTATCAGCGGGCATGTTCGCCGCGCGCGCGCGCTGGATGGCCATGCGCAGGCGGAAGTTGGCGTCGGGATCGCCGCCGCCGCCCTCGCGCACCGCCACGACCAATTCACGACCCAGCCGGGTGAACAACTGGCCGCGCTTCGAGTCGTTGACACCCTTCTGCCGGCGAATTTGATGCCATTTTGAGTGACCGGACATGTTCTACGCTCCTCTGGCGCGAGACTCCGCTGACAATGGGATGTGTGATGCGCCAGCGGATCCATGGACGATACAGACGGTCTGTGGGCGCGCAAGGGATGGTGGCGCACCAAGCATTGTATCACCAGGATTTCGCCATGCCAACGCGACGAGAGGCCGTAGAGGGCTGTCTGCGTCGCCTACTGGCTCAGGCGTTGCGCGCTGTCTGCGCCGCAGCAGCGAGATTGGCGGGAGGCGTGCGTGGCGGGATCGAGCAGCCCGGCGCCAGCAGGAGACGCGCACCCTTTGTCTCCGCGAGCGCCTGGCGCACTTCGTTTGCGACTTCCTCCGGCGTTCCATCGGGCAGCGTCGTCTTCTCGCTGATCCCGCCCATGACCGCTTTCTCCGTGCGCGTCAGGCCCTCGGCGAGCGCGGGATTCCCCGGCAGCGTCGCCGCCCAGCTTATCGGCGTGAACGGGATAGTCTGCGAGAAGGTCGAAGTAGATGCCCGCGCCACAGTTGTGCAGGACGTTGAACGGCGCGCTGTCCTTCACAGCGTCGAGAACACGCAGATCATAGTCGCGTCCCCACTGGCGATACGCGTCCTCGCTCAACATATCCTGCGCCGCCCAGCCGGTGGTGGCGAAGAAGATACCGCTGGCTCCAGCCTCCAGTGACGCCAACGAGTAGGTGATGAAGGTTTCGGTGATAACGTCGAGCGCGGCGCGCAGAGCCATCTGGGATCGTCGCTATCGCCGCTTTCACCGGCGCGGGGTCGTTGCCGACAAGATATTTGGCGATGGAGAGCGGCGAGAAGATGGTCTGGATGAAGTACGCCTCGCCCGCGAGGCCATCGCGAATGAGCCGCAGCGCCTCCAGTTGCTCGCCCAGGACGCCGCGATCAGGTTCGAGCGGGCGCAGCTCACGCCAGTCGGAGGTAGTCGTGACGGCGGGACGAATCCAGAGCGGACCCTTGTTGGGATCGCCCGACGGCTTCAGCTCGGCGCCCCAGTCCTCGACGTGGTAGCTGGCGCGCGGGTTGACCTTCATGTAATCCCAGTCGTAGCGCCGGTAGTTATCGAGCATCGCGCTGGCAAGCCCCTCGGCGCTCCACTCACGCAGGTAGTCGTGTCCCCAGAAGCTGATGGGGACCCTATCGACGGGCTGGCCACGCAGGGCCGCATCCACACGCTCGCACTTATTCATCGCGTCCCCGTTCCTTTCAGGTCTCGCGTTCTCTGTCAATCCCTCGTGAGCCGATTATAGCAACGGCTGCGCAGAGGCGCGCCATGAGAAGTCAAAGAAGAGTCATACAGGCGCTAAAACCGCATGAATTCAGGCATGCAAGCTGTTGAGATTAGGACTTTTTGGCCTGGCCAATTATGTCAATTTCTGCGAGGGGCCAGTATCTCATGTGACCTAACGTCAGGAGGACGCGCGGGAGGAGGCGCGCGACAGTGGAAATACTGCCGTTCCAGCAGTGCGACTATAGCTCTTGGACAGGAGGAAGAGGATGCTGTCGTTGGGTCGTTCCAAAGTCCTTGCCGCACTGGGGCTGATTCTGACGCTGGTTATCGCGATGGTGGCGCTCGTGACGCAAACGCGCCAGGCGCAGGCGAGCAGTAACGCGATAGCCCCATGGTCCGATAGTCTGGCGGAATACGGTATGCCAACAGCGCCGACCTTGTGGAAGCCGTCGAACTTCGACGTGCAGATCCATACACGCGATATGCAGAATGGTAGCGGAAACGCTTCTCATCTGGCCGACCACGGCGCGGATTGCGCCGCCCCACCCGCCACACATACGGTGTCGAGCTGGCAACAGGCGGTGTACGTCTGTCACAGTCACGTGATGACCGCGATAGCGGACAGCGGCTATGGTGAGGTGGTGTTGACGCCAGATCATCTGGCGGACTGGAGCGCTGGTCCCGTCACCATCGGGTTCAGCGTCAGTACCGCGCGCACAACTTCGCGCGACTGGATCACGGTTGATATCTCGCCATTCGCGGAACAGCTCAGCCTTCCGTTCGACTTTGGCAATGTTGACCTGACTGGCATGCCTGCGCACTATGTTGAGCTCAAGTCTGGCATGGGCGGCTCCGGACAGACGCAGTGGCAACTCGCGCGTGAGCAGACAGGCAACGACTTCGGCGACATCGAGGCGAATGAGTGGCCTTACTTCGAGCAGCAGACAGGCATCACCCCAAGCGCCGTCACGCGCACGCCGTTTGAGTTGACCATCAGCAGCAGTGGGTACACATTCCGTGTCGCGCCTTCGTCCGCTGTGGGTGGCGGCAAGGTGCTTCTTACTGGTCAGTGGAGCAAGCCTTTGACCTTCACGCAGGGCGTCGTCCAGTTCGCTCACCACTCCTACAATCCGGAGAAGTGCGACGTGATCGCGGTGAAATGCGCCGCCGATACCTGGCATTGGTCGGACTTCTCGATCAGCAGCGCCGTTCCCTATACGCTGCTGCGCCCGACGGATCAGCAGGTCGTGACGAATTCTGGCGGCGGCGTTACCTTCGGCGCTCCAGCTCCCGCTGGCAGCTACTTGAAGTTCGCCGCGATTGGCTCCGTACAAGTCAGCTACGATGGAGGCAAGACCTTCAGCGCCGCGCAGAAGCCGCCGATGGACGCCAGCCTCAATCACGAGGAGCACTTCACCAACTACCTCACGCCGGTTCCCGCCGGGACGCGCAATGTGCAGCTCAAACTCTCTGGTGGATGGTATGGCCCAGGGATGGCGCGCGACTTCTCCATCGTGAGCCAGACTGCGAACGGGAGTCCGCCGCCGACGCAGCCATCTGGACCGCAGCCAACGGCGACACAGCCATCTGGCTCGCCGCCCGTTCCCCTGAACAACACGCCTTGCATGGTGACGCTGCCTGGAAAGGGAATGGTTAGTGGTACATGTAATGGAACATTTCAGCCTTCGGGGCAGTAGCGGGCGACGATGTCTCGCGCCCATGCAACTAGGTCGCTGACACGTTGACCTTTTCCATGTTGGCTGGCAAAAACGGGCTTGAGCCCGCCGCACGCCACGGGGCTTGAGCCCCAGTGGTGAGGAGGGTGTGGCTTCAGCCCGTGCCACATCCCTGCCACTTTTGTGTCGATCAGACAGTATAGCGGTCTATGGAACCAGCGGAACAGGCGACCGTGCGCAAGACCTACAAGCAGAAGCTGCGTCCCACTCCTGCGCAGGCGCTGGACGAGGCGCTGTGGCGCTGCCGCGACCTCTACAACGTCGCGTTGGAGCAGCGCATCACCGCCTACCAGCGACGTCACGTCTCCATCTCGCACGAGGCCGATGGCTGGCATGTCGCCATCTCCTGCGCTGATGTCCCCGTCCATCCCCTGCCTGCCACCAGGCAGGAGACGGCGATCGACCTTGGCCTGGAGTCCTTTGCCACACTGGCCGATGGACAGCCGATCTTCACCCCTCGTTATTACCGCAAAGCCGAAGCGTATCTGCGCCGCTGCCAACGGCGCGTGGCCTGGCGCCACAAGGGCAGCCACAAGGGCAGCCACACGGGCAGCCACCGACGACACAAAGCCGTCGCGCTGCTGGCCAAGGCGCAGCAGCACATCACCCGCCAGCGGCGCGACTTCCACCACAAGGAAGCGCAGCAAGCTCGTCCAAGCGTACGATGTGGTCTACCATGAAGACATGCGGGTCGCCAATATGGTCAGGAACCACCATCTCGCCAAGAGCATCTCCGATGCGGGCTGGAGTGCGTTTCTGACCATCCTTGCTTTCAAGGCGGTAGGAGCCGGGAAGCGAGTGCAAGCGGTCACCCCTGCGTTCACCAGCCAACGGTGTTCAGGACCAGGCTGTGGGGCGATGGTGCAGAAGGGCTTGTCGGTGCGCTGGCATGCCTGTCCGGAGTGTGGGACCAGCCTGCATCGAGACCACAATGCCGCCAGGAATATCCTGCGGCTGGGGCAAGAACAGAGTCGGCCGGGATAGAGCCGTCAGGCGCTAACGTAGTGGGTTGTGCGTAGCCTGAGAATCCGCCGGGCTTCGGCCCATGCGAAGTGTCAGCCAAAGCTCCAGATTTGCTGGAGAGTTGTCAAGTTTGTTTCCGTTGATATGGTGAACAGACTCACCATCCAATAGCAGGCGGCCTAGCATTTGGGACATTACCAGCCGGTGTTCAGGAATTGTGCCAGAGCGGTTGGCGTTAGGATGGCTAGGCGCCCGCACCATGCGGTAGCCATCTCTGTTGATCGAGCCACTACCCTTGGGTTGCTTGCCCGGCTTTCCTGCAAGTGGGTCACCGTGCTTGTAGTAGCGCGCTGCATGTCAGATGCAATAACCGTAACTCTTTGTCGGCTCATTGCAACCAGTGAAAGCGCAAATCGGATATTGGCGAGTCGGTTCCTTAAGGGGGTCGTCATACTTGCGCAACCGCTGGTAATGAAACGCGCAGAAGCCCTGTGCTTCATGAGGCCGCGCACAGCCATCAATGTGGCATGTGTTAGGAAGGCGAACAATGGATGGATCACCATGACGGCGCAACCGGGCATAGTGCATTTTGCAATACCGTTCTCCAGAATTTACCGTTTTATGCCGAAGCATCGAACGCATCTGGTTCCTGCTTCACCGAGGGCAGTTTCACTTGAGCCTCGTGACCCAAGCCAGCGCTCTCCTCTCCACAGGCGTTTTGACTGTCCGGCGAACTGCCGGCCAGTTTTGCTAGATTGAAGGCCGCGTTCAGATCACGGTCGAGCACTTGGCCGCACGCTCTGACAGCGAAAGGTGCGGTCCGCCAACGTCAGGTCCTCATCCACCCAGCCGCACCTGAGCAGGTCTTCGAGGAGGGCTCCCAGCGACTGGCAACGAGTACCTGACAACCATACCACGCCGCCTTATAGGTCAGTTGTCGCCGGAACTCGTAGAAGCCCACGTCCCCGATGGCTTGCGCGAGGCGGTGGTTCTTGAGCATGCCGGACACGTTGAGATCTTCGATCACCACGGTTGACTTGGTTTTCGCCAGCCGAGAGGTGAACTGGTGTAACGTGTTGGCGCGCTGGTTGGCTATGCGGCGATGGAGTGTCGCCGAGTCTCCTGCACCGCCTTCTTGCGATTACAACCGCCTTTCTGCTTGCGCGAGACGGCGCGCTGCAACCGCTTGAGCTTCTTGAGGCAGCTGCTTGAGATGGCGCGGGTTCGGTTCGCTTGTGCCATCCGAGAGGGTGGCCAGCGTCTTGACACCCAGGTCTACTCCTACGACTGACCCCCGATTCAGTTGGCGCGACGTGCTCCTGCTCCACCAGGACCGACACATACCAGCGTCCTGCATGCTCACTGATGGTGGCCGAGAGGATGGTGGGCGTCGGTTGGCAGATACTCCCGCTCATTGAGCCGCAGCCGTCCGAGCCGCGGCAACTGAATGGCGTCGGCAAAAGTGACGCCCACCCCTCACCCATGTTGGCGTCGTCACTCAGCTTCCTGCTGCCAGTATGCCATACCACCACCTAAATCGTCAGCAGGATGACTCTTGGTTATTACCCCCGACCGTGCGCCGGTTTACCACAGCCGTCATATATGCATGTTTCCATACGTGCAGAGGACCATGTGCGTCAATGGCGCCATGCAGAACGGGACATGTAGCGGCACGTTCAATCCCAGCAAGTAGCGCGTCGAGTAGCAACGAGTAGCAACGAGTAGCAACGAGTAGCAACGAATCCAGCCATGACAGCGCACTGATAGGCGCGCTGTCATGGCTCTTTTCATGCCTGCTCTTCTGGCTGGATCTGCCCCAATGCGCCATAGGCATAGCGATTTTGGACGCCTCCTTAGCGCAAGTGAGATACTTGTGCTATAACAGTTGGCAGAGGAGTGTGCTATGTTCTCGCGCGCCAACGCCGCCGATCCGCCCATCATCCAGCTCGACGAGGGCAGCCCGACGCCGAAATACCAACAGATCGCCGAACAGGTACGGGCGCTCGTCGCGTCGCGGCGGCTGGCGCCAGGCGCCGCGCTGCCGTCGGTGCGGCAACTGGCCGCCGACCTGGGCATCAATATCAATACCGTGCTGGCGGCGTATCGCGCGCTGGAGGCGGATGGCGTGGTCTTGCTTCGGCGTGGCTCGCGCGCCATGATCCATCCCCGTCTGGCGCAGGCGACGCTCCCAGGGCCAGCGGACCTCGCACGTATCTCCGCGCTGCTGGAACGTGTGCGCACGGACGCGCTGCTCGCTGGACTGACGCCAGAACAATTGCATGAACTGGCGGAGGAGATATTCTCCGCCGATCTCGCCGCTGGCGGGTCGTCTGTGGAAGGGTAGGCGCTCTCTATGCCCCAAGTCACCCCGATGTCTTCTTACTGGGCCTCTTCCTGCTCATGCTGGTGTTCACCATGGCGCTGAGCCTGATCATTCCGCTCGCCGCCCGGCGCGACCTCCTCTTTGGCGTCACCGTGCCGCCAAATACGCGCTCGACGCCAGAGGGGCGACGCATCACACGGATCTATGCTGCAGGCGTGATCGCGCTTTCAGTTCTTGGTGTGGCAACCCTGCTCGCCGTCTGGTATTTCCAGCCGCCCGCGTGGGAACTTCTGCTGATTCTCGTCGGGATCGGCGCGATGGTTTTCCTGAGTTCCGTCCCCTTCCTGATCGCCTACTTCCAGGCGCATGCACTCGCCGAGCGCGCTCGCGCGCAGGGCTGGCGGCCAGAAGCGAGCGCGCCGCCGGTCGCCGAATTACGTCCTCGCCGTTACAGCGACTACATTCCATGGTGGTGGGAGCTACTGCCACTGGCGCTGATCTGCGCGACCGCCGCCTACCTGGCGTACACCTATCCCGACGCGCCCGACCCGTTCCCGACGCACTTCGACATCAACGGGAACCCGAACGCTTTCTCGCCCAAGACCGTTGGCTCGTACTTCCTGATCGTGTTCGTGCAGATCTTCATGTGGGCGTTGATTACCGTCCTGACCTATCTCGTCGTGCGCGCCAAGTCACTGCCGGGACGCGAGGAGACGGGATTCAAGCGCATTGTGCTGCGCTTCCTCTTCGCCATCAAGGCGCTGGCAATCGGCTTTATGGGTGTAGTCGGAGCCGCCTCGGCCTATGCCGCCGTCAACGCGACTGCGCTGCCGGAGTGGTTTCTCGGCGTCACGATTGGCTACATCATTCTCGTCTTCGTGATGGTGATCGTGCTGACGGTGCGCGCCTCGGCAAGGAGCGCGCGACTCCAGCCAGCAAACGCCTCGACGACCGACCGCATGGACGATAGCCACTGGATTCTTGGCTCGATCTATTTCAACCGCGACGATCCATCGGTCTTCGTCGAGCGGCGTTTTGGCATCGGCTGGACGATCAACTTCGGCAGCGTGGGCGGCGTGCTCACGATGGTGGCGTTGCTGGCGGTGGCGGTTGTGCTTCCGCTCGGCATCGTACTGCTGGCCAATCAGCGATAGCATGCGTATTGCCGTCTACCAGGCTGGCGCGCTTGGCGACATGCTGCTGACCTTTCCGGCGCTAGATGCCTTGCGTAAACAGTGGCCGGACGCGCATATCAAGCTGATCTGCCGGGCGGATGTCCATGCGCTCGCGCTCGCCAGTGGACTGGCTGACAGGACGTTGAACCATGCGCTGGCGGCGTGGACATGTCTCTTCGCCAATAGCGTATCGCCGTCCGATCTGGCGCGCGAGATCTTTGCTGGCGCGGATCTTGCGCTGGTCTGGGCGCAGGATGCTGAAGGCGAGATCGTCTCACGGCTCAATGCGCTTGGGAGCAGCAGGCGCTGGTCGTCGAGCCGCCACCGAGAGCAGGGTCACGGCGGCATGCGGCGCTTCAGTTACTTGATTCGCTGGCCCCGCTGGGCATTGCTATTCCAGATGATGTTGCCGCGCTTTCAGGGCTACCGCCTCCGTTGCAATGGCCACAGGAGGCGCAGGATGAAGCCGACGAGGTGTGGGAGCGTATGCAAGGTGAGCGTGCCGGGCGTCCAGCCATAGCGATACACCCCGGCAGCGGCGGCGCGCGCAAGCGCTGGCCTCCAAGCCATTTCGCGGCGCTGATACGCGGCGTGCGACGCGACTATGCGCCAATCCTGATCGCAGCGGCAGCAGGACGAGGAGGTCGTCGCGCAGGTGATCGCCGAGGCCAGCGCGACTCCAACTGTACGCGATCTCTCGGTGGCTGGCCTCGCGGCGTTTCTGTCCCGTTGCGCGCTCTTCGTGGGTAACGATTCTGGTGTGACACACCTCGCGGGCCTGCTTGGCGTGCCGACTGTCGCACTCTTTGGTCCGACTGACCCTGCGATCTGGGCGCCGCTGGGACTGCGGGTCGTCGCGCTGCAATCGCCGAAGGGACGGATGGAGGAGCTCTCGCCAGGGACCGTCATCGCAGCGATTCAGCGGACAATCGGGATATCGTGAACCGGCATGGGAGTGAACACCCAGAAAGTACCAGGCGAGAGTAGCTTGCCCAGGCCGACTCTGCTACAATGGCGGAGCGAGCGGCAGAGGCATCTGGCTCGCTATCAGGCTGGGGAGGCGAAGGAACACGCATGGATTATGAGAATCCACTCGACCATCTCATTCATCGCTTTCAGCATCGGTGGGAGACGAATCCGCAGTTTCGCGCGGCGATGAGCGGCGTACTGGGTCTCAGCCTGATCATCTTTCTTTGCGTTGGCGTGGCCGGAGTGAATGCCGCCGCCAACAGGGTACTTGGAGCAGTGGGCTTCGGCTCATCGGGCGGTGGCCAGGGCAATATTGATCCCGGCGGGCAGATTGTCAATGGCAATTGGACGTTCTACACGCCGACCGTGCCCGACTGGAAGGGCGGCGCTACACCCGGCAGCAGCCCAATCAACAACTCCCAGACGCCCCAGCCCTCGCCTACGCCCACCGCGACGCCTCCCGACGCGGCTACTGCGACGCCATGCAAAGGCTAATTGCGGTGGCGGCGGTGGAAAGGGACCATTCGAGCGACTTGTTCACCGACTCCGTGCAAATGGACACACAAGCGGCTCAATCACATTCCACAGCGAGTAACCCGAACGCTCGGATTGAATATCATTATCTACTTATCGAGGCGTACCATCCTTCGGCTTCGGAGAACCCACCGTGTCCAGCATCTCCCTATTGTGTCCCTCGTACTTCGGGGCCAAGCGGCACGATAACTTGGGTTCTGGGATTGCGTCCTGCTGGGTTATCTTGCTCGGCAGGAAACACGATTCACGTTGTCTATTCCGCCAATCTCGGCGGCCAAGTATATGGTCCCGATCTGTTCATTCCGTGCGGCTGATATGGTTCGAATGTTTGCAGCAAGGAAGTTTCAACCTACCGGCAGGCGCACGGTGAAGACGCTGCCCTGTCCTGGCACGCTCTCGACCGCGACGGTTCCATCGTGGCCCTCGACGATGATGCGCACGATGGCGAGGCCCAGTCCCTGCCCGGCGGCCTGCCCGTGCTGCGCCTCCGCGCCTGCCTGGTAAAAGCGGTCGAAGATTTTCGCCTGGTCTTCCAGCGGGATGCCAACGCCGGTGTCGGCCACTCGCAGTGTGATCTCCCGCTCGCTCGCCGCCACGCTCACTGTGACTGAGCCGCTGGCTGGCGTGAACTTGATCGCGTTCGAGATGAGGTTGCGTGTGACCTGTCCGATGCGCTGGCCGTCGGCGGGGATCAGCGGAAGCGCGGGCGGCGCCTGGAGCGTCAGCCGCACTTGTGCGTCTGCCGCGACGATCTCCATCTCATCCACCATGTCGCGGATCGTCTGCGAAAGGTCAACCGGCCGGCGGTTGAGCGTGAACTGGCCGGCGTCGCGGCGCGAGATGAGCAGCAAATCGTCGACGAGCGCGGTGAGTTGCTCACTGCCGGCGCGTGACCGTTGGACGAAACCCTCCTGCTCGCCGGTCATCGCGCCCGCCGTGCCGTCGAGCAGCAGATCGAGGTAGCCGTTGACGACCTGTAGCGGGCCGCGCAACTCGTGCGAGACCATCGAGAGGAAGCCGGACTTCATCTGGTCAACCTCGCGCGCCGCCGTCACATCGCGCCCGACCAGCAGCGCGCGCCGTCCCTGCGGGCCGGCGATTGGCGTCACGCTGAAGTCGATGTGTCGCAGCCGCTGCTTATGCATGCGTCCTTCCAGGGCGCCACGGCTTTCCGGCGCGTCGAAGGCGCATTCCAGGTGCGGAATCGAGGAGCCGTCTTCCAGCGCGCGCGCCAGCGGTCCCTCGGGGTCGCAGAGCAGGCAGGAGGACGCCGCGCGCCCGGCCAGCATCTCGTAACTTGGTCTGCCCAGCAACTCCGACTGCGGCTGGCCGACGAGCGCCGTGAAGGCGTCGTTGACCTCGATGAGCGCCTGCCGCTCGTCCACGATGGCGATGGCGTCGGAGGCGGAGGCGTAGACGGCAGCTTGACGTTCACGCTCGGCGCGGGCGTTCTGATAGAGCGAGACGTTCTCCAGCGTGGCGGCGATGATGCTGCTCAGGTTGACGACGGTGTTGAGGTCGGCGGGATGGAATGACTCCTGCCGGCCAAACATGATGACACCTTGCAGGCGGTCCTTCGAGATCAGTGGCGCGCACATCAGCGAGAGCTTGTCTCCGCCAAGAAAGACCTCCGTGACCGTTCCCACGGCGCCTGTCCCTGGCGCGAAGAGGCGTGGACGGCGGTTGTTGGCGACCCATGCGGCGATGGAACGCGAATCGCGCAGGGGGATGCGCACGCCGCCGAGGCGATCCAGACGCGCTCCGAGGCCGGTGACCATCTGCAGCGCACCGGCGCCTTCGTCGTAGCTATAGATGATGGCGTCCTCGCAGCCGATGACGGCGCGGATGCCCTCGACGACATGCGTGAAGACCTGATCCGGCTCCAGGGTGCTGGTGAGCGCGCTCGCGACATCGAGCAGCGCCTGGAGTTCGCGCGCCTGCGCCTTTGTCGTCTCGGCCTGGATCGTCCGGCTGATCGCGAGCGTCGCCTGATCGGAGAGAATCTCAAGCATGTGCTTGCGCCGCGCGTCGAACGCGCCGGGGGTCGCGGCGGCGGCGGTCATCGCGCCGAGGAGCTGCCGCCCGTCGATGAGCGGCACACAGACGAGCGAACGCAGCCCTATCTCGCTGAGACCGGCGGAGCGTGGATCGGCGCTGGTGTCCTCTATTTCCAGGGGTTCGAGATGCGCCGCGACCCAGCCCTCGATGCCCTCGTGCGGACGAAAACGGCGCGGACGCGACGCTCCAGCCGTGTCGCCAAGGCTGGCCCAGATAACAAGCTCGCCGCTCTGCCCATCCAGCAGCGCCAGCGATACGGAGGGAATATCCAACAGTTCGCCCGCGTTGCGCGCGATGCGATTGAGCGTCATCATGAGGGTCTGCGCGTCGGTGTCGCCGAAGGCGTTGAAGGGCTGAGACATGACGATGAATCCTGTAGATAACGTCCCGAAAAACGGGGCGGAAGATGGACTGGAGAGGCGCAGAGGAGACCGGCGCGCGACAAATGATGGGGCGCCTGTGTGCGTTGAACTCTATCATCACGGAGCGAGCGCCGTCAAAGCGCGCATCAGGCCTATCGCCGTTGCGATTGCGGCGCGACGTTGCTATAATGGGGCGCGGCCTGTGTAGTTCCGCGCGCCGCGTCCGCTGCGCCGAACAGGTGAGCGGCCATCTGCGATATAGGGGCTAATATGCTGGGACGAGTCCTCAAGAACCGCTACAAGCTGATTGACGAGCGCGGGCGTGGCAGCATGGCGACGGTGTATATTGGCCGCGACCTCGAGAACAATCGCATGTATGCGGTCAAAGCGCTGAGCAGCGAGGCCGCCGCCGACGCCGAGCTTGCCGAGCGCTTCCAGCGAGAGTTCGAGCTGCTCTCGCGCCTCTCTGGCCCGCACATCGTCAGCCCGGTGGATTTCGGCGAGGATCGTGGCGCTCTGTTCATCGTGATGGATTATGTGGACGGCCACAACCTCAAGCATCGCATCCTGACTGGCGGCGCATTGCCTGTTCCGAGCGCGGTGGACATCATCCAGCAGGCGGCGGCGGCGATCACGCTGGCGTCGAGCCAGGGAATCATCCACCGCGATATCAAGCCGCAGAACCTGCTGATCGGCGTGGACAATGTCGTGCGCCTGACCGATTTTGGCCTGGCGCGCAGCCACGAATCGCGGGACATCACCGTGACCGGCTTCTTCGTCGGCACGCCGTTCTATGTCGCGCCGGAGCAGGTGGAAAACAGCCATCGCGCTGACACACGCGCCGATCTCTATTCACTTGGCTGCGTCTTCTTCGAGTCATTGACCGCGCGGGTGCCCTTCGACGGTGAACATGCGTGGGATGTGGTGATGCAGCATCTGAATGCGCCGGTCCCATCGGCGCGCCAACTGCGACGCGATCTGCCAGAGGCCTACGACGACTTCTTCCAGCGGGCGCTGGCGAAGGATCCCGCCGCGCGCTACCAGACGCCCGCGGATTTCGTCGCGGCGGTGGACGCGCTGCCGCCGAGCCTGGGCATTGTGTCGGACGCGCTGGCGGCCAGCGCGGTGGACGCGGCGGTGGCGCGCCTGGCGACCCTGCGCGCGGCGACCGGGCAGGAGTTCGCGCTGACCGCGCCAGATCTGGTCATCGGACGGAGTGATCCCGTGCGCGGGCATACGCCTGATGTTGATCTCTTGCCGCTCGATCCATCACAAACCGTCTCGCGCAGGCACGCGCGGATCGCGCACCGCGATGGCCACGCCTATATTGAAGACTTGAACGCGTTCAACCGGACAAAGGTCAATGGCGAGGAGCTGACGCCACATCAGGAGGTCGAGCTGCACTCCGGCGACCACTTGCGATTAGGAAACGTTGAGCTGACATACGAGGCTCATTCCCACTGAGTCTCCAGCCATTGGGGCGGAAGGATAATAGCCATGGCGCTCACACACTCATCTGTGGCGGCCTCGTTGCCGCTGGCGGCCTCATTCATCGACCAGCCGATACTCGTCGCGGCGGCGGGATTGGTCGTCGTACTCGCCATCATCCTGGTCTTCGTCATGGTGATTCGCAGCAATGGCGCGAACCGTCGCACTCCAATGGGCCTGGGGTTCGATCCGCAGCAGGGTCCGCTGGGACAGCCACGCTCTGGACCGAGCGTACCGAATCCCTATCAGCGCAGCGGTGGGCCAAGCTGGAATCCAAGCGGCGATCCTAATGCCTTCGGGCAGGGTGGGCAGCCGGGGTCGGCGCCAGGCGTCTGGGGTCAGCGCTACGACGGGCCACCGTCTGGCGCGCCAAGTCCCTGGGCGGCGCCGGGAGGCCCAGGCGCCATGGGGAGCGCAACAACCGGGCTATGGAGGAGGCGGGAGCCGGCCACTGACGCCAGCCGAACGCGGCATGCCTGGCAGCGCTCCCGGATGGGATGCGGTGGGGCAGCCGCCCTCTGGCGCGCAGCAACCCTGGGGCGCAGGCGCGAATGGCCAGAATAATCCGTGGGGGCAGGACGCTGGAGCGGCCGCTCCGTGGGGAGGCGCGCCAACGCCGATGCCACCGAGCGCGCGCCCATATGGCGGGACACCATCTGTGCCGATGCCAGGCGGCGGTAGTCCTGGAGGGAGTCCGTGGGGCGCGCCATCGCCTGGGGGCGGTTCCGGCTTCGAGCAACAGCCTTATGGGCAGAGCGCTGGTGGCGATCCTCGTTCAGCTAGACCGGCGGGCCGTGTCGGCGCGCTGGAGGTGCGCTCCGAGAAGGACCGAGGCCGGGTCTATGAGCTGCGCAAAGAACGGACGACGATCGGACGCAGTCGTGACAGCGACATCTTCCTGGACGATCTGGCGGTATCCCGCCTGCATCTGGTGATCTTTCGCGACGACCAGGGCCGCTATGTGCTGCATGATGAAGACAGCGCGAATGGCGTCTATGTGAACGGCCAGCGTGTCGGGCGCGATCAACTGCTTGAAGATGGAGATGAGGTGCAGGTGGGGCAGGTGGTGCTGGCGTTCGGGCGGCGCTAAGGTTTTCAAGATCTGCGGCGCGCTTGCTGTCCTGACGGATGTGAGGTGACGGCGTGGCGGATGAAGCGCCATCGGCGAATGGCTCGGCGAGCGCAGGCGACGACCTGATCGGCGGGACGCTCGGCAACTGCATGATTGACGCCCTGATCGGCGAGGGTGGGATGGCGCGTGTCTATCGCGCGCGCCAGAAGCACCTGGACCGCAATGTGGCGATCAAGGTGCTGCCACCTTACTATGCCTCAGATCAGGCCTTCGTCGACCGCTTCAAGCGCGAAGCCAAGGCGATGGCGCAGCTCTCACACCCAAATATTGTCACGATCCACGACGCCGGGCAGGATAAGGGTCGCCTCTACATCATCCTGGAGTACGTCGGCGGTGGGAATCTCAAGCAGCGCATGGCCAAAGGCATGACGTTGAGCGAGGTGACGAGAATCATCCGCGAGATCGCCAGCGCGCTGACCTACGCGCACGACAAGGGACTCGTTCACCGCGATGTGAAACCGATGAACGTGCTGCTGGATGGCGATGGGCGCTCGGTACTCAGCGATTTCGGCATCGCCAAGGTGATGGCGAGCTCGACCGCGTTGACGCGCCTGGGCGCGGGTGTGGGGACGCCAGAGTACATGTCGCCGGAGCAGTGTCGCGGCGTCGAGGTGGACGCGCGCGCCGACATCTACGCGCTCGGTGTCATGCTCTATGAGATGCTGACCGGGCGTACGCCGTTCGTGGCCGACAACTTCACCGCGCTTGCCCACTCGCACATCTACGAGTATGCTCCCCCGCCGTCCTCGCTCAATCCGCATGTCTCGCCAGCGGTGCAGAGCGTTGTTATGAAGGCGTTGGAGAAGGATCCAGCAAACCGCTTCCAGAAGGCGACTGAGATGGCAGTGACGCTGGAACAGGCAGTGGCTGCCCAGACGCCGGTCAGTGGTGGACTACGACCAGCCCCGCCGATGCTGCGCTGCCCTCGCTGTCAGTCGCTCAACAACGCCAGCCAGCGTTTCTGTTCGACCTGTGGCTTCGCCTTTGGTTCACCGCAAGGGAACAACTACCAGCAGGTCGCGCAAAGTGGGAGCGGCTATGTCACCTGCCCGACATGCCGCGCGCCGAACCGTGCGATCGATCGCTTCTGCACGCAATGCGGTCAGCCGCTCCAGCGCTAGCGCATCTAGTCGTCTGATCAGGCGGCGTCGGTGTCGCCTGCCGCTTCCATCATGTCACGCGGCGCCTCGCGCTCATCATCGTCATCATCCGAGCGGACGTTGAGCGCGCGCTCGAACTGGACACGACGCATGGCGCGCTCGCGGCGCAGGACGTTCCACAGGCGGTCGATCTCCGCCCCGATGGCCTTAATGCGCCCGGCGTTGGACGGGCCGAGCAGTGGGTGCATCGCGGACTCGGCATAGAGCTTCTGCCGCTCGGAGGTCAGCTGCTGGATGCGCGCCATCGTGCCGGAATGCGCGTTCCGACGCGCTTCCTCACCAAGCGCGCGCTCGACGAGGATCGCCTCGACGGGCGAGAGGTCGGTTTTACGGGTTTGTGTCATCATCGTCGTATCTCCAAACGCCAGGATGCGGGGAAGTCCATAGCAGTAATACGTGTATGCATGTTCAAACGTTCAGCGATTCTTTCGGATACATCAAGTTTCGCATCCATGCCCATATAGCTATGACAAGACGCCCATCGCGCTCCTTTTGGGCGCGTGGGTATGAGCCATGTGGCTCCTCAGCGGAATGGAATCGCCTACTCTGCTTCGATCGCGCTGGAGTTGATCTAGTAGCGTGCGCGGCGTGGCGGATCGTCTGCTCCCTGATCTGGCCACCGAGGCGGCGTTTGTTCTGGCTCACCCCAGCCACTGGATTGACCACTGATTGACCACTGGATTGACCACCAGCGCCTGGCCCATAATCCGGCCTGTATCCTGGACGCGGGTTTGGTCCATATCCTGGTCGCTGACTGGGTCCGTAACCAGGCTCCTGTTGCGGCGCAGAACGCTGAGGATATTGGGGGTATTGGGGGTACTGCGGCGCGCTTAATGGTGGCGGATACGCGCCAGGTCCAAATTGCCCACCAGAGCCATACTGGCCACTAGATTGGCCACTGGAGCCATACTGCGGATCATACTGGCGCGGCGGATAGGGCTGGTTGCGCTCGGA
>CAVTFE010000015.1:0-7585 GCA_963733745.1 uncultured bacterium
TTTGGTCGTAGGCCGTAGACCTACCGCTGATGCGAGAGCAACTCCTGGATATGCTGCTCGAAGTAGAGGCAATGACAAGCCTCTTCTTTGAAGGTTCAGCGCAGCTCGCGGCGGCGGATGCTGGCGATGAAACAGCGGCGACGGTAGCGCGTATCCTGATTCCGCTGGCGAAGTTCCACGTTTCTGATCAGGCGCGGCGCGTGGTGGAGCAGGGCATGGAGGTGCGCGGTGGCAACGGCTACATCGAGGAGTGGCCGAACGCGCGGCTTTTGCGTGATGTCGCAGTGCAGGCGATCTGGGAAGGCACGGGCAATATCTCAGCGCTGGATGTCGGACGCGCCATCTTGCGCGAACATGCTGGCGCCGCGCTACTGGTTGCCCTCTCGGAGCGGTTACGAGCGGTGAAAGACCCTTCGGCGCGGCGTGCGGCGCATCTCACACAGCGCGCGCTTGACCAGATGGAGGGTGTGATCGACGGTCTGGAAGCGAAGAGCGCAGACGAGCGCGACCTCGTGATGCGCCGTCTCACCCGTCAGTTGGCGCATATCGTCTGCGCCGCACTTCTTGTAGAGCAGGCGGATGTTCAGGCGTGTAAAGAGAATAACTACCGGATGCTGGCGCAGACAGCGCGCTACTTGCGGCGCTATCTGTATCCGCCCATTGGTGGTCCCGCAGCAGATGGCGACCGCCTGGCGTTGGACTGGTTCAACGCGATAGTGGACTTTGCTCCCGCGATGTCCGCCAGCGCCGCCGACCCGCTCCTTGTGACGATGGAAAATGGCAGTTGAGCACGGCTTATCGTTGACGCTGGCGCAATAGGTGCTCTGAGCGGCACTCTACGGCAATCTGGCCAGTGGCGTTGTCGCGGATCGTCTGAATGACGGTCAGCCGGCGTGATCCAGTACGATCCACCTGTGTGGAGATGACCACGCGATCGCCAGGGCGCGCTGGATGGAAATACTGAATGTGATAGTAGCGCGGTGTGATGGCGCTCGTGTCCGGCGCGGCGTTTGTTCCGGTTAGTGCGAGCGTCAAGGCTTCGCCGAGCCAGTCCATATAGATCGTGTTGTTGATGTGCTGCTGGGTATCAGCCTCGTATGACCGGGCGACGAGGGGTATCTCCGATCCTGTGCCTGCCTGTGCCCTCATCGCCGAATTCGTTGGTCGTAGCGGCATCGCATGGCCCGAAACCCCAAAGCGTTCGATCAGGTCGTCGGGGATGCGCGCAGGGAGACCACGTGTGCGGTCGACATATGCCCAGCGCCCCTGCGCCCGCGCTACCAAGCGTTGCTCCGTCTCACGCCAGATGCAATACTCGCGCGTCGCTTGCACTCTCCGGTAGCCCGAGAGCCACGTAGCTAGATGTGCTTCGTCCGCCAGCGCAGGCGCGTCCCACAACAGCAGGCGCATGTCGCGTACGACCCAGGCGGAGCCGTGTGTCTCATACCAGGCATGGCTGAAGCCACGCGCCGCCGAGTCGAGCGTCGCTATATGTTCCAGATAGCGCAATAAGGTGGCCGGTGAGACTATGCCTGCGGTGGTCGTTTCATAGCTGCGCACCGTGAGCGTTGTCGTGTAGGCGCTTGCAGGTATAGATGAGAATGTTGAAGTCTGTAATCGCATAGTTCCTGCCGGATCACTCGTCGCGTGAGCGCTTGGCCTGCGTGCTGCCTCCCACCTTCGCCTCGACATAGCGCGCCAGGATGAAGACCGCGTCGGAGAGGCGGTTCAGATAGCGCAGGATGTCGGGATTCTCGACAGCGCGTTCATGTGTGAGTCGCGCCACCAGACGTTCCGAGCGGCGGATGATCGTCCGCGCGAGGTCAAGCGCCGCGCCGACGACCGAGTTACCAGGAATGATGAATTTGTTGGGGATCTGCACCTCCTGCTTCAGGCGCGTCTCCAGGCCATCCAGCCACGCCACCTGCTCTGGCGTTACGCGTATGCCAACAGCGGCCTGGTGCTCCGGTGGGGTCGCCAGCTCGGCCATAAGTACATAGAGGTCCTGTTGCATCCGCAGGATGGTCTCCTGTACGGTGGGGTCATCTGTGGCGGCGCGCGCCATCCCAAGCGCGGAGGTCGCCTCGTCCACCGCGCCAAAAGCTTCAGGCAGCGGATGGTATTTCGGGACGCGCTGCTCGCCTAGCAAGCTGGTGTAGCCAGTATCACCAGTTCCCGTCGTCACCTTTGCCATGAACAGCCCGCCCCTTCCTATAGCCAAGCACTACACACCCACATCCAGTCAGCAGTCACGGAGATGGAGTCAGAAGGAAGCCTAAGAGGTCACCCGAAACAAGTTCGTTGTACAGTCATAGCGTACAATGTGATCGCTCAATACATCCATCACCCTTTTAGAGAATCCCTAGAGGGGCTCCTTATGAGCGAGTCAGATAGCTCGAATAGTAGGCAACACTCAGGCGATGGGTCTGATGCTCAGACGCCTGATATGACTGCGCTCGTCGCTCATTCTGCTGGTGATGATACCTCTGCGAACTCCGAAGCAGACCTGCCAGGCGGCTGGCGCTTTGAGTCGCAGCGCTGGCTGGCGACCCTTAATCCAGGACGCACGCAGCGCGAGTACCAAAAGGCGGTATCCTATTTTTTCGCTACGCCTGGTGTGCCACAGCAGATTGCAGCGTTGACATTTGATCTGTTGCTGGCCTATCGCGGCGCGCTGGCTATGCGCGCGACTGCGCACACAGATATCCCGCCTCGCCGGTCAACGCGCTCAGGTCCACGCGCGAGACTCAGCAGTGTGACGCCTGCCCAGCTGGAAGGTCAGAGGGGGGAGGCGCCAGAAGCCGCAGAAAGCGGAGCGGCAGACGGGACCAGTGCGCAGAACCGTCTAAGCGCGCTCTCACCCGCCACAGTCAATATCCGGCTCACCGCGCTGCGACAGTTCCTCGTCTATTGCGCGCTCTACGGGTCGGCGATCTCACTCACACCTGATCAGATTCGTGCGGCGTTGCGGCGCCTCAGCATTGAGCGGCGGCGGCCATATCAGACACTGGCGGAACCAGAGTGGGCGCAATTTCTGGCGGCGGCGCGTCTGCCAGCGGAACAGCGGTCAGGCCCTGCCACTGAGACCCAAATTGAGACCCAAATTGAGACCCAAATTGAGACCCAAACAGAAGATCTCGAACCTGCGCGTCTAGCAGGTCCCTGGGGTGTGCCGCGCGCCGTGCGAGAAGAGGCCCGCCACTTGGCTGAGGAGAGCGAGCGCCTGTACGGGGAAGCTTCCGCTGAGGATGCAGCCGAGGATGCAGCCGAGGATGCAGCGGATGAAGAGCAGGCTCCGCAGAAATTGATACGCTCCAAAGCTGGCCTCACAGGCGAGCGTACCGCACCGCGCGATCATTGCTCTGCTGGCTCTGGCGCTGGCGACAGGGCTGCGCGCTATCGAACTGGCCTCGTTAGATGTTGGCGACCTCTCGCGTGAGTGGCATGCTGGACAGGAAGAGTGGTGGCTGGTCCTTCCAGACAGTAAAACTAAAGGACAGAGCGGTGGACGCACACTGCCCCTGGCTCCAGAGCTCGTAGAGATTCTGCGCGACTATCTGGAGGCCACGGGACGCCACTGGGAGCGTCCAGAAGATCGTGGGACGCCGCTCTTTCTATCAGGAGCCGCGAAAAATCTGCGTGCGCCACAGACGCGAATGGCGCGACAACATGCTGGTGAGACCTCCAGAGCACAGCCAAAGCCAGCGTTTCGCCGACTCAGCCCCGGCCAGATCCGCTTGATCGTCGACCGTGTCGAGACGCAGTGGCAGGCGCTTTACGAAGGCACGGGCAGGAAACACGGACGCCGGTCAGGTGATGCGCGCCGCATCTCGCCACATGCGCTACGCCACAGCACAGCCATTGCGCTGCTCGAAGGTAATCAGGCAAGTGGACGTCCGCCTGCCTCAGTCGAGCATGTGCGAGGCTGGCTGGGCCATCTCGATATACGCACGACACAGGGCTATCTCGCACACCTCGATGCCCGCAGACATAGGCGTCCATTCACACTTTCTCCCGGGACTACAAATAGCCATGGTCGAGCTGCTCCAAATGGAGATGGAGATAGCGATGATGTGGATATGTAGCCTTTGACTATAGGAAGATTCGCCCTAGCCGAAGTCTGTCTGGACTCCACAGGTCTTTGCCCGATCCCATAGCGCGCTTGCCGCCGGGATCAATGTCGCCGTGAGGATGACGGCGCCTCCGAGGAGGACACGCGCGCCTGGCGTCTCGCCAAGCAGCGCCAATGCGAAGAGTATGCCCCAAACCGGCTCAAGACAGGCCAGCAAGCTCGCCAGTTGCGCTGGCGCCGATCGCATCCCAGCGATGAACAGCGTGTGTGCCAGCGCCGTACAAGCCAGACCTAGCGTAATAAGCAACAAAGCCTGGCGAATCGTGAGTGGCGCAGAGAGTGGCGTCAGCCAGAGCGCTGGGAGTAGCGCAAGTGCGGCGGCGCCCTCCTGATAGAGGCTGATGGTGACACTCGTATAATTCCTGCCAAGCCAGCGGTTGCCGACCGAGAGGAGCGCAAAGGTCGCGCCAGCCAATAGGCCCCATACGACGCCCTGTGTGGTCGTGTCATTCAGCGCAATTGAGGGTACGAGCAGGTAGATGCCTGGCAAAACCAGCAGCGCTCCAGCCAGTTCCGCTCCCCGCAGACGCTGACGCAGCAGCGTCGGCTCGAGCAACGCGGTAAAGAGTGGAAAACTAGAAAACGAGAGCAAGCCAATCGCAACGTTCGACACGTTGATCGACTGGAAGAATGCGACCCAGTGAACGGCGAGCAGCAGACCCTGGCCACATAGGATCAACGCGTCCCTTGAACTGCGTGGTCGCAGAGAGACGCCTAGCGTCAGCGCTACCACGCCAAGCGCCACTCCTGCGACGACCACACGACCAAAGACGATGATTGTCGCAGGCAGGCCCGTCATCTTGCCGAGGACGCCCGCAAGGCCAAACAGCATGACAGCGCTATTGATGGCGAACAAGGCGCGCCATGACACGCTCGGCGCCAGATTTCGTTTGACTATCATCGCCCACTCGACCGCCACGCGCTCGGCGACACGCCATCAGGCGCGATCGTGATCCTCTTCCTCACTGCGCTGAGCATAGCATATGGCAGATTGGAGCGCAGATGGAGCGCAGATGGAGCGCAGATGGAGCGCAGATGGCGGTCAGCGACGTGTCAGGCGGTCACGACTATCGTGCCATGCATCTGGGAATGGAAAGAGCAGTGATACTTGTAGGTACCGGGATTGGCGAACGTGATCGTAACAGAGCCCCCCTCTGATACGCTCTGATCAAACGTCATCGGCGAGCCAGTGTCACTCGTCACGGTGTGTGCGCCAGTTACGCCTCTAAAGGTGACAGTTGTTCCGGCCTTCACGGTCAGCGTCGACGGGGAGAACGAGAAATTCGAGACGTTGACCACATTGTCCGACGACCCAGTGCCTGTCGTACTGGTCGGCTCGACTGTAGCGGTGGCGCCGCCAGACACCGATGTAGCGGTAGGCGCTCCTGTATCGCCGCTTCCGGCTGAAGTCGACCCGCAACCCGCAAGAACGGCCAGAGTGACGACGATGAGTAGGGGCAGAGCCAGAGTAAAATACCGCTGGTTAAACGAGAACGACATGCACGCCTCCTGAACATGTGACGAGAACACTGCCTGGCGCTCCAAGATGTATGCTTGTCTGAGCCTCATGTGCGCGCCTGTGATATGGTACGGGCGAGTGTTACGGGAATGGAGCAATGAGTTTGAACGCCGATCTGATCGAAGCGACCTGGCCGCAGGATTGGGGACGCCTCCTGCGTTTGGCGCGTCAGGTGGCGGGACTCAGCCTGAGTGAGTTGAGCGCGCGCACTGGGCTATCAAAGGGATATCTGTCCAAGCTAGAATCCGGGCACATCACCGCGCAAAATCCTTCTCGCGCGACCCTGGCAGCGCTGGCGCGCGCGCTGCCGAGCTTCCGGCCGCTGGCGAACACCCTGGAGCCAGGCGCGGCGCTGGCGGCCCTCGACTTCGGCGCGGAACAGCCTGCCCCAGCGCAGCGCGCGGACATACGTCAGGACGAGGACCCTGTGCGGCTGGGTTGGAGAGAGCTAGAGCTGCTGGTAGCGCTCTTTGCCCTGGATTCAGCGGCTCTGCCTATCCCACTGACCAGCGTCGCCCTCGCGCGCGCCGTTGACCGCGACCACGCCGAGACACTTGCGACACTGGGTAGGCTCGTCGCCATGGGTGTCGTCGAACGCGAGTGGCCACAGCGTGTGGGAGAGACGATCAGTTTTCGTCCAACCGTGAGAGCGAGCGCGTTGACCGGTCTGGGGCGCGTAGGAGATGCGCTGGTGCTGGCTGCGTCCTTACTTGCCCAGGCGCCTGGCAGGCCAAGGCGGACTCAGACAGACGAGGATTGACCCTGCACTTTATGTTGCGCCTGCGCTATGCTTGATGAAGAGGTGATTTGTCGGCGGCGTAGCATACGACCGCGTTTCAACCTGAGAGTTGGGCATGAAGGCACTGTTTACCCGCGCGGCGCGCGAATCACTGGGGCCCGCGTTACTCGCCGCATCAGTCGGCACAGTAGCGATGTTCGTAGTACGCTATCTGTTTCTCATTCCCACACCGCCGGAATTGTACGGTGATCGCGCGACCGTATTGATCCCCGTCAACCTGTTTTCGGCGCTCTTGCAGACCTTTGGGTCAAACACGAAGCATATCTTCTTTGTCGCACTGGTTGTCGGCGCAGCGCTGCTGGCGGTCATCTTCGGCGTGATCTACTGGGCGGCGCGCTTGTGGGCTACGTCGCGCAATACAGCCATCGCGTCACGCCTCGGCGCCGCGCCGGGATGGCTCGACGCGCTCCTGGTATGGACGCTGCTCTTCGCGCTGACAGCAGGGGTCGTGGCGCCACTGCTGGGCGGTGGATTTCTTGGCGCGCAACTGCAAACAGGAATTGGTGGCGCCTTGCTCTCCCTTCTCACGCCGATCACTGCGTTCACCGCCTCCTTCATTCCCCTTATGAGGCGCAACCTGGAGACTCAGAGCGAAGGCAATAGGGAGACTGCGGCCAGTGAAGGCCGCATCTCGCGGCGGCGGTTAATTGGCCAAGGCGCGTTTGCCGCCGCGGTGGTCGCGGGAGGTATCGTGGCGTGGCAATTCATCACATCAGGCCTGGGAGCCAGCATTGGCCTGCGGACGCCATCCTCACGTCCAGCCGGACTCAATTTTGCCAACACGCCCAAGCGCATCGTTCCGCCGCCAACGCCGGAGTACGGAGCCTGGACACTGTGGACGGCGAAACGCCAGAAGTGACGCCGACCGAGGAGTTCTACTACGTCTCCAAAGACATCCTCGACGATCCACGGGTCGATACCAAGACATGGAAGCTTGAAATCAAGGGGCAGGTCGCGCATCCATACACCCTGACCTACGATCAGTTAAAGTCACTCCCGCACATAGAGCGCTATCACACACTGGAATGCATCAGTAACGAAGTCGGCGGAAACCTCATGAGCAACGCGCTCTTCGTCGGCACAAGCCTCGCCGATGTGGCGCAGCGCGCTGGGATCACTGCTGGCGCGTCGGAGC
>CAVTFE010000016.1:0-133035 GCA_963733745.1 uncultured bacterium
ACCGAACGCTAGTCGTACCATTGACTGCTTCTATCCTGCTCTTCTAGCCATACGTGAGAGGTTACAGTATGTGCTCCCGCATGGCGCAGGCGCTCACCCTCGGCTCCGCCTCAGGTCTACCAGTGGCTCGTTGCCGCGAACGCCTGAGCCCACTCCAACCGCAGACCACTGCTGCGCAGTAATGAAATTTTTTGAACGAGCTCGGGAGTATGTGAGACAGGTTACAGCGACGTGATCGTGCCCATTGTCATATGTAGTTCTCGGGACATTCATTGCAATGCGAATGGGAGCAATGCGGATGCATCGAGGAGACGGCGGCAGCAAAAATGGCAGCAAAGCAATGGAACGCAACGGGACTGTATGGGACTGTACACGCGTGCAAGCACGGGACTATTCGGCACAATGGGACTGTACAGGACTGTCTGGGACGCAGCGCCGCGACCTCCAAAACCGCAGGTTGCAGGTTCGATTCCTGTCCCACCTGCCCGAGAATCCTGAATTCATGGGACTTTCTGCCCTATGGCTCCAGCGCAATGTGTGCGCGTTGACCCCTTTTTGACCCCAATGTCATACCACCAGGAGCATCACCGCAGGTATCTGATACGGCGTCACACCATACCATTGTAGGAAGGTGATCACCGCCGGCGGTAGATCGGTGCCGCTGTGCCTCGCCCACGTGGGCAATTTAAGGCAGTCGTCAAACTACAACAGTTGTTCCTGGGCAGAGCCCGCCTGCAGGGATGAAAATGGCGCGCACACGACCGGATTGAGCATCGCTTGCAAGGCATTCCCCTGCCCTATTCCCTCGAAAATCCTCCTCATGGCCAGCGGATTCACGCGGGTGGTGGTGTCAGGGAGACGGTGTAGCCGAGTTGCTCTAGTCGTCGGACATGATGGCGTTCGAGGTGTGCCTGGTGGAGGTGGTCGAAGTAGTCGGCGCCGAGCTCATGGTAGGGCTGTTTGGTCGTGAGCACATGATAGACGATTACCAGCACGCTGTGCGCGACGGCCACGAGCGCTTTGTAGACGCCGCGCCGGTGCGCCAGGCGGCGGAACTGGACGCCGAGGTACGTCGTGGGGTTGCGGGCATTGGCCCAGGCAACCTCGCTGAGGACGCCCTTCAGCCAGACGTTCCCGCCGGTCGTCTTCCCCCCCAGGCGCTTGCCTGCGCTCTGCTTGTTGCCGGGACAGACGCCTGCCCAGGAGGCCAGATGCTTGGCAGACGGGAAGCGCTGCATGTCGACTCCGATTTCTGCGACGAGGACCGATGCGGCGATCTCCCCCACGCCGGGAATCGTCTGCAGCAGTGTGACCGCCTCGTGATAGGGCTCCAGGCGCTGGGCAATCTCGTGCTGCAGGTGAGCGATCGCGGCATCGAGAAAGTCCAGATGCGCGAGCACCTGTTGGAGCAGCACCCGATGAAAGGTCTGGACCTGTCCGTGCAAGGCACGGCGCAACTCGGGCAACTTCCCGCGCAGCCGGCCCAGGGCCAGGTCGGCCAAGGCCTGGGGATCCTGCTCGCCACGTGCGAGTGCCTCCAGCATGCTCCGCCCGCTCTTGCCCAGGATGTCGCTGGCGACGGCTCCTAGCTTGATGTTGGCTCCCTCGAGCAGTTTCTGCAGCCGATTTACCTCTTGGGTGCGCTGCTGAACCAACGCCTTGCGATGGCGCGTCAGCTCGCGTAGCGCCCGGATCGGAGCCGGCGGGATGAAGCTCGGCCGCACCAACCCATGTCGCAGCAGGTCGGCGAGCCATTCACTGTCTTTGACGTCCGTTTTGCGTCCAGGCACCGCCCGCATGTGCTGGGGATTGACCAGCACGACCGTGCGCTCGTCCTCCTCCAAGAGGTTGAACACCGGTCGCCAATAGACCCCAGTGCTCTCCATCGCCACATGCGTCACTTCAAATCCGCTCAACCAATCGCTGAGTGCGAGCAGATCGGCTGTCATGGTCCCGAAGGTCCGCACGTGCTTGCGCACTCCTCCATCCGACTCGGTGAGCAGCACACATGCGACGACGGTCTTCTTGTGGACATCCAACCCGCAACACCGTGCATAGACGACCTGCATGTTGTCCCTCCTGTGCATGGGCAAGGGAGCCGGGGTGGGGACGAAGCAATCAACAAGATTCCCTCTCGTGCTCACCTTCACAGGCGGCGACAATCAGCGCTGCTGGACAGTCCCCTCGGTCAGCTTTTCAGACGGGCTCGAATGCACCACAATAGGGCCGACCACTGCCACCGGCTCGTAAATAGTCTGTCGCATTTTCATCCGCTGTGCTGTCCAACCGGACATTAGGCTTTTCAGGAGGGTATGATGCGACGCAGTATGACTCGCAGTGAAGATGGCGACGTGAGGGTTCTCCCTTCCTTCATAGGGAAGGGGTTAGGTCCATTCGCCAGCCTAGAGCGTGGCGTAGCTCTTGATTGGCTGGACCTCCGCATCAGCCGTCACGCGCGGCTTGCGCCAGAGCAGCAGCGCCGGAATCACGCTCACCAGCGCGATACCTGCCGCAACGAGGAATAGCTCGCCGTAGACTTGCGTAGCACGTTCAGCGCAGCCGCCGCGCCGTTCTGCGCGATGTCGGCGGTGGCCAGCAGCGCCTGGAGGCGGGTCAGCGCCCAGAGCGTCAGTGTCGCCAGCCCGACGATCATCCCCGTCATACGCAGGACCGTCACGACCGATGCTGCCATACCCTCCTGACCAACTTTCGCCGCGTTGAGCGCGCTCGTGCTGATCGGCGCGATGCTCAGGCCGAAACCCAGTCCGGCGATAACTGTTGCAATGGTGATCTGCTCGGGCCCCACGTCGGCAGGCCACTGGCTCATCAGGACGAGGCCGGCGGCGGTGAAGATCGCGCCGAGCACTGCGGGCAGTGGACAGCCGAAGCGGTTGGCGAGCCAGCCGCCAAGAAATGCGCCAACGGGAATCAGCGCGGTCATGCGCAGCAGCGCCAGCCCGCCCGCGAAGGTGTCTGGTGAGGATTGCAGCGTCTCGATGAAGAGCGGGATCAGCACCATCGAGACGATCAGCGCGACGCCGACGAAGAAGCTGAGCGTGGCGGCTGAGGCGAAGGCGCGATTGCGGAAAGCGCGCACATCAATGAGTGGCGAGCGCAACACCGGACTCCAACCCGATGAAGAGCAGCAGGAACACGCCAGACGCCGCTAGCAGCCAGAGGTTCGGCTGGATGGCGCTCGTGTGGCTGGAAGACATCAATCGAACCGGTCTGCGGGCCGAAGCCTATCGCCAGACAGGTCAGGCAGGCGCCAAAGAGCAGCGCGCCTAACAGGTCGATCCCTCCGCGCTCGCGTCGCCCGCCACGTAGCGTAAACCACCCCGCGACGATCAGCGCCGCCGCGATGGGGACGTTGATATAGAAGATCCACTGCCAGCCCCAGCGTGTGGTGATCGCCGCGCCCCACAGCGGTCCCAGGACACCGCCCGCCTCCGCGATGCCGCCGACCAGTCCCAGCGCTAGTCCTCGCCGAGTCGGCCCAAAGAGGTCGCCCACGACCGCTATCGCTACTGGGACGAACGCGCCGCCGCCAATGGCCTGCACGAAGCGCGCGCCGATCAAGAAATTCAGCGCTGGCAGCGACGTGTCGAGTCCAAAGTGGGCAAGCTGCGCCAGCAGCCAGTTCGCCAGCGTGTAGAGCGGACTGAGAATCGCGCCATCGAGCGTCGTCGGGTCAGGCTCAATCGGACTGCCCAGCGTAGGCGCGAGCGCGCAGAAGAGTGAGCCAAGCGCGAAGAGCGCCAGGCAGACGATGAAGACCAGCCGCCGTCCATAGACATCGGCGACACGCCCCATCAGTGGGAGGGCGATGACGTAGCCGAGCAGATAGCCGCTCACGATCCATGCCGCGCGGTCGGGCCGGGTGATCGGCGCGCCGATGTCACGAATGATCGGCAAGAGCGCCGTCACGACTACCGTCTGGTCCAGCGCGGAGAGGAAGACTCCAAGACAGACGACCAGGAGGGCGAGCCGCCCCGCGAGCGCGCTCAGCTTACCGGTCATGGTGGCAGACTGCGCGCTGACAGGCGCGGCGTCACTCATGGCCATGGGGCGCTCCTCTTCTGCTTGCAGGTGGATGTCTACCAGCTCACTCAAGTGGTCGGCGGCTCGATGGTCACGGGCTTATCGAAGTCGGAGAAGAGAATCGTGCGCACCGTCTGATCGGTATCGTGCGTCGTCAGGACGCCACGCAGGATGATCTGATGCAGCCTGCCGTCGTCCTTACCGAGGCAGACCGTCACCGGGATGTCACCCGTCGCGTTCGGCGCGCCGACGTACTGGCCCACAGTAGAGGCTGGCAGCGTCCCGCTGATCTTCCAGCAGGCGACGCCGTTGGCGCTGCCGTCGGTTGGCGCGCTGGGATTCTTGATCGCGGTAAGCTGCGCGCCAATGCCCTTCGTCGGATCGAAGAGGACCTGGAAGCCATTGAACTGGTCGGTCTGCTCGAAATTGCCAGTGAGAGGGATTCGTGTACCAGCCCTGTGAGCCGATCAGGATGAGCTGCACGTCCACCGAGACAATCGAGGTGACGACGGTCGCATTCGCCTTGAGCTTATCGGGCCGTGCGACATCACCATCCGCTTTTTGCACGTCGGCGTCCAGACCAGAGACCGTACCCAAATGATCCGCCTGCATGACAAAGTGCATGGATTGTGTGGCGTTGAATTTGTCCCGCTGCAGTCTTCAGCAGCGTCGCCGAGCTGGGAGCCGATGACCCGCCGCACGCCGCGAGCAAGAGCAGGCAGGCGCACAGTCCACCCATCCAGCCAGAGGCCAGCGCGAGCCGCTTCTTATCTTCCTTGCGCATGAATATGTTCCTCCTGTGAACGTGGGCGACGGCGTGCGCCGCTCGTGGTGGCCGGCGCTGCGGCCATTATGCTGTCTACGCGCCAGGGCGTCAATGTGTAGAAGACGAGCCAAATTGGCCAGCGGTTGTCCGGGACGTCAATCGGCGACCGCCTCGGCAGACTGTGACTGTTGGATTCCAGGCCAGCGCGGCAGCAGGAAGCGCATCGCGGTACCCTTGTCCTACCAGCGTCACCAATACCACCGCGTAGACGACAATCGCCAGCATGTTGCGCTGCGGCGCCGCCAGCGGCAAGCTGAACGCCAGCGCGATGGAGAGCGCGCCACGTAGTCCGGAAAGGAGCAGCAACGGACGCCAATTCGGCGGGATTGGCGCAGCGAGTTGACGTCCATATGGCGCGCCGCCGCTCGCGCCAGCGTCCGAGCGCATCGTGCAGTGGAAGCAGGAGGTAGATCATCAGCGCGCGGCCGACGATGACGCCAATCACCGCCCAGATGATGGGACTCACGGCCGGGGCGAGATTCGCCTCGCCGATCTGGATACCCAGCAGCAGGAAGAGAAAACAGTTGGCGATGAAGCCGACGAACTCCCAGATCAGGTCCACCGCCTCGACAGTGTTCTGCGACATACCCACACGCCTGCCGTAACTGGTCATGGTCAGCGCGGCGCAGACGACAGCCAGCAGCCCCGACGTGTGTAGCTCGTTCGCCAGCAAGTAGGAGCCATAGGCGACGCAGAAGGTGGTCGCCGTCTCGATCAGGTGATCGTCGAAGCGGCTCACGAAGAGCGAGACGAGATAGCCCAGCGCGACCCCAATCAGTGGCCCGCCCACCAGCAGCCAGACAACCTTGAGCGTGACGGTCCACCCCGCGCCATCCATTAGCTCGCTGTGCGCGCCGACCGAAATCAGCAGCGCGCCGAGGATGATCTCGAATATGACGACGCCGACGCCGTCGTTGAAGAGGCTCTCCGCCTCGACGAGCAGGCGCAGCCGCCGTGGCATCCCCAACTGACGCAGCAGCGCGAGCACCGCCACTGGATCGGTCGGCGAGACGATGGCGCCGATCAGCAGCGCGACCCCGATAGGCAGCGCGGCGCCGAAGCGTAGCGCCAGCGCGACAACGCCGAGCGAGAGCAGCAGCCCCGGTCCGGCGAGCAGCGCCACCGCCAGCCAGTTCGTGCGCAACGCCCGCACGTCCACGTTCCACGCGCCCTCGAAGAGCAGCGCTGGCAGAAAGAGCAGCAGCACAAGGTCCGGCTCCAGGTGCAGTTGCGGGTCCACATGGACGAAGCCGAGGAGCAGCCCGACCAGCACCAGCGCGAGGGTGTAGGGGAAGCGCAGCCGTCGCGCGATCAGCGCCACGACGATGGCGAGGACAAGCAGTAGCACGACTTCCTCGACGTTGGTGATGGTGATCAGCGGGTTCGTGGGAAGCTCCTTCCGCTCACGAGAATGGGTTGTTGTTTGGGCGGCTGAGCGCGAGGTCGATGACCGCAGCGGGACGCGCCTTGGCCAGCGCGGCGGCGGTCGCATCGAGCGTGCTACCGGTCGCAGTCACGTCGTCGATCAGGAGGATACGCCGATCCTTGACGCGCGCGACGATAGCGGCATTGCTGAGTGCGAATGCCTGCGCGACGTTGGTAATGCGCTCATCGCCCTTGAGATGCGTCTGAGGCTCGGTCGCGCGCGCACGCTTGACCGCATCCGGCAGGAAAGGTAAGCCGAGGCGTCTTGCCGTCTCGCGGGCCAGCAGGTGCGATTGATCGTAGCCGCGCTGGCGACGACGTGCGCTATGTAATGGAACATGCGTGACGAGTTCGGCGGTCAGCCTCTCGCGCTTATACGCCTCGGCCAGTATCTCCCCCAGTGGCTCAGCGAGTCTCCGTGCGCCACGGAACTTGTACGCCAGGATCGCAGCGCGGATCGCGCCATCATAGACCGTCGCGGCGCGCAGGCTGGTCAGGTGAGCGGGGCCACGACCTGATGCGCAGAGGTCGCATTGCTGGTCAGATCGCAGCGTCAGCAATGGACGACCACAGCGCGCGCAGAGCGGCATCTGCGGGATAGCGATGGTCGCGCGGCAGTTTTCACACAGCAGTGCGCCGAGGATATGGCAGTTGACGCAGCGGGGCGGGAAGACGAGATCGAGCAGCGACCGCGCGAAGGTGGAGACGCCCGCCATCTGGCACGCTCCGATCAATTCAGAGCGGCTTGACGCGGATCAGTGGCTCGCCCTTCTGCACCAGTTGGCCGTTCTGCGCGACAATGGCGGTGACGACGCCGGAGATCTCCGACTTGATCTCGTTGAAGACCTTCATCGCCTCGACGATGCAGACCACCTGCCCTGCCTGCACCGTGCCGCCGACGGCGACGAAGTCCGGCGCGGAGGGCGAGGCCGCCGTGTAGAACATGCCGGTCAGTGGCGCGAGGATCGCGGCGCCGGGATCAGGTGGAGGCGGCGCTGGCTCGGCCTCGTGGCGCTCTCCCTGATACTCCTCGCGGCGAGGGGCGAGACGGGGCGCGATCACCGTCGGCTCCAACTGACGCTTGATGTAGATGCGCACGCCGTCCTCGGTGAGGTCAAGCTCGCCTACATCGGTGTTGCGCAGCGCGCTGGCCAGATCGTGAATCTGCCGGACCAGCGACGGCTCTTCCTCGTCGCGTGGCCCCGCGCCATTCAAGGACGCGCGCTCGTCCTCTGGTCCCGACTGATTCCGCTCGTCGCTCGGCATGCTATCCTACATACTTTCGGAACGCGAGCACGGCGTTATGCCCGCCAAAGCCCATCGAGTTCGAGAGCGCGACGCTCACCTTGCCCTCGCGCGCGGTCAATGGGATGTAGTCCAGATCACATTCCGGGTCGGGATGCGTCAGGTTGATCGTCGGCGGCATGATGTTGTGGTAGGTCGAAAGGACCGAGATCGCCGCCTCGATGCCCCCGGCGGCGCCAAGCGTGTGTCCGACCATGGACTTAGTTGAACTGATTGGGACTTTGGTCTCCGCGCCAAAGACGGTCTTGAGCGCGGCGGTCTCGTTGCGGTCGTTGAGGACTGTCGCCGTGCCGTGCGCGTTAATGTACGAGACGTCGTCGGTCGTGAGTTCGGCCTTCACCAGGGCGCGTTTGAGCGCGCGCACGAGGCCAGATCCACCAGGAGCAGGCTCGGTGATATGGTGGGCGTCTGCCGTGGCGCCGTAGCCGACGAACTCGGAGTAGATGCGCGCGCCACGCGCCCGCGCGTGCTCCTCGTCCTCCAGCAGGAGGATACCCGCGCCCTCGCCCATCACGAAGCCATCGCGCGTAGCGTCGAAGGGGCGGCTCGCGCTCGCGGGATCGTCGTTATGGCGCGAGAGCGCGCGGATGGCCGAGAAGGCCGCGATGCCAATGGGCGTGATTGCGCACTCTGATCCACCGGCGAGAATCACGGTGGCGTCGCCGCGCCGGATCATCTCACTTGCCTCGCCGATCGCGCTCGCGCCTGGTCGCGCAGGCAGAGACGGTGGCGAAGTTCGGGCCGCGAGCGTTGACCGCCATCGAGACGAAGCCGGCGGCGATGTCGGTAATGAACATGTGTGATGTAGAACGGGCTGACCCGATCCGGCCCACGGTCGAAGAGAATCTTGAACTGGTCGTGACAGGCGTTCAACCCGCCGATGCCCGATCCAATGATGACGCCGAAGTCGTCGGCCAGCTCCTCGGTGATCTCCAGGCCGGAGTCCGCCAGCGCCTGCTTGGAGGCGGCCATCGCGTAGTGGACGAAGGGGTCGTTGCGTCGCGCCTCCTTGCGGTCCATGTACGGCGAAACATCGAAATCCTTGAGTTGGGCGGCGATACGCGTGTCGTACTCGCTCGCGTCGAAGTACGTGATTGGTCCGACGCCAGAGCGACCCTCGCAGAGCGCCTGCCACGCCGACGCTGTATCGTTGCCGACAGGCGTCACCATGCCGATGCCCGTCACCACTACTCGCCGTGTCATGCTGTATCCTCCCAGGCGGGTTACGCACTTGCCGGTAAGACTCGGCCATGTGCTCGGCCAGATAATTGGTGTAGACGCCGCCGCGCAGGAAGGTCGGATTCTCCAGCAGGCGCAGGTGGAACGGGATCGTCGTCGGCACGCCGGTGATCTCGTACTCGATGAGCGCGCGTTTGCCGCGAGCGATGGCCTCGTCGCGCGTCGGCGCCCAGACGATTAGCTTTGCGAGCAGCGAGTCGTAGTGCGGCGGGACCTCGTAGCCACGATAGAGATGCGAGTCTACACGCACGCCGGGGCCGCTCGACGGCAGGTACTCCTCGATGACGCCGGTTTGCGGGCGGAAGTCGTAGCGCGGGTCCTCGGCGGTGATGCGGAACTCGATGGCGTGGCCGCGGAACTCGATGTCGCTCTGCTTGAAGGGCAGCCGCTCGCCCGCCGCGATGCGCAGTTGCATCTGTACGAGGTCGATCCCCGTCACCAACTCGGTCACGGGATGCTCGACCTGGAGCCGCGTGTTCATTTCCATGAAGTAGTAGTGGTTGTCCTCGTCTACCAGGAACTCGAGCGTGCCAACGCCGCGATAGCCGATAGCGAGGACCGCTTCGACGGCGCGTTCCCCCATCTCCTTGCGTACCGCCTCAGGGAGGCCGGGGCTGGGCGATTCTTCCACCAGCTTCTGATGGCGGCGCTGCGTGGAGCAGTTGCGCTCGCCCAGGTAGACGCCATTGCCGTGGTTGTCGCAGAGGATTTGCACCTCGACATGTTTGGCATGGCCCAGATATTTCTCGACATAGAGGCCGTCGTCGTGGAACGCCTCGCGCACCTCGCTCTGCGCGGTGGTGAAGACGTTGGCGAACTCCTCGGGGCGGCGCACCAGCGGATGCCGCGTCCACCGCCGCCCGCCGCGGCCTTGAGCATCACCGGGAAGCCGATGCGCTCGGCGGCTTCCTCGCCCTCGCCGAGCGAACGGATGATGTCGGTGCCGGGAGCATGGGCAGCCCGCCGCTTCGACATCGCCTCGCGCGCCTCGACCTTGTCGCCCATGGTGACCATCGCGGCGGCGGGCGGGCCGATGAAGACGATGCGGCAGTCGGCGCACATCTCGGCGAAGCTGGGGTTCTCGGAGAGGAAGCCATAGCCGGGGTGGATGGCGTCGCAGTTGGTGAGCAGCGCCGCGCTGACGATGTTGGGGATGTTGAGGTAGCTCTTGCTGCTGGTGGCGGGGCCGATGCAGATCTTCTCGTCGGCCATGCGCACTGGCAGCGAGTCCTCGTCGGCCTCGGAGTACGCGATGACCGTGCGCACGCCCATCTCGCGACAGCCACGAATCACCCGCAGCGCGATCTCGCCGCGATTGGCGACCAGTACCTTCTTGAACATCCCGCCTGCCGCCTCACATTCGAGTAGAATTTATTGGAGGCGCACGGAGACGTAGCCTCACCGCTTTGCGCCATTGTATCACGCTTGCGGCGGGGAGAAAACAGGACAGGCGCTACGCGGCGACGAAAAGCAACTCAGAGCCGAGCGGAATGAATCCCGCCGCCAGAATTGTCCGCAGCGAGGCCGCATTGCCTGGCGAAACCTGCAAGAAGAGGTACTCGCCTGGTGGAATCAAGCGACGTGCGGCGACGGCGAGGCGGCGTCCCAGGCCGCGATTACGCGCGCTTTCGGCAACCTCGAATCCCGCCTCCCAGCGCCCCGCCAGCCCGCGTCCGAGCGTCAGAATGCCCGCGCCATCCTCCGTCTGGTAGACAGAGACATCCGTCCGCATGCGATAGGACCGCGCCACACGGGGATGCGTGTCCAGGTCGTGGGTAGACGAGAGCGCCAACTCGGGTGGGCCATCTTCGGCTGGCGCGCCCAGCAGTACGTCGAGCGCCTGCGGGCGTCCACTCGTCCGCTTCGCCAGCGCTGTGAGCAATTCTGGCGCATAGGCGGCGGACAATCGCCAGGGCGGGCACATCGTGGCGACCCATGCAGGATCGACATCGGCTGCCACGACGCAATGTCCGGTGAACGCCAGTATGGCGGCAACTGCTCCTGCCGCGCGCGGCATCGCTTCAGTGACGCCATCGGTCGGGGGAAAGACGCCTCGGGCAAGTCTGGTGAACAGGGCGTCCAATGGATACGGCAGACCCTCCTCACCATTTAGGGCATTGGAGAGAGGGTCGCTCATCGACAGTCTTTCGAGGCGCTAATCGAGCTGGCCGTCGGCGGCGAGGCGCTGCTGGTGGGCATAGAGGTTCGTCCAGGCCCAGGCGAGGCGCTCGTAGCAGGCGTCGTGCGTGCGCTTGCCGTCGGGGGTCGAGAACGACCAGAAACGGATGCGCTCGCCACAGACCTGGCACTTGTGGCGGCCCAGACTGAGGCGCTGCTTGCGTCCGGCGTAGAAGCGGCTCATCGTGCTAGTGTAGGAGAGCAGCGGCGCGCCATGCTGGGTAATAGTGGAGGAGACGTTGACGAGCGACTGGTCTCGGTTGAGGATCAGGCCTTGCTCGTCATCGTCGTAGCCATAGCCGTTGTCGTAGCCATCGTGGTAGCTGGAGCCGTAGCCGTCGTCATACCCCGCATTGCCCTGATCGTACCCCTGATCGTACCCCTGGTCGTAGCCTGTGTCATAGCCTTGGTCATAGTTGTTGGCGTACTGCCCGCCGCTGTACTGATCCTGATCGTCCCATGCCTGAGAGCGCTTTTTCCGCCCAGCCATCCTGCATGCTCCCTCTCATCGGCTCCCGTGGCTATCCGGTGGGCCAACTCGCTGATTCATCGTCTGGTCCCGCAGGGCCTCTCGGCAGTCAAGTATAACATAGGCGCCAATGTGGAATAGGAAATTCAGCGTGGGCGCGACATAACCGTGACGGCAGAGCCGAACTGGTGGCGTGATAGACTGCCGGTGACAGCTTGAGCGGCGGAACTACGGCGTTGAAGAAGGCGAGCGTGGATGTGACGAGCGAGAGTGAGACGACAGCTAGTGGCTTCCCGGCGGACTTCGCGTGGGGGACGGCGACGGCGGCATACCAGATCGAGGGCGCGGCGACCGAGGACGGCAAGGGTGAGTCCATCTGGGACCGCTTCAGCCACAAGCCCGGCGTGATCGACGATGGCACAAATGGCGATGTCGCCTGCAACCATTATCATCGCTGGCAGGGTGACGTGGACCTGATGGCGCAGCTCAACCTCAACGCCTACCGCTTCTCGCTCGCCTGGGCGCGCATCCTGCCGGAGGGATATGGGCGCGTGAACGAGGCTGGGCTCGACTACTATTCGCGCCTCATTGACGCCCTGCTAGAGCGTGGCATCGCACCATACGTCACACTCTACCACTGGGACCTGCCACAGGCGCTGGAGGACAAGGGCGGCTGGCCCAATCGCGACACCGCCAAGGCCTTCGCCGAGTTCGCGCATCTTGCCGCCACGCGGTTAGGCGACCGTGTCGGCCACTGGATCACGCACAACGAGCCGCATATCGTCGTCTACCACGGCTATCTGTACGGGTCAAAGGCGCCGGGGCTGAAGAACCCCACGCTGATCGCGCCGGTCGCGCATCATCTGCTGCTCTCGCACGGGCTAGCGGTGGAGGCGCTACGGGCGGCGGGCGCGCGCGAGGTCGGGACCACGCTCAATCTGACGGACTTCGAGCCTGCGAGCGACCGCGAGGAGGATGCGCAGGCGACACGCGATCTGGACGGCCTGTTCCACCGCTGGTTCCTCGACCCGATCTTTCGCGGCGCGTATCCCGATGATCTCGACCATCTCATCACGCTGCCGGATGGCCTTGTACAGGCAGGCGACCTGGAGGCGATCTCTGCGCCGCTGGACTTTCTCGGCGTCAACTACTATTTCTGTAGCAGGGTACGCAACACACGCGGCCTCTTCGGCATCCCGACAACGCTGCCGCCGGAGGGCAAGCTGACCACGATGGGCTGGGAGGTCTGCCCGCAGGGACTGACGAACGTGCTGCTGCGCGCCCAACGAGATTACGCGCCGAAGAAGCTGTATGTGACCGAGAATGGCGCGGCGTACCCTGACACACTGACGCCGGAGGGCGAGGTTCACGATCCGGAGCGGACGGACTACCTACGGCGGCACTTCGTCGAGGCGCGCGAGGCGATCGCGGCGGGCGCGCCGGTTCGTGGCTATTTCGTCTGGTCATTGCTGGACAACTTTGAGTGGTCGTATGGCTACGTCCCGCGCTTCGGTGTGACCTACACCGATTATCCCACCCAGCGGCGCATCGTGAAGGACAGTGGGCGCTTCCTGGCAGATGTAGCGGCGACCAACGGCGCCACGCTCGCCAGTGAGGGCTAGAGAGTGAGGGCAAGCCTCTAGCTGCCCGATTCTTCCTTCTCGGCTTCCTTCGTTATCTTCGCACGCCACTTAGCAGATCCACCTACCAGGGTAAACAGGATGATGAATGTGATCATGACACTTATCACCGCAATCAAGAGGAGAACGTCATCACTCGAAACACTTTGCGGGAGGTAAGCGCCTGCAGCAAATGCCGTTAAGATATAGCTCTGCTGCGGGATTGAGATTCCCAGAATGATCGCGGCTATGGCGGAGCCGACAAAATACAGTCTAATGGCGTTCCTGTGACTCGTTCGGAACATGCCTGGATTATTCGCGACAAAATGTTCCCAGCTCATGTTCTGTACGCCTGCGCGCTTTTCCTCGATCACCTTCCAGATATATGCTCCGGTAGCCTGGATGCCCCTATCCTCTGCAGCCCAGATGGCTGCCAGCGCCGATGCAAGCAATGGATAGATGAAGATGAGCGCGGCGCTTTTGAACTGGGTGCCTGTCGCAACTAATGTGCCAAGCGCAATGACAGCAATTGTTACTGATTGGACTTGACGATCTGCTTGTCGCAGAATCTCATCGCGTAACGCATTATATTCGGCGATAATCAGTTCGGCATTCATGCGATTGTGAGATGCCCCCCAGTTTTGTCGTTCATTTACTCCCTGTACAGCCTCCTCTGTTTGATCGTCCATCATTCATCGCCTTTCCGAGGGAATGTGAAACGAAGCTGACAACTCAGCCCGCTTCCAATTGTACGTCGCCTCTTTGCCATGTGCAACATGTGTTGGGTTCGTTGGGCATCGCCGCCCTTGTGCTTGCGCGCCGAGTGTGCTAGGGTCACGGTCAACAGTCGCGTGCGTTAGCGGGCGAACAAGGCGTTTCCGCTACGTCGGAGAACGGAGGGCCAGCCATGACGCTGGATGTCGAGCTGTACCGCCGCACCCTCTACCTCCACTCGTCTGACGGCGACAAAGCGCTCCGGCGCGTCAGCATCATCGACATCCAGCCCGATATCGCCCCAGACCAGCCTGCGCGCACGCTCGTCTTCGTTCACGGCTATGGCGGGCGCAACCTGCAATGGCTCTACCAACTCCGCGCCTTTGGCCAGACGATGCGCGTGATCGCCCCGGACCTGCGCGGCCACGGCCAGAGCGACGATCCCGCGCGCCCGCAAATCACCGTGGAGACGCTGGTAGACGACCTGGAGGCTACGCTCGCGCAACTGGAGACGCAGCGCCCGTTCCTGCTCGTCGCGCACTCCTTCGGCGGGGCCATCGCCGCCGAGTACGCGCTGCGCCATCCTGACGAGGTCTCTGGTCTCGTCCTGATCGGCACGCCCGCGCGCTTCATCCTCACACCTGGCGCACGTCAGGTGATGAACCTCCCCGGCCCATTGATGGAGACGCTCAAGAAGCGTCTGGGCATCGCGATCTTCGCCGAGGGGCGCACGATGCGCCGCATGCACGACAGTGCGATGTCGCGCTGGCATGGTGACAAGCGGCTGGGCGAGTTGCGCGTCCCCACGCTCGTTGTCATCGGCCACCGCGACACCGTTTTCACCCAGGAGCACTACGCCGCCGTCCCGAAGCTGATCCCCGGCGCGCAGCAGGTCGTCATCCCCGTCTCGGCGCACCTCGTCCAGCTCGAACGCCCCGACGCCGTCAACCGCGCGATTCGCCGCTTCGTCCAGGCGCGCACCGGCATGGAGGCGAGCGTTGGCGCAGGTGTTGGCGCGGATGCGATGGGATCATTCCCGCAGCCCCGCGCCGCGCAGCGACTCGGCGAGGCTCCATGGCTCCAGGCGTACGACCCCGACGTGCCGGAGGAAATACCGACGCCGCAGGTTCTCGCGCACGACTTCCTAAGCAACTCCGCAGCCGAGTTCCCCGACCGCACAGCGCTGCACTTCTTTGGCCAGAAAATCAGCTACCGCGAGTTGGACCTGCTCAGCAACCGCTGCGCGCATGCCCTGCGCGGCCTCGGACTCCAGCGTGGTGATCGCGTGGCGGTTATCCTGCCTAACGTGCCGCAATGCGTCATCGCCTTCTACGGTGTGCTGAAGGCAGGGGGCGTCGTGGTGCTGGGTAGTCCGCTCTCGAACGAGGAGGAGATCGCCTTCCAGATACGCGACTCCGACGCGCGCATCGCGCTCACCCTCAACACCTATCGCCCGATGCTGGAACGTATCGCCACCCAATCTCCCGCCCTGGAGCGCCTGATCTTCACCGACGTGCGCGAGTACCTGCCGCTGCGCCAGCGCCTCGCCGTCGCGCTCGGCCCATCTCCCGCCCCCGCGCCCAACAATGCCGCCGCAAACCAGAACGGCGCTGCGCCCTCCACGCTGCCACATCACGACTTCCAACAGCTTCTGCGCGCTGCCGCTAGCGCTCCGTTGCTCGGCGAGACGCGGTGTGACGACCTGGCCCTACTGCAATACACCTCCGGCACGACCGATGCGCCGCGTGGCGTGATGCTCTCGCACCAAAACCTTGTCGTCAACGTCGCGCAGCAGCGCCACTGGCTCAACGACGCCAAACGTGGCGGCGAGACGATTCTGGGCGTGCTGCCGCTCTCGCATTCCTACGGCGTCACCGGCTGCATGAACCTCTCTATGGCGCTTGCCGCCTCGCTCATCCTCATGCCAACGAACCGCACGCAGGAGATCCTCAACGCGATCAAGCGCTACCACCCGACAATCTTCCCCGGCGTGCCGACGATCTACCTCGCCGTCGCCAACTTCCCGCATGTCCGCCGCTACGGCATCGCCTCGATTCGCGTCTGCGTCAGTGGCTCGGCGCCGCTCCCCGTCGAGGTCCAGGAATCGTTCGAGAAGCTCACCCGTGGCCGCCTTGTCGAGGGCTACGGCCTGACCGAGGCATCTCCGGTGACGCACTCGAATCCGCTCAAAGGGGAGCGCCGTGTTGGCAGCATTGGCGTCCCCTTGCCTTCGACCAGCGCGCGTATCGTGGATTTGCAAACAGGGGAGCCGTTGCCACAGGGCGAGGTCGGCGAACTCGAAGTGCGTGGGCCGCAGGTGATGCAGGGCTACTGGAAGCGTCCCGACGAGACGGCGCAGGCGCTGCGTGACGGCTGGCTGCGCACCGGAGACCTCGCCAGCATGGACGAGGACGGCTACTTCACCATCGTGGACCGCAAGAAGGACCTCATCATCGCCGGGGCATACAACGTCTACCCGCGCGATGTCGAGGAGGTCCTTTACGAGAGTCCGAAGGTCTTCGAGGCGGTCGTCGTCAGCGGACGCGATGGCGCAAACGGCGACAACCCCTTCGTCAAAGCTATCGTCGTGCTCAAGCGTGGCGAGCGCGCCACTGCCGAGGAGTTGCTGGCGCTGTGCCGCGAGCGTCTGGAAGCCTACAAAGTGCCGAAGCAGATCGAGTTCCGCACCGAACTGCCCAAGAACCTCGTCGGCAAGGTGCTGCGCCGGCTCCTGGTGGAGGCGTAAGCCTACTTGACCGGCGAAAGGGTCAGCGTCGCCATCAGTTGTGCCTGCTGATAGGCGGTCACCGCGCCGCCCTCGCCCTCAATCGGCTCGATCTTGCCGTTCTTGTTCGCATCCACGCCAGTATAGGCGTCACCGGCGAGGGTGACGATCTCGGCGATCTTCGATGTGTCGCTCGGCGTCTTCTGCAATCCGATGAGGTCGCGCTGGAGGATAGTGTCCCATGTCTGGACGTTGCCCAGCGCCGCTTCTACCAACTGCGCGTGCGACTTGGTCTCGGAACTGGCGTCAGGAACGGCCGTGGCGAGCGAGGTGTGCGAGAGCGCGCCGGGAATATAGCCGCTCTTTGCCTCAGTGCCGCTCGTCTGAGCGGGACCAAGCAGGCCATAGCCATCACCCTGCCCCGCCGTGGCGCGCGCAGCGCAGGTGGCGGTCGGCGCATGATACTCTGGTCCCTGACCCCCTTCGACAAGGTTGATCATTGTCTGCGCCTCGCAGAGCATCGTCACCTGATCGTGTCCCGCCGCCGTTTGCAGCGCCCTGGCGTGATCGTTGAGCAGTTTCGATTGGGTCAGCACGCCACCGATCAGCGCTGTGTTGCCCGGCGTCGTCGGAAACGCGGTCAAGACATGTCGCAGGTGGACGAGCGCTTTGTCCGGCCATGCGCCCCGCGCGATGACCTTGCCCACCGGAACCGAAACCCCAGGCTGCTCCTGCGTGATCTCGAGGATATTCCCTGCCGCCACCAGATTGACCGTGCCGGCGAACTGGACAGTATACTTGTCGCCATCGTGTGTCAGCGCGCCGAGCGGCAGGACGTTCTCTGATTCCGTGTCGATAAGCCAGGCGTCGTACTCCGTGCCAGAGGCTGGGCTGGGCAGATGCTCGGCGGTGATCTGGAGTGCGTTGGTTTGCCCGGTGCGCCCGTCATTGGCCTCGGAGAACGTTACCTGCGCGGTTGGCTGTCCGGAGACCGCGCCTCCGAAGTAGACGAACGCGGCAAGCCCAGCCGTGGCTACCAGCCCCAACGCCAGCAAGCCAACTAGCAAGACGCGTCCTGGCTGGCGAGGCGGACGCACAGTAGACGACAGCCCAACCAGCGCGCCACTCGCAGGGCTGTAGTTCGGGGCTGGTGTCTGCGGTCGCATGGGGGTCGACGGGACGCTGGTCTCGCGTGTCGCCGCCCGCGCCGGTCGTGAGGGCGGGCGATACGCTGGACCAGATGTGGGAACGAATGGTGTGCGTGAGGGATCGTTGGGCGAGACGATCTGAGCATAGGCGTTGGCGACCGTGCCTGGCTGCCCCGGCCTGCGGTTGGGGTCCTTCGCCAATGTGGCGGCGATCAGGCCATCCAGGTCGCCGGGAATGCCCGCCCGGCGTGCGCTGGGCCGTGGCGGCGGCGCGCGCAGGCTCTGCTCGGTGATCTCATTGGACCCTGCGCCATGAAACACTGGTTCGGCGGTGAGCATGCGATAGAGAACAGCGCCAAGTTCGTAGACATCTGTACGTGTGTCGGCCTGACGGCCCATCGTCAGCTCTGGCGCAAGCGTCTCTCCACCAAAGCGTAGGGGATCGGTGGCGCTCGGCTGTCCACTCATCTCGATCAGGCGGCGCACGCCTGCGTCGGCGACGAGCGTCTGCCCGTCCATTTGAAGGTAGATATGGTCAGTGGTCAGTTGTCCGTGGACTACACCATGCTCGTGAAGGTATTCCAGCGCGCTGGCGATCTGATCCAGATAGCGCCCCAGCGTCTGAATGTCTGGCGGGCCGTTCTGCGCAAGCAGCGCGCTGACCGAGCGCAGCGGCGCGTAAGGATAGATGAGATAAGGAATGCCGCGCCACTGGCCGTAATCTTTCAACGGCAAGATATGGGGATGTTGTAGGTTGGCGAGCGCCACCAGATGCGCCTGAGCCGCGTCGAGGTACTGGGAGCGTTGCTGCGGCGACATCTCGCCGCTGATCGGCAGCAAGCGCAGACGATAGGTGCGGCTATCTGTGCCACGCGCGAGGAAGACAGCGCCAAGCTCATCGGACTCCAGCGCCTGTTCGAGGCGGTATGGCCCAAGTGACGACCCGACAAGCCCATCATAGCGTAGTGACCCGGAGATGTGCGCCTGCATACGCCCCTGCCCCCTTGATTCCACCCATCCCAGCCGCGGCGCCACTTTATGAGGATGTGTCGCGGGAGCTTTGACCTAGCTCTTCTGTACTAGTTCTTCTTACCGCCGCATGATAGCATACCCCAGGAACCTGTCAATGTCGCTGTGACTAGTACGATGTGGGGAACAGCGCCAGATTTCTGACTTGCGGCGGCGGTCGGACACGCGTACACTCTAGGTATTATGTCTGTCGCCGTTCTCACCGACCTCACCAAGTCTTATGGCGCCGAGTTGATCTTCAGCGGCGTCTCTTTTCGCATTGAATCGCGCGACCGCATCGGCCTCGTCGGACCGAACGGCGCGGGGAAGACAACGCTGCTGCACCTGCTCGCCGGACGCCTGCAGCCGGATGTTGGCAGCGTCTCGTTCGCCGAGCGCGTCTCGGTGGGCTATCTGCCGCAGGTCGCCGAGTTCACGCCGCATCATACCCTCTTCGAGGAGATGCTGACGGTCTTGGACGCCGTGCGTGGCTGGGAGGCGAGATTACATACCCTCGCCGCGCGCCTGTCCGATCCCGACCTCGCTCGCCGATGAAGACGCCTATCAAGCGACGCTGGCGCGCTACGCCGATGTGCAGGAGCGCTTCGAGCATGCGGGTGGCTATACGCTGGAGCCGCGCGTGCGCCAGGTGCTGGATGGCCTCGGCTTTATCGCGCGAGCAGCAGGCGGCGCCGGCGGCGCACCTCAGCGGCGGCCAGCAGACGCGCGCCGCCCTCGGCAAACTGCTGCTGCCAGCAGCCCGATCTGCTTCTGCTCGACGAGCCGACGAACCACCTCGACCTCGCCGCGCTGGAATGGCTTGAGGAGTACCTGCTCAACTGGCCGGGCGCGCTCATCGTCGTCTCGCACGACCGCTACTTCCTCGACCGCGTGACCACACGTACTATCGAGATCGCCCACCAGCGCGCCGAGTTGTATCCCGGCGACTACTCGCACTACGTGGAGTTGCGCGCCGAGCGGATGGAGCGCTGGGCGCAAGAGTACGAGGCGCAGCAGGAATACATCGCGCATACCGAGGAGTTCATCCGTCGCTACAAGGCTGGGCAGCGCAGCAAAGAGGCGCGTGGCCGCCAGAAGCAACTCGACCGCCTGGAGCGCATCGAACGCCCGCCGGTGGACTCGTCGATCAAGTTCCGCATGGGCGCGCAGATCGAGTCGGGCCAGATCGCGCTGACAACCGATGAGCTGGCTGTCGGCTACGAGGATGGCCGCGGCGCGGGACGTGCGCGTGCGGGTGAGCGATATGCTGGTGCGGCGCGGCGAGCGCATCGGCCTGATCGGCCCGAACGGCGGCGGTAAGACGACGCTTCTGCGCACGCTGATCGGCCAGATCGCGCCGCTCGCCGGGCGCGTCATCGCTGGGCCACAACGTGCAGATCGGCTACTATGCGCAGACGCACGACCACATGAATCCGCGGCGGCTCGTGCTGGACGAGATACGCGACGCCAGCCATCTGAGCGAGGAGGGCGCGCGGACCTACCTGGGGCGCTTTCTCTTCTTTGGCGACGACGTTTTCAAGCCCATCGGCGCGCTGAGCGGCGGCGAGCGCAGCCGGGTCGCGCTGGCGAAACTGACCTTGCAAGGGGCGAATTTCCTGGTGCTGGACGAGCCGACGAACCACCTTGATCTGCCCGTCGCGTCAGGCGCTGGAGGAGATTCTGGCGCAGTACGATGGCACACTGCTCTTCGTCTCGCACGACCGCTACTTCGTGGATGCGCTGGCGACGACGCTCTGGATGCTTGACGATGGAGTAGTCACCTCGCATGTCGGCGGCTACAGCGTGTATCGCGCGAAAAAGGCGCAGGCCGAGGCGCGCGCCGCCCAGCAGACAAAGGCAGGTCAGACTCAGACCGCACGCAGTTCACAGCGACAAGGCGTTGGGGCGGCTGCGGACACGCCTTCACGGTCGCTGGAGGATGTGGAGCGCGAGATCGCAGAGCTGGAGTCGCGGCTGAAGGAGATCGAGGGCGCGCTGGAAGAGGCGAGCGCGGCGACCGACCTCGACCGCATCAGCATCCTCGGCGCAGAGTACGAGGAAACGCGCGCGGCGCTCGACACGCTCTATGACGACATGGCAAGATATGGCAAGTTGATTCCTCAACCCAGGGATGTCACTGACGCGCTTTCCTGTAGTGAAGTGAGTACACGCATGCCATATATTCTGGGCCTGACCGGCAACATTGCCAGCGGCAAGACGACTGTCGGGCTGCTTCTGCTGGAGCTTGGCGCTGTCGAGTACATTGACGCCGATACCGTCGTCCACGAACTGTATCTGCCGGGGCAGCCGCTGGTCGCAGAACTCGCGCAGGAGTTTGGGCCAAACATCGTCGACGCCGAGGGTGGAGTTGACCGCAAGGTGCTCGGCGACCTCGTCTTCGGCGATCCTGCGAGCCTGCGCCGGCTGGAGCAGATCGTGCATCCGCGCGTCTTCTCGGCGCTGAGCGGGCGCATGCGCGACATCCCGGAGGAGGGCGTCGGCGTGCTGGACGCGGTGAAGCTGGTCGAGTCGGGCTATGGCTCGCTCTGCCACGGGCTATGGATCGTCACCTGCCCGCCGCGGATACAGCTCGAGCGACTGATGACGACGCGCGGGATGAGCGAGGCCGAGGCGCGCGCACGGCTCGCGGCGCAGCCTCCGATAGAGCCGAAGCTTGTCCTTGCCAGCGCCGTGATCGACAACAGTGGCTCACTTGACGATCTGCGCCGGCAGGTGACGGTCGCCTGGAACGCCTTCCTCGCCTCGCTACCACGCTCCTGAGACGACGCGGAGGCGGGAGATGACGCGGCGCACCAAGATCGTCTGCACACTTGGCCCAGCCAGCGATTCCGACGCGACCATCGAGGCGCTGCTGCTGGCTGGGCATGGATGTCGCGCGGCTCAACTTCTCGCACGGGATACAGGAGACGCACGCCGCGACGCTCGTCCGGCTGCGCGCCGCCGCCGAGCGACTGGGACGCCCCCTGGCGGTCTTGCAGGATTTGCAGGGGCCGAAGATTCGCACCGGCGCGCTGGCAGGTGGGAAACCGGTCACGCTGCATGATGGCCAACGCTTTACGATCACGACACGTCCAATCAAAGGCACAGCCGAGGGCGTCTCGACCACCTATGCCGCGTTTCCGCTGGACGTGAAGCCGGGCGATCGCATCCTGCTCTCGGATGGCGCGATCGAGCTGCGCGCGCTGGAGATCAAGCGGGCAGGATACTATCACCGAGGTCGTTCACGGTGGCGTATTGGCCGAACACCAGGGCATCAACCTGCCGGGCGTAGCGATCAGCGCGCCCGCGCTCACGCCGAAGGACCGCGACGATCTCGCGTTTGGCGTGCGGCAGGGTGTGGACTACATCGCGCTGAGCTTCGTGCGCAAGCCAGAGGATATCGAGGAGGCGAAGCGGCTCGTCGCCGAGCAGGCCCCCAAGGGCGCTCAGCCTATCCCGGTCATCGCCAAGCTGGAGAAGCCGGAGGCCATCGAGCGGCTGGACGAGATTCTGGCGGCGTCGGACGGCGTGATGGTGGCGCGTGGTGATCTGGGCGTCGAACTGCCGCTGGAGCAGGTGCCGCTGATCCAGAAGCAGGTTATCACAGCGGCGAACGCGCGCGGCATTCCCGTCATTACCGCGACGCAGATGCTTGAATCGATGATCTCGCATGTGCGCCCAACGCGCGCCGAGGCTAGCGATGTCGCCAACGCGATCCTCGATGGGACCGACGCAGTGATGCTCAGCGGCGAGACGGCGGTGGGCGCGTATCCAGTCGAGGTCGTGCGTGTGATGCGCCGCATCGCCGAGACGGCGGATCGGCCTGTGAGCCTGGCCCGGTGGACGCCGTTCACTTCCGGTCGCACGCGCACGCGGTGGCCAGCGCGGCGCACATTCTGGCGCAGACGGCGCGCGCGAAGATGATCGTCGTGTTGACACGCTCCAGCCTCTCGGCGCGGCTGATCTCGAAGGAGCGGCCACAGTTCCGATCCTGGCCTTCACGCCGAGTGAGGAGGTCTACCGCCGCTTGAACTTGTGGTGGGGTGTAGCGCCACATCGCGGCGCGCTGGAGGGGACAATGGACGAGAAGATCGCCTGGGTGGACGCCTATCTGCGCGGCGAGGAGCTGGCCACGGCCGGCGAGGAGATCGTCATCATGGGCGGGATGCGCGCGAAGGGAGCGGCGCGCACGAACTTCGTCAAGTTACATCGCGTCGGCGAGGCAGGGGATTAGCGGGCAGGCGTGGCCTCGTAGTCGGAGCGGCGGGTGACGCCGATAGCTTCGCGGGCGACGCCGATGGCGGCGAAGATTGCGATGGCCTCGACGAGAATGAACATCGTGATCCAGAGCCAGAGCAGGTCTGGCGACGAGCCAAATGTGTTGTAAGCGATCATGATGATGAGGATGGCCGGAACCAGCGGCAGCGAGAGCGCCATCAGGATGACGAGCAGCGTCGAGAGCGAGCGGAGCGCTGGCTGCGCATAATTCTTTGGCGCGCGATACTTTTGCCCGGGTCCCGCCTTGGGAATCTCTCACAAAGACCTTTTCCGGCGTCGCGGATGAGCCAGTAGATGTGGCGGTTGGTGGAGTCGTGTTCGCGCTCATAAGACGATCATCCCCATGTGCGTTCTTCGTCGCTGAAGCTGCGCTGATCTTGCGCGATCAGGCGCATACCCTCAATTAAACAGTGTAGGACGCGCATCCTCCACCGTCAAGTCTGACAGCCTGCGTCTAGTTCCTTACAGGTGGTCACCTACTACACCAGTAGAGGCAAATGTCAACGCGATTGTACGTTGCTCTCAACCGTGTCGTTCGCTCGTCTGCACTATCGTAAGGACATGATTGGTGGGGGAGGTGACGGTATGGGGACGAGCATCGGCGCGGAATCGAAAACAGTGACGAAGACGGCGACATGGCGATTGCCCGCTTGGTGGCCCGCCTGGTGGCCTGCCCGTTCCTGGTGGTGGCCGGAGAGCGGGGCGCGCAGTCCTATTCCTGCGCTGGATGGGGTTCGTACGCTGGCCGTATTGCTGGTGATGTTCTTCCACGCCTGGTGGGTTATGCCAGAGCGCAGCGCGCTTGGCGTGGGCGCGACGGACCAGCCGATCTACTATCTCTGGACCGGCGTCCACCTCTTCTTCGTCCTCAGTGGCTTCCTCCTCTTCCTGCCCTATGCCCGCTGGATTCAGGCTGGACGCGACCGCCCTTCGGCGCTCCTCTTCTACAAGCGACGCTTTTTGCGCATCGTCCCCGCCTACTGGGCCAGCCTCGTGATCCTCACACTCGCTGGACCTAAGACAGGTGGCTCTTTCCTCGACACGCTGGTCCATGCGGTCTTCCTCCAGAATCTCTCGCAGAAGACCGTCTACTCGATCAATGGCGTCTTCTGGACGATGGCGGTGGAGGTTCAATTCTACGCCGTTTTGCCGTTGCTTGCCTGGGTGCTCTATCTCCTGGCGCGCCGCGTAGGCCCGTGGATTGCGCTGGCGATCTTCGTCCCAGCGCTCGTGCTGGTCTCGGCGGCGACTGTCTGGCTCCAGTCTGTTCCAGCGCTGGCCGGAAATACGCTGATCTACAATGTTGCGTTGCGCCCAGAGGCGCTAACCTACTGGATTAACGTCTTTGGCTTCGGTATCGCGTGCTCCATGATCTACGTGGCGATTCAGCGCAACGAGCAGGTTCTTTCCTTCTTCAAAGATCGATGGAGCCGCTGGAGCGTCGAGCGCGTCGCCACGTGGGGATTCGCGCTGGCGGCGCTGTTCTGGCTCGCGCTGACGTTTGTCTCCGCGCTGCATCCGACGCCATGGAACGACATTGGCTTCGGACTGACCTATGCGCTGGCGCTATTGGGCATCCTGCTCGGTAGCCAGTTCATCCGCCTGCCATTCGAGTGGCGCCCAGTACGCTTTGTCGGTCTGATCTCCTATAGCCTCTACATCTGGCATCTCGTCATCATGCGCCTGGCCGAGCCGCTATTGCTGGCGATCAGCCCGACGCCACGAGTTGGCGTCGGATTTCTGATCGAGTGCTTCGTGGGTATCCCAGTCGCCTATGCCTCCTACCTGCTCTTCGAGCGCCCCTTCATCGCCGCGCGCCGTCGCGCACATAGCACAGTCAGCGCGCCACAGGCCTGATCTGGGCGCGCCGCGCCTAGTCGCAATGTTCAACCGTGCCTGCGGATGGTCCGTCGTGGCCTGCGCGCGCGGTACCCAAAAAGGCTGGGCATAATGGGTCAGGACACGCGCCACTTGACTTGCGATGGGCGTACCCCGGTGCTATACTGGCCGCGCAGTCACGCGCAGGAATTGAGCGTCTCATGGCCACGGAAGACAATATGGCGCACCTTGAAGCCGAACGAGCGGCCCGCGCTGGCCAGAATGGCGGCGGCGCTGTCGAGACGGAAACAGCGGACCTGGCCGGTATCGCCCAGAGTGACAGTCTGCGTCTCTATTTGCGCGAGATTTCCCGCATCCCCTTACTTTCCGCCGCGCGCGAAGTTGAGCTGGCCGAGGCGATCCAGCGCGGTGATCGCGCTGCGCGCAACGCCCTCATCGAAGCGAACCTGCGTCTGGTCGTGAGCATCGCCAAACGCTACGTCGGCCAGGGGATGTCGCTCGAAGACCTGATCGGCGAGGGCAACATTGGCCTCATCCGCGCCGTGACCAAGTTCGACGCGAGCAAGGGGTTCCGCTTCTCGACCTACGCCACCTGGTGGATTAAACAGGCGATCACACGCTCGATCCTCGAAGGTGTGCGCGCGGTGCGTCTGCCGGTCTATATCATGGAAGAGGTCATGCGGGTCAAGCGCATAGCGCGGCGCCTGTATCAGGAAGTGGGACGCGAGCCGACCCCCGCGCAGATCGGCGAAGCGTTGGGGGTCAGCGGGGATCGCGTTGGCGAGTTGATGGTCTGGGCGGAGAGGATCTTCTCGCTGGATGCGCCACTTTCCGACGAGGAAGAAAACACGCTTGGCGACATCATCGAGGACCAGGCGACGCAGGATCCCTCCGATCTGACCACGCGCTCACTCCTGCGCCAGGAGGTCATGCGCGCGCTGGATAGTCTGACTGTGCGCGAGCGCCAGGTCATCGCGCTGCGCTTTGGCCTCTACGACGATCAGGATCACACGCTCGAAGAGGTGGGCCGCGAACTCAAAGTGACCCGCGAGCGTGTCCGCCAGATCGAAGAGCGCGCCATCCGCAAGTTGCGTCATCCACAGTCCAGCCGTTTCCTCCGCGAATACCTTGCCTGAACGGCGCCCCATTGTGCAGCTTCTCCAGCTTCATTTCGCCGCCTCCTCACCGCATAATTCCGCGTCAGGCGGTATGATAACTCCGTATTGATGTGTTACGCGCTCCGCTTACAGCATCGGGCCAGAAGGCCCCTGGTATTGAGCGGGGTATGAATGGCTCCTGCGCTTGACCACCACCTGATCTTGCGACCATACTGCGGCAGGACATTTGCGCCAGATCCGCTGTCCACCGCTGTTGTCCACGAGAGGAGAGGCAGGATGCTCCTCTACGAGTACAAGCTGCGCCTCTCCCCTGCCCAACAAGCGGCGATCGACGAGGCGATCCGCACGACGCAGTTCATCCGCAATAAATGCCTGCGTTTGTGGATGGATGAGCATGGCGTGAGTGCCAATGACCTGCAGGTTCTCTGCGCCCGCCTGGCTCACGAGTTTGCTTTTGCCGCTCGGCTCAACACGCAAGCTCGCCAGGCTGCCGCCGCAAGGGCTTGGGCCGCCATCGAGCGGTTCTACATGAACTGCCGCGAGCAGCCCCCTGGGAAGAAGGGCTATCCGCGCTTCCAGCGCGACTGTCGCTCGGTGGAGTACAAGCAGACCGGGTGGCAGCTGGACGCAGACGGGAAGCGCCTCACCCTCACCGATGGCTGCGGCATTGGGCAGGTGCGGCTCATCGGCTCACGCGATCTGACCACCTTCCCTCTCGACCAGATCAAGCGGGTGCGCCTGCTGCGGCGGGCAGATGGGTACTATGCGCAGTTCGTGCTTCAGGTGGACCGCCAATGTGAGCATAAGGCGACCGGCGCGGCCATGGGGATTGACGTGGGCATTGCCGCCTACCTCACCGACTCGGATGGGCACGCCATTGCCAACCCACGCTTCATCCGTCAAGCTGAGGCGCGGCTCAAGCGCTACCGGCGCCGCCTGTCCCGCCGCAGCGTCTCCTACAAGCAGGGGAAGAAGCTGAGGAACAACCATGCCGCTCGGCAGCGGGCACGACAGAACAAGTACCCCAAGGACCCAGCAGCACACGCCATCCAGTCGCCTTCGTCCCCGCCCCATGCGGCATCCAACCGTTCCCCACAGCGCCAGTCGGCCAACTGGGGGAAGGCGAAGCAACAGGTGGGGCGGGCGTACCTGACACTACAGCGGCAGCGCGAGGACTTCGCCCGTAAGACGGCGAGTGCGCTCGTCAGCTCACACGACCTGATTGCCTTGGAAGATTTGCAAGTGCGCAACCTCGTGCGCAACCGCCACCTGGCCAAAGCGATCTCCGATGTGGGCTGGTCACGTTTGCGCTGGTGGGTCGAGTACTATGGCAGGCTGCACGGGGTCACAGTAATCGCCGTGGCGCCCCACTATACGAGTCAGAACTGTAGTGGCTGTGGGAGACGAGCGAGGAAGTCCCTGCCGGTGCGCACGCATGGCTGCCCACACTGCGGGCTCATCCTCGACCGCGACCACAATGCAGCCGAAGTCATCTTGCAGCGTGGATTGGCGGTGGCCAGGGCAGAGGGACGCTGGCCAAGTCTAACGAGTGGTATAAGTGGTACGACTGGTACCGTGGGGCACACGGGAACCTAACGCTTGGGGACAGCCAGGCTCCTGTGCGTCGTTGCGAGACGGCGCATTGCCCCGGTTGGCGGATCCAGGAATCTCCCGGTTGAAACCGGAAGAGTGTCAATAGGGAGAGGCATCTATGGCGAGCGATCTGGCGCAGCTTGGACGGGTCGGCGTGATTGGCGCGGGAGCGGTTGGCTCGGCGATTGCGCGCGCGCTGTCGGCTCGTGGAGCGCGCGTCGCATCAGTGGCATCGCGCACCGCGACACATGCAGAGGCGCTCGCGTCGGCGCTTCCAGATGGCGCGGATGTCGCCTCGGCGGATGCGGTGGCAGCAGCAAGCGATATGGTGGTAGTTGCCGTCCCCGACGACGCCATCGCCCAGGTCGCGGCGGAGACCCACTGGCGCGCGGGACAACTCGTACTTCACCTGAGCGGGGCGCAAGGCGCAGAAGCCCTCGCGGCTGCTAGAGCGCAGGGCACGCGTGTCGCTGCGCTGCATCCGCTGATGACCTTTCCACGCTCGGCGGAATCGCCCACCACAGAGGCCATTCTGCGACGGCTTGCGGGCTGCGCCTGGGCGTTCGAGGCAGATGATGAGGCGAGCATAGATCAGTTGACAGCGATCATCGAAGCGCTGGATGGGCACGCCATCAGGCTGACCGCCGCCGACCGCGCGTCCTACCACCTGGCCGCCGTCCTCGCCTCGAACTACGTTGTGACGCTGCTGGCGGCGGCGGCGCAACTCTGGGGAACGTTTGGCGCACGACCTGAGACTGCCCTTGAAGCGCTGCTCCCACTGATGCGAGCGGCTGTCGAGCAATTGGAGACAGTGGGTTTGCCGGATGCGCTCACTGGCCCCATTGCGCGTGGCGACCTCGGCACAGTGCGGACACACCTCGACTGGCTGACGGCGCACACTGCCTCGACTCCTGAACTACTGCGGCTGCGCGACGCCTATATCGCGCTCGCGCGGCTGACTATTCCGGTCGCGCTGCAGAAAGGCTCGCTCTCGCGGGAGACCGCTGAGGCGCTCCGTCGTCTTTTGAGCGACGTCGCGGCGTATCCACTTGCTTCACCAGACACGACTCGTGGCGACGCGTTGTAGCGCGATGGTGGTGAGCGTTATAGTGGTGAGAGTTAACGCATGTGTCGCCCTCTGCTTGTGTAAATGTCCGGCCAGATAAATTCAGCTTTCCGAGGCGTCTAGAATAGAGTATACTAGTCGCTATGGAACTCTTGATCGAACAGATGTAGCGCGTCGTAGCCATGAGCGGAAACAGGACAATTCTGCAGGGGGGAGGCTGTGATGCAGGGGGAGAATGACGAGACAACGAACGATGTAGCGCAGACACCCATCCCAGAAGGCCAGCAGGACGAGACAGCGACCAATCCTAATGCGACGGCGCCGCTCGCTGATGAGCCTCTTGCAGCGGAAGTCGAAGCTGATCCACCAGAGCCTGCGGCGCCAGCGGAAACGGGAGCAGCAGCGGAAACGCCAGCGCCACCTTCGCCGCCTACATCCGCCCCTGTGGCGGCTCCGAGCGCGGCCCCAGCGGCGTCTGGCAATAGCAGGTCGCTGATGGAGAAGCGGCTCTGGATCATTCTGGGTATCCTGGCTCTCGTTTCCCTGTTGTTCGCGTTGCTTGCCGCAGCGGCGAACGGGAATGGCGCCCTGGGTGGCTCACTGGCCAGCGCGCAGCAGGAGACAGTCGCCCTTATTCAAAACGTCAACCCGTCGGTAGTGCAGATCCAAGCGCGCTCGATTCTGAGTGGCGGAATTGGCTCCGGCGAGATTGCTACGACTTCTGGCTACATTGTCACAAACAGCCACGTCGTCCATGGCTTCCGCGACCTCACCGTCCTGCTCTCAGATAACCGCACGTTCCCCGCTCAACTGGTCGGTGACGTGCCAGAGGAAGATCTGGCAGTGCTCAAGATCAACGCGCCCAATCTCAAGCCGATTGCCTTTGGCGACTCCAGCAAGGTCCAGGTTGGCGATTTCGCGCTGGCGTTGGGCAGCCCGCTGGGATTGGAGCAATCCGCTACCACGGGCATCGTCAGCGCGCTGAATCGCTCGGCGCGCGTGGTGACGAACGGGCAATTGGTGACACTACAGGGCATGATCCAGACGAGCGCGCCGATCAACCCCGGCAATAGTGGTGGAGCGCTGGTCAATACGCAGGGGGAGTTGATCGGCATCCCGACGCTCGGCGCGGTGGACCCGACCTCAGGGGCGGCGGCGAACGGCATCGGCTTTGCGATTACCTCCAACCATGCGCGCGAGGTCCTTGCGCGGTTCGAGCGCTAAGCGCGCTCTCGCGATATAGCGGCGGAGGCGGCGTACACCCTGTGCGTCGCCAGGTGTTCGGGATTCATTAGGAGGCGCTGCGATGTTCTTCCAAACCGTATTGGTCTCGTTGCTGTTGATCCTCTTGGGGCTGGCGATGACGTTCGCTGGCTACCGCTTCTTCGTGATCCTGCTGCCGATCTGGGGGTTCTTCGCCGGCTTCCAGTTCGGCGCCACGATCTTCACGAACATCTTTGGGGAGGGCTTTCTCAGAACGGTGCTCAGTTGGGTAGTAGGATTGCTCGTCGCGATCTTCGCCGCCGTGCTCGCCTACCTCTTCTATGCCGTAGCGGTCGTGCTGCTGGCAGGCTTTGTAGGCTACCAACTGGGCGCCGGGATCATGACGTGGATCGGCCTCAAAGAGGGATTCCTGACGTTCCTGGTGGGGCTGATCTTCGCGCTGGGCATCGCGGCGCTGGCGATCTTCCTGCGCCTGCCGAAACTGCTCATCATCATCCTCAGCGCGTTCGCTGGCGCCGGAACCATCCTGGCAGGCATCTTCATCGCGGTGGGACGCATCTCGCTCGACTCCTTGCGCTACGGTGAGGTCGGCGCGATCCTGCGCGATAACTGGCTTTGGGGATTGCTGTACCTGGTCATCGCGGCGATCGGCTTCTACTTCCAGTGGCGCACCACCCAGTCGTTCATCGTCGAGGAATACTCGACCGAGAATGTCTTCGCAAGCGCGGGCACAGGCGCAACAGTCGACGCCGCTCCTGGCTCAACAGCGCCAGATCTGACTCCGCCCTCGAGTGTCACGCCTGCCGCTGACCTTCCCCCCGCCACGGCTTGAACGGCGGACGCCGCAAGCGTTGCATAATAGGGGCAGTCGAATAATCGAATAGGGGAGGGGGTCTGGTATGGGCAAGATTATCGAGCTATCCGACCAGCATTACGCCATCATGGCCGCCGCCGCCGCCGAGCGCGGCGAGTCTGTGGATTCCATGATGACGCGCTGGCTCCGCGACCTCGCCTCTGGCTCCGACAATCCGAACGGGGCCGAGGCGCCAGACGCTATCCCTCCCGTCGCCATCAAAGCAAGTTCAGCCAACGGAACCGCCTGGCAACGTGCGCGCGGTCCGCTGGCGGTGGCGCTTATCGTGCTGACATGCTTCGCCTTCGTCGGCAGCGTGCTCTCGGTCTGGGTCAACCAGCAGTTGCTCAATACCGACAATTTCGTGAGCGCGGTGGACCCACTGCTCAAGGACCCAGGGGTTGTGGACTCCGTGAGCGCATACGTCGCGGAGCAGGTGGTCGTGGCGCTGGATGTGCAAGGACGGGTAGAGAACGCACTGCCGGATCGAGCAAGTTTTCTGGCCGTCCCGGTAACGAATCAGGTGCAAACCTTCGCCCAGACGCGCATCGCCAACCTGATGCGGACCGATCAGTTTCAGGCGGCGTGGGATAAGACGTTACGCCTCCTCCACTCCAAGGTCGTGGGTATCCTGCGCGGCGATTCGCGCTACCTCAGCATCCAGGGCAATGCGCTCACCATTGATCTGATACTTGTTGTCTCCGACGCGCTGCGCTTTCTGCACTCGCAGCTGCCTGATCTGGTGCAATCGAAGCTGCCAATCCCTGACCTGAGCAACGTGACTGTGCCTGCCGAGGCGCGTGCGCGCCTCTCGGAGGCGCTGGGGCGGCCACTCCCAGACAACTTCGCTGAGGTCACGATCATGCAGTCCGATCAGCTCGTCACGGCGCAGCGGACAGTGCAGTTGCTTGATGCGCTGGTGATCATTCTGCCTATCCTCACGTTATTGCTCCTGATCGCGGCGATAGCGGTCTCGCCCAATCGCCGCCGCACGATCCTGCAAATCGGTATTGGCCTGGCGATCAGCATGCTGGTCGTGTTCCTGCTGATCAAACTCATCGAGAATCGCGTGACCTCGGCGGTGACAGCGCAACCCGGCGTGGGCATCATCTCGCCCGCGCTTGACGCGCTGCTCGGCGCCTTGCTTCAGTGGCTGATCATCCTGCTGATTGGCGGTGTGCTGGTAGCGATCATCGCCTTCTTTGCGAACAAGGGGCACTGGTTCGCGGCGGCGTGGCGCTGGTTGCGGGAGACCTATGCGCGCCTGCGTGAGCGCTTTGGTGGTACACCAGCGCAAAGTTCAAACGCCTAGCGATGGTCTACGGGCCGCTCTACAGACGAAATACGGGGATCCCGTATATCCTCTAGCCCGCTCGTTGGAGTATCCTATTGCCAGCGGATCGGGGTGGTTGGGTGTGCAGCGAGTCTGCTCATCCGCCGCCTGGTTCTCCAGGTCACGAGCGACCGCAGGGACGCGGACTCATCGGTATGGACGCCGAAGCACTCGTGACGCCCGTTCCAAAGGACGCCTGTAGCTTTTCAGATCTCCCCCGCCATGCGGCGGGGGAGATCTCTGTCATTCGAATTATTCGGATATCGCGTGTGTCTCTCTCATATTGAGACCGTCATAGCTAAGCGCTTCACTCATGAGCAACACGCCATAACGAGCGCGAAGGCTCCATCTTTGCACCCATCATGACTCCTTGACAGCAGGGATGTGTACTGGTACTCTATGGATGAATGAGTCATTCATCCATAGGAGAAGCCTATGCCACGGTCGGAAGCGGAGAACCAGCGTCTGCGCGAGCGGCAGCGCGCGAATATCCTTGATGCCGCGATGGGTGTCTTCGCGCATAGCGGTCCCTCGGCGAGCATGGCCGAGATCGCCGAAGCGGCGGGGGTCAGTCAGGGACTGGCGTATCGTTACTTTGCCAGCAAGGAGGAGATCTATTACGCGCTGATCGCGCGGGCAATGCAGGGTGGTCTCCCCGAGGCCGAAATCGCCCGCATGACGACTGGCGGGCCGTGGGACCGTCTTGAGGCGCTGCTTGCGCGGATAGTGAACGCGCGACGAGAACATCCAGAGTTTTTCCAACTGCTCTACCACATGCTCAGTGACGACGACGCCCCCGCTGAGCTGCGCGATCAGATGCGCGAGCGTGGGACGTACTTAGCCCGTGAGTTGCGCAAACTCATCATCGAAGGACAGGCGACAGGCGAGATCGCTGAAGGCGACCCAGACCAGCTTGTCGTCGCGCTTCTGGCCTATCTGGACGGCCTGACGCGCTTCAGTCTCTATGACCCCCAACGGTTCAAAGAGCACTTCCCAGAGGCCAGGATAATCATGCGCCTCTTCAGGCCGGAACTGGGAAGATTAGACGCGAGTGACGAGAGAAAGCGGGGAGATGATGTCTGAGCAACGAGAGGATGATGTGGCCATCGAGGTCGAGCATCTGGTGAAGCGCTTCGCCAGGTCGCCACGCAACGCGGTGGACGATGCCTCATTTAGCGTGCGGCGCGGCGAGACCTTTGGCCTGCTTGGACCCAACGGCGCTGGCAAGACCACGACGATTGGCATCCTGACGACACGCGTGCGACCCAGTGGCGGCGTTGCGCGTATCTCAGGACTGGATGTCGCCAAAGATACCATCGGCGTCCGGCAGCGTATCGCCGTCACGCCGCAGCGCTCGAATCTTGATCGCAGCCTGCGCGTGGGCGAGATTCTGACCTATCACGCCGCCTACCATGGCGTGGGACGGAAGGAGCGCGAGGCGCGAGCGCAAGAGTTGCTCGAAGAATTCGGCCTCGGCGCGCGGGCGAAACAGCAGTTGAGCATCTTCTCTGGAGGCATGGAGCAGCGTGTGCTGCTGGCGCGGGCGCTGATGCACGATCCCGACGCGCTGTTCCTCGACGAGCCGACCAACAATCTTGACCCGCAGGCGCGCCTCTTCCTCTGGGAACGCATCCGTGCCCTCCACGACCAGGGTGTGACCATCGTGCTGACGACACATGACATGGACGAGGCAGACCGGCTCTGCGACCGCATCGCCATCATGGATCACGGGCGCATCCTCGCGCTCGATACACCAGAGGGGCTGCGGCGACTCATCCCCGGTGGCACAGTGCTGGAGATCGCCGTGCGCGTTCCACAAGGCGCGCTGGTTGGGCAGTCAGGCGACGGTGAGACAGGCGCTACGGCTGACCACTTCCGATCCACGCTCGAACGGCTGCCCGGCGTCACGACAGTGGAGCAGGTGGCGCGCCCAGCCACGGATGAGGGCGCGACGGGGAATGTGCTCTACCGCGTCTATGCCACGCAGGACGCTGGCGCGCTGCTGGCGAGCGCCGCCCAGGCGGTCATCCAGGAGCAAGGTGAGCTGCTCGACCTGCGTGTTGCGCGGCCGAGTCTGGAAGATGTCTTCATTCACCTGACAGGAAGGGCATTGCGAGCATGAGCGCCATGGCGCCGATTACCGAACGACACGCTACGCGTTACCTTGGTCCTATCCAGGCGAGCGCGACAGCGTTTCTAGCGATCATCAGGCGGGACCTGCTGGTAACACGACGCCAGGCCATCCCGTTTCTGCTGCAGACACTGCTGCAGCCACTCTTCTACCTCTTCGTGTTTGGCAAAGTACTCTCGAGCATCGGAGCGACAGGAGGAGGCTTCTCGGTAGTGTTATTGCCGGGCGTCGTTGCTATCACGACGTTCCTGACGGCGTTTCAGGCCACCGCGATTGATCTGGCGCGCGACCTGAGTTTCACGTTGGAGATCGAGGACCGTTTGCTCGCGCCGATTTCCGTGACGCTGGTGGCCGTCGAGAAGATTCTGCTGGCGGCGATGCGCGGACTGCTCGCGGGCGCGCTGATCTTCCCGCTGGGCTACTGGATATTAGGCGATGGCTACCAGGTGCGTACGGACCGTCTCGTCGTCCTGATCGGCCTGCTCATCCTGGTCGCGTTTGTGGGCGCCGCGTTTGGCGTGCTGCTGGGGACGCTGGCTCCAGTTCAGCAGCTTCCGTTGCTGTTCGCGCTCGTGCTCACTCCTCTGATCTTCACGGGCTGCGTCTTCTACCCATGGTCGGCGCTGGAGAATATCAAGTGGTTTCAGACCCTCACGCTCTTCAATCCGCTGACCTACGCCTCCGAAGGGCTACGTTACGCGATGGTCCCATCTATCGGCGGGCATGAGCTGCCGACCCTCGACATCACCTGGATCCTGCTCACGCTTAGCGCCGCGCTGATCGCCTGCGTGATCGGCGGCGTCGTCTTCTTCCGGCGGCGCGTGGTGAGTTAGAGCGTAGAGGGGAACCCAGAACGGCGGGGATAATGCGCCAGAGTGTCTTTCGCGATTCGCTCCTGTTTGTTCATTGCCATCAAAGAGACACACAGCGTTGTGGTGTGTTGGGCTACGACTGCTCTCGCATTCGGCTCCCCAAGGTTCTTCCCCAACGCGCCGCCGAGCGCGCCAGCTGCAATCATGACGAAATAGAGCGCTAGCCCTGTCAGCTCAATCGCCCGGCGAAAGAGCAGATCGAGGAGGAACGAGAGGAGTGCAACCACCAGGCCGACAAGGAAGCCATGCAGCAGCGGCGCGCGTTCTACCTTGCGCGCGACCCACAAGGCGCCATATCCAGTCACTGCGAACACCAAGAACGCGGTGATCAAGAAGGAAACCTGAATGGCGCGAGAGGAATCCAGGCGCCACCAGCCGAGTAAAGCGAGCAGGGGAAAAGATACCGCGAGACCCAGGATCAAGGTCACGAGATAGAGCAGCACGGCGGTCTTCAAGACGAGCGCCCAGCGCACCTGCGCGAGACGGGCGCGCATGTTCACCACCTGCTTTCTTGCGGCGATGTGTAGCTCATGTAGCCCCTCTTCCGCGCTGCCAAGCACGCGCTTAGCGTTTGGCCACCTGCTCATGACGCTTGCGGTGTGTCTCGTGGAACTGGGCATATGCCTTCACCCCATTGGCCCAGCCTTCATGGATCAAGGGAACGAGCGCCGGGTTTTGCTCGGCGAGGACGGTTCTGAACTTGACATGGCGCATGCGCTTGCCGGAGCCTTCGAGCAGGCTTGTAGGATCAGGTGCGCCGACGCCGAAGAAGAATCCCAGATTTGCGTAGCCGTTCTGAGGCGCGATGTAAAGGATACGGTCAGATCCGGAACCGTTCGGACCGTATCCCAGCGCTCCATGATAGAAGGTCTCGGTCGCCCCAGGGATGGCGTCGCGTACAACCCTCCGGACCTCGGCAAGTATTGCCCGGACAGCGTCAGGTGTGGTTGGAAAGAGCTCATCAATGGTCTCTTCCATGTCCGCTACCTCCGGTCACTGGCGTGAATGCCCCGAAGCAGACCAGCAAGACTCATGCATAGCGTCCTGTCCGCGGACAGGCGCGCCTACTCTGGATCGCGCCCGGCCAGCGGCTCGACCATCGGGCGCATGCGGATCTCGGTGATGCGCGCGCCCGCAGGCTGCGTTGCCATTAAGAGCGCGGCGGCGGCCACATCGTCGGCTTCGAGCATATCCGACTGCGCCACGCCTTCCTCGGTGCGCCCGGTCCCGATGGCGAATTCCGTTTTGACGCCACCAGGGCACACTGCGCCGACCTTGATGCCGCGCGGACGCAGTTCGCGGTCCAGCGCCTGGGTAAAACCGACCTGGGCGAACTTGGTGGCGCAGTAGGCCGCCTCGCCTGCGAAGCCCATTACGCCAGCCATCGAGGCGATGTTGATGATGACGCCAGAGCCGCGCTCGATCATCACCGGAACCGTATGGCGCGCGAAGAGGAACGTGCTGCGCATGTTGCTGTCCATCATCGTGTCGTAGTCTTCCGCGTTCGTCTTGACAAGGTCGCCGTAGATACCAACGCCCGCATTGTTGACGAGGATGTCCAGCCTTCCAAGCTCGTCGAGCGCCGTCTGGACCGCGCGTTTGGCCGTTTCCTCCTCGCGCGCGTCGCCCACCACGATCGTGCAGCGCCGTCCAGCCTGCTTCGCCTCATTCGCCAGTTCTTCGAGCCGGTCTTGCCGCCGCGCGACGACCACGAGGTCGGCCCCCTCGCCCAGGAACTTCCGGGCGATCGCCTGCCCGATGCCTGCGCTCGCGCCTGTGATCAAAACGGCCTGTCCATCCAGACTGCCCATCGCTTTCGCTTCTCCCTTGTCTTGAGTGGCGCATGCCGCGCCCCTTGTGTGATATATGCTGTTGAGGAGTGTACCACTGGAGACTGGCGATCAGCGATAGCCCGGCGAGACGCGCTCAACCGCACATCCTCAATTCAGCGATTTTACACGTGTGTGGGTTGCGCTGAGCGTGAACTATGGTACAACAGAGGAATAGCGTGTCGCATCGTGGCCTCGCGCTTTGGACTGGCCAAGGAGAGGCGTTCAATGATCTTACCGTTTACACTGCCAACCATCACGCCTCCACAGTTCGACCTCACGTTCTTCGCATCCGCCGCTGGTATCCTGCTGATCGATCTCGTCTTGAGCGGCGACAACGCGCTGGTGATTGGCGCGACGGCCAGCCGCCTTCCCCGCGCCAGCCGCATGCTCGCGATCATCCTTGGCGGTGTCGGCGCGGTGTTTTTCCGCCTGATCCTCGCCACAGTCGCCACGGAACTGTTGCAAGTCTCGCTCCTGCGCGCGATTGGCGGAGTGATCCTCATCGTCATCGCGATCCGGCTGCTCGTTGGCCAGGGTGATGACCAGAGCGCGCGCTTCGCATCGCAGAACCGACTGCTGCCGGCGATCCTGACGATCCTGCTGGCGGACGCGACGATGAGCTTAGATAATGTTCTTGCGGTGGGCGCGCTCGCGCACGGCGACATCTGGCTGCTCGTGGCGGGGCTGCTGGTGAGTATGGCGCTGCTTTTCGTCGCCAGCGCGCTCATCGCGCGGATCGTCGAACGCTTCACCTGGCTGATCGACCTCGCCGCCGTCGTGCTCGCCTGGACCGCCGCCGGGCTATTCCTCGACGATGCGCTGGTGAAGAGCCAGTTTCCCGCGCTGGAGCCATGGGGATTGTTTGTGCGACTCGGCGCCATTGCATTCGTATTGGTGATTGATCTGATTCTTCGCCTGGCGCGCAGCCGAGGCGGCGGCTCTACTCCGCAGGTGAGCGGAAGCGCGCCCGCAGTGAATGATGTGGCGCGACCAGCGCCTGAGACGACGCCGGAAGAGTCTGATGTGGCGCAACGCGAGGCGCTCACGGATTAGAAGAGGGATCGCCGCTATGATGCGCCTGCTGCTGGTGGAGGACCATGCGCCGGTGCGGCGTGCGCTGCGCGAGGGACTCGAAGCGACCAGCGAGGCGCAGGTTATCGCCGAGGCCGCGACCGCGCGCGAGGCTATCGCGCTGGCGGAGGCCAACGGCGAGATCGAGGTCGCGCTGATGGATGTCGAGCTGCGCGATCCCGATGAGGGCGCGGAGGCGCTCAGCGGCGTCGGCGCGGCGGTGGCGATCCGGCGTGAGCGGCCACGCTTCCCGGTCGTCTTCTACTCCATCCAGGACGACGACACCTACTTCCGCGAGTTCCGCGCCTCCGGGATTCTCAGCCACTACGCCTACGTGCGCAAAAGTAACTACCTCCTGCCCTCGATGCTCACGCCGCTGCTGCGCGACGCCATCGCCGGGCGCAGCTTCATCGACCCAGAGATCGAGGATCGCGTGGACGAGGTGCGCGCCAAGGATGAGACCTCGCCACGCGCGCTGCTGGAGCCGAACGAGCTGCGTGTCGTCGAGTTGGTGGCGCAGGGATTGACGAACGAACAGATCGCTGCGCGCCTGGGCCTGCGCGACGCCCGCGCCGTCAGCCGCACGAACGGACGCATCTACGACGCGTGGCGTCTGAGCGAGAGCGCGACCGACGAGAAAGTGGCCCGCGCGCGCGCCACACTGATCTATACCCTCGACCGGCCAATCATCTGGGACGAGCAGGGGCAAGCGCTGATACCTGACCGGCACGGGGAGTGGACGCCACTCTTTGATGAGACGGAAGGGAAGCGCACATGAGCGCCTTTCTCCAGGTCGCCGTTGCCCAGGCCGCTATCGCCATCTCCGTCTTCAATCTGATGATCTATCTCTGGTTGGGGCTGACGGTGCTGCTCAATGGGAACCGCCAGAGCCGCGTGACCTGGGTTGGCGGGATCGGCCTACTGGCTGCCGCTCTCTTCTTTCTCTGCCATGGCGCGCTGGTTGGCGCGGGAGTGCCTGGTGAGCCTTCGCCAGTGGATGTCTGGTGGCGGCTGGCGTGGGCTCCTGCGTTTATCGCGCCGTTCCTGTGGGCGGCGACGGGGGTGCGCTACGCTGATCTGACCGGCGTCTGGCGGCGTATGCGCGCGCCAGCCCTCTATGTCGTCGCTGCGCTCGGTCTGCTCGCCGCTTTGCTGACCATTCCCGCCTGGTCGGCTATCGCCAGCTACGGTGATTTCATCCGCCTGCTCGACTCCTCGTTGCGCCTGTATCACGCCGCGCCGCCGCCCGCCGCCCGCACACCAGCGCTCTTGGCGCTCGCGCTTGCGCTGGTGGTCTATGTCGCCGCCTGCGCGTGCTTGCCGTGGATCTCGCTCGCGTTGATTCAGCGAAGCGCACCCGCGCAAGCTCAACTCATCGCGCCAGTCCCCGCGCGTGGAAGCGATGGCGCGCTGCTCTGGAACGCCGCCGACGCCTGGGGGCGCTCCAGGCGCGCATTATTGATGGCCTCAGTCTGCATGCTCTTCACTGGCGCGGTGGTCGCGCTGATCGGCGTGTTGACCTTCGTCGCGGCGCGCCGTGCCTCTATCAGCCCGATACCGGTCGAGTTCTCGTTGCTACCGCCGACTGCGCGCGGCCATGTGCCGCTCCCGTTGGTGGCGACCGATCTCTTCACACAGATCGCGCTGGCGGGCGTTGGGCTGATGGTTGGCTGGGCGGTCGTGCGGCAAGGCATCCTGATCGAGCGGCGACTTCCGCAGCGCGGATTCCTGAGCCATTGGCGCGGGACGACGGCGGTGGCGGCGCTGCTCTCGCTGGTAATCGCGGGAATGGCGGCCATCGAGCCGAAAGGGTTGCCAGAACTCCTGGTGCTCGTCGCGCTTGTGACTTGCGCCTATGCGCTTTTCACCTGGCAGTCCTACATCGCCCACGATCACCTGCTCACCCAGTTGCGTCCATTTGTGGCGAGCCTCACCAACAGCCATGCGGGCTGGCTCGCCGCCGACCCGCTGGAAGTCGAGCGCAGCGCCGAGGCGCTCTTCACCAGCCTCTGCCGGGATGTGCTGCAGGCGTCGCGCGGGCGGCTCTCGATCACTATCGGACGGCAGCGACGGGTCCTGACCTATGTGGCTCCGGCGAACGAGAGCGTCGATCTCTCCTCGCTGTCAGAGATGCGCGACTGGATTCTGCCCGTGAGCGACGAGCGCGGCGTGGTGGCGCAATTGGAGCTTGGGCCACGGCTGGATGGCGCGGGCTACACCTCCGCAGACCTGGAGGTCGCGCGCGCTTGCGGCCAGCGCATCCTCGACGCGGTGGGCGAGTTCGCCGCCGCCCAGGTGATCGCCTCACTCGCGCGCCAGCGAGGTATGGAGTCTGAACTCAGCGCCGCGCTGCCTCGTCGCGTGCTGCATGATGAGGTGTTGCCGCGCCTGCATCTGGCGATCATGCGCCTGGAGTCACTGCGGGCGCGTATTCTTCCTGCCGCTGTGCCTGCTGGCTTCGTGGAGCGGGAGGTCTCCTCATCCGCTGCGCGCGATGAAGCGCTGCCTGCGGAGATAGAAAGAGGCATGGAGGAGACGCAGCGCGAGCTGGGTCAGGCGCACCGTGACCTCGCCGCGCTGATGCGCTCTGCGCCGATGGCGAACCTGCGGCGCCTGGAACAGGGTTTCGCCGGAGCGTTGCGCGCCGCGCTGGAGGGCGAGTTCCGTGGCTCGTTCGACTCCGTGCGCCTGAGCCTGCCCGATGATGCGCGCGCCGCCGCCGACACGCTGCCGCCGATTGTGGCCGATCTGCTGCTGGGGGCGACGCTCGAAGCTATCCGCAACGCCAGCAAACACGCGCGGGGCGAGGCGCTGCACCGTCCACTTACGCTAGAGGTGGAGCTACGCGCGGACGAGCGGTGGATCACGACGGTTGTGCGCGATGATGGTGTTGGCGTGAGCGCCGACAGCGCCGCACATGGCCCGGAAGTCGCCAGCGCGTCTACGCCGTCGTTGCTTTCCACAAGTGGCGGCGCGCAGAGCGGGCTGCTCACGCATGGCGCGCTGATGGGCCTGGTTGGCGGCGCGCTGCATGTGGGGAGCCAGGATGACGCTGGCACGACGGTCACGATCCAGGCGCCGCGCCCGGCGCGCGAGCCACGATCTCTGTGAGATCAAGCTGTCGCCGCCCGTAGTTCATCTATGCTCACACCACCCGATCTCAGTTCTGATGTCATCGCCGCCTACGTGCGCGACGCCTACAGCGTGGATGTCACACAGGTCACATTTTTGCCCATTGGCGCCGATGCCGACGCTGCCGTTTATCGCCTCGACAGCGCTGATGGCGCCGCCTATTTCCTCAAGCTGCGGCGCGCTCGCTTTGACGAGATCGCCGTCGCCGTCCCAGCCTTCCTCAACGAACATGGCGCGCCAGCGGTCATGTCGCCTCTTCTAACTACTGGCGGCGCGCTCTGGACGAGCGGGCATGGCTTCACCTGGATTCTGTACACGTTCTTCAACGGCCCAAACGGCTTCGAGCGACCGCTCTCCGGCGCGCAGTGGCAGACGCTCGGAATGAGCCTGCGCGCCGTGCATGCGGCGGTTCTTCCCGCATTGCTCGCCGCACGCGTCCCGCGTGAAGACTACTCGCCACGGTGGCGCGACATCGTCACGGCATATAGCGAGCAGGTGGAACGAGATCGCTTCGCCGATCCTATCGCGGAAAGGCTGGCGACGGGCTGGCGCGAGAAGCGGCGGGAGATAGCAACGCTGGTGGAGCGAGCGGCTGATCTTGCGCAGAGGCTACGAGAGAAGTCGCTCCCATTCGTTCTGTGCCACACGGATCTGCACGCTGGCAACGTCTTGCTCGGCGCGGACGGTGAATTGGCTATCGTGGATTGGGACGATCCCATCCTCGCGCCAAAAGAACGCGACCTGATGTTCTTCGGCGCTGGTGTCGGCGCCATCTGGGATACAGCGCGCGAGGAGACGTTATTCTACCAGGGCTACGGTCCAGTCGAGATTGACGTGACCGCGCTCACCTACTATCGCTACGAGCGCATCGTCGCGGACTTCGCTTCGTACGGCGAGCAGATCTTTGAGGCGCAGGGCGGCGTGGAGGATCGGGAGAATGGCGTGCGCAAGGTCATGGGACAATTCGAGCCAGGCCGCGTTATCGATATCGCCCACCGGACGTATCAGCGTCTCACCTGAGCGCGTCCCCCACGCAGATTTCTCCTAATCTCCTTCACGCATGTGAATCTCCAGCGCATTCTGGAAGTGAAGGAGATTGAAAAAGTGCGGGAGATTGGCGTGAATTGGGCATTCGTGGCGTACCTTTTCAATCCGGTTCAATCCGGTTCAATCCGGTTCAATCTGGTTCAATCTGGTTCAATCCGGCGTGAGCGGACGGTGATCCGCTTAGGGCCCGCCGTTCACAGTCAGGACGACGTTGCCGACCTTGCGCTCCGTCTCGACGTGCCTACTCGCTTCGACCACCTGCTCCAGCGGGTAGACGCGATCGATGACCGCCCGGTACTTCCCCGCCTCGATCAACTCTTTGAGGAGCATGACATCCGCCTTCGTGTAGCGCGGCGGGATGTTGAACACCACCCGTTTGCCGTTACGCCGCGCGGTCCAGCGCGACAGGAGGAGGTTGCGGAATCCATCGGTGGCAAGATAGGCGCCTCTGGGTGTGAGAGAGTTCTTGCAGCGTCGGAACGAGTGTTTACCCACTGCGTCGAAGATGACGTCGTATATCTCGCCGCTCTTGGTAAAGTCCTCCTGGGTATAGTCAATCACCCGGTTGGCGCCAAGCGAGTGTACCAACTCGACGTTCTTGCCGCTGCACACCCCAGTGACGTCGGCTCCAAGGGACTTCGCCAGTTGTACGCCCGCCGTGCCGATGGAGCCGGAGGCGCCATAGATGAGGACGCGCTGCCCCTGCCGCAGGCCGCCGCCTCTCAGACACCATAAGGCGTTGAGGGCGCCGTCGCAGACCGCCGCCGCATCCTCGAAGCTCATGTTGGCCGGTTTAGGCGCTATCAGGGCGCTCGTGCGCATGCACATGAACTCTGCGTGCGCACCGAACCGAAAGCCACTGTCGCCGTAGACCGCGTCGCCGACGACGAACTCCGTGACGGCTGCCCCGATCCCTGCGACCTCGCCCGCGAACTCATTGCCGAGGATGCGTTGCTTGGGGCGGCGGAGCCCGCTGATCGAGCGGCTGATGAGCATGACCGCCGGCCCGCTGCGGCGGTTGGCTTCACGTGTCGCACAGTCGGCGCGGTTGACCGTGGTGGCGTGGATGCGGATGAGAACCTCGTCGTCTTTGGGGACAGGTCGCGCGACCTCTTCAAGCCGCTGGACCTCGGGCGGACCGTACCGGTCATAGACCACCGCTCGCATAGATTCCTTCGCCTTTACTCGCTCAGCTGCGGGGAACTGATCGGTCCGCTACGCTCTCACATCGGCATCACATCCAATGGTCCATGCTCATCTGTCCACAAGCGTTTCATCCTCCCAATCTCCCGCACGTTTTCAATCTCCTTCACTTCTCGAAAGTGCGGGAGATTCACACGCGTGAAGGAGATTGGGAGCGAGTCACAGGGAGCGCTCGTAGGTCTGGACGCCGTTCGGCCCAGCGACATGCACGCGCTCGGTCATCATCACAAAGAGGCCGTGCTCCACGACGCCGGTGACGTTCTTGATCGCGCTCGCCATACCCGCCGGATCGTGAATCGCCCCGAACGCGCAATCCAGCACATAGTTGCCGCCGTCGGTGACGAATGGCGCTGCGCTGGTCGTCGCGCCTGCCGCTGCTGTAGCTGTTCGCAATACTGGACGCGCGCCCAACAGCTCCAGGCGTGTGGCGGTGTGCCGCCAGCCAAAGGGAATCACTTCGACGGGGATCGGGCCAGTCGCGCCGATGGTCTGCACGATCTTGGTCGCATCCACGACGATGACACGGTAGCGGCTGGCCGCCGCGATCATCTTCTCACGCAGTAGCGCCCCGCCATGTCCCTTCACGAGGTCGAGGCTCGGCAGCAATACCTCGTCGGCCCCGTCAATGCTCATATCCAGCGTCGTGACGGCGTCCAGGTCAGCCAGCGGAATGCCGAGCGAGAGTGCGAGCTGCCGTGTGCGCTCGCTGGTAGAGACGCCGGTGACGCGCAGGCCCTCGTTCTTGATGCGCTGCGCCAGCGCCTGCAACGCCAGCTCCGCCGTCGAGCCGCTGCCCAGCCCCAGCGTCGCGCCGTTGGCCACACGATCGGCGGCGAACGCGGCTGCCTCGCGCTTCCAGGCAAGTTGCGTCTCTGGAGAAACAGGGCCGGTTGCGGGCTGCGGCTGCGGATCCACTCGGCGACTCCTTGCGCTTGATGAGGGAGCGAACTACATCATCGGAAGCTGCCTGCCCGCGCCAGGCGAGATAGATTGTCCGGCGCGTATCCGGCGGGCCAGCGCGCGATCTTTCGCCGCCTCTTGAAAGAGCAGCGGGAAGGGACGGTGAAACTCGCGGTCGAACTGGCGCGCCTTCTGCTCGATGTACGCCGAGCGACGCTCATGGGCCTGTGCGTAGAGCGCGAGTTTCTCGTCATCCGGCAGATCGGCGAGCAGCAGGTAGGCCAGGACGAAGTCGGGCTTGCCGCGTTCAGTGTACTCGCGCGCGCGTTCAGCCGCGTCTGCCCCGCCAATGACTTCCTGCTGAGCTATCTCGCCGATCGCTGGGCGCAGCAGTGAGCGGTAGAGCGCCTCAAAACTCAGCGTGGACTCACCAGCGCCGTTCTCGCTCATGGTAGCGTCCTTTCCTGTACCGCTCGTATTATACCGAACGACGCAGATCGTCATCACGAGCGACGCTGAGAGGTCTACGTCGTTACGCGCGGCGCAGATCCAGTATATGTTCGGTGAAACAACTGCCCACTGCAAGTACCCTGGCTTCGTCTTCACGCGCGATGATGACGCCGTTTGCGCTGGTCCATGTACGAAGTGTCTCACGCACATCATCTAAGCTTGTGACGACACGGATCATTGTTCCAATTGGGGCTGCAGCGAGAAACCGCGCTACATCTTTCAGCACGATGTCACCTGGAACGAGATCGTACTAAAGCACACTGGGCGGCTCCTCAGGTATGACACCGTCCGTGCGCGAGCGACATATCCAGCCGGTAGGCATGCGCGCGATCTCCTCACATGGAGCCAGCTACTCGCGGCGTGTATTGGCGCTTTCCGCCACTGCCGAGTTTTCGCCGCTCTCAGCGTCATCCGCATAGCTACGGGCGAAGCGCGAGCGGCGGACCGGCTCGTCGGGGAGGCGGTATGGACCAAGGATTGACATCAGCGCGCGCGGCGCAAGCCCCTCGACCCTCGTCCCCTCCTCGGCCTCGTTCTGCCGCAGCACGCGACCACGCCTGCGCCACTGCTCCAGCAAATCACCGCGTGAGTATGGCACGAGCGCGCGCAGGTAGAGCATATCCTCGGTCAGGACCTCGCCGATTTTCGCCAGCAGCGCCTCCAAGCCCTGCCCCGTAACGGCGGAGACGGCGACGGCGTTCGGGTAGATCGCGGTATCCACGCTGGCGGGATCGGCGAGCAGATCGATCTTGTTCAGCGCGGTGATGCGCGGCTTGTCAGATGCGCCCAGTTCCTCCAGCACATCATTGACGGTCTGGCTCTGCTCGACGGCGTTCTCGTGCGTGATATCCACCACTTCCAGCAGCGCGTCGGCCTCGACCACCTCCTCAAGCGTGGCGCGGAAGGCGGCGACGAGCATGGTCGGCAGCTTCTGGATGAAGCCAACGGTGTCGCTCAGCAGGATCTGCTGGCCACCAGGCAGCGCCACCTGCCGCGTCGTCGGATCAAGTGTGGCGAAGAGCTTGTTCTCCGCTGTCACACGCGCCGAGGTCAGCGCATTGAAGAGCGTGGACTTGCCCGCGTTGGTGTAGCCGACAATCGCTACGGTCGGGATAGCCTGCGCGGCGCGCTGGCGGCGTTGTTGCGCGCGTTGCTGGCGGACGCCCTCCAGACTGCGGCGCACCTCCGCGATGCGCGAGCGAATGCGCCGGCGATCGATCTCTAATTTGGTCTCGCCGGGACCGCGCACGCCAATCGCGCCGCCGACACCGCCCCCGCCGGAGCCGCGCGAGCCACCGCCAACGCGCGAGAGGTCTTTGCCGCGCCCGGTGAGCCGTGGCAGGCGATATTCGAGTTGCGCCAGTTCCACCTGCAACTGACCCTCGCGGGTGCGCGCGTGCTGGGCGAAGATATCGAGGATCAGCGCCGTGCGGTCGATGACACGCAGATCAGTCAACTCTTCGAGGTTGCGCTGCTGCGTCGGCGAAAGCTCGTCGTCCACGATCAGCAGATCGAGGTCCAGCTCGGCGCGTAGCGCGGCCAGTTCATGCGCGCGCCCGCGTCCGACATAGAGCGCGGAGTTTGGCCGAGAGAGCCGCTGTACGGCGTTGCCGACGACCTCTGCTCCCGCTGTACGCGCCAATGCAGCCAGCTCGTCGAGCGAGTCGTGGGTGTCCCACAGGCTCTCCGCCCTGGGAATCTCAACCGCGATCAGAAACGCGCGCTCCGGGCGCTGTTCGTCCTTGAGTGAGATGATTCTATCTGTCTTCGTCGTAAGCCCTGCTCCTGCGATCTCCCGCGCCGCGCAATGCTGGGTAATCCTGCGGCGCGAGCTAGCCCCACTGAAAAATGTACCGTCGTACCGTATCACAGTCATGAGGCCGCCGCCACTGAGAAATCTACAGGCGTATTTGTATCAGGCCGCGCGTAGGGATCAAACGAGTCAACAACCCCACGGCTAACGCCGGGGGCTTGCATCCACCCCGCGAGGGGTGACGCCGTAGGCCGGTTGACTGCGGCCCGCTCTTTTCTGCTGATGTTGATTGCAGCGTTGTGGTCCGCGTTCATCGCCTGGCGGCACAACGGATTCCGGCAAAGGAACTCAGCCCGCGAGTTCCGGTTCGCCTTCTCACAATGCCCACACTGGCTACAGGTGCGGCTGGTATTCCTGGGGTCTACCAGGTGAACAGGAATACCAGCCCACGCCGCCTTGTAGGTGATGTACGCTCGCAGTTGGAAGAAGGCCCAGGCATGCCGCTCGTAGCGATGTTCGTGCCGAACCGTTGTTCGCTCCCTGATGCCACTCAGGTCTTCGAGAGCGATTGCCTTGCACGATACGGCGGCTTTCTGGACGAGCCTCTTGCTGATGCAATGGTTCACATCGGATTGGAAGCGCGCTTCACGCTGTCCCATGCGGCGGATACGGCGCTTGGCGTTGCGTGTGCCACACGTTTGCAGACGCTGGCGGCGCAGGTGGTAGCGACCGCGCACGATACGAATCACGGCGCCAGTGAAACGCTCGCCTTCACTATCGGTGGCAAGGTTTGTGATGCCAAGGTCTACCCCCAGCGTGCCGCCGCCTGGCTTGTGCTCCTCTGGCGCTTCACGGCTTTGCGTCACATGCAGATAGTAGACGCCAGCGCGCCAGACGAGATCGGCTCCGCCCACTTCCCATGCCGGGCCTACCAGCATGGCGTGTTGGCGACCTCCCAACACGAGGCGGCAGACGACTCGGCCTTCCAGCGTGTTGAGCGAGACGCGATCCAGGCTCATCAGGCGATAGGTACGGGCATCATAGCGGATGCTGCCACAAGGCCCAAACGCGGGGCAGGTGTCACGATGCTTCGCCTTCACCGCCTTGATCGCTTCCACCGCTTTGGCTTGGGCGCGCACCGCCAGTTGCGCGCCCAAGCCAAATTGCGCGCGGGTCTCGCCATAGACACGGTGATGCGCCGTGTTGGTATTGGTGATGTCCTCATCCCAACACACCCGCGCCACCCAGTTCGCTGCCTCGTTGAAGGCGTGCTGTGTCGCGGCCAGCGCCGAGTCGTGGCCGTCAACATCCAGGTTGCAGCAGATGGTGCGGGTGAGTATTTTGTTCATATAGAGATATGCTACCGCAGGCAAGCGAAAACGGAAAGGGGGAGCGGCGCTTCCTCCCCATGCCTGAAGGCAGGGGTATCCGCGCCGCGTTTTAGATGAGCGCAAGCGTGCGGTGGGCGCCATCTACGCGATAAAATGCGCTTCATAGCACCGTCATGTGATTGATTACTCAGGCGACAGTGGGCCAGATCATCTGCGCAAAAGGCTCCGGCTGACATCGCCGGCGGGCGCGGAGGAGCGAAGGCATGGCGACTCCAGTGGCGTCTTCAGCGGTTGGTATCCGGCGCGCGCGTTTCCCGCTCTTCACGGGACTCCTCCTGGCTCTGGCGCTGAGCGCGGCGCCGATGCCACATGTGGATGTTCAAAAGACTCTTGCGACAGTGGGGCAGCGCTTGAATTCACTGCTGCCGCGCCCGACAGCGCCTACTGGGCGAGCGGTGGGCGCCACGCCCACTCTCCCCGCGCTTCCCGAACGCAATTCACAACATGAGCATGTTCCCAACCTCTACATCAAAGCTCCTCATATCCTGTATGCGCTCGATCCCGCCACTGGCGCGACGCGTTGGCAGCATACGACGCCAGAGATTCCCAATCTCGCGCCGGTGCAGGATGTTGGCGTAGCCATTGAAGAGGAAAACTCTGTCACACTCCTCAATGGCCAGACGGGCGCGCAGTTGTGGCGTTATGCTCCTCCACAGGGGACTATCGCGCGGCTCATGGCCGTGTATGGCGACACCGTCTACGCCGTCGAGACGCATACCGTCTCGCTCGATAAGCCGAGCGACGCGTCCGATACGCTGCTAGCGCTCAACGACGCCGATGGCTCGGTGCGCTGGCGTTATACCGTTGCCCATTCGCACCTGGGCTTTGTTGTGATCGTCAGTTCACCAGGTAATCCGACGATCTTTATCAACGACGATGTCGCGGACTTCCGTCCGTCGTCTGGCAGTATCACCGCGCTCAACGCCAACAATGGGGGCGTTCTCTGGCGGCGTGTGCTGAATGGCGCGCCTGGTCTATCCCCACAGATGGTCGTCGGCGACTCCGTGATCGCGTATGCGCCGGTGCCGCAGAGCATGACCAACACAGGCGGCGTGTACTTCCGCCTCGACATGAACTCAGGAGCGGTTGAATGGACACTGCCTTCCGCCCAGCGCGGTACCCCGGTCTTTACGCCTACGACGCTGTACCTCGGTGGCCTGAAACGACTGATGGCATATGATATGTCTGACCTCTCGGTCCGCTGGACCGCGACCATCCAGGGAACCGGTGGCACTCCTGTGCAGTTGAGCGATCAATATATCGCGGTGCGGACACGCACGTCATTCGAGGTCTATGAGGCGGCGAGTGGCAAGCGCTTGTGGAGTCGTGGCCAGCCCGCCACGTTCGGCGTTGTCCGGCTGGTTGGCTCGACTCTCTGCACGAACGCGGACACGAGCCCCAGCGTCTTGACGGGATTCAACATCGCCACTGGAGCGCAGCGCTGGAGCTATCAGTCCTCCGCGACGCTCCAGTCCTCGATGCCGCTCGACGGCGCCTCGATCTTCGTGCGCACCTTCGCGCATATCTTCTCCTTCAATCCAGCGACAGGCGCGATCCGCTGGCAGACGCCGCTGGATGCGCAGCTTGACGTGCAGATGGACGTAACCCCGGCCTGAGCGCCACCGGGTTGCGCGCTCGGCGACGATGAGGCAGAATAAGGCAGCGCCCTGTCGCGCCTTGTCGCTGGCGCCGGCGTCTCGCAACAAGCGGAAAGGACCGTTCAGCATGGCCAGGCTCGAAGGAAAAGTGGCGATCATCACCGGCGGCGGCTCCGGGCTGGGCCGCGCGATGGCGCAGCGCTTCGTCGCGGAGGGCGCCTCGGTCCTCGTGGCCGATGTCAACGACGCGGGCGGTCAGGAGACGCTGGACGCGATTGGCGACGCCGAACGCACGGCTTTCCAGCATGTGGATGTGACGAGTGAGGACGACTGCGAGCGCGTGGTGTCCGAGGCGGTGAAGCGCTGGGGCAAGCTCGACATCATGGTGGCCAACGCCGGTATCGGCGCGCCAGGGACCATCGCCACGCTGGACAAAGCCGCCTGGGACGCGGTGATCGCGGTGAATCTGACCGGTGTCTTCCTCTGCGCCAAGTACGCCTTCCGCGCGATGCGTGACCATGGCGGCGTCATCCTTGGCACCGCCTCGGTCGCCGGGCTGGAGGGCACACCCGCCTTGGGACCGTACGGCGCCTCGAAAGCTGGCGTCGTCCAGTTGATGGGCACCGTCGCGCTGGAGGGCGCGCGCTACGGCATCCGCGCCAACGCGCTCTGCCCCGCCTGGACGCAGACGCCGCTGGTAGACGCCTTCGTCTCCGGCGCGCGCGCCTCTGAAGAGGAAGCGCGAGCGCGGCTCATTAGCGGCATCCCGCTCGGGCGGCTCGGCGATCCATCAGATGTCGCCAGCGCGGCGGTCTACCTCGCCTCCGACGAGGCCAGCTTCATCACCGGCGTCGCCTTCCGTATCGACGGCGGCCATCTCGCCGGTCGCTGACCCGCACGAAAGGCCATCGCCATGATTGACTTCAGCCTGTCGCCGGAGCTGGCGGCGCTGCGTGAGCGCGTTGCCGTCTTCATCCGCGACGAGGTGATCCCCGAAGAGCGGTTTGTTGACGACCATGACGGCTTGCCTCCTGAGCGGCTGCAAGCCTTGCGCGAGAAGGCGCGTGAGGCGGGTCTTTACGCGCCGCATGTGTTGAAGGAATGGGGCGGGCTAGGCCTGGACATGCGCGAGATGAGCGTCGTCTTCGAGGAAGCCGGACGCAGCATGTTGGGTCCGCTGGCGCTCAACTGTTCCGCGCCCGACGAGGGCAACATGCACCTGCTGGAGCTGGTGGCGACGGAGGCGCAGAAGGTGCGATACCTGCGGCCACTGGTCGACGGGACGATCACCTCTTGCTTCTCGATGACTGAGCCACCGCCTGGAGCGGGCGCCGATCCGAACATGCTGCGCACACGCGCGGAGCGCAAGGGCGACCAGTGGGTCATCAACGGCGACAAGTGGTATATCACCGGCGCGGATGGCGCGGCCTTCACCATCTGTATGGCGGTGACCTCAGACGCCGATCAGCCGGGGCGAGCCAGCGCGACAATGTTCTTCGTAGATATGGATAATCCCGGCGTTCATATCGTGCGCCAGATTCCCTCGCTCGACGCGGGCCTGCGTGGTGGACACTGTGAGATCGAGTACCGCGATTGTGTGGTGGGCGAGGACGCGGTGCTGGGCAAGGTCGGCGAGGGCTTCGCGTATGCGCAGTTGCGGCTGGCCCCGGCGCGGCTGACGCACTGCATGCGCTGGCTCGGCGTAGCGCAACGCGCGCTGGAGATCGCGGCAGGCTACGCGGCTGAGCGCGAGAGCTTCGGGACGACGCTCGGCGCACACCAGATGGTGCAGGCGATGCTCGCCGACTCGGCCATCGAGATTCACGCCGCGCGGCTGATGATCTGGCATGCCGCGTGGACACTCGATCAAGGCGGACAGGGGCGGCATGAGACCTCGATGGCGAAGGTCTACGTCTCCGAGACGGTCAATCGCGTGATCGATCGCGCGCTACAGATCTGCGGCTCGCACGGCGTCTCGATGGACCTGCCGCTGGCGATGTTCTATCGCAACGCGCGCCCCTTCCGCATCTACGACGGCCCCTCGGAGGTGCATCGCATGGTGATCGCGCGCAACGTCCTGCGGCTGGCGAGCAAAGCGTCCGGCGCGAAACGCACGGCGGAGAGAGGGTAGACGACCTATGGAATTGGCTGACCTCTTCCGCCTCGACGGCAAGGTGGCGCTCGTGACCGGGGGCGGGCGCGGCATCGGCAAGACGATTGCGGAGGCGCTGGCCGGGGCGGGCGCGCGGATCGTCATTACCGGACGGCGCGCTGAGTGGCTGACACCGGCGGAAGCGGAACTGCGCGAGCAGGGCTTCGACTGTACGGCGGTGATAGCCGACGTGACACAGCCCGACGACGCCGACCGCGTGACTCAGGTCACACTCGACGCTTATGGGACGATTGACATCCTCGTGAACAACGCCGGGCAGACATGGGGGCAGCCGACCGAGGATCTGCCACTGGAGAAGTGGCGGCAAGTGGTGGAGACGAACCTCACCGGCGCATTCATCATGTCGCAGCGCGCCGGACGCCACATGCTCGAACGCGGGCAGGGTGGGCGCATCATCAATATCGCATCGATTGCAGGCATTGTCGCCGGCGAGCCGGGGGCCATGCCGACTATCGCCTACAACGCGAGCAAGGCCGCACTCATCTCGTTCACGCGCTCGCTGGCAATGGAGTGGGGGCGGCGTGGCATCCTGGTGAACGCGATCGCGCCAGGATGGTTCCCGACACGCATGGCGGCGAAGACCATCGAGACATATCAGGAGCGCATTCTCTCCCGCAGCGCGCTGGGGCGCATCGGCGATCTGAACGAGCTACGCGGCGCGGCGGTCTTCCTGGCGTCTCCCGCCTCCAGCTACATCACCGGACAGACCCTCGTCGTGGACGGCGGGCTGTCACTCTAGCGGCTGTTACTGAGATCAGTGCTCGCCTGTCTGGCAAGGCGCTCTAGATGGTGATATGGTAGGAAGTGGTGAGATGGCGTACGATTCATCTCATGGTTGAGGTGAGCGCCATCATCCAGCTTGATAGCAGTGGTGGAAGGATTGGCCACTGGACGACGACTCAGGAAGGAGCCGGAATTCCGTGCCGTACAAGGCGAACACTGATCTGCCGGACAGCGTGCGTAATGCCCTCCCCGCAGCGGCGCAGACCATCTTCCGTGAGGTCTACAACAATGCCTGGGACGAGTACAAAGACCCCGAGAAGCGACGTGGCGATGAATCGCACGAGGAAGCCGCCAACAAGGTCGCCTGGAACGCTGTGAAGCAGCAGTTCGAGAAGGACGAAGACAGTGGCAAGTGGAAGGCGCGTGGCCACTAGCTACCCGTTGTAGTCGTCACGGCGAGTAAAGGAGGAAGAGCCGTGGCTATGGAGCGTTGGGATCCGTTCCGCGACATGCGGTCCATGCGCGAGGCGATGGATCGCCTGTTCCGCGACTCGTGGGGGCATCCGCTGGATTCGCATCTGCCAGACTGGGCGGGAGACATCCCTGTGGATGTCGTGGAGAAAGAGAACGAGTTTGTTGTGCGGGCGACGATTCCAGGTGTGCGCCCGGAGGACATTCAGGTGAATGTGCAGGGAGACCGGCTGACGTTGCGAGCGGAGAGCCACAACGAGCAGGAGCGCAAAGACGAGCGCTATGTCCTTCGTGAGCGCTACGCTACCTCGTTCTACCGAGCACTAGCGCTTCCATCTCCTGTCAACGCCGACAAAGCTGACGCAAGCTACGACCAGGGCGTGCTGACGCTCACTCTGCCCAAGACGCAGGTGGAGAAATCGTCGCAGCTCAGGGTCCATAGTGGCGAGCAACCCGCTGGCCAACTAGAGTCTGGCTCATCTACTGCGTCTAGCAACGCCTGATCTGTGGCGATGTGATACAAAGAAATCACTCCTCTCGCCGCTGGGAGGGGCATCGAGTTGTGGCTATTCCCACACTGGATCATCGGTCAGCGTTGGCAGCGGAGCCACGATGCCTACGCTGACGTCGAGCATGATTGAGCGCGCTGCAGAGAAGAAGTAGAGAAGGATGCGACATAGGAGACCACGCACAATCACTCGCGCTAAAGCGCGCCTATGAGCCTGTGGAGCCGGGCGACGGGCTACGTGTGCTGGTCGAGCGTCTCTGGCCGCGCGGTCTCTCCAAAGCGCGTGCGCACATTGATCTCTGGCTCAAGGATGTCGCGCCAAGCACTGAACTGCGCAAGTGGTATGGCCATGAGCCTGCCCGCTTTGCGGAGTTTCGCCGCCGCTACGAAGCGGAGCTTGCCGCCGAGCCTGCTCGCTCCGCGCTGGCGCGGCTGCGTGAGATTGGTGGAGCGCGAGCGCGTGACCCTGGTGTTCGCCGCGCACGACCCCGAACTCTCGAATGCTGCGGTGCTACGCGATCTCCTGCATGGGGATGAATAGTCTGGTGGCATGCAGGAATCAGGATCAGAGACCGCGCCGAGGAATCTCTAGCGGCTGACTTGTGGTGCAAATGAGACTTGGCGTGAAGGCCATTGGCAGAGGCGTTCTCCGCTGAGGCGCGGCTCGCGTGCCTTCTCTATAGCGCGACGTCATCTGCGGATTGGCGGCTTACGCTCCCTGCGCGCCACGCAGGCGTGGCATGACCTCCTGTGTGAAGAGGTCCATTCCCGCATGACTAGGGAAATCCACCAGCCGCACAATCAGATACTCCACGCCGAGGTCCAGGAAGGGCTGTAGCTGCTCCACGACCTGCGCGGGCGTGCCGACAAGCACATCTTTCTTCCAAAGCGTCTCGGCGGCGACGCGCTGCGCCTCGGCTTCGGTCGCGCCAATCGCAATGCCCTCCGCCGACCACGTCTTGACGATCTCATCGTAGTCGCGTCCGGCTTCATCGCAATACTGGCGCAGCACGTCGAGCTTGTGCGCGTAGTTTTCGACACTGCCGCCGTTGAGGTTCCACCAGTCGGCGTGTCTGGCTACGACGCGCAATGTCTTCCGCTCGCCGCCACCGCCGATCAGGATCTTGGGGACGGGATTCGGTCGTTGCCCACACCAGGCGTTTTCGATGCGGTAATACGTGCCTGTAAAGCTCGCCGGAGCCTCAGTCCACATGCGCTTGACGATCTGAATCGTCTCCTCCATCTGGTCAATGCGCGCCGAGGCTTTGGGGAAGTCGAAGTTGTACGCCTTGTATTCTTCTTCCATCCAGCCCGCGCCGATGCCAAAGAGGAAACGCCCGCCGGTGAGGAGGTGGAGATTGGCGACTGTTCTCGCCAGCAGCGCAGGGTTGCGATACGACTGGCATAGCACGCTCGCGCCAAACGTCATCTTCGGATGCGCGGTGGCTAGATGCGCGATGGTCGTGAGGCATTCCAGGTAAGTCGTGTCGTTGGAGATTCCAGGGTAGCCCGGAAACATGTGGTCGTCCACCCACACGGAGTCAAAGTTTGGCTCGATGCGACGTATGAAGTCATGAATCTGCTCGACGAAGGTTGCGCCGTCGCTGCCGTCCATAGGAAACGAGGGCATGTGCCAGCCGAACCGAAGCGCGCCCATAGGATGTCTGCTCCTTGTTGATGACGCCGAACCGCGCAGGCGAATATCTCTGCGGCGGCTCTATCAAACGACGGGCGCAACGCAGCCGTCAAGAGCGGCGAGCCCATGGCTCGTCGCCACTCATATCGGCTTGCGCATGCCCATGCCAAGCATCTGATAGCCAAGCGACTGATAGAGGTTGATCGCAGTCGTGTTGTCGCCGAAGACGTTGAGATCAATGCGGCTCACGCCCATCGGCTTCACAGTGATTTCGAGCGTCTGCATCGCCGCACGACTATAGCCTTTGCCGCGATACGCCTCGTCAATGCCGATGAAGTAGATGAAGGCGCGCTCTTTCGCTGGCTCGACCAGCACCCACAAATCGCCGACCGCATCGCCACTCTCTGTGGTGATCTTCCAGAAGTGGTGGCCTTCGCTCTTTAGCCCATCTGGAAGCAACTCGCCGAGTTGCTTCCGCGCCGCTTCACGTCCTTCCTCGATGGAGACGCCCATCGCCTTGGCGACCTCCTGCGCATAATCCTCGTCCAGCCATGACCGCAGATGCTGGTATTCCTCCTCGGCCATCGGGCGCAATGTCACCGTCGGTGTTTGGCTTCTCGGCTGATTGGCCCGCTTGTTGCGCTGGTGGTTGCGCCTGGCTATCTGCCTGATCCTTCTGCTGACTATCGCGCCGACCAAACATACGTTTCCACATTGTTTCGCTTCTCCCACGCTCGAATCGGTATACGTCCACACTCGCGCCCATGACGTTATAGCGCGCGTCGCCCGATGTATGCGCCTTCTGAGTCAATGAACCACAGCGCGCCATCGGCGCCCACGGTGATGCCGCTGGGATAAATAGTTGATACGGAAATCGGATGCCCGGCGATTACTCCGTCCGTAGTGAAGCTTCCCAGTGAGTGGGCGCCCGATTCAGTGAACCAGAGCTTGCCGTCTGGGCCGACCACGATCTGGCCAGGAGAACCTCGTGGCTTTGCTAGCGCAAACTCGGTGATGACGCCATTTGGGGTGATCCGGCCAATCAACTCAGCGTCCGATTCAGTAAACCAAAGGTTACCGTCTGGTCCTGATGTAATCGCTTGCGGATTGCGCTGCGGAATAGAAATGGGGCGCGGCAAGGGAAACTCGGTAACGGCTCCGGTCGGCGTGACCCGCGCGATCAAGCCCCAAGTAGTCTCCGTTACCCAGAGATTGCCATCTGGTCCAGTTGTAATGCCTCCTGGTTTGGAGACAATTGGAAGAGGATACTCGGTAATCTCGCCAGTGAGAGTGATCTTTCCGACCATGTCTCCCTGATACTCGCTGAACCACAGATTGCCGTCCGGTCCGAGGGTAATCGCTGTGACGCTGTCAGAGAAGCCGGAGAACTCCGTGATTTGGCCGTCCATCGTGATGCGCCCAATTTTACGGTCATAGCTCTCAGTAAACCAGACCGCGCCATCTGGACCGGCGATAGGCGCATATGGACCCGCATATTGAGTCGGAAGTTGATAGATTGTCAGCGCGCCTGTCGGTGTCATGCGCGCGATCTGTCCCTTGTCGAAATAGGTAAACCATAGGTTTCCGTCTGGACCACTCGTAATAGATCCTGTCCGGCCATGGCCACCAGGGAGAGGAAATACCGAAAATCCATCCGCAAGGTCCTGCCCTTGATCACATGCTGTGAGCAGAACGCTGATGCTGGCGAGAAGCAGGATGATAGCGCGGAGGGCGCGCGCCTGCGCGATAGCAAAATGAAGGCGCGTTAGCGGCGCCATCTGTTCTCCTGTCTGGCGAACGAGAAGCAAGTATTGAGCCTACTCTACCATGTCATGTGTCTCATACGCCCGTTCTTTTGCATAAAGAATCGCCCCCTCCCAGCAGTGAGAGGGGGCGTTCAGCGTACCACAGCTTACTTCAGGCCGTCCATGATCTTCGCCAGCGCCTCGCGCGGGGGGCGAAGCTGGCTCTCTGGCAGGCGCGCCAGCGGCGTCTCCGGCAGTCGCTCAAGCTCTGGCAGCGACGGGCGCTCCTGGTTGATGTAGATCAGCCCAGTGATGAACTCCTGTTTCTCGCGCGCCTCTTCCAGCAGCCGCATCGCCTGGCGCGCGGTCGCGTGGATCGTAGTCGCGGTCGAGCTTCTTGAGGCGGATCACCGAGCCGTCGTGCATCTCCACCTCGACCGACTCGCCCTCGGCGTAATCCACGGTGATCTCCTCGCGTGCTGGGATCAACTGAGTTCGGAGATCGCCTCCTCATGCTCCTTGCCCCAGGCGTAGCTCTTGGTTGAGTCGGCGATTGTCGTTGAAGGAGACGCACGGGCTGATGATGTCGAGCACCGCCGTCCCGCGATGGCTGAGCGCCGCCTTGAGCAGCGTCTCCACCTGGCGCGGGTCGCCCGCGAAGGAGCGCGCGACGAAGCCGCAGTCGGCGATCAGCGCCTCCAGCAGACATCGATCGGCGGCAACTCGTTCAGCCCAGCGTATTTGAGCTTCTGGCCCTCGTCCGCCGTCGCCGAGAACTGGCCCTTGGTCAGGCCGTAGACGCCGTTGTTCTCGACGATGTAGACCATCGGCACGTTGCGGCGCACGATGTGGATGAACTGGCCGATGCCGATGCTGCCGGTGTCGCCGTCGCCGCTGACGCCGATCGCCTTGAGCGTGTGGTTGGCCAGCATCGCGCCGGTCGCCACCGAGGGCATGCGCCCGTGCAGGCCGTTGAAGCCGTGCGACTGGTTGAGGAAGTAGGCGGGCGTCTTGCTGGAGCAGCCGATGCCGCTCATCTTGATGAGCTGCGTCGGGTTGATCGAGAGATCGTAGGCGACGGAGATGATGCGCGCGGAGATCGAGTCGTGTCCGCAGCCCTTGCAGAGCGTCGAGGGCGGCCCTTGTAGTCGTTGCGCGTCAGCCCGATGAGGTTGACCGGGGCTTGTGGTGGTTCCTGAATCGACATCATTTAGCGCTCCTGTTCCACGATGGCCTGGGCGATCCAGCGCGCCGGTCAGGGGCAGGCCATCCATTGTGCGCGATGGGGATAAGTTTGGCGGCGAGCTTCGGCGCCTCGGTCATGCAGGATCTTCGCCATCTGACCGTCGAAGTTGTTCTCGACGACATAGATGCGCGGATACTTCTCGGCGAAGCGCGCGTAGTCTTCGGTGATCGGCAGGGCGCGCAGCCGCAGGTAGCTCGTCTTGACGCCCGCGGCTCGCCAGCATCGCGCGGGCCTCGGCCATCGGCGCGTCGGTCGAGCCATAGGCGATGATGCCGATCTCGGCGCCGGGCGTCTCGTCGAGCGACTGGCGCTCGGGACGAGCGTGCGCGCGTAGTCGTGCTTGCGCTCCAGCCGCTGCCAGGTTCGCCAGCCAGTCCTCTGGGCGCTCGCTGTAGATGCGCCTGCGCGTTGTGGCCGGTGCCGCGCGTGAAGTACGCCGCGAGACGGAGATCGGTGCCGGGCAGCGTGCGATAGGGCCGATGCCGTCGCCGTCGTACGTCCGCCGTAGCGCGCGAAGCCGCGAAGCTCGTCCAGTTTCTCGGCGCTCAGCACTTTGCCGCGGTCCATCGGCTGGTCGGGATAGGCGAATGGCTCGCTCATCCACAGGTTCATGCCGAGGTCGAGGTCGCTGAGGACGAAGACCGGCGTCTGCAGCCGCTCGGCCAGGTCGAAGGCGCGCCAGCCAGACTCGAAGCACTCCTCCATGTTGGCGGGCAGGAGGATGACGTGCGTCTGTGTCGCCGTGGCCGAGGAAGTAGACCTTGAGCACGTCGCCCTGCGAGGTGCGCGTGGGCAGGCCGGTGCTTGGCCCCATGCGCTGGATATCCCAGACGACGACGGGGATATCGGCGAAGTAGGCGAAGCCAGCGTACTCGGTCATCAGCGAGATGCCGGGGCCGGAGGTGGAGGTCATGGCGCGCGCGCCCGCCCAGCCGGCGCCGATCACGATGCCGAGCGCGGCGATCTCATCCTCCGCCTGGACGATGGCGTAGGTCTGTGCTCGCCGGTCTCCTTGTTCACGCGCAATTCTTTGGCGTAGTCGCCGAGCGCGTCCACCAGGCTCGTGGAAGGGGTGATGGGGTACCATGCCGCGACGGTGACGCCGCCGAAGACAGCGCCCATCCCGCCGGCCTCGTTGCCGCCGATGAGAATCTTGCCGGCGGTCTTGTTCGACTTCTGTACACGGAAGTCGTCGCGCTTGACGATGTTCTGACGTGTGTAGGCGATGGCAGCCTCGACGACGCCGTAGTTCAGATTGATCGGGCCAGTCTTGCCCTTGAAGTGGCTGACCAGCGCGGCTTTGACCTCATTGGCGTCGATGCCCAGCAGTTCGATCAGCGCGCCGACGTAGACCATGTTGGCCACATAGGGGCGCAGGTCGGCGTTGGCGCCGGAGTCTTTGGCCATCTGCTGCACCGGCAGATTGTAGTAGGTGATGTCGGCGCGGTCCTCGGCGACTTTGAACTCGGTTGGGGTGATCAGCACGCCGCCTGGCGCGACGCGCTTGATGTCCTCGGCGAGCGTGTTCTTGTTCATCGCCACGACGATCTCGGCGGTGTCGCGGCGGCCAACGAAGCCATCCTCGCTGACGCGGATCTGGAACCACGTCGGCAGGCCCTGAATGTTCGAGGGGAAAATGTTCTTGCCGCTGACGGGGATTCCCATCTTGAAGAGCGCACGGATGAGGCAGTTGTTGGCGGTCTGGCTACCAGAGCCGTTGATCGTCGCGACGGTGATGCAGAAGTTGTTCACGCCCGCTGGGCTATCGCTGATATCGCCGAGCTGGGGACGGTGCTCGGTCTCTGGGGGAACTTGTGTTGATCCTCGATGAACGTCAGTCGTCTTCATCGGCGAGTCTGCCTTTCTTCCAAACCACTTCCCCACCACTCGCGTTGTCGCGCGTAAACCAGGATAGGGCGGAACATTTTACGCTGTCTCGGTCGCGCTGGCGCTGCGCGTTGCTGTCTGCTCTCGCCGGGCGGCGGATTTTTGCGACATGAGGAAAGCGTACTGCATAGCGGCGATTCCGGCAAGCGAAATCAGTACCCGCAACACTCTATTATAACGCAGATCGTCCGAGCATCGGGCGAAGCTGTGTTCTGTCGGACGCCCATGAGCGAACAAGCGATAGCGATCACGCTAGGTATAGTACGCGGAGCGGTAACGCCAAGTGACCACCGGAGGCTGATCAATTGGGGGGGCAATAGTGGATACAATCAGCCGAGGCGCGCTGAGGCGGGCGGCATGAGGATCGCCAGCGCCTGTTCGACCTGCGAGAGCGAGAGCGCCGCCTGACGTCCCGTCGGCCCGATAATCGCATCCAGGCGCGCGCCGGGCAGGTAGGCAAGGTAGAGCGGCACGCTGACGGGCGGAATGATCTCGACGTTCATTGTGTCAGTCGCCGCGGCGATGGCCGAGAAGACACGGATATGCTCGAAACCGGTGTCTTCGAGTACGTGCTGGATGCGCTGCGTGTTCGCCACCGCCTGCGCCGTCGGGTTCTTGCGCGCGACCTCCCAGACGGCGCGCCGGTTCTTACGGAAGAGCCAGTCCTCCCCGGAGTACCGATAGAAGCCACGCCAGGCTTTCACCTCGATCACCGAGACGCCGTGTGGCCCGACCAGCAGCCCATCAATATCACCGCCTTGATGCCATGGCGGCGGCGGGCGGTACCCTTTCAGCAGGACATAGCGGTCGTCAAGCTGTGTCGAAAGCGCCTGCACGAAGGAATCTTCGCCCACACGTCCCTGTGCGAAGCGGTCGGCCTCGGCCTCCATCTCGCTGACTCGCGCGCGCCGCGCCGCCATCTCCATCGTCTTGCGCGCGGTCACGAGCCAGACGAGGCGCTGCCAGAGTCCTTTCGGACGCGGTGGTGGCTCATCCTGTAGATCCTGCGCCGCCTGCCGGTAGGATTCTTCGCGCCGTTGCAGGTGATCCGAACAGATGATGACGCGCATTGATCGCTCCCAGCGGCGACCGGCGGATAGAGGCAGAAAAAGTTAGCAACTTCTCGCCGGTCACTCGCCAGTATAGCCGGAGCATGCACCAGAGCGCTGGTGACTAGGAGACTTGGTTCAGTGACTGGCTGGCTTGGCGAGGTGGTCGGTGAAGTAGGAGCGCCAGGGGCCGCAGCCCGCAATGAAGGGCTGCATCAGCGCGCGCCCACATTCACCGACTCAGTGAGCGTGCGCCAGTACGGAACAGTCGTCTTGAGAATCGTTCCCGCCACATGGGCAAGATCTCCATCGTGGATCTCCTTCCATGCTATTGCCCGGCCTGCGGAATGTGGGCGTATGGCAGTGGGTCACTTAAACCAGCCTCGGCAAAGCCCTTGAGGCGCAACTGGCAGCTATCGCAGCGTCCACACGCCTGCTCGCCGCCAGCGTAGCAACTCCACGTTAGCTCCCATGGCACGCCCAGACGCGTCCCTTCGCGTACGATGTCCGCTTTGGAGAGCATGATGAGCGGCGCATGGAAGCGCAACGTGCGCTGATCCTCAGTTCCCGCTTTTGTCGCAAGCCGCGCCGCTTCTGTGAAGGCGTCGAGGAACTCGGGACGGCAATCAGGATAGCCAGAATAGTCGACCGCCGTGATGCCGAGGAAGATATCGTCCGCTCCTGACACTTCGGCGTAGGCAGTGGCGATAGAGAGGAAAATCAGGTTGCGCGCGGGCACATAGGTCACCGGGACGCCACTGGCGAGCGTCGCCTCGTCGCGGTCCAGTGGCAGATCAATGGCATCGTCAGTGAGCGCGCTGCCGCCGAACGCTCTCAGGTCGAGGTCGATGACTCTGTGCTCGACACAGCCGAAGTGTCTCCCGATCGCCTGCGCCGCCGCCAACTCGCGCTCGTGGCGCTGCCCGTAGCGAAAGCTCAACGCGTATGGCGTATATCCTTGCTCGACGGCGATGGCGAGCGCGGTCGAGGAGTCCAGCCCGCCAGAGAGCAGGACGATAGCGCGCCTCTCCCGATGAGAAAGACTAGGCGCTTGCAGGGACATCATAGGGCTGTGGTTCCGGGATCGGCCGTCCATCCATTTGGGCGACTTCGAGCCAATTCTCGATGACCAGTTGAGCGTTGATTACAGCCTCTACCGGCGTCGCTCCATCGACCATAGCGCCTGGGAGATCAGGTACTTCCACGAGCCACAACTGATCTTGCTCGCTCCAATAGACATTCATCCGGTAGCGCCGGTTCTGGGTCATCCTCCTGCCCTCGTGTTCCTTCTGTCGTCTGGACCTCAGCGGTCCATCTCATGCTCTTGAGGGGCGCCTGAGGGCGCCAGGCATCCTACAGCTACGGAACGCTGGTGATGCCATATGTACGAAAGATAGCACGTACCTGGCGCACTTGGTAGGCCTTCGCCTTACCATCTTTCCGCGGCTGGATGTCAACAATCTCCGGCCGCCCAGCTACGCGAAATATATGATGATCGCCCTAAATATGTTCTGCATACCGTAACCGGGCTGGCTGCGCGTGCTCTTAGGACAGCGCGGCTGGGTGTGTGGACGACCCAAGCACACGCTCAAGCACCTGCAGGATCCCGCTGCCGTCGCTGCCGTCGCTGCCGTCGCCGCCTCGAAGGCGGAGGTGGCGGTGGCGGGGGAAAAAGGTGCGAGCGGAACCGGCGCGCTACGAACTGCATTTCCAGGACGAGACGCATCTGGAAACCAATCCGTATCTGTGCCGCACCTGGCATCGGCGGGGCCACCAACCGACGCTGCCAGGGGTCGGCGCCAATCGACGCGTCACGGTGTTTGGCAGCGTCGAGGTCCTGGGGCGCGGGCGGATCGAGCTCGTGCGCGCCGCACAAGACACAGCGGGGTTCGTGCGCTATCTGGACCTGCTGGAGGCGCATCAGCAGACGGTGCAGCGGGAGATCTACCTGGTGCTCGATAATGGCTCGGCACATACCAGCAAAGGAAGCGAGCAGGCGCTCGCCGCTCGGCAGGACTGGCTCCACGTCATTTGGCTGGCCAAATATGCGCCCCAACTCAATCCCAACTCAATCCCAACTCAATCCCAAGGAGCGCGAGTGGCGCTATCTCAAGCGGGATGCACGCGCGCATCTGGCGACGAGTCTGCGTGACTTCGTCGATGGCATCCTGTGCGGAGTACGCCAGCTCCATGGCGCCGTCGCCGCCATCGTCGATGAGGTGCCCCAATGGTTCCTCGATGGGCACCGCCAACCGCCAACGGGTCGCTCACCCGGTCGCCCAGTTGGCGCCACCGACTCCTACAAGCGAGCGCCCTATCGCCGGAAACAGAACTTACCAGCGGATACTTAGCTGTGAGACAAGTCCCCGCAGTTCGTCGAAGGCAATATAGGGCGTCGGCTCGGCCATCCAGAACGCGCTTGAGCAGTTTCTCCCAGCGCGCCATTGCGGTGTCCTCTCGATACGAAGCGCCGGCAGGTGGCAGCATCTCGTACTGAGCTGGCGAAAGTGGATGAGGCGCTCTTGGCTTAACGTCGCATCCGGCGGTTCATCGCTAGAACTAGCTTGCGCTCCACTCGTTCGCCTGATTCTAGCAGATGCCGGCGGATTGACGCTCGCGCGCCAGGATGCTATGCTCCTGCCCGGCGTCGCAGGTTGATGAGCGCGTTTTAGTAGAGTGGAGGGAGATATGGGGCCGCATAGCGTCATCCCTATACCCTCCTGCAACGAGTGCGGCCTGGCATCCTCGGGACGCTGCCCGGCGTGCCACCGGCATCTGTGCTCTGAGCACTTCGCGCGCGCCGATCATGAGCCATGCGCTATCCGTATGCGCACGCACGCCGAGGATTACCGCTGCTATGTCTGCGGGGTTGAGGTTGAGCCGCGCCAGTGGTCCGGCTCGATGTTCGCGCACTATATTGACTACAGCCGTTGCTATGGGTGCCGCCGCTACATCTGCGACGAGCAGCACACACGCCGCCGCGAGGAAGCCATTGAGATCGTGCGCGACGGCAGCCGCAGCCAGCGCTACTTCGTCACTCGCCGTTACTGCCATCTCTGCGCGCCGCTGCGCCCGGTCGGCGGGATCGTCGGCCTGAGCCGCTGGATCGTCGCGATTGGAGGCGCCGCGACGGTGGTGGGCCTGGTTGTGGCGCAGTTCGTACGCTAGCCTGCGTGAGCGACTTCGTACGCTAGCCTGCGTGAGCGACAAGGAAGGATGTGCTAGCGTGACGGTACGCAGGAAGGCGGAGACCGACGCGATCACCGAGGCGCTAGATCGCTACCGTGAGCGATTGAACGCCACACTGGAAGCATCTATCCAGGCTGCGCGTGGCGCCACGCCGCAGACTCCTGTCGTCGCGCCATTGCTGGACGCCTTCTACGGGCAGATCGAATACCACTTTGGCTGGCGCGACGCCAACCTACGCCCCACCCGCGCGCAGCCCGGTAAATTGTTGCGGCCGGCGTTGCTGCTAGCCGCGTGTGGACTGGCCGCAGCCCACGCCGGAGCGGGTCAGGATGAGGCGAATGAGGTCGTCACGCGCGCCATTCCCGCCGCGATCGCGGTTGAATTGGCGCATAACTTCTCACTCATCCACGACGACATCGAGGACGGCGACGAGGCGCGTCACCACCGGGCGACACTGTGGAAGGTCTGGGGCGAGGCACACGCGATCAACACCGGCGACGGCGTCTTTGCCATGGCGCGGCTGGAACTGCTGCGGCTGATCGAGCGCGGCGTCACTCCAGCGCTGGTCGTCGAACTGGCGGAGGTGCTGGACCGCACCTGCCTTGCGCTCTGTGAGGGGCAGTATCTCGATATGGCCTTCGAGCGCAGCCAGGAGATCACCGCCGAGATGTACCTGGCGATGATCGGGCGCAAAACGGCGGCGCTGATGGCTTGCGCGGCGCAGATGGGCGGGCGGCTCGGCGCGCCGGACGACCTCACGCTGGCGGAGCGTCTACGCGACTTTGGCGACGCGCTCGGCATGGCGTTCCAGGTACGTGACGACCTGCTGGGCATCTGGGAGGCGGCCGATCTGGGCAAGAGCGCGGCGGGCGATGTACGTCGCAAGAAGATGACACTGCCCGTGCTGCTTGCGCTTGACTCGGCGACTCCCGCAGATCGCGAAACGCTGCTGCGTGTATATACCAGCGCAGGGCAGGCGAGCGAGCAGGAGATCGAGGCCGTACTCGCCATCTTCGAGCGCGTCTCGGCGCGGGAGCATGCGCGCGCTATCCTGCGCAATCACTGTGAGGCCGCGCGCCAGGCGCTGGAGTCCGTCGCCACCGACGCCGCCAGCGCGCAAGACGCCTATCAGGCGCTCGCCTCGCTGGTGAATTTCGTCTCCGCCGAGGCAGACTGAGCCATCTCTTATCGGTATTAGGACGAGCCTCCTCCGCTCGCTCCTTCAATGCCCGGCAGGTCATGCGCCGCGCGTGCTACAATTCTCCGCTGTATGGCATAGAGCATTACGCGACATCAGCGGCAGGCAGCGGAAGGCAGCGGAAGGATAGAGTGTCATGGGACACAGTGGTCGTCGTGGACGGCAGGGTCAAAAGGCGCAGACGGGCGCGAAGGATCGTGAGAGAGAACAACAAGCGGTTCCGCTGACGAATGAGCAACAGGCGACGCTCGCGGAGTTGACGCGTCAGACGCCGGGGATCGCCAGCGCGCTGCGTGAGGCGCGCGAGGATGGGCGTGAAGCGATGGTCGAGCGACTCTCACCCATCACCGAGGCAGAGGAGCCAGTCGCGCTCGCCTATGCGCAATCGCTCGGCGCGACTCGTGGCGAGTTCGCTCCCGCCGCCGCCGATGTCGCGCAGGTTCTCGGCGAGGCCGACACACGGCGCGAGGTGGCCCGTGAGGCGCGCCGCTCCCGGCTGCGACTGCAATCGGCGGGCGTGCGTTCGGACCTCATGCTGCCACCAGAGGAGATTCCCTCGGCGGTCATCTCGCCCGCGCCTAATAGTGACGCTGTCGTTTCGCTGCCAACCGCGAAGTCCGCCAAACCCGCGCGTCCACAACTGGTCGAGTCGTACGCCACGCGCACCCGCGAGAGCGGCGAGATGACGCTGCTGCTCGCCTGGCAGGAAGGCGCGAACCCCGATACCGTGCGCGGCTTCCTCATCGCGCTCAACTTCTACTCAACCGGCGTGACGCGCTTCAACGTCACAGAGCCGATGGGCCGCGCGCGCTTCCTGCGCGAGACCGTCGAGACACTGCGCGGCAACAACGGCGCGCCGACCACGCCGATCACCTGGGCGCAGGCGCGACGGCTGCTCCAGGCAGCCCTCGAAGTGCATGAGTGGCGTAAAGTTCCACCGCCGCGCGAGTTCACCGAGCAGCGCGAGCGGTTGGACGAACTGCTATTGGGCGATCCGGACGAGGAGCAGCAGGGCCAGATCGCGCTGGAGGATGAGCGCGCCGCGCGCAACGGTGACCGTCCCTTCATCGCCACGGATATGGAGGCCGACGAGACCATCGCCAACTGGCTCGGCGCGTGGAGCTTCGCCGACTTTGGCCTGACGTATGACTTGCTCGCCGATGACGCGCCATTGCGTCAGGCGCAGTCGCGCGCAGAGTACATCACACAGCGGCGCGCGTGGGCCGACGATGCGCAACCCGGCGCGGTGCGGCTGACACTTGTGCGCGAGCAGAAACAGCGTGCGAGCGTACTGTGGTCGCCGGGCGCCGCTGGCACACTCGGTGGCGGGCAGGACTACGAGGCGTTCTGGTCGCTCTCGCTGCGCGACTCGCCGCTGGCGGGCGCGCTGGAGGAGATGCCTTTCGCCATGCTGACCAGCGCGCAGACCGAGCGCCACTGGTACTGGACCGCCTACACCATGCGGCGCAACCGTGAGTTTGGCTTCTGGACCATCGCGCGCATCCGCGACGAGGGCCTGAGCGCGCAGGCGTTGAGCATCGAGGAGCTACAGAAGCGCATCGCCGAGGCGCACGACGCGGCGGAGGCGGCGGCCAGGATCGCGTCCGCCGATCCACGTGATCCACAGGCGCAGGAGACGGTACGCGCAGTCACCGGCGACCTTTGCGTGTCGCTGAGCTATCGTGACGCGCTGATCGCCAAGCTGCCGCTGGATGAGACGGTCTATCGCGCCGCGCTGGACGACGCACGTGTCCTCGGCAACCACGAGCGCGCCGCCGCGCTGCTGGAGAAGATGGCGGCGAAATTCCCCGATACGCCACGTCTGCGCTTCGAACGCGCCATCGAGGAGTACATGGTCGCCGATCAATACGTCAGCCAGGGGGTCCAGGCAGGCGCGGAGGTCTGGCTGGAGCGCGCCATCGACACGATGCGTTCGGTGGTCGGCGAAGAGGAGACGGCCGAACACCTGCAGGCGTTAGGCGAGATGCAGGCGCGGCGCGGCTTCCTCTCCGACGCCGAGCAGACGTTGCGTCGGGGACTGGAGATTGCGCCAGATCGCCCGACACTGCACGCCGATCTGGCTGGCGTCATCATGGGGCGCGTCTCTGGTGAGAGTCTGGATGGAGATCCCAACGCCCCGACGGATGAGGCGCGACGTACAGCGGCGCAGGCCGCGCTGGTCGAGCTGCGTGAGGCGGCGAAGCTGAACAAGTCGCTGCCACACCTGTTCACCCGCATCGGCGCGCTCTATGATCTGCTCGGGCAACAGGAGGACGCGCGTCTGGCCTTCGAGGAGGCCGCAGGGATCGATCCCGGCGACGCCGAGGCGCGCTACCTGCTCGGCTCGCTCTACCTCTCGCAGCGCAAGCCGCAGGACGCGCTTCCACATCTGGAGTCGGCGGTGGAACTGGAGCCGCTGGCGGTCTCGTTCCGGCTCAATCTGGCGACGGCCTATGCCGCGCTCGACCAGCGGCGCGAGGCCACGCAGGAGTTGGATACCATCGACAGGCTCCAGCCGGGATTGCCACAGGTCGCCGAGTTGCGCGCGATCCTGGCCCGCAAGAAGTAGATCAACAGCGAGACAAAGGAGACGTCTGTGGGCACGCTTGGATACGCCGCGATGTTCGAGCAGTTCGCGCCGAACGATCTGCTCAAGTGGTCGCGCATGGCCGAAGACGCCGGCTTCGGCAGCGTCATGGCCTCGGATCACTTTCATCCCTGGACGCCGTCGCAGGGCCATTCGGCCTTCGTCTGGGCATGGATGGGCGCGTTGGGCGCGCAGACCAGCCGAGTGCGCTTCGGTCCAGGCGTCACCGCGCCGGGATTCCGCTACCATCCTGTCATTCTGGCGCAGGCGTCGGCGACCCTGGCGGCAATGTTCCCCGGTCGCTTCTATCTCGGCATCGGCGCGGGCGAGGCGCTCAACGAGCACGTGGTCGGGCGCTACTGGCCGGAGGCGCCGGTGCGGCTGGAGATCCTGGAGCAGTCGGTCGAGGTGATCCGCAAGCTCTTCTCTGGCAAGGTAACCAAGTTCCGTGGCGATCACTTCAACGTCGAGAGCGCGCGGCTCTACACGCTGCCGCAGACGCCGCCGCCGATCTACATTGCCACCTCCGGCCCGGTCAACGCCGAGCGCACGGGACGCATCGCCGAGGGCATCATCACCGTCGGCGCTCCAGACGAGAAGATTCGCACGCTGCTGGGGCGCTTTGAGAAGGGCGCGAGCGAGGCGGGCAAGAATCCCGCGACGATGGCGCGCATCATCCAGTTGCATCTGTCATGGGCGGAGAGCCGTGAGGCGGCGGTAGAGCAGGCCGTGCGCGAGTGGCCGAATGGCGGCATGGCCTTCCCCAAGGCGGACATTCGCAATCCCGAGGACTTCGAGGCGATGGCGAAAATTGTGCGTGCGGAGAACTTCGAGGGGCGCGTCTTCATGTCGCCAGACCTCGGCGAGCATGCGGCGCACATCCAGCATTTCGTTGATCTCGGCTTCGACGAGGTCTACGTCCATAACGTCGGGCGCAACCAGGAAGCGTTCATCCAGGCGTTTGGACGCGAGGTGCTGCCGAGGCTGCGCTGGCCTAGCCGGACCAGTTGAGGCGCATGATCGCGTAATAGTGGGAGTATGACATCGGCGCGGCGTCCTAGGAAAAAGCCTGGATGACCGCGCCCTGTGCTATTGTGTCTGGCGTCAATAAGCGCAGTCTAGCGTAGAAGGGAGCTGGCGCGCATGGAAGTCGCCGCCATCCTTGGGATACTGGCGATCTTTGTCCTGGTGGGCGCGAACGCCTTCTTCGTCGCGGCGGAGTTCAGCCTCGTGAAGGTGCGCGCCACGCGCATCGAGCAGCTTGCTGAGGAGGGAAGCGCCGCAGCGGGCGTCGTGCGTGGTCAGTTGACCCACCTGGATAATTACATCGCCGCAACGCAACTTGGTATCACCCTGGCGAGCCTGGCGCTCGGCTGGATCGGCGAGCCAGCGCTTGCGCATCTGGTCGAGCCGCTCCTTGCGCCGTTGACTGGAACGCTGATCGCTGAACAAGTGACTGGTACGCTCGCTATCGCGATCAGCTTCGCGCTGATTACCTCGCTGCACATCGTGATGGGCGAGTTAGTACCCAAGTCGGTGGCGTTGCAGCGCACAGAGTCGGTCGCGCTCTTCGTCGGGCCGCCGCTGCTGCTCTTCGACCGCGTCTTTCGACCGTTTATCGCGTTGCTCAACGGAGTTGGCAATTGGGTCGTGCGGCTGCTGGGACTGCAAGCGGCAGGCGAGCAGTCCAGCGTCCACTCGGTCGAGGAACTCTCGATGCTGGTGGTGCAAAGCCGCGAGGCGGGCATTCTCGATCCCGCCGAAGAATCCATCGTGCGCCACGTCTTCACCTTCGGCGATAAGACAGTGGAGGACGCGATGACGCCGCGCCCAGAGATGGTGACGCTGGCGGTAGACGCGTCCATCGATGAGGCGATCACCGTCGCGCGCACGTCCGGCTATTCGCGCCTGCCGGTCTATGAGGGAACGCTCGATCAGGTGGTGGGTGTCTTGTACGTGAAGGACCTGCTCCAGACGCCTGATCATGCTCAGACCGTTACCAGCGATGACGCAGCGAGTGAGGCAGAGCAAAGTGTCAGGACGTTGTTGCGTCCAGCGACCTTCGTGCCGGAGCGGCTCGCTCTGAGCGATGTGTTGGATGTGTTTCGCCGCGAGAGTACCCAACTCGCGCTGGCAGCCGACGAGTACGGTCAGACCACGGGACTCATCACCTTGGAGGACGTGCTCGAAGAACTCGTGGGCGAGATTCACGACGAGTACGACGTAGATGAGGATGCGCCCATCATCGCGCGCGAGGATGGGACCTGGCTGGTGGACGGCGCGGAGACGTACGATCATGTGCGTGAGGCGATCCCAACCTTACCGCCAATACCGCCTGCTGAGCGTGGCCTATATACGACTCTCTCGGGGCTGATGGCGGTGCGGCTCGACCGCATCCCACGCGCGGACGATAGTGTCTCCATTGGGCCAAAATGGATCGCCGAGGCAGTGAATGTCGAGCGACGGCGCGTAACGAAGGTGTTGCTACGCCCTGCTCCCGATGCGCCTGAGCCATCTACTGGTGGCGAAGGCCCTGCTGGTGGTCCAGAGGAAGGCAGTGGGGCGTCAGGCTCAACAACTTTTTAGCGGTATGAGGTTTCTGTTGCATATATGGATAAGGAAGAGTTGACGATGGTGGAGCGCAAGCGCATCGTCGAACAGGGCTACGATCAGATCGCCGAACGCTACGCCGCTGTGGCTGCGCAGGAGCGGTCTGACGAGCGTGCGCGCTATATCGACCTGATCGTGCGTAATCTGCCGGAGGGCGCTGATGTCCTTGAATTGGGCTGTGGCGCTGGCGGTCCAACGACCCAGGCGCTGGCAGCGCGCTTCAATCTCATTGGGGTCGATCTCTCGGCTCATAGTGTCTCGCTGGCGCGTGCGAACGTCCCCAACGCAATCTTTCTCCATGCGGATATGACTGCGCTGGAGTTCGAACCAGGATGTGTTGACTCCGTGGTGGCGTTCTTCTCCCTCATCCACGTGCCACGCGAGGAGCAGTCAGGACTACTGAAGAAGATCGCGCGCTGGCTGCGTCCGGGCGGCCTCTTCGTGGCGACGATGGGCGCCAGCGCAACTGAGAATGGCTACGAGGAGGACTGGCTTGGCGCGCCGATGTACTGGAGCCATTTCGACGCCGAGACGAACCAACGGCTGGTCGAGGAAGCTGGCCTTGTCATTGAATCGGCGGCGCTGAAGACGGCCGACGAGGATGGACTGCCGGTGACGTTCCTGTGGGTAGTCGCGCGCAAACCCAACGTACAAGGGGAGCCAGCGCGATGATCTCGCTAGACATCGCGGAGATACTGCCGCAGTTCCCAACGTATCGCGTCGCGCTGGTCGTGGCGGCCAATCTCACTATTGAGCAGGAGCGTCCACCCGCGCTCGTGGATTACATTGCCAGCGTCGAGGCGGATTGCCGCACGCGCTATGCTGGACGCGAGTTAGGCGACATTCCCGAAGTGCGCCGCTGGCGGCAGGCGTATAAAGCCTTTGGCGTCAAGAAGACGAGCTTTCGCTCCTCGGTCGAGCGGCTGTTTCGGCGTGTGATTCAGGGCGAGGGACTGCCACAGATCAACATGCTGGTGGATGCGTACAACGCCATCTCGGTCGCTTTTCGCGTCCCCGCTGGCGCGGATGACCTCGACCTACTCGCGCCGCCGCTGGCCTACCGCTACGCGCGTGAAGGCGATACATTCTTCACACTTGGAGAAGACGCCCTCGCGCCCGACCCACCGGAAGTAGGCGAGGTGGTCTACACCGATACCGCGCATGTCCTCTGCCGGAGATGGAACTGGCGGCAGGATGCGCGCTCGGCGATTCGGGATGCGACGCGACGTGTCACGCTGAACATCGAGTCGCTGGACGACGAGAGCGCATCGGTCGTGGACGAGGCGGCGCGTTCGCTGTGCGATTTGCTAGAAGTCTCCTGTGGAGCGCGTTGCGATTGGGCAGTGGCGGACATGGCGCATCCCGTCGTGAGCGTCAACGAGCCAGCATGACGCCGCACCCTCTTCTTATAGCCGATGACTATGGACACGCATGCGATGAACTGACGGAGATCACATGGTGGCGCGGACGAATCTCACCGAGGCCGAGGCGCTTTTTATCCAGCAGCAACGTGTCGCGCGGCTGGCGACCGCCGATGCGAAAGGGCATCCGCACGTCGTACCTGTCTGCTATGCCTTCGACGGCGCGCGCTTCTACATCCCGCTGGACGAGAAGCCCAAACACGTCGCCGCAACTCAGTTGAAGCGTGTGCGCAATATCGAGGCACGGCCAGAGGTCTCGCTGGTGATTGATCGCTACAGCGATGACTGGTCGCAACTCGGGTACGTGCAGGCCGCAGCGCACTCCGAATTGCTGGGGCCGGGAGATGAGGGGCATGCAACACATGCAACAGCGGTAGTTCTCCTGCGCGAGCGCTACCCACAGTACCGCACGATGGCGCTGGAGCAGAGCCAGATCATCGCGCTGACTCCCACGGCCGTCGTCTCGTGGCGCGTCGCGCCTGAAGAGTCCGCGCAGCAGACGAATTCGTGGCTGGAGTCTGGGCGTGGGTTGGATTTTCTCCCATTGGCGCGCGGGCGTCAGTCGGTGCGCGCGTTTCAGGATCGGCCCGTGCCGAGGGCGGCGTTGGAGGAGATGATCGAGGCGGCGCGCTGGGCGCCCTCACCACACGGCGCGCAGCCATGGCGCTTTGTCGTGCTGACTCGTCCAGAGGCGAAGCGTACCCTGGCGGAGGGGATGGGCGACGAGTGGCGGCGCACCTTGGCGATGGACGGTGAAGATGAGGAGGTCGTGGCGCGCCGTCTGCGGCTCTCACGGCAGCGCATTGAACAGGCGCCGGCGCTGATTCTGGCCTGTCTCTACCTTTCCGACCTCGACCGTTACCCCGATCCCGATCGTCAGCGCGCCGAGGAAGTCATGGCGATTCAGAGCCTTGGCGCGGCAATCCAGAATATGCTGCTGGCGGCGTACTCGCTTGGGTTGGACACGGGATGGATGTGCGCGCCGCTCTTCGCGCCGAAGACTGTGCGCGCAGCGCTAGACCTGGGCGCCAGCCTGATTCCGCACGCGCTGATTCCAGTGGGCTACAAGGCCGCCGAACCGCGACGGCGGCCACATCGTCCGGAGAACGAGCTGATCGTGCGTTTCGACTGAGTCATGTCGACGGCTTACGCTTGCTCTGCCAGAAACGCCTCGATCGCGGCGGTCACGGCCTGTGGCTGCTCGACGCTGGAGGTATGCCCGGCGTGAGGAATCGTGACCAGCCGCGAGCCAGCGATGGCCTCGTGGATGCGCTGCAACGTCGCTGGCACAGTCGCCACATCCTCGTCTCCTGCCAGAATCAGTGTGGGAAGGGTAATGCGGTTTAACTCCTGGTAGATTGGCTTGCGCTCGATTACGCCGTTCAACGCGCGCAGGATGCCTTTCTTGTCATTGCCTGCCATGCGCTCCTGCCAGAGCTTGCGGTCGGCGGCGCGCGCTGGGTCGGACATGAATGTCCGGCCAAACATGATTGGCATGACGCGCCCAGCGACAGGGCGCAGGCCGACATAGCGCGCGACTGCGCCGAGCTGGCGGTAGCGAGGAATGTTTTCGACTGGCTCCGGGTCGGCGGAGGTCTCCATCAGGATCAGCGAGCGCAGCAGTTCCGGGCGCCGCGCCGCCAGCCGCATGCCGATGAAGCCGCCCATCGAGAGGCCGGCGAAGTGGCATGGCGCGAGGTTGAGCGTTTCGATCAGCGCGGCGGCGTCCTCGTAGAGCGTATCCATGTCGTAGCCGTCTCTGGTCACTTCCGTCTGGCCCTGGCCACGGAAGTCGAAGCTGACGCAGCGGTAGCGGTCTTTCAGCGCCGCGACCTGCGCGTCGAACATGCGGCAACTCCAGAGCAGGCCGTGCGCGAAGACGATGGTCTGCGGGCCACTTCCGACATCTTCGTAGTACAGCTCAACGCCGTTGACGCGCAGCTTTGGCATGCGACGGCCTCCTGCCTACATTCACGTGGCTCCGCGACGCTCCCCGATTGCTCGCCAGCATACCATGGTGTCAGGCAGTGTGCGCGTCTTTTCGCTGCGCGGTCGCCGTCTTCCCATCCTCCGAATCAGCATTGTCGGATTGCGCAACTGCTCTCGCTTGCGGTTCCTCGAGGTCGTTGAGCGGGCTGAACCAGGAGAAGAAGACGCTGCGTCGCTTGGCGCCCAGAAGCTGCCAGGCGCGCGTGAGCCCCACGCCATACGCCGCAATCACAAGGTAGGCGATGTTGTAGGCGTAGTCCGCATTGTCGCCATGGCTCAGGTATTGCCAGCCATATACAACTTCCAAGCCATAGATGATCACGCCAATAGCGAGAAAGCCAGCGTGACGAGCGTAGATCCATCTGGATACATGTGGTGGAAAGAGATCACCAACGAGTCGCACGGTGGCAATGAGGGAGACCGAGCCAACGACTATCGCCACACCACCAAGGGAATCTGCGCTGATCAGCGACACGAGGGAGATGAAAAAGGCGTTGATAAGCGCGGTGTAGGCGCTCGCGGCGACCGCCTGGCGCTCAGGCGGGGCGGATGGTCCGGCGTTGCGGCCAGGGTTGACCGAGACCGCGACGAAGAGCAGGCCGACCAGCGCCGCTCCAGCTCCAGCGCTCGCCAGGAAGAAATTGGTGAAATCCTGTGCTTGCACGTCATGCCTCCCTGCATTGGTTGTGATCCGCTCTGCTGTGCGTAAATGGCTGTAGTATAGGGGGCTCTACGTTAGAATATCAGACGAAGCGATCTCTAAGATGGACAGGATCGGGTGGATATGGCGCTGACGCGGCAGAGTGTGGATCGTCGCGCCGCGCTGCTCGACGCGGCCCGGCAGGTCTTCGCCGCGAATGGCGTCGAGGCGGCGCGTGTCTCGGAGATCGTCGCGCGCGCTGGTGTCGCGCAGGGTACCTTCTATCTTTACTTCGCCTCGAAATCCGCGCTGATCCTCGCCCTGACCGGTGAAGTCTATACTGACATCCGCGCCGAGGTTGCCAGAGCGCTCGCGGCGGCGGAGCATGTCATGGAGCAGGTGAACGCTGGAGTGGCGGCGGCGTTTCGCGCCATCGAGCGCAATCAGGACATCTTCGCCATCGTGCATCCCCGCGCTGGCGGCGCCGAGATTCGGAAGGAGAGCGAGCGACTCTTCGCGCCCTATTATGACCTCGTCGCGGAGGCCATTCGCGCAGGCCAGGAGCGCGGCGAGATTCCACCCGATCTCGCGCCTGATCTCGTGGCGCGGCTGGTGGTGGACGTGATCGACTCTGCCGCATATGCCTGTTATGTGCTCGACGAGAAGTATTCCGTCGAAGCGTATCAAGCCGAAGTGACGCGCTTTATCCAACGGGGTTTAGGCGCTGGATGAAACTGGACGAATGATATCTACACAAGTTCCAGAAGCGCTGCCGTGAGCGTCTCTGGCGCGGTGACATGCACGAGATGATCGGCGTCGACCTCACGCCAGCGCCAGGCTGGATTCGTGCGAATGCGCTCCATCCGTGGCTCCAGCGGCTCTCCGTCTCGTCCTGCGGCGCACAGAATATAGGCGCGTGAAAGCGCCTCATCAGAAGAGCGTGTTAGTTGGAGCGGCTGCGTCAGCGTCTTGAAAGGGTGTGGGACGAGTCGTGGATGGAACCAGGCCCACAGATCACTTGTTGCGTGTGACTCCACACCGGGATCACTTGGCGCCGCTGGCGGTGGCACACGCCAGCCTTCGCCACTCGTGCGCGTAGCTGCCTCGATGCCCGCGCGGTTGTTGGCGTCCAGCAGTTGTAGGAACGATTCGCCGTCGTCGGGCACGTGCGCGTCGAGGTAGATCAGGCTTGCCAGCCGTTCGCGGGCGCGATCCGCGACGCCGGTGATGACGCAGCCAGCGTAGCTATGCCCGACAAGGCGCACATCGGCGAGGTCCTCGAAGTAGAGCAGATTGACGATGTCCGCGATGTGGGTCTCCAGATCGATCTCGGGGTGAGCAAGATGGGCGCGCTCACCCAGTCCGGTCAGCGTCGTCGTATAGACCCTGTGACCGGCGCTTTCAAGTAACCTCTTCACGCCGCGCCAGCTCCAGCCGCCGTCGAACATGCCATGAACGATCACGATAGTCGCCATCTCGCGCCTCCATCGTTTTGGGAGCGACCGCAGGCGTCGCTGCTCGGTCGAGTATACGCCTGGCTGTGGTTCATCACAAGGCGCTCCAGCGTACTGCGAAACTTCAGGGCCACGCAATCACTCCAATTGTTCAGCGCCAATGGTGGTACGCGCTTTGAAACGCGGACACGAGCGCTCTATACTTGTTGATATGACTGACAGTCAGTCATGTTGCGCCGAACACGTTGATGAGGCGCAAGGAGAACAAGAAGCTGCCATGAACCGTACCACCACAACCACCTATCACCCATCGCGCGTTGAAGCGGTGGCCAAGCCACTTCTGCGCGGCTATCTGCACCTGGGCGCCGCAATTCTGGCGGTGATCGGAACCATTGCGCTGGTCGTTCTCGCCGCTGGTGATCCGCCTAAGCAGGTGACGCTGGCGATCTACGGGCTAAGCTCCGTCTGGCTCTTCGGAATGAGCGCGCTCTACCACATCGGCTCATGGGAAGCCCGACGCGAGAAACTGCTACGCAGCCTGGATCACGCCAATATCTTCATCCTCATCGCTGGGACGTATACGCCGATCGCGTTCAACGTGATGACCGGCTGGTGGCGCATCGGCATCCTGGTGACAGTTTGGGGGCTGGCGCTTGCTGGGGTCATCGCCGCCGCGCCACGTCTGAGCCTGCCGCGCTGGGTGATGGTCGCGCTGTACCTGCTGACGGGTTGGGTCGCGCTGGCCGCGATACCAGAGATCGGGCACAACCTGGGTATTGGCGCGATCTTGGCGCTCGTGCTGGGTGGCGTGCTCTACACGCTTGGCGCGCTGGCCTACGCCTTCAAGCGCCCCAACCCCTGGCCGCGCGTCTTCGGTTACCACGAGGTCTTCCACCTCTGCACCATCGTCGCCAACGCCGTCTTCTATGCCTTCATGGTCATCTACGTCATCCCGTTTGTGCGCTTCTAGGAGGCGCACACGAAGCGATGGACAGAGTGATGGGACGGAGCGAACGCAAGATCCCCTGACCCACCCTCGCCGCGTGAAGAAGCCCAGCGCCTGGTAATAACGATGACCGGAGTGCCCGGTGTATGCGCGGTGCGTTGGTGACAGTGCTGGGCACAACAATGACGGTGCTCGCGCGCCCCACGCGAAATCCCCAAAGTGGAGATGTTTCAACTTAAGGCAGTTGACGCCGTGCGCTCACCACTTCTCTCGTTTGGCTACCAACTTGCGTTCGCTCGCGTCTCCATCTGGCTACGCGCTATGCGCCTATAGCCTCTGTTCCTCTCCGATCTCGGTGGCCCAGTTCGTCGCCTGGATCGCCGTATCCAGCTCGCGGCGTTCTTGGCGCCAGATGCTTCCAACTGCTTGCGCAACGCGCCGACGTCCACGGTTGCGACCTTGCGGATCTCCGAGCGGCCGTAACGATCTATGCGGTACGAGGCGGTCTCGGCTGTCGTCTCGATCAGGCTGTAGCGCGTCTGCAGCGCGTCGCGGCGAGCGAGCGCGTCGGTGACCGATGCGCCGTTGGGGAGCGTTGTCGCCAGGTTCGCGCGGTTGATGCGCGCTACCAGACGGGCGAGCTGATCCGTCAGCCGCGCCGCCTCGTCCAGCAACTCCTGTGGATTTTCGGGCGGCGTCTCGCCCTCCTGCACGAGTGCGCTCTGGCGCAGCCGGTTGCGCAACTGCTCGATGCGTTTCTGCACGTCAGCGCGCAGGACGAGCGCCTCTGCCAGCTTCACTGTTTCATCCTCGGTCCAGCGGACTAGACTATCGCCTCGGATAGTGGTCATTCAAACATTCGGCGCACAGTATAGCACCGTCTGGCGCTGTCTCGCCGCTTGACGGTAACGGGCCTACGCTCTACAATCTCAGCGGACGCGAACAGACCGGCGCGTCGGTTTGTAGAACGCGTTGATCAGGATACACGGAGCGATCAGCATGGCGAGTGAGAGCGGCAAAGAGCGCGAGGCAGCGGCATACCCAGACTCGTGACAAAGAGGCGACGCGCCAGCGTCTCCTCGACGCCGCCGAACAGGTCTTCGCCGAGAAAGGCTACCACGGCGCGGGGGTGGATGACATTATCCGCGCCTCGGATAGCTCCAAGGGCGGCTTCTACTTTCACTTCCCCAATAAACAGGCCATCTTCCTCGCGCTGGTGGACGCGCTCGACGCCCAAGCTCGCCGCCTCAATTGATCGCGCCATCGCCGCCGAGAGCGATCCCGTCGCCCAGCTCGACGCCGCGCTGCGCACCGTGCTGGACCTCTTCGCGCGCCACCGCCGCCTGAGCAAGATTTTGCTGGTCGAGGCGGTTGGCCTGGGACACGGCTTCGATGAGAAGCTGATGCGCACGCGCGGCGAGTTCGCGCGCATGATCCAGGGCTACCTTGATCGCGCGGTCGCGGCGGGTGTGATTACGCCGCAGGATACCGTGACAATCTCCTGGGCGTGGTTCGGCGCGATCAACGAGATCGTCGTGCGCTGGCTGGTAATAAACGAGCCTGCGCAGCTACAAGAGGCGTTGCCGACACTCCGGGTGATCTTGCTGCGCTCTATCGGCGCGCCAGTTCCAGCCGAGCCTGCTCGAGCAAGCGAGAGTTACAATGAGCGCGTCACGTCTACCGTCGATCACCGCCTCTGCGGACAGCGATCAGCGCCAACAGTTCGTCAGGCTAGGCGTAATCGACTACCTCAACGTGGCGCCGGTCTATGATGCGATGCGTCGCGATGCGTCGCTTCTGCCAGGTGTCGAGACTTGTCGCGGGCGTGCCGGCGGCGATGAACGCGGCGCTGCTCGCCGGCGAGATCGATCTCTCCAATGTCTCCAGCGTCGCTTTTGGCGCAGCATGCTGACGAGTGGCTGCTGGTGCCTGGCTTCTCCGGTCGCGGCGCAGGAGAAGGTCGAGAGCGTGCTGCTTTTCTCCTGGCATGCGGACTGGCGCGCATTGGATGGTGGCTCGATCGCGCTGTCCAGCGACTCCGCGACCTCGGTCGCGCTCGTGCGTCTGCTGGCGGAACAGCGTTACGGCGCACATCCGCATTATGTGACGGCGGAGCCGATCTGGACGCGATGCTGGCCGAGCACGATGCCGCGCTGCTGATTGGCGATGTCGCGCTAGTCGAAGGTCAGATACGGCGCGAGGTCGCCGGACGCGGCAAGCCATATGTCTTCGATCTGGCGACGGAGTGGCGCGCATGGACCGGACTGCCGTTCGTCTTCGCCGTCTGGGCGGCGCGCGCCGATCGCGGCGCGGGAGATCTCGGCTAGCGGTATTATTGAGGCGCTACGTGAGTCGAAGCGGCGCGGACTCGCCGATCTGGATCGAATCGCGGCCGAGGCGGCGGAGCGGCTTGCATTGCCAGAAGATGTCTGTCTCCGCTACCTGCGCCTGCTGGACTATGATCTGGGTGCGCGCGACCTGGAAGGGCTGCGGCGCTTTCTTGAGCTAGCCGTACCAGGTTTCCACTGGTCGGATGTGCGCTTTCTCTCTGAGAGCATCGAGGAATATTCATGACCAAGACGACATCGAAGAAGACGCCGACACGAAGGCTGGACATCCTGGAGGCGCAGTTCGCTACTCATCCAACGCTGCCGCGTGAGGCGGTCCTGAAGGCCGATCTGCTGCGCACGGGCATATGCTTCGAGGACGACGCGCTCATCTCGGTGGCGACAGAGAACGGCGCGGCGCGCGAGCATCAGCCGAAGTCCTACTTCATCTTCTCGTTTGATATGGTGCGGCAGAAGGAACTGGACGAGACGCAGAAGTGGCATGCGCCGGAAGAGATCGCGCTGAGCGGCGGGCCATGGGGCCTGCGTCGCACCATCGTCTCCACACGACTGAATCCCGCCTCGCCCTATCGCGTCGCGCCGCGCGATGGCGCGCTCTGGCTGCACGTGGATGAGACGCCGGTCGCCGAGGTTGGGTTGCGCGACCTGCCGCCGTACTATCGCGAGAAACTGCCGGATGGGCGGCCCGTCGCCGAGATCGCGCCGGTGATCGAATGGGGCTATCTGGTCTACTTGACTGTCTTCCGCGTCTGTCAGTATTTCGGCGCGAAAGAAGAGTGCCAGTTCTGCGATATCAACAACAACTACCGCCAGCAGATTCAGGAGGGGCGTCCATATACCGGCGTCAAGTCCGTCGCCGACGTGCTGGCCGCGCTGGAGCGCATTGACGCGACCGACACATTCAGCCGCGCCTATACGATCACCGGCGGCAGCGTGACCTCGCTTTTGCAGGGCAAGAACGAGGTCGAGTTCTACTCGCAGTACGTCGAGGCCATCGAGAACAAGTTTCCTGGTCGCTGGATCAGCAAGGTGGTGACGCAGGCGTGGCCGGTCGAGGATGTCAAGCGGCTCAAGGCGGCGGGCGCGCAGATCTATCACCCTAACTACGAGGTGTGGGATCCGAACCTCTTCCCGAAGATTTGCCCTGGCAAGACGCGCTACATCGGGCGCGACGAGTGGATACGCCGCATCGTGGACGCCGCCGAGGTCTTCGGCCCGGCGCATGTGATCCCAACTTCGTCGGCGGGGTCGAGATGGCGCAGCCCTACGGCTACACGGAGGTCGAGGACGCGATCCGCTCGACCGCTGAGGGGCTGAACTTCTTCATGTCGAAAGGCATCACGCCGCGCTTCACCACCTGGTGCCCGGAGCCGATGACGCCTCTGGGTGACGCCAATCCCGACGGCGCGCCGCTGGAATACCATCTGCGTCTGCTGGAGACCTACCGCGACACGCTGCGCAGCTACAACCTTGCGCCGCCGCCGGGCTATGGCGAGGCTGGGCCGGGCAAGGCCGTCTTCTCCGTCAGCCCGTTCATGGATGTGCTGGAGACGGCGGAAGTGATCGCATAACGCTTGCCTGGGAGACAGATCATGCGCACGATGAGCGACGACGAGTATCGAGCGTTCATGATGCATGGGACGCGCACCGCCAAGGCGGCGACAGTGCGCGCCAATGGGCTGCCGCATGTGAAGCCGGTATGGTTCGTCCTCGATGGCGACGACCTGCTCTTCACGACACATGAAAGCTATATGATGACGCGCCACCTGCGCCGCGATCCGCACATCGCATTGACGATAGACGACCAAGAGGCGCCCTATAGCTATGCCATCATCGAGGGAACGGTGGCGCTCTCCGATAATCTGGAGGAGTTGATGCGCTGGGCGACGGTCATCGGCGGTCGCTACATGGGGGCCGACCGGGCGGAGGAGTTCGGTAAGCGCAACGGTGTTCCCGGTGAGTTGCTCGTGCGCGTCACGCCGACCAAGGTTCTCGCGCGGGCGGACATTGCTGGATATTGAAATCACCTCAGTGAGAGCGACGATAGAGAGGAAGTAGATAGCGATGCCAGTCACCGAGAAGACCTCGACGACCGAATTGCTCGAACGCGCCGCTACTGGTGGCCGCCTGAGCTTCGAGGAGGGCGTGTGGCTCTATCAAAACGCCACCGACGCCGAGTTGCGTGATGCGGCGGACCGCCTGCGCCAGCGGCTGCATCCCGACGGCATCGTGACGTATCTGGTGGACCGCAACATCAACTACACCAACGTCTGCATCATCGACTGCGGCTTCTGCGCCTTCTATCGCAAGCCAGCCAGTCCCGAGGGCTACCTGCTGACCAACGAGCAGATCGGCCAGAAGGTGAAGGAACTGCAGGCCTGGGGCGGGACGCGCATCCTGCTCCAGGGCGGCGTGCATCCCTATCTCAAGCTCGACTACTACATGGGCTGTTGCGCTACATCAAGGAGAACTATCCCGGCATCGAGATGCGATGCCTTCTCGCCGGTCGAGGTCTGGAACATCGCGCGCATCATGAAGATGCCGCTGGAAGACGTGTTGCACGAGCTGCATCTGGCGGGGATGGATGGCCTGCCCGGCGGCGGCGCCGAGATTCTGGATAACCGCACGCGCAACAAGCATCGCGCCGCACAAGGGCACGTGGGAGAGCTGGATCGAGGCCGAGCGGCTGGCGCAGCGCGAGGGCATGACGACCTCGGCGACGATGGTCTTCGGCTTCGGCGAGGAGCTGGAGGAGCGGGTGCTCCATCTGACCCGACTGCGCGACCTGCAGGACGAGAGCCTGGCGTACAACGGCAACGGCTTCACCAGCTTCATCTGCTGGAGCTATCAGCCCGAAAACACGGCGATGGGCGGCGTCAAGGCTCGAGGGCAGCGAATACCTGCGCATGGTCGCTTTCGCGCGCCTGATGCTCGACAATTTCGCCAACATCAGCGCGTCGTGGCCGTCCCAGGGCGCCGATTGGCGCGCAGGCGCTCCATTGCGGCGCGAACGACTTTGGCAGCACGATGATGGAGGAGAATGTCGTCAGCGCGGCTGGCGCGGACGTCGGAACGTGCATGACGGTCGAGCAGATCCAGGCGGAGATTCGCACGGCTGGATTCCGTCCTGCCAAGCGCGACAGCCGCTATCATATCCTGGAGCTATTCGATTGACGAGAGTGCGATAAGGGGGACGAGATGACCACGATCGGCACGGACGCGACATCGTGGAGTGCGGAGCGGCGAGCGCTGGCGGCGAAGCTCGCCGGGGACTGCCAGCCAGATCTTGGCCAGGCGGTCCTCATTACTGGCTCGGTCGCGCGCGGCGTCGCGGATCAGTATTCAGACCTGGAGATGCGCTTTCTCGTAGAGGCGCTCCAGCCGATCTCGGTGTACCACGAGTGGCTGCGCTCGGCCAGCGGGATGATTGATCTCGAGGAGAACGCCGAGCACGTCGGCGGGACACGGACCAAGAGTTGGCACAGTGGGATCTTCGTGGAATCGCTGTGGCTGCCGTGGTCCGTCCTGGACGCGACACTAGGGGCGGTCATTCGCGCTGAGACTACCAACCACTGGAAGCTGACCGAGGCGTGGCATATCGCGGATGCGCTGCCGCTGCGCGAGCATGGACGGCTCACGATCTGGCAGGAGCGGCTACAAAAGTATCCCGACGCGCTGCGCGACCGCCTCATCGCGCAAACAGTGGCGACGTGGAGCGCGCCGGCCTGGTGGCCAACCTCGGTTGTGAGCGTCTGGCCGCTGGTAACGCGCGACGCTCGCCTGGCGCTCGCCGACCGGCTGACAGGATATCTGGAGCGCGGCCTGCGCATCCTCTTCGCACTGAATCGCCGCTGGGAGCCAGACTATAAGTGGCTGGCGAGCGAGGCTCCGCGGCTGACGATCAAGCCCGGTGCGTTGGTCAGCCGTGTCAACTCGGCGCTCACGTTTGAGCATCCACGTGAGTCGGTGCGCACGTGCCTGGCGCTGCTGATCGATATCCTGACGCTCGCCAGCGAAGAGTACGACGTCTCGGTTGCGCGCGAGCGCATCAAACAAGCGCTGGACGAGAACCACCTACCGCCTGCGCGTGGTCTCGAATCGGAAGATCTGAGAGCGCGCCTGCATAAGGTAATGGTCAGGAACACTGAAGAAAGTGAAGGAACCCCGATGGCGTCGATAGCGTTGCTCATCATGCGGCTGAGGCCAGGCCTCTCATTCATCGGCCACGGCGCGCAGAAGCTTTTGGCTGGTTCGGCGGCGCAGGCTTCGCGGCGACGGCCAAGGGATACGAAGAGCGCATGGGCATGCGGCCTGGGAGATTCTATGCCGCGCTGGCAGGTGGCGGCGAGTTCCTGGGCGGGTTGCTCGTCGCGCTCGGTCTCCTCACGCCACTTGGCGCGCTACTGATCGCGGCGACCATGGTCGTCGCCATCGCCAAAGTCACCGGCAAGAAGGGTTACTGGGTCAGCAAGAATGGCTGGGAGTACAACTTCCTCATCATCGTGGTCTGCATCGCGCTCATCCTTATTGGCCCAGGCACATACGCGCTCGACCATGCGATTGGGCTTGATGCGCTTGGAACACGCCTGCTGCATCTCCCAATGTAATGAAGAGAGGTTACTCTACAAGCCGCGCCAGGTTGCCCGAAGGGTCGCGCGTTTCGAGCGCGATGGCAGTGCGCGCGAATGGCGCGTCTAGCGCGGTGAGACGCGCGGCGACCTCGTTCAGCGTCTTGGTATCTGGAACGGCGATCTCGAAGATACGCAGCCCGGCAGCGTCGGCGGGTGGGAGGGGTGCGCCACGGCTGGTCCAGGTGTTGAGGCCGATGTGGTGATGGTAACCGCCAGCGGAGACAAATGCCGCGCCCATCTCTGGCATGTTAACCATCGTCTCGAATCCCAAGCCTTCAGTGTAGAAGCGCACCGCCGCCGCGAGGTCCGACACTTGCAGATGGACATGCCCCATACGCGTACCAGCGTCGAGTACGGTCCAGGGGCGCTCATCCGTCGAGATTTCGCCCTCTTCCAGCAGCTTTTCGAGATCAAGCGGAAGCGTGCCCATCTGGAACTGACCAGCGTCGTCATACCAGTTTTCGCGAGGGCGGTCGCGATAAATCTCTAGCCCGTTGCCGTCAGGATCGGCGAGATACAGCGCCTCGCTGACGATGTGGTCTGATGCGCCTTGCAGCGGGTAACGCGAGACCGCTAAGTGGTAGAGCGAACGCGCCAGCGCGTCACGGCTGGGAGTGAGGATGGCGACATGGTAGAGACCTGTCGTGCGCCGGGGTTTGGGACGCGCGCCGGCAAGCGCGGTTAACTCCAAGATAGGCGCCTTGTCCTCGCCAGCGCCAAGTTTTGCGGTCTCACTCTCGCGGTGGAGGACCCGAAAGCCGAGCGTATCGCGGTAGAAGCTCACCGAGCGCTCCAGATCTGCGACGATGAGGCTTGCGAGGCCAAGGGTGGTCTCGGCTGGGAGGATATGGGCAGCGGTAACAGGTTGACTCATGGGGAGCGCTCACTTTCAATGCGGCAATGCTTCACTTTGGGAAGCATTATACCACGTGCTGATTCATGGGATGTAGCAGGCGCGCTTTTTAACGCCACAGCATCGGTAGGCTGAGAGTATTGAAAACCTACTCACGGAATATAGCCAAATGTTGACACTCGTGGCGATCTATGCTACCACACGGTAATGAAGCTCAGCGCATGCGCCCGGCGCCTGGGGGTAAACGACAAGACGGCGTGGCGCTGGTGGCGGGCCGGGAATTGGACGCCTCTCAGGTCGCCTCTGGCGCCATCATCGTGCGCGACCCTGCGCCGACGGCCAGCCATCCACCCATCGTTGAGTAGGTGGCCGTCTACGCGCGAGTCTCAGCGACGGAGAACCGCCCACATCTGGAGGGCCAAGCGGACCGCCTGGTCGCCTATTGCGCCGCGAAAGGCTATCACGTCTCTCAGGTGGTGAAGGAGGTGGGTTCTGGCGTCAACGATAGCCGCCCCAAGTTCCTCAAGCTGCTCGCTGACCCGTCCATCGCCGTGATGGTGGTCGAACACCAAGACCGTGCGACGCGCTTGGGGTTCCGCTTTCTCGCAACACTCCTGGAACAGCAAGGGTGGCGCATCGAGGTCATCGGTGTGGCGGGTACTGGGCGCGAGGACCTGGTGGCGGATCTGGTCGCCATCGTCTCCTCCTTCTGCGCGCGGCTCTATGGACAGCGACGCGCCAAGCGCAAGGCCGAGACCATCGTGCGAGAGCTGACGGGCCCGCAAGCGCTGGTGGCGGAAGAGCGGGAACAGGAGGTGGCCGAGGATGCGACTCGTTGAGCAACACCGCATCGACCGCCACGATCCCCGCTTCGCCGCGATTGACGCCGCCGCTTTCGCCTCCAAGAACCTCTACAACGCCGCGCTCTACCAAACCCGACAGGCCTTCATCCATCAGCGCCATGATCGCCTATGAGGAGTTGGCGCGCGACATGAAGACGAGCGTGGAGTTCGCGCGCTGCCAGCCAAGGTGGCGCAGTGGGTGTTACGGCAGGTGGCGCTTGGCTTGGAAGAGCTATTTCGCCGCCTGCGCCGCCTGGGAGGCCAATCCCTCCCGCTTCCTGGGACATCCCAAGCTGCCGAAATATCTTCCCAAACAGGGACGCAATCTGCTGACCTACACCGAGCAGGCCATCAGCCGCGCGCCGAAGCATCGCGGGTATGTCGTGCCCTCGGGGCTGGATATCCGCGTCGAGACCCGACAGACGGCCATCGACCAGGTGCGGATCGTGCCGCACGCTTCGCATTACACCGTGGAGGTGATCTATGAGCGCCCCGTGACACCCGCTGATGTGGATCCCGCACGAGTAGCGGCGATCGACATTGGGTTGAACAATCTCGCGGCGGTAACTTCAAACCAGCCCGGCCTCGCGCCGTTTCTGGTCAACGGCCGTCCGCTGAAGGCGATCAACCAATGGTACAACAAACGCCGCGCTCAGTCTGCAGGCCAAACTCCCTGCGGTGTCTTCGTCTCCCGCCAACTCGACATCCTGGCTGACAAACGGGCGCGGCAGATCACCGACTATCTGCATGTCGCCAGTCGTCGCATCGTGGACTGGCTGGTGGGGCAGCGCATCGGCACGCTGGTCATCGGCAAGAACGACGGCTGGAAACAAGCGATCGGCCTGGGGAAGCGGACCAATCAGAACTTCGTCTTCGTGCCGCATGCGCGCTTCATCGAGATGCTGCGCTACAAGGCGGAATTGGTCGGCATCCAGGTCATCGTGAGCGAGGAGAGCTACACCTCCAAGTGCAGCTTCCTCGATCTGGAACCTGTCGGCAAGCATGACGGTCTACGCGGGCAAGCGAGTCAAGCGCGGGCTGTTTCGTGCGAGCGGACTGGGCGGTGCCTCAACGCGGACGTGAATGGCGCGTACAACATTCTGCGCAAAGTAGTCCCAGACGCCTTTGGCAACGGGATAGGGGGTGTGGTGGTTCACCCCGTCAGGATTACCCTGGCGAATGGGCCGCATGGCAGCAATGTCCATGTCGCCTAGAACTATACTCTGAGCAAAGCGCGGACTGGCGCATAGCATTCGCAGGAAACGGCAGGCGGGCACGTGGATAGTGTGCTTGTGCGGCGCAGCGAGCTGATCTGCCCCGGCTCATCGCCGAAGATGATGGCGAAGGCCGCCGCGTCCGACGCCGACCAGGTGATCTTCGACCTCGAAGATGGTTGTGCAATCTCGGAGAAGGTTGCGGCGCGAAAGACAGTGATCGAGGCGCTGCGCACGCTGGACTTCGGCGGCAAGTTACGCGCCTACCGCGTCAACAGCCTGACGACGCCCTACTGCTATCGTGATATGATCGAGGTCGTCGAGGCGGCTGGCGATCATCTCGACTTGATGATCTTGCCGAAGATCGATGACGCGGCGGATGTCCTCTTCTTCGACCGGCTCCTGATGCAGATCGAGATGAACACCGGCCTGGAGATTGGACGCATCAGACTGGAGGCGCTGATCGAGTCGGCGAAGGGCGCGCTGCATGCCGAAGCCATCGCCACCTCGACTCTACGCCTCTCCGGGCTGATCTTCGGTCTGGTGGACTTCGCGGGCGATATCGGCGCGCAAGAGGTCGGCGCCGAGCAGTTCTTCTACTACAACTACGCCAAAGCGAAGGTCATTACTGCGGCGCGCGCGGCAGGGCTGACGGCGGTGGATGGCGTCACGCTCGCCGTGCGTGACCTGGAGGCGTGCCGGCGCGATAGCGAGATGGCGGCGCGTATGGGCTTCGACGGCAAGTGGGCGATTCACCCCACACAGGTTTCGGTCATCAACACGGCGTTTACTCCGACCGCCGAGCAGATAGCGCGCGCGCAAAAGATCATCACGGCGTACGATCAGGCGGATATCAGCCGCAGCGCGGGCGCCATCGTGATTGACGATGAGATGGTAGACGCGGCGACGCTGCGCGTCGAGCGTAAACGGCTAGAGATCGCGCGCAAGGCTGGGCTGCTCTAACGGCGCTCAGGACCGCTTGCCGTTACGGCGACTCCCGTCTTTTGGAGCACGCCCGCCGCCAGAACGCTTACTGGCAGCGCCAGGCTTCTTGCGCCCCGCCAGCAATTCCGCCTCTTGCACGTGTCCGTGGCTCAGCAGCCAGGACTGCGCTTCAGGGTGCAGGTCACTGAGCGCTGGGCTGGCGAGAATCATCATCCACATTGCCGCTGGAACATCCGCCGGAATCGTATCTTCCTGCCATTGACCAGATTCAAGCAAGAATTGGCGCAGCGCCTCGGGATCGCGCTGGCGCAGCGTCGCATCGAGCTGGCGGCGGAACGCCGCTTTGTCTACTGCGTCATCATTATCATCGTTGGCGGATGGCATCGTGGCCTCCTAGGCTGTTAGCGACGCGCGCTAGAAATCGGTAGCACTGGCAGGTCGAGCAGCAGCGTCTCGATAGCGAGTTGCGGGTTGGCGTTCGCCTCCAGCGCTTCACGCGCCTCGACCAGGGCAGTCAGGAAGCCCTGCGCGCGCTCGACGCCCAGCGCACGGCCCTGCCGTTCCGCCTCGGCGCGCGCCTCCCCAGCCGACGCGAGACCGCGCGCCCCGCACGCCGACAGGACGACATCGCGCCACCAGAACAGCCACAGTTCGACCACCTCGCGAGCTGCGTCGGTGTCACTTGCCAACGTCCCGGCGGCGCGTAATCGCTCATCGCGTGATGCGCCAGTCAATGAGACTAGTCGCGCTAGCGACTCGGCGCGCGCCTGAGCCAACTCTGGGCGTTGCGCGGCTGCTATCGCCCAGCCGATACGTCCCTGCGCTAGCGCGGTCAGTTCGGTGGCCTGCTCTGGCTCGACGCTCCAGCGCTCGACCAGGGTCTGGCGAATCTCATCCGGGCTTGGCGGCTGGGTCGGAACGAGCTGGCAGCGCGAGACCACTGTCGGCAGCAGCGCCTCGGGTTCCGAACAGGTCAGCAGCAGCACGACACGCTCCGGTGGCTCTTCCAGCGTCTTGAGCAGCGCGTTCGCCGAGGCCGCCGCCATGCGCTCGATCTCTGGGAGGATAAAGATGCGCCAGGGGCCAACGCTCGGCGCCAGGTTCGCCGCGTGAATAACCTCACGTACCAGTTCGACGGGCAGAATGCGCTTGTCGGCAGGGCGGACGACGAGGCGCACGTCCGGATGGGAGCCAGCGACGATTTTACGGCACGAATCACAGGCGCCACACGGCTCCGGGCTGCCGGCGTCGCGCCCCTGGCACTGCAACAGCCGCGCGAACTCTATCGCAAGGGTTGTCTTGCCGATCTGTTCCGGCCCAGTAATGAGATAGGCGTGACTCACCTGACCAGAGAGCGCCTCACGCGCGAGGAGGCGTTGCGCGGCGTGATGTCCGACGACACTCTTCATGGCGCTCCTACTTTTGACAACGAACGGTAGCCAACCACATGAGGGTTACTCCTCTTGGCATGGGTCTCTACCCTCATGATACATTTTGACATGTACCGCCGACTTCTGTCGCCTCCCACGCCACATGGACGTAAAGGACGCACGCCGGCCCCTGAAAGGATCGCGCCGTGGACGAGGAACTTCAGCGGATTCCGCTGTTCCCGCTTGACGTCGTGTTGTTTCCGGGGATGACGCTTCCTTTGCACATCTTCGAGCCGCACTATCGTGAGATGACGAAGATGTGTCTCGATTGCAACACGCCATTTGGCGTTATCCTCGCTCATGACGCGCGTCATCCTGAGACCCCCACACCTGCTCGTGTTGGGACCTTCGCCCGAATCTTGGATTACGCTCGCTTGCCTGATGGCCGGTATAACCTCTTGACGAAAGGCGGCGAACGCTTCGAAGTCGTGGAATATGTCAGCGGCGGGTCATATCAGCAGGCGCTGGTGCGCGCGCTGCATGACGTTGAGGAGCCGGGAGACCTTCATGAACTCGCCAGCGTCGCCACGCAGGCGCTACAAGCCTATCTGCATATCGTCTTCGCGCAGGTCGGCAGCAAGGACTTTCAGCTCGAGATTCCTGATGATCCCAGTGAGCTTTCCTACCTCATTGGCATGTGCCTGACCTGCGAGGACTGTGAGAAACAGGAGATCCTGGAAATGCGCTCGCTATCTGAGCGTCTGGCGCGTGGCGCGGAAGTGCTAAAATCCGAGGCGGACGCGATTCGTTCGGAAGGTGAACTCGAAGATACCGAGCCATCGCCGCGCATTGATCGCTCTCATTGGAACTGAGCGGGAACTGAGCGCCACGGAGAACTCCATCGCGTCCAGTCCCCTTCTATGAACGCCGCCGTGCCTCCACTACCATGTGTAGCGCTTGCCGTTGATACGCCATAGATGCTACCGTACATCCGGCGACGCTACATTCTCAATTTGGGCAGGAACACTATGACCGAGGACCAAGCGCACAGTCAGATCGCAGAGTCACCCCTGCCCTTCGCTGAGGAAGTATCAGAGACAGGACCGGTGACGGTCATCTCCGCCCACGACTTTGAGGTACGGTGGGGGCACGATGCGCAACTGAGTCTGCGCGCGCGCCATGCGCCTGATACCGCAGTCGCGGGCGGTGGCCTCTTCGAGTTGGTGGACCCTGCGCGCAAGAAGCGCTGGATTATTGGCTGCGGGCTGGACCGCGACCCTGATGATCCCATGCCCTTCACAGATGCTCATGGGGTCGGGCTACAGTTCGATCGCTCCTTTCCGCTCGCAGTCCAGCCGTTGGTAGCGGAGTGCGGCTTACGCCTCTATGAGAACCGCTCATTTGTGCGGCTGGTGACAACAATTCGCCACATGGGCGAAGAGCCGGTCTGCATCTCGCGAGCGTTCCCATTTACCACTGGCGCATGGTGGGAGGGCGGCTCTTTTCAACTCGGCGGTCGCGCTGAAGGCTGGAGCGTCTATAAGCAGGGATGGCAGTCGTGGAGTTACGCGGGCGGTCTTCCTTCTGGCATGCGTGATCCTCGCCCACAGTTACGTACGCTGCAGGCATGGCATAGCCCTGGCGGCCAGTCGCCGCGCACGCCGTTTGGGGTCGCCGCGGAAGTCGTCAGCGAAGAGGTGGCGCTGGTCGGCTATCCCGATGAGCCAACCGCCTTTCTTGTTGGGTTCCTCAACGCCGATGCATGGCTGGGCCAGATCGTAATTGACCGGCGCAGTGGCGGGCTGGCGGCGACGGTCCTGCTCGACGAGGTGGTGATCGCTCCAGGCGAGACGCTGGAATTACCACCGCTGCTGCTGGCTTTGGGACCGCAGGCCGATCTCCTCACCATGTACGCCGAGGCCGTCGGGCGGGAACAGCATGCGCGTCACTCTGCGAAGACACTCTCCGGCTGGTGTAGCTGGTATTACTATTTCACGAAGCCCTCACAGGCCGCCATCGAGGAAAACCTGGCGGCGCTTCAGAAGTCTCAGGAGTCTGTCCCGCTCGACGTCGTACAGATTGACGATGGATATCAGACCGCCGTAGGCGATTGGACCAGCCTCAACGAACGCTTCCCGGATGGCATGGCGCATTTGGCCGAGCGTATTCGCACAGCCGGATATCGTCCAGGTCTATGGCTTGCGCCGTTCACAGTGGCTGCCAATAGCCAGCTTGCGCACGAGCATTCCGACTGGCTCGTACGCGCTCCCTCTGGCAAGCCTGTTTTCGCGGGCAAGAACTGGGGCAGCGAGCTGTATGGCCTCGATACCTCGCATCCCGGCGCGCAGGAGTGGCTACGTGCCCTGTTCTCGATAGTCACGCGTGAGTGGGGCTTCGACTATCTCAAGCTGGATTTTCTGGCAAGCGGCGCGGTACGTGGGCGACGTTATGATCCAAGCGTGACGCGGGCGCGGGCGTTGCGTGACGGGTTGGCCCTTATTCGCGAGACGGTCGGCGACGATGCGTTCATCCTGGGGTGCGGCTGCCCGTTGCTCGGCGCGGTTGGCTTTGTGGACGCGATGCGCATCGGGCCGGACACGTCGCCGCGCTGGCGTCCGTACCACAACGGTTTACCAGTGCCTGGTCCAGATGGCGAAGTCTTGCCCACGACGGCGGGGGCCATTCGCAACACACTGGAGTGCGCATGGATGGGCCCTGCGCTCTGGATGAACGATCCCGACTGCCTGCTCCTGCGTGACCACGAGACGCATCTGAGCCTGGATGAGATTCGCGCGTTCGCCACAGCGGTCGGGTTGACGGGCGGAATGGCGCTGGTCTCCGATCGCATGGCGAGTCTCAGCCCAGAGCGGCTGGATATATTGGCGCGGCTCCTTCCGCCGATACGTGAGCGCGCCCAACCACGCAGCTATTTCGAGCGCGGCGCCCCAGAGTGTGTGATGGCGCACATCGAACGTCCATGGGGTTCGTGGCTGCTGGTAGGAGCCTTCAACGCCAATGGGCGCAAGCGCGCGCTCTCGCTCAAGTGGAGTGAATTAGGCTTGCCCGAAGGGCGTTATCATGCCACCGAATTCTGGTCTGGCGCGTACCTCGGGCGGTCGGAGTCTGGCGTCGATCTAGCGCTGCCACGGCACGGGGCCGCCGCGCTGGCGATACACCGTGTCTCCAATGAGCCACAGATCATCGGCTCGACATTCCATATTGGCCAGGGCGCGGTCGAACTGGACGATGTTCGCTACGACCCGCAGGGCGATATACTTTCCTGGAACGCGCGTCTTGGACGGCGCGCGCGTGGCTCCTTCATCGCGTGGCTGCCGCCCCAATTCCGCCTAAATAGCGTAATCAGCGACGCGCGCGCGGTGGAGTGGAAAGTTGGCGCGAGCGGCGAGGTCATCGTGAGCGCGGAGATCCACGACGCGGCGCGCTTTGCGCTGGAGGTCGCGCATGAGCGCTGACTCAACCACACGTCGCCAGCCTATCATCGTTGGGATCTCTGGCTCCAGCGGAGCCGTCCTCGCCTGTCGCACGGTGGAAATCCTCGGCGAGCTGGAGATCCCGCTGCACATCACCTATACACCAGCGTGCCGGCAGGTCTGGCCAGATGAAGTCGGGCGGCTGATCCAGGATGACTTGGAAAGCTGGAAGCGACGCTATGGCGCGCATGTGTACAATCCCGACGATTTCCGCGCGCCGATGTCCAGCGGCAGCTTCCTCACATCGGGGATGATCGTGACGCCTTGCTCCATGCGCACTGCCTCCGCCATCGCGCACGGGACGTCCTCGAACCTGCTGGAGCGCGCCGCCGACGTGATCCTCAAAGAGCAACGCCCGCTCGTGCTCGTCCCACGCGAGACACCACTCTCGGCGATTCATCTGGAGAATCTGCTCACGCTGGCGCGCCTTGGAGTGCGCATTGTCCCGCCGATGCCCCAATTCTACCTGCGGCCGCAAACGGCCGGCGAGATCGTGGACCTGATGGCCCGTCGCTCGCTCGATGCCTTGGGAATCCATGAGGCGCTGCCTGCCGAGAAGCGCTGGCGCGCAAACGACGAATAACACATACCCGGAAGAGAGGAACTCCCATGATCGTCTCGCTGTTTCATGTCACCGTTCCCGCTGAGGCGGCGGAGCGCTTTGAGCAGAGCTGGACGCAGCGCGCGGGCCAGGTGGACAAGATGCCAGGCTTCAAGGGTCTCGAGATATTGAAAGATGGCGCGACACCGGGACGCTATATCGTCCTGACGCGCTGGGAAACGAAGGCAGACTTCGACGGTTGGGCGCAGAGCCCGGCCTTCGCGCACGCGCATGGTTCAACTGGCGGTACTGGCGCGCAGGGTGGCGCCGTCGAGTTCTTCGAGGTTCTCCCGTCATAGCCCGGCGCCGAACAGAATTGCGCAAGCCAGGAGGCGCGCGTATGACTATCCAGGGACTGCATCACATCACGTTGGTCTGCGCCGACGCTCAGCGCACAATTGACTTCTATACGCAGGTCCTGGGTTTGCGGCTTGTCAAGCAAACCGTCAATTTCGATGACCCTGGTAGCTACCATCTCTACTTTGGCGACGCCACCGGACGCCCTGGCACAGCCGTCACCTTTTTTGAATGGCCAGGAGCCGCGCGTGGCGCGCCGGGCATCGGCGGCACACATCATTTTGCGCTGGCGGTGGCCGACCGCGATGGCCTGCTGAAATGGAAGCGGCGGCTTACCGATCGCGGCATCACCATCGAGGGGCCGCTGGATCGCCATTACTTCGAATCCATCTACTTCAACGATCCCGACGGGACGATCCTGGAGATCGCGACGCTTGGACCAGGGTGGACCATAGACGAAGCGCCTGACGCCATCGGCGGGGCGTTCCGCGCGCCACCGGACGAGATGCTGGTGCGCAACCGCGATGAGGCGCGCATCGCCGCGGAGACGTGGCCGGAGTCGGTACCCGAGATCACACGCGAGATGGCGTTGAGCCGTGGCATGCACCACATCACCGCGATTGGGTCGAACATCGAGCGCACGCACGCCTTCCTGCATGGGCTGCTCGGTATGCGGCGTGTCAAGATGACGAACAATTTTGACGACCCTACCTCGGCGCACTGGTACTGGGGCGTGGGCGATGGCGCGCCTGGCACACTCATCACCTACTTCGAGCGCAACCCCGCCAAAGAGCCACGCCGCCGCTTCGGAGCCGGGCAGACGCATCACTACGCGCTGGCTGTGCCAGACGAGACGACACAGCTCGAGTGGCGCGAGAAGCTCGTCACCGCTGGCCTGCGCGTGACGCCGGTATTGGACCGCGTCTATTTCAAGAGCATCTACATGCAAGATCCCGATGGGCATATCGTCGAGCTGGCTACAGTCGGGCCAGGGTTCCTTGTAGACCAATCGGAGGCCGAGTTAGGGCGTTCGCTCCAGCTGCCGCCATGGTTGGAATCGAGACGTGAAGAGATCGCGCGCGAGTTGACGCCATTGCGCGTGCCGGAGTGGCGGCCTGCGGGGTAGCTAATGTCGCCAGCAAATCAGCCGATAAATGTGAAGGAGCTAGCATGACCAGCTTTCCGCCAGATCATCCAGCGCTGCTTGACCTTGCGCCATATCAGATCGTCGACCTGAGCGAGACGCTGACGCCCACGCTGGCGATCTATCCTGCGCTGGTCGATCACAATATCGAGACGACGCTGCGTCTGCTCGGCGGCGATCCGGCGCGCTGGCGGCCACACATCAAGACCGCGAAGCTCTCGGCGGTCCACCGGCGGCTGATCGCGCATGGTGTGACGCGGATGAAGTGCGCGACGAGTCTGGAGTTGCTGACGGCGTGCGCGGATGGCGCGACGGATGTCTTGCTCTCGTTTCCAGTGATGGGCGCAAACGCGCGGCGCGTGCGTCAGATCGCCGAACAATTTCCCGACGTGCGCATCTCGGCGCTGGTGGAGAGCGAAGAGCAACTTGTTGTATGGCGCGGCGGACGCGTCGGCGTGTTCATCGATGTGAATCCTGGCATGAATCGCACTGGCATGAGCCAGGAGGATGAAGAGGGTATCCTGGCGCTGGCGCGTGCGGCTGGAGACGCAGGATTAGAGTTTCGCGGGCTGCACTACTATCAGGGCCATCTGACCACAGTGGATCTCGCCGAACGCGAGCGCGCCGTCCACGCTGGCTACGGCCGGTTGCTGGAGCTTGTCGCGGCGCTGGAGCGCGCTGGCCTCCAAGTCGAAGAAGTCATTACCGCTGGGACACCTGCGTTTCCCTGTACGCTGACCTACAAGCCTTTCACCGATGGAACAGTTCGACACAGCGCCTCGCCGGGAACGGTCGTCTATACCGACGCGACTACTCTGACCCAACTCCCGCGCGAGTTCGGCTATCGGCCTGCGGCGCTCGTGCTGGCGACGGTGGTCAGCCATCCGTCAGCGAGGCGTGTCACTGCGGACGCCGGCCATAAGGCGATCTCCGCCGACATGGGCAATCCAACCTGCGTCGTGGTAGGGCGGCCAGAACTGCATGGGGCGCAGCTCAGCGAGGAGCATCTGCCGCTGGACGTGAGCGACGGCGCAAAGCCGCCAGCGCTTGGCGAGACACTGTACCTCGTTCCGCGACACGTCTGCCCGACGGTCAACAACTTCGATTCCGCGCTGATGATCGAGGATGGACGCATCATCTCGGTCGAGCGCGTGACGGCGCGTGGGCACGAGGGTCCGCTGCTGGCTATGGCGGAAAAGTAACGATCGCCGAAAGGAATGGAACATGAGCGCGACGGCGACCTTGCCGCGCTGGGACATGACGCCCGTTTTTCCAGCTCTTGACTCACCCGAGTTCGATCAGGCGTTCTCTGGCGTCGTCCAGCAGATCGACGAGCTAGGCGCGTTCTTCAACGCGGAGCATATAGGCGCCGTAAGTGATGCGAAGAATTCAGCGCCGACTGGCGAGCAGACGATACATCGGCTCGAACGCGCAATTGCGCGGCTCAACGCGACTATTCAGGCGTACCGCACACTCAGCGCGTACATCTCAGCTTTCGTCACCACCGACACGCGCGACACGCTGGCGCAGGCGCGCTACAGCGAACTGCAACGTCACAGCGCGCGCCTCGCGCAACTTACCACACGCTTCACCGCATGGATTGGAATACAGGATGTCGAGGCGCTACTCGCACAGTCAGAGGTGGCGCGTGAGCATGCCTTCGCTGTGCGCAAGGCGAAGACCAGCGCGACACATCTCATGTCGCCCGCAGAGGAGGCGCTGTACGCCGAGTTGAATCTGCCGGGCGGGGCGGCATGGGGCAAGCTGCATGGCAACGTCACCTCGCAACTCAGCGTTCCCATTGAGATCGACGGCGAGATGCGCGAGACGCCGATGAGCGTCGTGCGCACGCTGGCGTTCGAGGCGGATCGAGATGTGCGCCGCCGGGCGTATGAAGCTGAACTGGCTGGCTGGGAGCGTGTCTCGGTTCCACTGGCCGCCGCGCTCAACAGCATCAAGGGGCAGGTCAACATCGTGACGGCGCGCCGGGGTTGGACGACGCCGCTCGACGCCGCTCTTTTCGACGCGCACATCGATCAACCGACGCTCGATGCCATGCTCGGCGCGGCGCGCGAATATTTTCCAGTGTTCCGCCGGTATCTCAAGGCGAAGGCGCACGCGCTAGGTCTCCAACAGCTTACCTGGTACGACCTCTTCGCGCCGATGGCAGAGGGAAACAAGGCGTGGAGCTACGAGGAAGCGAACCAGTTCATCGTCGAGCAGTTCGGGACGTTCACGCCGCGTCTGAGCGCGTTCGCCGCGCGCGCTTTCGGCGAGAGCTGGATCGACGCCGAGCCGCGTCCGGGTAAGCAGGACGGCGCCTATTGCATGTGGGTGCGGAAGGACGAGTCGCGCGTCTTCGCCAACTTCAAGCCCGCCTTTGGTGGGATGAGCACGCTGGCGCACGAGCTGGGCCATGGCTACCACAACATGCTGCTGGCTGGACTCACGATGTTGCAGCGCGACACACCAATGACGCTGGCTGAGACCGCGAGCATCTTCTGTGAGACCATCGTGCGCAACGCGGCGCTGGTAGAGGCCGAGCGCGACAATGACACCAAGAGCCAGATTGAGATCCTGGAGGCGTCGCTGCAAGGCGCATGCCAGGTGGTCGTGGACATCACCAGCCGGTTCCTGCTGGAGCAGGGTGTTTTCGAGAAGCGGCGCGAGCGTGAGTTATCTGTAGATGAACTCAATGCGCTGATGCTCGACGCGCAGCGACGGACCTACGGCGATGGCCTCGATCCCGACGCGTTGCATCCCTATATGTGGGCGATGAAGCCGCATTACTATAGCGCGGGCCGCTCGTATTACAACTTCCCGTACATGTTCGGCCTGCTCTTCGGCCTTGGCCTCTATGCGCGCTATCAACAGGAGGGCGAGACCTTCACCGCGCGCTACGACGACCTGCTGGCCTCGACGGGGCTTGACGACGCGGCAACGCTGGCGCAGCGCTTCGGCATCGACATCCGCGATGGCGCGTTCTGGCGCGCCAGCCTCGACCTGATCCACGCAGATGTCGAGCGCTTTGAGGCGCTAGTGGGGACGCCAGCCGGAGACTAGCCGTAAACTAGCGCTGGCCAGGCTTGAGGACACCGTCGCTGATGTCATAGACAGAGTCGGCGATCGCCGACGCCTGCGGGTCGTGTGTCGTCACGATGAAAGCGATGCCCGCCGCGTGCGCCACGTTCTTCATCAGGTCGAGGATCGCCAGACCGGTGTGCGTGTCGAGGTTGCCGGTCGGCTCGTCGGCCAGCACGAGGCGCGGCGCATGCACCAGGGCGCGCGCGATGGCGACACGCTGCTGTTCGCCGCCGGAAAGCTCCGGCGCGCGATGCTGCTCGCGCTCGGCGAGTCCCACCAGAGCCAGCGCCTCGTGCGAGCGCCGCTCCCGCTCTCCACGTGGTGTGCGTGCCAGGCGCAGTGGCACCTCGACGTTCTCGCGCGCGGTGAAGGAGGTGATGAGGTGCGCCGCCTGGAAGACGAAGCCGAGCTGGCGGCGGCGGAGTTGCGTGCGCTGGCCCTCGCTCAACTGGCTGAGGTCACGGTTGAAGAGCATGACACGCCCGCTGCTGGGGTTATCCAGTCCGGCGATGATGTTGAGCAGCGTCGTCTTGCCAGCGCCGGACCGTCCACGGATCGCGATAAACTGGCCATCGCCGACGGCGAGATTGACATGGCGCAGCGCCGTCACAGCGTTCGTGCCCGACCCGTACTGCTTGTCTACGTTCTGGACGTGCAGCAGAAGAGTCTGACCAGTCTGATACCCATTATTCGCGCCGCTCCGGCCGGGCTGGTCGGAAACACGATTCACCATCAAGCACTCCCCACATACCTTCGCCGCTCAAATTGTCCGTCAGGATAACGACGCGCCGCTCATCGCCAGATTTACCACATCCACGCCGTCATCTATTCTACCATCGGGCCTCACCATTGGTGAGAGAATTGGCGCTCCTCTAGCCGATGGCGCCTATTCTTCTTGGCCACACTGGCGCGCTGGTGTATACTCGTCGTGGCTCATGTATGCCGTGTCTGAACGGAGCGCAAGGTAGCGGAGCGGCGATGAAGGGCGAAACAACCGGCGGAAAGCGCGATAGCTCAGCCTCACGCGTTACACACGAAGACGATACCTCGGCGACTCGCCGCAGCAGCGCGCGCACGCTGGGACAGATGGCGACCGTTTCGCAGCGGCAGACCCAACTGATTCCGCAGCCGAAAACTTCGCGTGCATTGGCCCCTGTCGAGCCAGCTTCACACCGCAGTCTTCTTCCAATCAAACCCCAGCGCCTCAGTCATGTCTGGCGTGCGCGAGCACTTGTCGCTGTCGTCATCACCGTCATTGCCAGTGTCGCCGTTGGATTGATCCAGGCCTGGCAACTGGCACCCCACACCAGCGCGCAGGCGGCTGGATTGGGTAACGCCGCAGCGCATGCTTTACAGACTGAGGTGGCGACACCCGGCGCGAGTGGGCATGGCCCCACGACAGGTCCCTGGGCTGCAACAGCCGCGTCTGTCATTGTCATCAACGCGCCTGCGCCTGCCAAGAATGGTGGTATCTCAGGCGTGGAGCCGTGCAACGATCCGGTGAAATTCCTGCCAGTGATAGAACAATGGTCTGTCCCGCCCGGCTGCTACGCCAACATCTACCGGCCCAATCAGGCGAACTATCCGTTCCGACCTGGATTTGGCTGGTGCAACTGGTGGGTGCGCGAGAACCACCTTGCGCAACGCGACATCACCGAAAATCAGGCCTACAAGCATGGTACAAAGCCAGTTCCCGGCGCGGCGATCTTCTTCTATGGCAACGTCCAAGGCGCCGATTCTGCCGGCCACTGGGCGCAAGTCGTCGCCATCGCGCCAGATAACTACTGGATCCTCATTAGTGAGATGAACTTCGCATGGCGCGGTGGTGGCTGGGCCAAGATCGATTACCGCTATGTTCACGCCGGTTCCGGTGTCATCTTCACCTATCCGTAGCTTGCGTTTATCAATCTGCGCCAGAAGACCCCACCCTTCAGGTGTACCGTCAGGGCTGGGGATGAATGGCGCACTGACTGGCGCACGTGACTGGTTGCCTGTCAGGTGCGATCCTGTCCACATACCGCAGGGCCTGCGGAAATTGACGCTTGTATACGGATAGGAGGTGGCTTCGGGCCACGACATGACGGTGTCAGACTTGCCCAGCTTGCTGGATGAGCAGTCGTCAGCCCAAGAATCCCCCGGCTTGAGCCGTGGGGAGAGGTCAACTGACGCACATCATCACGTATTCAAAGACAAGTCTACGTTTATGTGTTCCTTGCACAGCGACGGACTCATGGGGCAATTGCGCTTTTTTCATGCTGTGCTCCTGCCCGAGGCCTATTCCGCGCCGTTACGCTACGACGTTCCACCAGAGAGCCATCCAGCGTCTAGTCGAGACTGGTTTGATCTCGCGCGCTCGCTACTAGTTGCCGATTCCCATTCAGCAAGAGCGTAATGGCGGTCGCCCAGAGGAGCGCCGCGCTGCCCAGGCCGACGACTATTGACCAGAAAAACAACGAATCGCCTGCGGGTCGCCATCCCGCGATGACGGCAATGATACAAACCAACACCAGTGCGCTCATGGCTATACCGGTGACGTTATATAGTGGCAGACGAAAGAGCGGGGCCAGCAAGAGAAAGTGCAGGCCGACGATGAGCGCGATGACCGGCGGGATCAGCGCGTCATGTCCGGTATTTCCCAATACAATGCTAGCTATGGCGATCAGGGTCGCCTCCGACGCGAAAATAAGTCCGAACCAAACGAAGGCTGACGACAAGCAGCCCTACGACGACGAGCAGTGATGCAACGAATAGTATCGCGCTTGCCGGATTTGGAAGGTTGAAAGCGCCGCCGATAGCCCAAAACGCGCCGAAGCCGGTCATGACGAGCGCTCCAATTACCAGGCCACGGATGTAGAAGCGTGAGATGGGCATGCGATTTTGATCTTTCAACGGAGGAAGACATTTGCTAGCGCGCTGGTGATGCCCAGATAGACGCTGTTCACGAGCAGGCCAGCCAGCAGCCATGTGACAATCAGCACATAGGCGTGGAACGTGGCGCGCACGGCGAGATGGCGCGAGTGTATCTCGGTCGCGCGATAGGCGCCTGTGATGGCGATGGCGACCGCAGGCAGCGCAAGGAACGCCAGCAGCGCCGGATGCGGCGCGTCAGCGGGAACAGCAAATACGACGAGCAGGGAGTAGCCGAAGGCAAACGCCGCCGAGAGCGCCAGCCGTCCGCCGGTCTGCCCCAGGAGAACAGCGACCGTCCGCCGTCCGTATTCTACGTCGGTGTTGCGGTCGCGCAGATGGCGCGCGTAAGGAATCGTCAGGGCAAACGCGCCAAGCGCCAGGCCGAGCAGCCAGAGCGGTCCGGTGACAGGACGGCCCTGTGAGAGCGCGGTGAGCGCAGTCATTCCAGGGCCGAGTGCGAGAAACAGGGCAAGATCGCCGAGCGGCGAGAGCTTGAGCGCGCGAGTTGTCGCGGTATAGAACACCGCCAGCGCTAGGCCGCCAACTCCCAGCGCGATCACTGGCCAGCCACCGGCCAGCGCCAGTGGGATTCCTGCCAGCCCGGCGATGAGGAGCGAAGCAAGTCCAGCGACCAATGTGCGCCGGGTGGCCCATGGCTCTTGCAGCGCCCTTGCGGCGCGGCGCGCGTCGAGATAGACATCGAGCAGGCTGGCGCCACCAATGGCGCAGGCGGCGCCGACGACCACGCAGAGCGCAGCGAGCAGATTCAGTGCGCCGGTCTCGCCCCAGATATAAAGCAAGGTAGCAAGGACCGGAGTCAGGCTGACAAGCAGTGCGCCCGGACGCAGCCGCGCCAGCCACGCCGCAGGCTTTGCCGTGAGCGCGCTTCTGGCCAGTGGTGGCGTCGAACGGGCGGGGTAGCTTCCCGCGCCACGCCCAAGCGAGATGTCCGCCGCGACGGAGCGTACTTCATCACCGCGAATATCATCCATAAAAGTCCGCTGTCATGTCGAGTGATCTCTGAGTGATCTCTATATGAAAGGCCGCACGCTACTATTGGCTAGCGCCCGGTCAAGCGTCCAGCGCGCGCAGACGCTCCTCGACCCGATGCATCACGTCGCTCAGGCGGGTCTGGCTGACGCCAACCGTCAGATCGCCGCGCGTTTTCTCGAGAATCCCACGCACCGAGTCAGTAGTGCGGCGCAGATTGCCAGTGATGGCGTCTGGGTAATCCAGCGTGATGAGTAAGCTGTAGATCTCGTCCATATCGGCAAGGATCTCTTCGCAGCCGTCCAGATCGCCCTGACGCATGCGGTCGAGCACGTAGCGCCGCAGTTCGCCCGTCGCCTCGCCCAGCCCGTTCAGATATGGCGCCCACTCGATGCCGAGCGTCTCGGGCGTCGGCAGCGACTGCCGCTGGATTAGCGCACAGGTGACAGCCGCCTCGGCGTACTCCTTCTGCGCGTCGGAGACGAAGCCTGCATGAAAGATATCGAGATGCTCGCGCAGGTCACTTGCCATGTCGCGCAGGAGGCCGCCAGCTTCGAGCAGCAGGCGATTGGCCTGGTCAAACTCGCTGCGGTGCGCGGCGCGAATAGCATTGGCGCACAGCCGGATCGCCGAGCGTGACTTTGGCAGCGCACGCTCGCGAGCGGCGTGTTTCGTCGCCAGATGCTGCTGCGCCGCGCGTCCCATAGTTCCGAGGTCTGCCACGTCGCATAGTCCCTTTCTTTCGCGGCGCGCCTGATGGCGACCGCTGGCCGTTGCGTACTCTCGCGGAACGAGACGGCCTACCACGAGTGTATCCGTCCGTATGGCGAGTGTCAAACGGGCAGACGGCTGGTAACAGTAACAATGCTGCGCCGAGCGCCAGGCAGTAAGGCAAATAGAAAAGGCCTATTGGGCCAGCGTGTCTGGTTCTTCCAACAGATTGACCAGTCTCCCAATGAACTTCGCCGCCGTCGCGCCGTCAACAATACGGTGATCGCATGACATCGAGATCCAGGCGCTTGGCCGGACGAGCACCTGCTCTCCAACCGCCATCGGGCGCTTTTTGATCGCGCCGAAGCCGACAACGCACGCCTCCGGTGGATTGATGAGCGGCGCGCCGGTATCCACTGGGCCTGCCGCCCCGACGTTGGTAAGCGTGATAGTCCCACCGGTCATCATGCGCGCCTCGAGCTTGCCCGCGCGGGCAAGTTGGGTCAGTCGGTCGGTTTCGGCGGCGACCTGCAGCAGTGTGAGCGCGTGCGCATCATGAATCACCGGCACAACCAGGCCGCGCTCGGTGTCGGTGGCGACGCCGATATGGACACTGCGCTTGACGACGATGGCGCTGCCCTCCTCGTCCCAGCGCGAATTCATGATCGGGTACTCGCGCACCGCCCTCGCCAGCGCGACGACGAGGAACGGCAAGAAAGTCAGGCGCGTCTCGGCGAATTCGCCCTTGCCTTTCAATTGATCGCGCAGACCCACCAGTCCAGCGGCGTCGAAGAGCGCATATTCGGTGAAGTGCGGGATTGTCGTCGCGGCGCGCATCATCTTGGCAGCGATGGCCTTGCGTAGCCCCACGGTGCTGATGCGCTCCTCATCATCCGCAAGCGGCGCAGCAGGTTTTGCCGTCTGCGCTGGAGCTGCATCCAGATCTTCGACGCGGATGCGCCCATTGGGTCCGGTTCCGGTGATTGCCGCGAGGTTGATGCCGCGCTTCTGCGCGATCTTCCGCACGAGGGGACTGGCCTTTGCATCGGCTCCATTCGTCGGGGGGGCGGAAACCGGTGGCGGCATTGCGGCAGATTGAGAGGCAGCCGGAGCGGCGCTCACCTCGGCGCCACGCCTGCGCCGCGTGAAGATCTGCGCCGGTCCCTCCGTGCCATAGCCGACCAGCACCGGCGCTGCGGACGCGTCAGTCGGAGCGGCGGATGTAGCGCCCGATTCGCTCGTCTCGATGGTCACCAGTGGCGCGCCGACCGGCACAGTCTCGCCAGGCTGCGCATGGAGCGTCCTGACGACACCGGCGTAAGGCGATGACACATCCACGAGCGCCTTGGCGGTCTCCACCTGGCAGAGCGGCTGGTTCAGCGCGACGGTCTCGCCGGGGCGCACGAGCCACTGGACGAGTTGCGCCTCTTCGAGTCCCTCGCCCAGATCAGGCAATCTAAACTGGCTAAGTGGCACTGTTCTACTCCAGTCTCTCTTATGGATAGGCGCGACTCATCTCTCGAATGCCTCGCCGCGCATCCCATTGTGTCACGGTCATCTGGCTCTTGCCGATGTCGTATGCGATATAAGCCGCGCTCTCGATCTCTACCGTGAAGACATGGAAAGCCTCAGGCGCGCCTACTCCCCATCGCTCACGGATTACCTGATATTGCCGTTTCTCTTCACCAGAATCCTGACTTTCTACCGCTCGTCCATATAGCTTGGCTTCGCCATCCGATCCATCTGGGTCGGCGATGATGCTATGGATGACGCAGCGTGGGTCACGGATCAGATCGAGCGCCTTGCGAGATCGCCACATCATGCCCAACAGCAACTCATCATGCGATATGACAGGCTCGATTGCGCTGATACGCGGCGAACCATCCTTACGGATCGTGCCAAGGATCGCCACTCCCGTCCGTGCGAATCGCTCCTCCGCCAGCCTGGCCAGGTCGGGCGCCGACTTCTGGAACTCGCTCCACCTCATAGGTCCCTCCCTGAGAGTGGCCCGGTCAGTACTCTCGTGTGCGGTCCACGGCCTCCAATATGCGATCGGCGTCGGGCAAGAAGAGCTTCTCGTAGCGCGCGGGTGGATACGGCACGGTCGCGCTGCCAACGCGCTCGACTGGCGCGGCGAGCGTGTCGAAGAGGTCGTGCATCAGCCGCGCGGCGATCTCGGCGCCCATACCCATGAAGGTCGGCGCCTCGTGGACGATCACCGCCCGGCGCGTTTTGCGCACCGACGCGCTCACCGTATCCATGTCGAGCGGTGAGAGGCTGCGCAGGTCAACGACTTCCAGCGAGACACCCTCGGAGTTGGCGGTCTCGGCGGCGGCGAGCGCAGTCTGCACCGTCGGGCCATAGGCGACGATGGTGGCGTCGGCGCCGGTGCGGGCGACGCGCGCGCGTTCGAGGGAGGCGGGTGGCAGCGGCAGGTCAAAGTCCTCTTTCTGCCAGTAGCGCGCCTTCGGCTCAAGGAAGATCACTGGGTCGGGGTCGCGAATCGCGGCGGTGAGCATGGCGTAGGCGTCACTGGGTGTCGCAGGTGTGACTACCTTCAGCCCGGCGGTATGTGTGTAGTAGGTCTCGGGACTCTCAGAATGATGCTCGACCGCGCCGATGTTCCCGCCGTAGGGGATGCGAATCACCAGTTGCATGTTGCAGGCGCCGTTGGTGCGCGTCGAATACTTGGCGATGTTGCTGGTGACCTGATTGAAGGCGGGATAGGAGAAGGCGTCGAACTGCATCTCCGCGACAGGCCGGAAACCCTTGATGGCGAGGCCGACCGAGATCGCCGCGATGCTGGACTCCGCCAGCGGCGTATTGAAGACGCGGTTGGCGCCGAACTCGTCTTGAAGACCGTCGGTGATGCGGAAGACGCCGCCAAGGCGGCCGACGTCCTCGCCGTAGATCAGCACGCGGTCGTCCGCCGCCAGCGCATCGTGGAGGGCGAGATTGAGCGCCTTACCAAACGTGATTGAACTCATTGCGCGCCTCCCGGCTCCAGGGAGGTGAGGAACTCATCGCGCTCGCGCCGTAGCGCCTCTGGCATGTTGCGGTAGACGGTATCGAAGACGCGCGCGGGATGCTCCGGCGTCGCCGCCAGCAGCGTCTGGCGCATCTTGCTCGCTGAATCCTCGGCCTCCTGCTGACACTGGGCCGCAAAGGCATTGTCAAACGCGTCGCGCGCGCGCAGCCGCTCGGCGCATCGCACGATAGGATCGCGCTCACGCCAGGGCGCGACCTCCTCTTCGGTGCGATAGCGCGTCGGGTCGTCGGAGGTTGTATGCGCCTGCAAGCGATAGCTCAGCGACTCGATGAGATAGGGACCGCCACCCTGACGCGCGCGCTCAGCCGCCGCCTTGACGACAGCATAGACGCTCAGGACGTCCACACCATCTACGCGCACGCCAGGGAAGCCATAGCCCGCCGCGCGATCGACAACGCGTCCAGCGACCTGGTCCTGAATCGGCACAGAGATGGCCCACTGATTGTTCTCGCAGAGAAAGATGATCGGCGGCTTGAAGACGCCTGCGAAGTTCATCGCCTCGTGCCAGTCGCCGGTCGAGGTCGCGCCTTCGCCGAAGCCAACGAGGACGGCCTTCTGCTCGTTGTCGAGCTTGCAGCCGAGCGCATAGCCGACGGCGTGCGGGATCTGCGTGCCGACCGAGATGATGAGCGGGCCAAAGTTGTGTTCCAGCGGGTTCCACGCGCCATGCGTCAGCCCGCGAAACCAGGTCATCGCTATCCCTGGGTCGATGCCGCGTGCGACCGCCATCGCGAAGTCGCGATAGTAGGGAAAGATCCAGTCGCTCCGCTCCATCGCCAGCGCCGCGCCGATCTGCGCCGCCTCGTGCCCGGCGATTGGCCCCCATAGGCCCAACTCGCCCTGCCGCTGGAGGTTCAGCCCCTCCTGATCGAGCCTGCGGCAGACGACCATTAGCCGGTACATCTCGCGCAACTTGTCCGTCGGGACCTTCGCGCGCTGCTCGCCCTCTGCCGTGAGCGCTCCATCGGAGCCCACGAGTGCGGCGACTGGATCATCTGCGCTGGTATGAGGAATTGTCGGCGTCTTCGCCATTGGCTCCTCCTGAACTCTATTGCGTCGTTTATTCGGGGCTGGTCGACATCGGGTGCGAGGGCGTGTTCTGCGCTTTCACTTCGTCGTCGAACACAATCTCGGAGATGCTCGAACTGGAGAAATCCAGCCCTTCGATCTGGGGCTGTTCGGCTGGCGGGGGAAGACTGATCTCGTCGAAGTTGAGATAGATCGCGGGCACCTCACCTGTCTTGTAAATCTCTGGCTCATCCTTCTCCGCGAGTGACTGGGACAACTCGGCGACGCTGTGGCGCAGCCTGCGCGTCAGCCACCAGGCGATGCCAATGAGTAGCGCGGCGATCACCGCGCCTAAGCCGATGACGAGCGCGAAGTTCGAGAGCAGTCCGCTCCAGAAGTCGCCCTGCGAGCTGGACGGGGCGGAGACATCGCCTAGCGGGGTCGGCAGCGTCGGCGGGGTATCACTGCGCTGCCAGTAGGGGCGCTTCACGGATGCGTCAAGGGCGTTGCGCGGCAGAACGACCAGCGCCTCCAGCGACGCGCCGGAATTGAGCGTCTGTGTGGAGATCGTCACAGCGCCATCTGTTCCAATCGTGGGCTTGAGTGTTGCGCCGGGATAAATAGCCTGCGCCTGCACGTTACTCGCCGAAAGCCCCGACGGTGGTGTGATGGTGATGGCGACTGCATTGGCCTGAATCGCCGAGCGACCGGCACCATCGAGGAAGTGCCAGTCAAGCCATACTTTGCTGGAGTTCTGCGCCATCGCACCGTGAATCGTGTAGGGAATGGTAAACGTCCGTGACTCATCCTGTGCGGCGGGGAAGGTCCAGGTCAACTGGCGGATACGTGAGCCGGCCTTGTCGTCGACATCCGTCGCCTTCTCGCTGCCAGGCGTCGCGCCCTCCACCGCGCTGAAGTCCACGCCAGTCGTGTGTGCGAGATACACGCCGAGCGTCGCGCTGTCAAATGGACCGCCGCTGAACGTCGTGTCCCAGCGCTCGCGCACCGTCACATCGCCGTTGCGAGCAATGCGCACGTCATATGAGCGCCGCTGAAAGCTGACGCCAGAGCGCGGGTGCGCCGCCGCGGGATAGACGCCCGCCAGCGTGAACAGCGCGCACATCAACAGCCAGCCCGCTACTGCTCGCGGCGCCCATCGAGTTACCAGTTGTCGGACCTCACGCACCACATCCACCTGTTTCTCAGAATTGGCTCACGCAATGTATGGCATCTCGGTAAGATGTCACTCGTGTCCATTTTCGCCGGAAACCTCCGCCAGCGCCAGCGTTTCGACGCCCGCCGTAGGAGATATGGCTATCTCGGCGCAGCGGCGCAGGTCCATCTCCTCGAGCACCTTCTTCTTGCCCAGCACGTGCTTGACGAGCTGGAATGCGCGCGCGAGCTGGTCCGGCTCAAGCTCATAGCCTAGCTCTTTGAGTTGCGCGTTGAGCGCGGCGCGGCCAGAAAGTTTGCCGACGTACATGCGCCGCTCCGAGGGCGGCAGGCCGATATCCTCCGGGCGCATGATCTCGTAGGTGCGCGTGTCCTTGAGGACGCCATCCTGGTGGATGCCGCCACCATGCGCGAAGGCGTTCGCGCCGACGACAGATTTCGTCCACTGCGGCTCCATGCCGGAGAGCCGCGCGATCAGCCGGCTGGTCGGAATGATCTTCGTCGTATCCACCTTCACGTCCAAATCGAGGTCGCTGCGGCGCGTGCGAATCGCCATCACGACGTCCTCGGTGGCGGCGTTGCCCGCGCGCTCGCCCAGCCCGTTGAAGCAGGTGTCCACTCGCTCGGCGCCCTTGGTGAGCGCGGTGAGGGCGTTGGCGACGGCGAGGCCGAGATCATCATGGCAGTGGGCCGAGATGCGCACGTCGGGGAACTCGCGGCGCACCTCCTCGACTAACTCGCCAAACTCCCATGGCAGCGCGAAGCCCACCGTGTCGCAGAGCGCGACGAAGCGCACACCCTCCTTCATCACCGCGTCCACGACCTCGAAGATGAAGTCTTTTTCCGTGCGCGTGGTGTCTTCCAGCGCGAAGTCCACGTTCGGCGTGTACTGGCGGCCACGCGCCACACCCGTGCGCGCCATCTCCAGCACTTGCTGCGCGCGTCTTGCCCAGCTTGACCTCGCGGTGCAGCGGCGACGTGCTGATGAACGGATGGATCGAGCTTTGCTCGGCGTCCTTGACCGCCTCCCAGGCGCGGTCGATGTCGTCGGGATAGCAGCGAGCGATGGAGCAGATCTCGGCGGTATGGACATTGCGCGCGATCAGGCGGATCGCCTCGAACTCTGGTTCGCCGGAGATGGCGAAGCCGCAGTCGAGCGTGTCGAAGCCCATCTCGGCGAGCGCTTGCGCGATCTCCAGCTTCTCCTCGGCGAAGTAGTTGATGCCCGGCGTCTGCTCGCCATCGCGCAGCGTGGTCTCGAAAAACTTGACGATGCGGGGCATGGGATCTGCTCCTTCACTCAGAATGGCTATTCTAGCACTCAGAATGGCTATTCTAGCCAGCTAAACGGGTACTGCGGATCGTCGATGGCCTCCGCCGCCGCGCCGAACTTGAGCGGGCGGAAGGTGTCTACCATCACGGCCAGCTCCTCGGTGCGCTCGGCGCCCAGGCTCTTCTCGACGGTGCCGGGATGCGGCCCGTGCGCGATGCCGCGCGGGTGCAGCGTGATCGAGCTGGTCTCGATGCCCTTGCGGCTGCCGAAGTTGCCGCTGACGTAGTAGATCATCTCATCCGAGTCGATGTTGCTGTGGTTGTAGGGGACGGGGATCGCCTGCGGGTGGTAGTCGAGCTTGCGCGGGCAGAAGGAGCAGACGACGAAGTTCGGCCCTTCGAAGGTCTGATGGACCGGCGGCGGCTGATGCACGCGCCCGGTGATCGGCTCGAAGTCGCTGATGTTGAACGTGTAGGGGTAGAGGAAGCCGTCCCAGCCGACGACATCGAGCGGGTGGTAGTCGTAGGTGTAGGTCATCACCTCGTCGTTGACCTTGATGCGCACCTGGAACTCGCCACGCTCCTCGTGCAGCGGCAACTCAGTTGGCGCGTGTAGGTCACGCTCACAGTAGGGCGAATGCTCCAGAAGCTGGCCGAACTCGTTGCGATAGCGCTTCGGCGGCTGGATAGCGCGGCCAAACGCCTCGACGACGAGCATGCGCTGCTCGCCCTTGTCTGCCTGCGCGCGCCAGGTCGTGCCGCGCGGGATCAGCACGTAGTCGCCCTCGCGGTAGGGCAGTGTGCCGAAGGTCGTCTCAATCGTCCCTGAGCCATAGTGGACGAAGAGCAGCTCGTCGCCCATGGCGTTGCGGTAGAAGTAGTCCATCGGCTCGGTCGGGCGCGACGGCAGAGATGGCGCAGTCGGCGTTGTACATCAGCGTTTTGCGCCCGCCGATGGGATCGCCGCCAGGCACGAGTTGCCCGGCCTTCAGGTGATGGTGGCGGTGCGTCTCCTGCTTCCACTCCTCCTCGCAGGCCGCGCCAAAGCGCTCGATCTTGCTGACTCGCGTGGGAGGATATTGGTGGTAGAGCAGCGACTCGACGCCGGAGAAGCCCTCCTCGCCGAAGAGTTCCTCGGAGTAAAGCCCGCCGTCGGGCTTACGAAATTGCGTGTGGCGCTTGGGTGGAATCTTGCCCAGCGCATGATACGATGGCATCGTATGCCTCCTGGTATGCGCTAGAGGTTGCCGCGCAGCGCCTGCTCGCGCTCGATGGCCTCGAAGAGCGCCTTGAAGTTGCCCTCGCCGAAGCCGCGCGCGCCCTTGCGCTGGATGACTTCGAAGAAGACCGTCGGGCGGTCCTGCACGTTGCGGGTGAAGATCTGCAGCAGATAGCCGTCGTCGTCGCGGTCCACGAGGATGCCGAGCTTCGCCAACTCGTCTATCGGCTCATCGATCTTGCCAACGCGGCCTTCAAGTTCTTCGTAATAACTATCCATGCCCTTGATGAACTCAACGCCCTGCGCCTTGAGATGCCGCACCGTCTCGATGATGTCGCCGGTGATCATGGCGACATGCTGGACGCCGGGGCTGCCGTAGTAGTCAAGGTACTCCTGAATCTGCGACTTCTTGCGCCCCGTCGCCGGCTCGTTGATGGGGAACTTGATCTTGCCGTTTCCACCCTCCATCACCTTGGACATCAAGGCCGAATACTCGGTGGTAATGGCTTCGTCAGTGAAGTGGATGATCTGCTTGAACCCTAGCACGTCCTCGTAGAACTTGACCCACTCGTTCATCTTACCAAGCTCGACGTTGCCGACGACATGGTCAATCGCGGCGAGGCCAGCCTTGCGCGTCCCACGTGGCGTATCGGCCTCGATAGGACGATAGCCTGGCAGGAACACTCCGGCGTAGTCCTGGCGCTCGACGAAGGTGTGCAGCGTCTCGCCGTAGGTGTAGATCGCCGCGCGCTTGACGTGGCCATACTCATCGTCGTCCACCACCGGTTCGAAGGCGCTCTTTGCGCCGCGTTCGCAGGCGTTGCGCCAGGCCGCCTCGGCGTCGGGCACTTCCAGTGCGATGACCTTGGCGCCGTCGCCGTGCGCGAGGCAGTGCTGCGCGATAGGCGAATCCGCCGTGAGGCCAGACGTGAGGACGAAGCGAATCCTGCCCTGCTCCAGCACGTAGCTGGCGCGGTCGCGCACGCCGGTCTCCATGCCAGCGTAGGCGACGGGAGTAAAGCCAAAGGTTGTGGCGTAGTAGTGGGCGGCCTGTTTGGCGTTGCCCACGTAGAACTCGATGTGGTCCCAGTTGCGAATTGGCATGAAGTCATGCTCGGCCATGCTCGCGCCTCCTGTGTGGAGAGAAAGACTGGTCACGACATGCGCAGGCTCATCCAGCGCCGTGAAGTACAGTGAGGCGATTCTGGGGCGGAGAATGCTCGCGGCGGATGACGTCGCACGGGAAGGTGCGATCATCCAGGATGAGCGGACGTCGTACGCGTGCGCGCCACATCGCATCCCTGCGCTGCCGCTGATGTCGCCATGTGTTTTTGATGGCAGCCACACGCCAGGATACATGCACCCGCGAACTCCTTTGTTTCGGGCAGTTACAGGCCTGTCGCCAGCGGCGATCCAGCAGGGCAGATGAGAAACGGCCCGCTGATCGCGGCCATTATACCATGCGCCACGGGCAGAATACGATGCGGCGCGCCGCCGGAAGTCATGGATTCCTATTGCATTATTGACGCTACACGCTCGCCTCGCTATACTGGTACACGCGAACACGATGGCGCGATACCCAAGATTACTATGCAGACAACGGCACAAACACGACTCAGGGCGCGGATGGGCGCGTCGGGCGGAGTCCTCGCGGATGGGAGGCTGGCCCTATGACGTTTGGCGCGGATGATGCGCTGCCTCTTGGCGCCGTCGTACATGATCGCTATCGCGTCGTCAATATCGTCGGGCGCGGCGGGGTCGGCACGGTCTACCAGGTCAACGACATCCTCTTCGGCAAGAACAACTCGTACGCGCTCAAAGAATTGATCGATCAATCCGAGGGCGCGCGCAAGCAGTTCGCCAACGAGGCGCAATGGCTCCAGGCGCTCGATCATCGCTCCATCCCCAAGGTGCGCGAATATTTCGATTGGAACGATAGACTGTACCTTGTCATGGACTTTGTCGATGGCGAGAACCTTGAGCAGAAATTGCTCCGCTCCGGCGGTCGACCTCTCCCAGAAGATCAGGTCATCAATTGGATACTGCCGATCTGTGACGCGCTCGATTATCTGCACGCGCAGCGCCCGCCAATCCTGCATCGAGATGTAAAGCCAGCGAACATTATTGTGACCCCCTCAGGACATCCTGTGCTTGTTGACCTGGGCATCGCCAAAGAGCATTTGCCCGGCGCCGGGCAAACGGCCACATTCGTCCGCAAGGCCGGCACTGAGGGGTATGCGCCGCCGGAACAATACACGACCGCCGGAATGACTGGGCCATGGTCGGATGTCTATGGTCTCGGCGCGACGATGTATGAGTTGCTTACCGGTCGAGTGCCGCCGACCGCCGTGGAGCGGGTCGCGCTGGATAGTGTGATGGCGCTGCCACGTCAGTTGAATCCCACCATTAGCCCGCATGTGGAAGAAGTGATCCTGCGCGCCGTGGCAATCCGCCCCGCCGACCGCTTTCAGACCGTTGGTGATGTCGCACGCGGGCTGATGGGCCAGCGCACCTTCACCAGCTCGCACGGGTCAACGCCGAGCATGGGGGATCGTCCTGTCAGCGGCTATAATGGCGCGCAGCCCACTTATAGACCCGCGACGCCTCCCAATATCAATTCAGCGCCAGGGATGTCGCCTGGTATGACTCCTGGATACGATGGCGCCTCGAATCCCTGGACCACTTCTGATCCGCGCCTTGCACAAAGTCCCGGCGCATACCGGCCGCTGACGGTTCCTCCGTTGAGTGCGCCAGGACCCGGCTCATACTCCGATCTCCCATATCTTGGAGATGACGCTGGTGACCGTCTCGTCGTGCCTGTGACGCCATATAGCCCTCCGCCGGATACCTATCAGCGAGGATTCGGCGGCGCAGGGCCGCTCACGGTGCCAATCAGCCGGGCGCCCGACCTCATGCCTGCCGGCTCTCTCTCGTCATCTCCGCAGCTTGGCGCTCGCTCGGGAACCCTTGCCGGAACGCTCATAGACACCGAGCGGCCGAACCGGCGTATGCGCTGGTGGGTTGTCATTGGCGTGATCGCGCTTTTGCTCATCGCCGGTGGTGGTTACTTTGCATTCACTAATCTCGGACGCATCGGCCCGCCAGACGTCTCTAGCCCCTCCGCGACGGTCAATGGCTATTACACTGCCTTGAAGGCACGCGACTACAACGCGGCCTGGAACTACATGTCCGCCAGCCGCAATGACCCAGCGTCGCAGGCGTCAACTACAAGTGCGACGAAATCACAAGATGACACGCTCGGAGCAGTGATCTCGGCGCAGATCACCAGCACCGTCCCGGATTCTTCAGGCCGTGTGACTGTGACTGTGGCGATTCAGCGTGGCGCGCCTTCCAACTCGTCGTCGAACTACACCCTGTCGCTGTCGCAATACGGTGGCTCGGCCTGGCTCATCGACAACGTTACCGCGACGTAGAAGCTGATTTTTCGCTCGCAGCGCCGTTCGCCGCCACATCCTCGAACTGCTTCCAGTCCGCCGCGAACTGGGCGAAAGCCTGATCGCTCAGTGGATCATGCACGAGCGACTTGATGACCTCTGGGCTGGCGGTGACATCATGCGCGCCGGCCATGAGCGCCTCGATGACATCGGAGGCCGACTTGACGCTCGCCGCCAGCAGCCGTGTGGGCGCGCCCTGACGTGCGAGCAGGCGCGACATCGTCATGATGCGCTCGCATGGATCCACGCCAGCGCGGGTCATGCGCGAGAAGTAGGGAATCGCCCATGCTGCGCCTGCCTCTGCGGCGCAATAGATCTGCGCTGGCGTACAGGTCGCGGTGTAGGCGACGCGCGCTCCCTGCTGAGTGAGTTCGCGCCCAATGGCCAGCCCAGCCTTGGTTGGAGGTAGCTTCGGCACAACCCGTTCTGGAGCGATGTCAATGTAGTGGGACGCTGCTGCGCGCAGATGCTCGGCGTCCGGTGAGGTCGGCTGCATGAAGACGAGGCCAGAAGTGGCGTCGAGGAGCCGCTGAAGTATCTCAAGATCGTCCAGCTTCTGGCCACGTTCCAGCGCGCGCAACAGAATTGTCGGGTTGGTCGTGACGCCAGCGATGGGAAAAGACTCGCTGATGCTCGCCACGTCGTCAATGTACGCGCTATCGACGTAGAGACTCATTCGCGCCGCTCCTTCGCACTATACGCGCGCGGACACCCCCAGTCATGCCTTCGCTCTCAGCATATCACTTGCCGAGGCATAGCGCGTCGCATGTAGCGCTCAGAGCCAGCCGAGCAGCGGGTAGTGGAATGGTTTGCCTTGGAACGTCTGCACCGCGCCGATGATGCTGAAGATGGTCTGCACGAGGCTTAATATGCCAAGTAGCGCGTCAAAACCAAGGATCACGAAGAATGGTGTGAAGTCACCTGGACCGTTAGGACCGATCGGAGAGAAGAAAGGCGAGTTTGGCCCGAAGAACCCGCCGTAGAAGATGAAGACGACGACCGCCGTGACGCTCAGCACCCAGAAGAACAGGTGAAAGACGAACGCCTGTTTTCCCTGATAGGATGTGTACGGCGAAGATTTGCGCGTAGCGATCCAGATGATGAGCGGGAAAATAACTGGCGCGAAGAACACGCTCAGGTGCGCTAGCCCGGCAAGCACATTGTCTGTGTTGGAAGACCTCGGTGGCGCGTAGCCATACGGCGAATAACCATATGGTGGAGGCGGCTGCATGCCTGGCTGTTGTACGCCGGGTGGTGGAGGGACGGGGCCGCGTAGGTCGGGCCGCGCCTCGTGGATCGCGCCGAGGAGCCGCCAGGCGTCAGGTGGGTCTGCCGGAGCCAGCGCCGTGTGTGAGCCATTGCGCATCTGAATGCCAACCGCTGGATTCGGTGGCGCGCCAGGGGAGGCGGTGGCCGGATCGACGACCAACCCCACCCAGACGATGTCGCGCACGGGATAGATCTGATCGCCCGCGACGAGGGTATCTCCACGAATTTCGGCGACCCCGCCGCCCCGCAACGCGAACTGCATTCTGATCCGTGTCCTATCTTACTGTGCCGCCTACCGATGGCTGGACAAGTGCGCTCCAACAGGCTACTGCATGAGCGCCCGCGCGATGACGATGCGCTGGATCTGGTTGGTGCCTTCGTAAATCTGCGTGATCTTGGCGTCGCGCATCATACGCTCGGCGGGGAACTCTTTCATGTACCCATAGCCTCCGAGCACCTGGATGGCGTCGTTGGTGACGGTGATCGCGGCATCCGAGGCGTAGGTCTTGGCGATGGCCGACTCGCGACTGAAGCGCGTCGCCCCTTGGTCGATCAACTCGCCGACATGATACACGAGGCGGCGGGCGGCTTCAACCTGGATGTCCATATCCGCCAGCATGAACTGGATGCCCTGGTTCTCGATGATCGGTTTGCCGAACTGCACGCGCTGCTTGGCGAACTTGACCGCCTCGTTGAGCGCGCCCTGGGCGATGCCGAGCGCCTGCGCCGCGATGCCGGGACGGGTGCGATCGAGGGTGGCAAGCGCGATCTTGAAGCCATCGCCTTCCTTGCCAAGCAGGTTTTCGGCGGGAATCTCGCAGTCTTCCAGCACCAACTCGCCGGTCTGGGAGCCGCGAATGCCCATCTTGTTCTCGATCTTGCCGAGCTTGAAGCCAGGCCGGTCGCTCTCAACGACAAAGGCGCTGATGCCGCGCGTGCCCTTGCCCTGCTCCGTCGTCGCGAAGATGGTGTTGACGTGCGCGATGCCGGCGTTGGTGATGAAGTGCTTCATGCCGTTGAGGACGTACACATCGCCGCGCTTTTCGGCGCGCGTGAGCATGGCGCCAGCGTCCGACCCCGAACCAGGCTCGGTTAGCCCGTACGCCGCGAGCCACTTGCCACTGGCGAGGTTTGGGATGAAGCGCTGCTTTTGCTCGTCGGTTCCCGCCAGGAGGATGGGCAACGCGCCGAGTTGCTGCACGCAGAGGATGAGCGCCGTCGTGGCGCAGGCGCGCGCCAACTCCTCGATCACCATGAGGATGCTCAACTCGCTCGACCCCAGGCCACCGTATTCTTCAGGGAACGGCATGCCGAGGATGCCCTGATCGGCGAGGAGTTCCTTCATGTCCCAGGGGAACTCGCCCTGCGCGTCGATCTCGGCTGCGCGCGGCGCGACTTTTTCGCGCGCGAGATCGCGCACCACGTCGATCATCATCTTTTCTTCGTCAATGAGCTGCGTTGCCATGGGACGCTCCTTCGCGCATGAGGCAAGAGGTATGTGCGCCGCTACGCTTCATGGCGGATGGCGCAACCTCGATTATACGAAGGGGTCAGGGGGCCGTCAAACCAGCGCACGCCCAAGGAGCCCTCGCTGGGCGGCATTTGACTGTAAGGCGGCGTTGCGCCTATAGTCTTCTCCTGAGCGCGGCAGGCGCGCGGAAGCCCCTTTATTCCCCCTCACACAGCGGAGCGTCCTCCCATGCTCATGGATTCACACGCCCACATCCAGACGCGCCAGTTCGACAAGGACCGCGACGCGGTGGCCCAGGCCGCGTTCGACGCCGGAGTGGAGCGTATCCTGGTTCCGGGCATCGAGGTAGGGACGAGCCGCTTGGCGGTCGAACTGGCGGCGCGTTATCCTGGCCGCATCTTCGCGGCGGTCGGCGTCCATCCCCACGACGCGACAGAGTTCACTCCAGACGCGCTTATCACCCTGCGTAAACTGGCGAAAGCGCCAGGCGTCGTCGCGATTGGCGAGACCGGCCTGGACTATTATCGCAATCTTTCACCACACGAAATACAGAGAACGTCGCTGATCGCGCAGATAGGCCTTGCGCGCGAGCTGGATTTGCCGATCATCCTGCACAACCGCGAGTCGCATGAGGAAATGATCGCGTTGCTGAAAGAGCATGGGGCAGGGCTACGTGGCGTCTTTCACTGCTTCATCGGCGACCAGGCGATGGCGCGTGATGCGCTCGATCTCGGCTTCTATCTCTCCTTCGCTGGGCCGCTGACGTATCCCGCGAACGAGACGCTACGCGAGGTGGCGGCCTGGGCGCCAGAGGATCGCATCCTGGTCGAGACCGACAGCCCCTACCTGACGCCACCCCCACATCGCGGCAAGCGCAACGAGCCGAAGCAGGTCGCGTTGGTAGCGCAGCGGCTCGCGGCGGCGCGCAAGATCTCGTTGGAGCGTATCGCCGAGGTAACAACCCAGAACGCCATGACGCTGTTTCGCTTGCCAACCACCCCCGTGCAGGAGGAGTAATCGCGCAATGCGTTTGTTCAATACGCTCTCGCAACAGATTGAGGAATTGCGTCCACGTGGCGACGCGGTGACGCTCTACGTTTGCGGCATCACGCCCTATGACACGACGCACCTGGGGCACGCCTCGATCAATGTCGTCTACGACACCCTGCGACGCTATCTGACCTGGCGCGGGCAGCCAGTGAAATATGTGCAGAACGTCACCGATATCGACGACGACATCCTGCGCAAGGCGAAGGAGCGAGGTCTGGCCTGGGACGAGTTGGGGCGGCAGGAGACCGAGCGCTATCTGACGGATCTGCGCGATCTCAACGTGGCCTTGCCGGATTTCTATGTGAAGGCGAGCGATGAGACTGCGACGATGATCGAGCTAATCCAGGCGCTGCTGGCGAAGAACTTCGCCTACGCACGCGATGGCTGGGTCTATTACCGCGTCAAGGCGGATTCCGACTTCGGGCGGCTCGCCGAGGCCGCAGGCTACATTGGCTACGACGCCTGGCTCTTGACGGCGAACGAGCGTGGCAACTTCCCAGATGATCCACGCAAAGAGGACCCGCTGGATTTCGTACTCTGGCAGGCCCAACAACCCGGAGAGCCGGCGTGGCCCAGCCCGTGGGGACAGGGACGACCGGGCTGGCATATCGAGTGCAGCAGCATGTCAATCAAGTATCTTGGCCCACGGATCGACATCCACGGCGGTGGATCAGATCTTGTCTTTCCGCATCACACCTGCGAGATCGCGCAGAGCGAGAACGCTACTGGGGAGCGCCCATTCGTCTCGATCTGGATGCATTGCGCGATGGTGGGGCTGGATGGCGAGAAGATGAGCAAATCGCTCGGCAATCTGATACTGGCGCGCGATCTGCTGAATCATTGCGGCGCGGACGCGATCCGTGTCATGCTGCTCTCGCATCACTACCGCACGCCCTGGGAGTATAGCGAGCGCGAGATGCGGGAGAAGGCCGTCTTCACCGAGCGCCTGAGACTAGGCGATCCAGCAGGCGAGGCGGAGGATGAGGATGAGATCGCGGCGAAGGCCGAGCGAGAGTTCATCGCGGCGATGGAGGATGATCTCGATACGCCGCGCGCGCTCGACGTGTTAGCGCGACTGGCCGGCTATGCGCAGGAATCCAGTAGTAGCTCCGCTCAGGTGACGCTGCGCCGTCTTGCGGGAATTCTTGGGCTGACTGGCGCAGCGAGATAGAGCGAACCTATAGTTCCTGCGAAGATGCGTCGCTCGCGCCGGTGATCACGTCGAGCAGGAAATTCGCCAGCACGGCGCCGATGATCACACCGGCGGAGCAGGCGAAGAGGCAACCAAGGAAATAGGTCAGCACATCGATAGAGATTCCGGTCGCCTCGACAGCCCAATAAATGGCGAACCCGACGACCGCCGCGCCGATCACACCGCCGAGCAGCGCCAGGAAACGACTTCGTGGCAGGCTAACCTGGAAGGCGACGAACAGGCCCGCCGGCAACGACAGGATCGCCGCGATGATCATCAAGGTCAGGTGGTCGGTAAAGAGGTTCATGTGGCGCTCCAGTAGATGAGCGGACGACGATGAAGGTTGAAGGCGCATGGTGGGCGCCGACGGGGGCGCATGCGCTGCGACTATTGTACGCCTGCCCGGGAGAATTGACAACGCGCGAATCGCTCGAACGAGACACTTGGACGCCACTCGCCGGCAAGCGTTCTGGCGGCGATGTGGCCTGCGGCGTGCGCCGTCCGTTCTGAGGGTGAATCGCGGTGCGCGCAGTTAGTATTATTGGGAGACGATGACGCAGGTTTCTGCTGCGGGAGGGGCCGGGTGAGCGAGCCAGGAGTATCTGCGGGAGCGCCGGTGAGGCGCGTGCTGCGCTTTGGTCAGCGGATGACCCGCGACGATCTCCCATTCGCCCTGCAAGCTGGCGGGAGCGGCGCCGAAGGCGCCATCGGAACGCTCATCAGCGCGCACTTGACGAAGGACACGAGCGACATCTGGCTGCGCCTTGGCGTTGGAGGACTGCTTCGCCCGACCAAGTACCAGACCATTCATGTCCATGGAAATGGACCAGATGAAGCATCGCTGGACGGATTCTTGCTGCATGAGGATCTGCGCGCGCGTTGCCATGAGGGCTATGTCGGCAAAGTGGAGGGTCTAGCGCTCGATCTGCGTACCGGCGAGGCGCTTGGCGTTCTGCTCCATGTGCGCTCGGACGTGCTCGCCGCCATTACCAGAGCGTCGGATCCCTACTACCAACTGCTGCCGCTGGCTGGCCAGCGGATTCTGGTTCCACCAGCGTGGATGCGCTCGGTGAGCCGCACAAGGGCCGCGCTGCCGCTTCTGCCAGACGAAGAGACGCTGCATCTCGACGCATCGGTTGAGCAAGTGGCCTCGGCCACAGCCGTCCGCGCTGACGCCGATCTGGAGGCGGACATCATCCATATCCTGGAGGAGAATCCTGCCGCCGCGCCACTGCTTGCGCACATCTCGATTCACGTGCGTGACGGCATAGTCCGCCTGCGTGGCGAGGCGCCAACCCCCCGGCACATCGCGTCCATCGAGCAGGATGTCTGGCATGTCCCTGGTGTGAACGGCGTGCGCAACGAGCTGACAGCGCTCGGTCAGTAATTCAGGCGTCACCGTAGACAGGAATCGACGCGCCGGAGATCAAGGCGGCGTCGTCGGACGCGAGGAAGAGGACTACACGCGCCACCTGTTCTGGCGTCGGCCAGCGGCTCGTGTCGGCAGTGGGCATACCAGCGCGGTTGGCTGGTGTGTCGATGATGCTGGGCGCGATGGCGTTGACGGTGACACCGGAACCGCGCATCTCCTCAGCCTGCGCCTCGGTCAGGGTAATGACCGCGCGCTTGGAGACCGCATAGGCGGCGGCGTTCTTTCTGCCGCTGTAGGCGCTGCGCGACGCCACGTTGATGATCCGGCCTGTGTGCCGCTCCGCCATCACGAGCCCCACGTGCTTGGAGACGAGAAACGCGGTGCGGGCGTTGAGGCTCAGCATCCCATCCCATGTGTCCAGTGACAAATCGGTCACCGGCTGTCCGGCGGCGAATCCACCCACCGTGTTCACGACGATATCCAGCGTCCCAAATTCGCGCACGACCCTGGCAATCAGCGCCTCGACCGCCGCCTCATCGCTTACGTCGGCTACCTCGTAGGTGATACCAGCGTCACTGCCTGTCTGAGGCGCCTTAGAACGCGTGACGCCAATCACTCTAGCGCCAGAAGCTACGAACGCTTGAGCGATCACCGCGCCGAGCGCGCCGTTCGCGCCGGTGATGAGCGCCACGCGATCGCGTAGCGCATAGACATTCTCAACGGGCGCCCGCTCGCTCGTGGACATACCGTGCCTCCGATTTCAGCGTCCCGTGTGGTGTCAGCCGGAAATGGAGTCCGCCGCTGGGACCGCCGTGGGGTCGTCGGAGCTCGTAAGCGCTGGATATTCGGTAGTATCGTCACTCGCCCATGCGCCATCATCCTGCGCCCGCGCCCGAGCGAAGACGACGACGGCTGTGCTGTTGTCGTGTCCCCCGGCCTCGTTCGCCATCGCCACCAGGCGGTGGGCGCAGATCTCGGGATCGTCGACGGTGGCGAGCGTGCTCTTGATGGCCTCATCATTAAGCTCGTCCCAGAGGCCGTCGGAGCAGATCACGAACCGGTCTCCTGGCGCCAGGGTAAACGGTCGCACGTCAGGTGGCGCATGCTCCTGGCCCAAAGAGCGGTAGAGGAAGTTGCGCGGCACGTAGAAGGTGGGGTCTTCGAGAATGGGATGATCCATTGCCTCAAGCCGAGCCAGCAGCGTGTGGTCCTCGGTCAACCGTATGAGCTTGCCGTCACGAAGTAGATACATCCGGCTATCTCCCAGGTGCGCGATCGCAGCCTGTGGTCCCGCGCTTACCACGGCAGTCAACGTGCTGCCAGTATCCTGGCCGAAGGCCCGCGCCATATCGCGGATGTGCTGGTTCGCCGCCGTGACGCCGCGATCTAGCATGTCGGCGACGCTGGCGATGGAGAGCAAGTTTTCGCCAGAGATAGGCTGATCGAACGCGAGGGCGGGTTTGGCAAAGAGCGGGAGAATCAACTGACTGAGAATCTGCGATGGCAGGATGCGCGCCGCGATCCGGCTGGCCAGCTCGCCATGCGCCTCACCGCCCATCCCATCAGCGACGAGGAAGATGCCAATGGGAGCATCACCGCGCGCCGCGTCGTCGTGCGCATCCAACACGAGTGAGACGACGGCGTCCTGGTTTTCGGAGCGCACAAGGCCAACACTGGTCGCGGTCCCGGCCTCGAGATGCAGCGGCACGCCGACGGTCTCCGCCGGTGGGGTTGGTAGCGCTTGCGGCGGAACCAGCAATGTGGACCCGCAGATGGCGGCGACCTCTTCTGGCGTGGTAAAGGCGTTCTCGGAGCCACGTTTCGCCACCTCGCGCAAGCTCCGCACCGCTGCCGAATCCGCGTCCTCAGGCGCACCGGTAATGCGCGCAAGTTGAGCGAGTGTGGTCGCGAGCATATTCGCGTCACGCGCGACGAGGCTGGGGGCCTCGCTGAGGTGATCCTCAAGCATGACGGCGTCTTCCATACCAAACAGATAGGCGCGCCCGGTGGCGAACAGGATGGATTCCGGCGCGACCCGTAGATGGGCGATGCCATTGCGGTGCAGGTAGCTTAGCGTATCCGCAAGGCCAGCGCCTGCACGCAGCGCTTCATCCGGAAAGAGGGTCGCCGCGTCCCTATCCATAGGACCACAAAGAGCGGCCTCGCCAACCATCGCGCCCTCGGCGATGACGAAGCGCGCGTCGCCGTGTGAGAGCAGTTCGCGTGGAGCGACCAGGCGCGGGTGGCGCAATTGGAGGTCGATCAGCCCAGAGATGGCTTCAGCCCGTTCTGGCCGGGCTTCGGCGATGACATAGAGCGCGCTGCTGTCGATTGGCGTGGTGGCGAGCGCAAGCTGGCGTCCTGGGGTGTCGCGCAGGATGCGGGTGATGCGGCAGGAGCCGACGAGTCCTCCAAGAGCGAAGGTAACTGGCGTGTCCTGGTGAGGAGGTTCCTGAGCGGTAACTTCCTCGGAGGCGGGCATGGCGTCCTCAACCGGCGAGTCCACTGGCGTGGCGCTGCCCGCAGGGTTCGGAGTATCACCGTTCTCGGAACTGACCTCATCTACTGATCGCTCGACAGCCTCTAACTTGGCTGTTAGCTTGACGGTAGTAGATCTATTATCGGCCTCGGGTAACGTTTCATCTCCGCTAGCCGGAATGATCTCGCGCTCTTCTTCATCTTGGGAATCCACACACGCCCCCTCTATGCATTGGGTAGTAGCTGGCGATAGGCGCGAATCCATGCGCCGATATCTGGCCAGCGCCCGTTGATGAGCGCCTGATCCGGATGCAGGTAGGTTGCCGCGCGCCTTGTCGAGAGTCTCGGCTGATGTTGACCGCACCCCCAAAGGGGATTCTTGGGCTGACCACCGCCTCCCAGGATGTAACCCGTTTGGTCTTACACGGTCGTGTCGCGGCCCGAAGCCGCCTCCACAAGCGTAAATTTCCGCAGGCCCTGCGGTATGGAAGGAGTATCGCAGGAGACAGGAAGGGTGTCAAGCGTCCCTGACGGCGCGTGGTGTCTTATCCCTCAAAGTTCAAGCCAGGGCCTTCCTGGCCACGATTTTGATAACATACCCAAAGCGCCTACGTGCCGTGGCTATGACTCCTGTAAGTCAGGCGCTATACGCGAGCGATAGGCGTGCGTAACGACCTTGTGTTCAGGCGAGGCCGCCAGCGAGACGATGCGCCAGGGACGCGCGCGAAGCCAGATCAGCGCCGCGCCGATGATGGAAAGTCCAGCGACGGCGGCGCCCGCGACGCCAAGAACGATCACCCAGCGCCCAGGCGTCTTATCCTCCCTGGCGAGTTCCACGAGGTGATCGTCCTCATAGACGATTGCGTAGCCGCGCTTGATCCAGCTCTGGGCCGCCTTGCGCAAGGCCTTGCGCGAGGCGCGGGGAAATGGCGTGATCTGACCGTGTGGCTCATCGTCGGATGACGGTGGATGATTCGATTCCATCGCCTGCTTCCTGATTCTCTGTATCGAGCGGTTTCCCCTGGGCCTACCCAAAAGAGGCGCAACGTCGTGTACGATACCATACTCTCAGACGACTGGGCGGCTGGCGCGTGACATGTTTGTTGGGGGTAAGATGCGCTTTTAGCACGAGTGGAGACGAACGAGATGGCTGGTGAAGATATAGGCGAGGATCTGATTGCGGCGTACGACTATCAGCTTCCGCCGGAATTGATCGCGCAGACGCCAATCGAGCCGCGCGACGCCTCGCGCCTGCTCGTCGTTCATCGCCAGACAGGCGCTATCGAACATCGTGTGTTTCGTGACATCGGCGAATACCTGGCGCCTGGTGATCTCCTGGTAGCGAACCAAAGCAAGGTCTTGCCCGCCCGGCTGCATGGTATGAAGGAGTCTACTGGCGGGCAGGTGGAGATATTGCTGCTGGCGGCGCGGCCTGATATTGGCGCGGACTGCTGGGAGGCGCTCGTGCGCCCTGGGCGACGTCTTCATGAGGGGCAGCGTCTCAGCTTTGGCGATGGAGCGCTAGCGGCCGAGATTGTGGGCAGAACATCCTCTGGCGAACGGTTGCTGAGGCTGACGCCGAGAGAGGGAACGCTGGAAGGCGCGCTCACCCGCTTTGGCGAGACGCCACTGCCGCCCTACGTCCGCGCCAAGCTCGTGGATGGGGAGCGGTATCAGACCGTCTACGCGCACGATCCCGGCTCGGCGGCGGCTCCGACGGCGGGGCTGCACTTCACGCCCGAACTCCTGGCGTCAGTTCAAGCGCAGGGCGTGAAGGTGACGTTCATCACGCTGCATATCGGCCTCGACACCTTTCGTCCGGTCGGCGAGGAGCGCTTGGCCGAACACAAGATGCACAGCGAGGCCATCTCGGTGGACGCAACGACCGCTGAACTCGTGAACGCGACGCGCGCCAGTGGCAAGCGGATAGTAGCTGTCGGGACGACGACGGTTCGCGCGCTGGAGGCTGCCGCGCATCGGGCTGACGCTTTGAGGACCAATGGCGAGGCGCCGAATGCGAGCGTCGTCGCGCCGATGGAGGGGCGCACCGACCTCTTTATCCAGCCTGGCTACCGTTTTCGCGCCATTGACGCACTCATCACGAATTTCCACTTGCCGCGCTCGACGCTGCTCGTGCTGGTGAGCGCCTTCGCCACCCGCGAGTTGATCTTGCGCGCCTATGAAGAGGCAGTGCGCGAGCGGTACCGCTTCTACAGCTTCGGCGACGCGATGCTCATCCTGTAGCCGTTGGCCTACAGATGGATACCGGTGTTGTTGTTGACGATCACCACGAAGTCGAACGAGCCGTGCGTATCGCCTAGCGGTTCGCGCAGCCACAGCCAGCGCCACAGCCTGTTCGTCGCGCGGCCAAGATCGAACTTGGCGTTGGGCGGTGGGTTCGAGCCATAGCTGAGGTACAGCGGCACGCCGACGCCCGATCCCCATTGTGATGGGTCCGCAGGTTTGTACGCCTCATCCCACCACGAGCGCAGCTTGTACTGCTTCATCGTATACCCCGTCGGATGGTTCGCCATGAATGCCTGGCCGTCGGCGGGCGTGAGGATCATTACATCCATTAGCTGGGGGTTAGCGTCCGAGGCGGGGTACTGGAAGAACGCATAGGAGGGATCAGGATGCGGGTCGAGGAAGTAGTCGCGCAGGTACCAATACATCGGCCATTCCTGCTCGTTTCCGACACCGATGCGCAACTGATGCTGTCCACCGTGCAGCCGTTTGTCCGCGTCGGCGATCTTCTGCATCACGGTGTTCACGTCGTCGGTCGTCTGGACGTAGACCATCATCTCCAGCGGGCCGTTGGCGGCGTCTTGGTGCGAGAGAATCCACATGCTGTGGACCATTGGGATCAGCAGGACCACGCCAGTCACGGCGGCGAAGAGCGAAGCGGCGATACGCGGCGTCCAGAACTCCTTGGGTCGCTGGAGGAGCGCCTGCCGGTTGCCATACGCCTGCACGAGAATCTCGTAGACGCGGTTGAAGAGCACTCCCGCCAGCAGCACGAGCGGCAGCAGGATGTGGATCGAGAGCCAAGGCATCTTCTCGCCAGCCCAGGAGTAGAGCCCGATCGAGCCAAGGAACCACCAGACAAGGAAGAGGCGGAAGCGGTCTGGACGGATCACCGAGTAGACGAGTCCTGCAAGTCCGAAGACCACAACAAGTTGCTCGTAGAGCGGGATCAAGAGCAGGTAGTAGTACCAGGGCTGGCCGCCGCGCGCCACCTCCTGCTGCTGTATCCAGTAGTAGAGGCCCTGCCAGATGCCGCGTCCGATGCCTAGCCGGAAGCCCTGTCCCCAATCGGTCGCCTGGCCTCCGGGAATGACCCAGTAGAGCGCGGCAAAGAGCATCCAGCCGACGACGAGCGCGACGAACCACTGCACCCAATTGACACGCAGGAGCAGTCGGAGGAAGGGCTGGAGATCGGGATCAAGCTCGGCGCGCGTCTGGGCGGCCCACTGTCCCGGCGCGGCTGCGGCCTGGGCCACTTGATCGACGAAGCGGGGCGGAGTCGCGGTCTCGTCATCGTCCAATTGTGGGACGGGCGGCTCGTAGAACATCTGCCAGAGTAGCGCAGCAATCACGAGGATGGCGACGGTGATGCTGACCCACAGCACGATATTCACCGTGTTGTTTTCGAGCTGCAGAATCTTGGCGTCGCTCTCCTGTGGGTGCGCGATGATGTATGCGCTCAGCGAGTGCATCGTATTCAGGCCGACATATGCCAGTGTTGAGCCGATCGCCGCCGCGAGTAGGAACAGTCCCGCGCGGGCGAAGAAGATGCGTTCGCGCCACGTCAGCGTGATGGGCAGGCGATCTGCCAGCAGATAGGCGAACTCCCACAGCAGCAGACCGACGAGGTACGCGACGAAGATGAGCATCGTCAGGAAGATACCCTCGAAGGTCGCGTACGCCAGCACGAACGAGGCCACCAGGCCGATCAGCCAGCCTGTCGAGCGGTCGCGCGCGAAACGCACAGCGCAGACGACGATGGCGAACATGAAGAAGTTGAAGTAGATGTCCTCACGCAGGAAGCGGGAGAAGTAGACGAACGCGGGCGAGACGGCGAGGAGGAGTCCCACGATCAACGCGCCAGCGCGTCCCAACTCGCGGCGCAGGCCAATGGGCAGCGCGACGATGCCAATGCCCAGGAGCAACAGGTAAGATACGGGTGGTCGCGTCGTTGATCCAGGGATTGCCGGAAGGGCGCCGACATGGAAGAGCCATTGCGCCGCAAGGAGCAGGTCGTCTATAAAGCCAACGGCGTGAAACTGGAAGGGGCCATGGAGGAGCGGGTCGTAGACATATGAGGCGGGAGCGCGCGCAAAGCTGAGCGAGAAGAAGGCGTGCATGCTCTCGTCATGGTGCAGCGGCTTGTCACCTATGCCCCAGATGCGCAACACCGCGCCGAGGAGGATCACCGCGACCCAGAGCCACCCTTCAATCGTCACGTTGCGAATGAATGTGACGAAGCGCGCTGGCAGACTTGCGCGCGCTACGGGCGCCGAGGCGTCGCGGTATCAGCATAATCCAGCGCCATATCGGGGTCTGAAATGTCATCTTCGACATCAATGTCGTCTTCAACAATGTCATCTTCAACGTCAGAGTCGGCGTCAAATACCTTGGACTCGTCGAGTGCTTCATCGAGTTCGTCAGTTTCAGCGGCGTCGGTATCCAGCGATTCAGCCTCAGTGGATTCTGTGGAGGCGAGTCGGGGAGCAGGCGTCACGTCCGAAGCGCCTATCCCGAAGGTCTGGCGCAGCCAGTCTACGCCAGCGAGCCAAACCCGCTGTCCTCGCTCTACCATCAACTGCCCCCCTCCGTCGCATAGATCGTCACACCCGCGTGTTGATAGACGACCCTGAGATAGCTCGCGTAGCGGTCAAGATCAGCGCCATTATATGTCTGCCGTTCCGCGGCTCCCACATACAATAGACGTACGTGATAGCGCCGCAGAAGTCCCATGACTGTGCTCTGGTCAGGATTGGTATAGATTTGATTCACGGCGTCCAGTCGTTCGTTGATCGTGGCTTCGTTGCCCGGCTGCGCCAGCCAGTTCACGCGCCACTGAACCTCATGCCCGCTCCACCCTATCACGGCTGGCAGACCTGTGAACGCCGAGATGCGGCTACAGTGGCTGTATTCAGCGCCCGGCGCCTCTACGATCACTGGCGAGCCATCGATATGCGCGTTTAGCCAGCGAATCGCGGCGTCGTCTCCAGCGTTCGATCCGCCACCTACTTGTGTGCAATTAGCAAAGGATGTTGGCGTATCATTCGCCATGTAGGCGATCCCGTCGAGCGAGCGTGGCAAGGTCAGGTTCACTGTTCGCGCCGAGGTCGCCAGCACAGGATACACGAACGCTGCGGCGATCAGCGTGACAAGCGCCGCCGACCAGAGCGCAACGCCACCTACGGCGCTCCAACTGACCAGGCGACCCTGATCGGTTGTGATTTGCTCATCTGACGTTGCTCTGGCGGTTGCGGTTCCCAGCGCGCCCCTTATTGCCCGTACGGCGGCGACCACCAGCAGGTAGAGCGCCGGACCCGCCGCGACGCCGGCGATGAGCCAGGCTTGATAGTACAACTTGAAGACGGTGTTCATGCGGAAGAGCGCGCCGCCGCCGAAGACGTCACGCAAATAGACGATCTCGCAGGCAAATACCAGCAGCGCGGCGAGCGCATCCGAGCGTGAGCAGGAACGCCGTGGCGCGGTTTGACGTGGGCACAGTTTGCTCATCTGGTGATCCCACACGCCAGATGCCGAGGGAATATAGCGCGAGCACGGCAAATCCAGCGGTGAACAGTAGCGTCCAGATCAGCGTCCAAGCGCCGATACCGAGTGTGAGAACGGTCAGCAACGCCAGTAGCAAGAGTGCTACAATGACGAGGCCTCCGGCCAGCAGACGTCCTAATCCGCGATCAGGTAGTGACTCATCGTCTGATGACGCCGCGCGCTGCGCCAGCACATCCGCCAGCGTTCGCGCGCCAACGAGCACACCATACGAGACGAGAATGAAGGCGAACAGCCCATAGATCGAGAAGACGTCGCCGATGGGCGAGCGGACATTGCCCGGCACGAAGCCAACGCCCTGCGAGGGCGAGGAGAATCCACGATAGAACGGCAGGTAGAGCGCACGGTCAGCCCGCCGAGGAAGCCGCCGACGATGAAGAATCCAGCGAGCAGCCGCGAGAATCTCGCCGCCGTGAGCCAGCCATTGCTGGACATGAGCGCGAGCAAAACCAAACCAAGGTATGTCGGCAGGTCCCAGCCGTTGATGGCAGAGAGCCGCCCAAGGCAGAGCCGATGACACCGAGCGTCAGGAGCGCCAGCGTGGCGCGCCAAATGCGGCAGGCCGGTCACCTTCGGCCAGCAGCAGATTGAGCGCGAGAGGATCGCCAGCGTGGCGAAGGGCAGCGCCAGGACGTGCGCGTGCAGGTCGGCCAGCATGAAGCTGAAGGCAGGAAACTCGTTGATGGTGTTGTAGGACGACACGCGAGGGCGACCACCAATCGTATTGCGCCCACAGATCGCGGTGGAACCACAACGCCCACGGATTCGCCAGAATTGCGGCGCCTGCGCCGCTAGCTGGCTGCGCCGTCCAGCCAAATGATCGCGCCATCCAGGTTTCCGAGCACCAGGACGAATGCAGACGCTGGCGAGTAATCCTGCAACAATGGCAGCCATGAGCGACTTCAGACGGGCGGGCGCATCGCACGATATTAGTGGCAACGCCAAAGACGACAACGGCAGTCAGGGCAAAGATCAGCCCACGGCCAGGTTGAAGGCACGGCTGGCACGGTGCCGAGCGCCTTAGCGATCAGTGCGATCAGGTAGTGGCCGAAGTAGTAGTAGTTGATCGTCTGTCCGCTCAGCCAGGGATCGGGCGGCGGCAGATGCGGTGTGCGCCAGATGAGCCGAGATGAAGGCGACATCCATGAACTTCTCGGTATCGACGACCGCTGGCGTGAACGAGCGTTCCCAGGTCATCGAGGCCGAAGGCGCCAGCGAAAAACGACTTCGGTGGCAATGATATGGCCGAGACGTTGCGTAAAGAGGTTGCGTAGCGCCTGCCGAATGGAATCGCGCCGTAACAGCGCGAGATTGCCGAGCAAGAAGACGAGAAATGTGCCGAGTATCCAGGCGCGAGTTGAACGGCAGCGCGGGGATCGACCGAAAGCGGGAACCAGATCAGCCAGCCGACGAGCAGTAGGCCAAGCGGTTTGCTCAACGTCCAGCCGCGATCAGGCAGGCGGGCGAAGACGAGCGCAGTCAACGGCGCACTCGCCAGCCCCAGCTACCTCGAGTGCCAGCCACCAGCTTAGCATTCATCATGCCCACCACCTGGTAAATCGTGACACCCTGACGATCATAGACGATACGCAATATACCAGCTATCCTCAGCGCATCGAATTTGGCCAGCGCCGCCAGCAGGCATGGCGATACACTGATTCTGCGGGTCGGTGGCGTAGCAGGTCGCGCTCGAGCTGTGCCGAGATAGATGAAGCTCGACACCATAATGCGTCAGGAAGTCGCTGGCCGTGGCCGGGATCGGTCGTGCCGTAGAAGGTCTGCACGTCCTCTGGCGCGGCCGTAGATCTGGTCGCCGATAGGGCTGTTGCGACGTAGCGCTGACTCGCCCCGTGGCCAAGCTGGACGACATGGGCAAGCCGGTATAGATCGAGACACGGCCGTACCATGCATACGGCCCATTGCTCGCCTCGACAATCACCGGCGATGCCGGAGATGTGCTCATTCATCCAGTTGATCGCGGCGTAGTCGCCAGGATACCAGCCGCGCATGTAGGCCATGCCGTCGAGCGAAAGACCCTGCGGCTGGACGCCGCCTGGTGGGGGCTGCACCGCCGCCCAGATCTGCCGGATCCTGCACGCGCGCCTGTGTCCCCTCGACCAGGAATACCGATGAGCCAAGAGCAGCACGACCAGCGCCACAGTCCACGCCGGCGCGCACGCCAGTGACCCGCGCGCACTGAACAATCGCGCGAGGCCGACGTTGAGGTATTCGCCTGCGTCGTCTGCATCATCCTCATCGCCCAGGTCATAGCGGGTCGAGTCGCCAGAAGCGCGCGCACAAGCAGGCGAAGATCAGCGCTGCACCCAGCGCGAGCAGCATCCACACTTGATAGTAGAACTTGAAGACGGTATTCATCCGCTCCCAATCGGCGAATTGTCCAGGAAGTCGCGCACGTAGATGATCTCGACGCCGAACGCGACCGCCAGGCCAAGCAGCAGCAAGACGTAGCTCAGACAGTTTCAGCGGCGCTATGGCGCGGATCGAGAGCGCCAGCAGAGGCCAAGCCCGATCAGCACGACCAGCAGCACCTTGAGGCTGAGAGCGTAGGCGAGCAGAAGCAGCGCCAGGTAGATCGGCGAAGAGCGCCCAGGCGGAAGAGCGAGCGCAGCTGGGTACTCCGCAAGCCAAGCAGTCAATGTAGCGCTGGAGGCGGTCATCAATCTCGACGAAGAAGAAGCTGGCGACCAGGAAAAGCCAGAGGCCGAAGAGTCGTCGAAAATTGGCCGGATCGGTAGGTGTCGTCACGGGGCCGGTGCCAGAGACGAAGGTCTGGAAGTTGGCATGGAACGGCAGATAGAGCGCATAGGCTGCCGCCAAAGGTCAGCGCCAGTGCGAGCACCAGGCCGCGCAGCACGCACCAATCGGAGATGCGCGTCAGGAGCTGGCAGCCCGTCACTGTCGCGGCCAAGCGGCAGCATACAGAGCATCAGCGTGGCGGCCGCCAGCGCGCCATAGGTCGGCATATCCCAGGTGTTCATGCACCACGCCGCACCAAGCGCCAGCGCCGATCGCAGCCAGCGTCGGCAGCGATCTGAGCCGCCAATGCGCCTGCAAATGCGCGCGCCGAGTTCACCAGCGAGACGCAGGCGGCGACGATCAGCAAGACGACCGGCAGGTCGAGCAGATGCGCGTGCAGGTCGGCGTAGAGGAAACTCCAGTACGGAAACTCGTTGATAGTGAAGGGAATGACGCGGCTGCTGCGCCAGTAGTCGAAGGCGGCAGGCATTGGTGGGCCAGGGTCGCCTGTATCTGGTCGAGCAGTTGCAGCGCGCCGTCGAGGTTGCCGACCACGACCAGCGCCACGCCTCCGGCGATCCCGGCCCACCAGCGCCGCGTCAGCCCGGCCACAATCGAGAATGCGCCAGTGAAGGTGAGGGCGAAGATCAATGGAATCGCCAGGTTGAATGCCGTCGTCGGCACGATGCCCGTCAGCTTGATGAGGACCGCGATCAGGTACTGGCCATAGTAGTAGTAGTTGATGTAGCCGCCGGAATACCACGGATCGGCAGGCGGCATCGTGCGGCTGCGCAGGATGCCGTTGAGGAAGGCCAACTCCATCGGCTTCTCGCCGCCACGATAGATATGCCAGAGATCGGGGTCGAGCGCGCGTATCCAGACGAAGAAGAGGAAGGCGACGAGGAAGGCGACCTCGCAAACCGCGAGCAGCCGCCAGCGTGTGCGCAGGAAGTCCCAGATCTCACCCCAGCGCCACCAGACAATTGCGCCCGCAGCAAACGCGAGCACGATCAACGCCGCCAGTACCGATCCAACCGTGAAGGGCACGATCTTCAGACTTGCGGGCAGCCAGGTCAAATAGGCCAGCAGGAGAATGGCGAGCGTTTTACTCAACCCCCAGCCGCGATCATGCAGCCCCGGAAAGACCGCTATAGGCCAGCGGGAAGCCAACCATGCCCAGCAAGCTCGACGATGATCAGCCACCAGAACAGCGGTATTTGGTTTGGCAGGCTGTTCGAGTGGAAACTGGACTCCAAGTGACGGCGACTGGGCATCTGCGTCGGCATCTGGAGGCGATCGAGCAGCAGCGACTTCTGGTCCCGGACGCGATTCGGGACGCGCTGGCAGCGTGCAGGCCCTGCGTAGAATTTGGTCTAACTGGTGCGAGCTAAGTCCGGCGCCGGTGCGGGTGAAGATCCAGACCGGCGGGTGATCGTAGACCGAGAAGCTCTCATCGGCGGTCGTGTCGTCGAGTGGTGATGCCGAAAGATTGGGATGATTCTCGAAGTGTCGCCGCCAGCGTGAAGCCGAGCTTGCCCGCGAAGAGCGAGTCATAATAGCGGGTCGTCATCGGATAGCGGTCGGGCAGCTTGGGAATCGAGCGCAGCAGACGCTGGCTGCTGATGATAACGACATCGGCGCTGGCGCAGGCTATCAGCAAGCTGTGGGCCTTGTCGGCGGTATCTTCATCGTAGAGATTCAGGCCAACCTGCGTGATATTGCCCAGGATTGATGACGTGGCCGGCGGCGGTAAGTCCTTGCCCTGCGCATCGTCGTTGCGCGGGCGGCGACGCTCAATCGGTAGCGGATCGTCCCAGACCTCGTTGGTGAAAACCGAGCCTGGCTGGACGTGGTCGTAGATCCACTCGGATGCCTGCACACGTGTATTCGGCTGGCTATAGATGTTCGTGAGCGCAAGCGCGTTGAAGGCAGTAGCGGCGAAGATCGCGAGCGCCAAGGCGCCAGTTACGAAGACCCACCACTTTGCACTCCAAATGGTCGTCGCACGCTGCGCCAATCGTGAGGCGAAGAGGTCGCGCCGGTACCACGGCAATCCATCACTCGCGCGAGCCTCGCGCAGCCGCTTGAGCCCCCAGGTCGCCAGCGCGCCGAGCGCCGCCG
>CAVTFE010000017.1:0-70831 GCA_963733745.1 uncultured bacterium
CCGCCTCCGTTGCCGACCAGCGATCCTCCCCATCTGGACTGACGGCGTCCTCTGGTGGCTGGACCCACAGTTGCGCGTGGCTCCACGTATCCACCACCTGCTGAATCCGCCCGCGTGTCGCGCGCAGCGTATCGCCTAGATCGGCCAGCGTAAAGCGTGTTCCCTCCGCCTCGACGTTCGATGCCCCTGAGTAAAAGCGCCGCTGAGAAGCATCCAGTTCAGCCGCCGGGATCTCCGCCATAGATGGTTCCTCTCGATCTCATGCGCAACCCGCGCGCCGATAGTGTACCGCATCACATGGCAGTTGTCTGACCGTTGACGCGCCGGACCCATCGCTGCTATAAACCCGAAGGAGCAAGACTCGTGGCGCATAGTTCCCCCCTTCCCTGGAAGGGAAGGGGGCAGGGGGTTAGGTCTATGATGGAACAACTGCGAGGACGCAACCTCGCCCACGTCGGCTGTACCATCGGCCTCACCGTCGGGCTGATCGTCGGTATCCTGCTCGCGGCGCTGCTCGTCGTCCTGCTCAACTCCGATAACGGCGCCACCATCGCTACCATCGTCTTCTTTGCCCTTGTTTTCGGCCTCGGCGCGCTTGGCTACTTCCTCGGTGGTCGCGCCACCCAGCGCCTCGATCCCGACACCGCCACCACACAAGATGAGCCGCGCTAGCGCTTCCCCGATTCACGATACCTGCGGCAGGTCAATCGTGACGCCGGTGTCGTACGCCGTGAAGCTCAGCGTCATGGCGTCGCCCTGTGAGACGCGACGGACAATCTTCGCCGGGTGCGCCGTCTCGCGGTTGATGTAGATATCCGTCGTGATCGTCGCCACGGCTGGCGTCCCGATGGCGCCATCGCTCGTGTATGATCGCTCCACGCGCAGGTGATAGACGCTCGCCCCATCCACCGTCTCATCGCTAACATACTGCGCGACCGCCAGATCCGGAGAAGGAAGCTCGCTCAGTCCAGTTACATCCACGTCATTCACCTGCGGCCAGATGTACTCTTCCGTCTGCCAGCCGCTCAGGATGTTCGCCGCCTGGCATGTGCGCCTGTCCATGCTATGCCCCTGGCGAGAATACACGTGATGGCTGGCGTCATCGCGCACAGTCTCCACCGTCAGCAGATCGGTGTTGGGGACACATGGCACGGCCATTGGCGTCTGTAGCTTGTACTGCACGCGGCGCGGCGTCGCCGTGAGCGCGCCGGAGCCGGTCGTCTGCACCGCTTTCCCATCCGTCATGACAGTGCTCGCATAGGTAAACGTCACATCGCGGAAGCTCGCCTGCGTCACGCGCCGCAGGATCGCCCCAGCGTCGAGAGATGCCCTGGCCGCGTCGGTCGTCTGTGGAGGCGCGCATCCGCTCACGATGCCCATTGCCAGCAGGAGGCTGGCGCAGATCACGATGGCCGCGCTACGATGATGGGCGCTCCCAACAGACGTCGTTTGCATGACCCTTCCTTCCTCGCTCTGAGACTATCTCCCCTCAAACCTGGGCGGACGGCGCTCGAAGAAGGCGGCGATAGCCTCCTGCAGGTCCAGTGATTGCAGGAACGCCGCGTTCCACACCGCGACAAAGCGCAGGCCGTCCTCCACGTCGCGGGCGATGCGCTCGTTCAGCACACGCTTCGTCCCCTGCGCGACCAGTGGCGCGTTCGCCGCGATCTCCCCTGCCATCGCCCTTGCGCCGGAGAGCAGCGCTTCCGGCGACTCGTAGACCTCGTTCACCAGCCCCATGCGCAGCGCGCGCTCGGCGTCGATGTCCTTGCCAGTGAGAGCCAGCTCGCGCGTGTTTCCCTCGCCGATGATGTGCGGCAGGCGTTGCAGGCTCCCAATGTCCGCCACAATCGCCATCTTCGTCTCGCGCAGACTGAAGCGCGCTTCCGCCGAGCACAGCCGGATGTCGCAGGCCGCGATCAGATCCAGTCCCCCGCCGATGCACCAGCCCGAGATCGCCGCGATCACCGGCTTGCGGCACGTCGCCACGCTCGTCACTGCTTTCTGCATGCGCAGGATCGTATCGAGGAAGCGCGTGCGCTCCGCCGCCAGTTGTTCGCCTGCGACCGGCAACTCGCCAACCATCGCGCCCAGGTCTAGCCCGTACGAAAAGTGCTTGCCATCTCCGCGCACGATCACCGCACGTACACCCTCATCTGCTTCCAGCGTCGCGACGGCCAGCGGCAGCTCGCGCCAGAAATCCGGCCCCATCGCGTTGCCTTTGCCGGACCGGTCAGGACAATCTCTGCGACGTTATTCTCTCCATGCTCGACATGTAACGCGCGATAACTGGATTCCTCTGCCATGCTGTGTCCCTCTTTGCCTATCCGCGCCTACTTGACTTGCGTGGCGTCTTCTCTCAGGAACGTGCCGCCACCCTCTTCGTTGAGCGCGGCGATGTCTGAGGCGGTCAGGGCGATCTGAATCGTGCGCTGGAGTAGCGCGGTATTCACCTGACGGCTAGCAATCAGCGTGATCTTATACGTCCCTGGCGCGAAGTACCATCCCACTAGCCCGATGAACGTCCCCACCGGCGCCTGCGGATTTCCCTGGCTCACCAGCAACGGCTGCGCATCGCTGACATATTCGTAGTTGAGCCGGAACAGCCCAGCGGTCGTCGTGTCAGGCACAAAGCGCCCGATTTCCTGCCATGTGAACTCAACAGGCTCGCCGCCAGACGCCGGCTGCACATGCAATGTCATCCCCGAGATGACCTCAACCCGCGCGCGCTCTCCTACGTTCGCAAAGGATGGCTGGAGGTAGATGAGCGCGGCTCCGCCCAGATTCGGCCCCTGCGCGACACGCACAAATGCGGGCATCGTCAGCGCGAGGTCCGGCGCGGCGTTGGTCGCGAAGAGGGTATAGGTCGAAGTGGCAAAGGAGATCGTTGCGATCAGCAGCAGCAGCCAGACGGGAATCCTCGCTCCAACCCATGGCAGATGGCGCCCCAGCCCTGAGCGCGTCTGCTTCGCCCGAGCTGACTCAGGCGCTGCGGCGCTGGCATGCGGTTCAGACCCACTTGTGGCGGTTCCCTGATCTGTCGATGATTGCTGTGGTGTCGTCATCGGAGTTCACTCGTCGTCTCCGCCCGCCAAACACTCGACGGGCAGGCGCTGTACGCCGAGCATATCACATACATATCGCGCAGGCGAGACGTGCTAGCAGTAACATGACGGAAGATGTCATGTATCGCGCCGCATAATTGCATAGAGGCCAGCCGCTCAAACATGAGCGATAGTATGAAACGTCCACCAAGGAGACAACACATGACCAGCGCGCCAGAACCACGCGACATGCTGCTAACCCTCTTCGCGCAGACACGCACACTCGTTCACGAATTCGCCGATGCGCGCAGCGCCGACGAGCGCGCCGAACGTGGCGGCGCGCAGTGGACCGCCGCCGGACTCCTCTCAGCCTGTGGCGCCTGGATGGACTACTCCGCCGACCGCATCGGCTACTTCCAGCGCGGCGAGGCCGCGCCCCGCTGGGTAGACTTCGACGCCGTCAACGTCAAAGCCGTGGCCGCAGCGCAGGATCGCTCCTGGGAGGAGATCGTCGCCGGAGTTGACGCCGCGCTTGCCCGGCTCAGCGCGACCGTCGCCTCCTCGCCGCCCGAATTGCTCGAAGCCACCAATATCTATGGCGACGACCCCGGCGGCCCGCTTTGGGGCGAGACGCGCGCCAACGGCTTCATCTGGCCCGTCCAAGAGATGCAGCGCTACGAGCGCAGTCATGGCCGCACTGACCGCGTCGCCGCGCTCCAGGCCGCGCTGACCCCGGTCATCGGCGCGCCTGCCGAGTGCGAGCATATCAGCCCCGCCGCGCTCGCCGGGAAATTAGCCACGCCAGACGCTCCGCTTGTGCTGGACGTGCGCGACGCCGAAGAATACGCCGAAGGACATCTCGCCGGAGCCGTGAACCGCCCAATGGACGACCTCGCCAGCGCGGCGCTGCCTGCCGACCGCCTGATCGTCACCTACTGCAACATGCACAACCCTGGCTACTCGCGTGGCGAGCGCGCCGCTGAGGAGTTGAGCGGGCGTGGCTATCGCGTCATGGCGCTGGCGGGCGGTTATCCCTCCTGGGCCGAGAGTGGACATCCCGTCGAGACGCCAGTGGGCGAAGAGCGGTCCAGTTAGCAGCAACCGGCGAAAGCCACCTGCCTTCGTGAAACGACGGAGACTTCAGGCATGGGGATGAAAGCCGGGTGGCCCGCGGCCCCGGCGTAGCCGGGACGAAGGGCCACGATAGTACCGGGCGGTTGCCGCTTTCGCGCCTATCAGGCAGAAAAGTGACCTATGGAACAGCAGAGCGTCCGCAAAACCTACCAGTACAAACTCAAGCCCACACCCGAACAGGAGCGGGCGCTTGATCGCACCCTGATGCTGTGCCGTCACGTCTACAATGCCGCTGTGGGCGAGCGCCGGGAAGCCTGGCGCCTGCGCGGCGTCTCGGTCAACTACTATCAACAGCAAGCGGAGTTGCCCGGCATCAAGGAGGCCATGCCCGAATACGCCGAGGTCAACGCTCAGGTCTTGCAAGATGTCGTGTTGCGGGTAGACCGAGCGTTTCAGGCATTCTTTCAGCGCATGCGGGAAAGGCGGACGCCGGGCTACCCGCGTTTCCATGGCCGCGACCGTTATCACTCCTTCACCTATCCGCAGGTGGGCGAGCATGGCGGCGCACGGCTCGACGGAGGAACGGACAATGGCTTTCTGGTCCTCTCCAAGATCGGGCGTATCGCCGTGCGTTGGAGTCGCCCAATTGAGGGCACCCCCAAGACGGTCACGGTCTCGCGTGAGGCCGATGGCTGGTATGTCTGTTTCTCCTGTGCCGATGTGCCAGCGCAATCCTTTCCCGCGACTGGACAGGAGACGGGGATAGACCTGGGGATTGAAGCGTTTGCCACGCTTTCAGATGGCACGCGCATCTTCCATCCCGGCTGGTATCGCAAAGCCGAGCGCGCGCTGAAGACCGCGCAGCGCAGAGTGAGTCGGCGCAAGAAGGAGCAACCGCCGTCGCAAGGCGGTCACGCTGCTCGCCAAGGCGCATCAGACGGTGAAGCGGCAACGCACAGACTTTCACTACAAGACGGCGCTGGCGCTCGTTCAGACCAACGACACGATCTATCATGAGAACTTGCAGCCCGCCAACATGGTGAAGAATCACCATCTGGCGAAGTCATTAGCGACGCGGGGTGGGGCGCCTTCCTCATCATCCTGACGCACAAAGCAGCATACGCTGGTCGCAGGATAGTCGCCGTCAACTCTGCCTACACCTCGCAGATGTGTAGCGGGTGTGGGGTGCTGGTCTCCAAAGGCTTATCTGTTCGCTGGCACTCTTGCCCGGACTGTGGAACGAGCTTGCATCGGGACCATAACGCGGCGAAGAACATAGAACGGCTTGGGCAAAGCCTTCGGGGAGGCGTGGCGTTAGCCGCGTCGTAGAACCGAGAATCCCCTGCCTTTAGGCGTGGGGAGTGTCAATCCACCTCCATACCGTCGATGAAGATATGCAGCAGGAGCGAATAGCTCTTATCCAGTTCCAGCGGCAGACCAAAGCCGCCCAGCAACTCCAGCGAAACAAATCCGTGCGCCATGCTGCGAAAGGCGCGTATCACCTGCAGCGCCTCGTCGTCGGCGAGTCTGTACGGCTTCAGCAGATTCAGCAGCAGATCGAGCGTCTCCTGCGCCACCGCCTGAAACTCCGTATCCTCTGGATCGGGCGCGCGCAGCGTCATGCCGTACAGTCCTGGATGCTCGTGCGCGTAGGCTCGATAGGCGTGGGCGATGGCGTAGAGCGCGTCTTTACGCGCTTTTCCCTGGGACGCCTTCGCCAGCCGCGCCAGCAGATCCCGTGTCGCCAGCAACGCCACGTCGCGGCGCAACTGTTCCAGACTGGCGACGTGATTGTAGAGCGAGGGCGTGCGGATGTTGAGCCGTTCCGCCAGACGCGTCAGGCTCAATTGCTCCTGGCCTCCTGGCCCTCCTCGTCCACCAGCGCCCCCGCCGCGCGTAGCACCTGCTCGGTGTCCAGTCCTGGCCCTGGTTTACGCGCCATGATGCGCCCCCTCTCGGATCTCCTGCAGGAAAGCGATGACCCGCTCGCTCGTGATGTCGGGCATTTCCGCGTGCGGATAATGTCCCGCGGCCTCGATCATCTGCGCCGTCCCGTGTGTGCGCTCGGCCACCAGCGCCGCCTCTTTCGCCGGATCAGGGAAATCAGGATCGCGCGTTCCCATCAGGACCAGCGTCGGAGCCGCCACGCGTTCCAGCCGCACATCCGAGGCGTCTTTGCGCGCGAGGATCATTTGACATAGCGCCGCCAGTCGTCCCGGCTCGCGTAAATTGGCCTTCAGCGCGGCGACATACGCCTCGAAGTCCGCTGGCTTCTGGCTTGGATAAAGCCGGCGATAGTAGGTCGTCCAGAGTCCCGCGCCCCACGGCCCGGAGAAGACCGCCGCCATCACGCGCGCGAGCAGCCGCGAGCCGCCCCCGCGCACGAACGGTCCGACCAGGACGATCCTGGCGATCAGCTCTGGACCTTCCGCCGCCGCCCAGACCGCCGCGCCCGCCGCCATCGAGGTCCCGATGATTGTCGCGGGGCCAGCGTTCAGCGTCCGCGCCAGGCTCAGGATATCCACGCCGACGCCCGCGACGGAGTAGTCGGGCCAGCGCACGCTCGTCTCGCCGTGCCCGCGCACGTCGAGCGTCACGACGCGGTAGCCCGCCGCGACCAGCCTCGGCGCGAGGAAGCGATACTCCCCGCGCAGGTCGCCCATCCCCGGAACGCAGATCACCAGCGACCCCGCGCCAGTGTCGTCGTACGCTAGCGTCCCATCTTGCACTTTCAAGAACCGCGTCGTCATCTCCACACCCCATTTCGCGCACTGCGGAAAACTAACCCCATTAGCTGAAAAACTAATCAGATTAGCCAAAAAGCTAACGCGATTAGTATAATAACTAATGCCATTAGTTTTTGTCAAGGGTATCTAGTGAATAAAAATTTTGATGAGGTAAACGCCAACCAAGCGCAGCAGCAGGCCAAAGATGATAGCGGCAGTCAAAATACTTGGACTAATCAGTCGCAATGGCCTCCCTTCTTTGGGAGCTTTCCATGCGAAAACCCAAAGAAAGATATCAGCAAGAACCAAGATGGCCAAACACACTACGTATATGGGATCCATGATTTCCTCCATTCGGCAAGCAGGCTTATATGATACTAACACCATCTTAGCGGCGAACAAGACTCAGGAGGCGTGCATCGAGGTCTTCGATGTAGGTCCGGCCAAACGCCGACTCCTCCAGGCCATACAGGAGATGCGCGGGCAGGTCCTGCTCGATTTCGACGCAGCATGACCCCGCCGCCAGCGCAATCGCCGCGACGGTATCTACGTCCCCGGTAAAATCGACGCAGCGGCGCAGCAGATCGCTCATGCGCTCAGTCGCGGCCAGCGCCGTGATCGCGGCGCGCATGCTCATCCAGCCTTCGATTTCACCTTGCCGGTCCAGGGGAGGGACCACTCGCCGGGAACATGCGCCTCCAGAAATGCGTCGAGTTCGGCATTGGGTCCCAGGCGATAGAGGCAATAGTGGCTCATCAGCGCGGCGGCGATGGCGGCGTTGATCCCGTCCGGCGTGTTGTGCGTGATGGCAGCCTGGACGCGCGTGCGCTCGACGACCTCCGCAATGGAGAGATAGACGCCGATGGGCGCGGCGCGCATTGCGGCTCCGCTCTTGTCGCTCTCGCCATGAATTTCGGCGAGGAACTGCGCGCCGTCGCGCACATGGCGCAGGAAGTCGTAGAAGCCGCCAGCGTAGCCCTCGCGCGGATCGCGCTTGAAAGCGGCGACGAAGGCATTCGCCAGGTTCAGCGGCGTCCAGTCGGCGTCGGAGATGATGACCTCGGCGATGGCGAGGCTCATCTGCGTGTCGTCGGTGTAGGCGCCAGGGATGATGTGGTGGCGCGGGTGGCGCGGGTGGCGCACGTAGCCTGAGAGGTCGTTGTACTGCGTCATCTCAGGGGCGTATTCGAAGCCAGCGCCATAGGCGTCGCCCACGGCGAGTTCGAGCAACATCGGCGGCGCTCCTGTGAGGCAGCGTGAAAAGGCGGGTGGGGAGGCTAAAGGTCGAAGGCGCGCTGGACGGGATCGGAGAAGAGGTAGTAGAGGATAACGCCGCCGACGATCAACGCGAGGATTGGCCCGACGACGCCCGAGACTGGCTCACCTTTGACGAGGGCGAAGAGGTTGTAGAGGAGCCGAACGCCGTTGACGATGATGGCGAGTGAGCCAGCGGCCATGCCCAGCGGCCACGCCCAGCGCTCAAGCCGCCACGCGCCGACGCTGAAGGCAATGTAGAGAGCGCCGATGAGAAGGGTCAGGATGCCAAGCAGGATGACGACGGCGGGAGAACGCGCGACCGGCGGCGCGAGGAGCGAGAAGACGCTTCTGGTCGTGAGCGTGATGATCCCGACGATGACGCCGATGACACCAGCGAGCAGGGCCAGCGCGGCGAGGACCGTGACCTGCGCATGGCGTTCTTTCGGCTGCTGGGTTGGCTGGTTGACGGCCTGGTTCACCTGCTGGTCCATCGCGCGCCTCCTGCCCTCATGCGGTCTGTGGCGGTCTGACATGGCGTGTGGGCTGAGTATAGCACGGAAGGGGTGGGAGACGTGGTCACTGGCTGGCGAAGGCGCCGCTTCCTCGCATATGCTGTCGCCGATGGGAGTTGCGATAGAAGAGGTCGAAATAGAAAGAGGAGCGACATGGGAAACGAGATGGAGACGCCGCCTGCGCTGGAGCCGATGCTGGCGCGCGATTTCGTCGCCAACGCGCATGGCGATCTGGAACGGGTGAAGGCGCTGCTGGCGGAGCAGCCGAAGCTGATCAACGCGGCGTGGGACTGGGGTGGCGGCGACTGGGAGACGGGGCTTGGCGCGGCGGCGCACGTGGGGCGACGCGACATCGCGGAGTATCTGCTGGAGCAGGGCGCGCGGCTGGACTTATTTGCGGCGACGATGCTGGGGAAGCTGGAGATCGTGCGCGCGACGCTGGAGGCGTTCCCCAGCGCGCTGCATGTTCCCGGTCCACATGGTATTCCACTGATCGCGCATGCGAAGGCGGGTGGCGAGGCTGCGGCGCCGGTGCTGGCCTATCTGGAGGGGTTGAGCTAACCCCGGTGGGAAGCGCTCTCGGCAGTAAACTGCCGGAGCACGGTGCGTTGCGGACTAAAGTCCGCGCGAGCGCCAAGCGCCGAACTGAATCGAGTATCAGGAGGGCGGACGTGGCGACATATGGCACGATGTTTCGCGTGCGGCTGCGGGATGGGGTCAGCGAGGATGCGCTGCGTGAGCATTTGGAACGCTGGCAGCGCGATCTAGGTCCGCGCTTCCCCGGCTCGGCGCATGACTTGCTGTTGAAGGTGGATGGCGCTGAGCGCGAGTATGTCGTGCTGCATCTCTTCGCCAGCCAGGAGGCGTATGGCGCGATGGCGGGCGATGCGGCGCAGGATCGCTGGTATCAGAAGTTGCTCGCCCTGATCGACGCCCCGCCGCAGTTCACCGACCTGGAGTTGCGTTGGAGCGCGGACCTCTCCCCCTGACCCTCTCCTGCTCCCCTCCCCTGAAAGGGAAGGGGAAGCAAAGCTCTAGAAACGGCGCCAATCAAGCCACTTTCCTCCTGCACGGCCACGTCAGGGGGGAGATACAGGGTGTAGTCGCATGAAGAGGCGTCACACGACGGAAAGCGGCGGCTGATGGAGGCGAGCAGCTTGCGCTCCAGGGTCCTGACACACCTGGGACTCTTCCCGCCACGGGTTCCCTTGCGTCCCAGGTTCGGGGCGGCGATGGATGAAGGCGCGTATGACCGTGCGCGTGTGACCTATGCGGTGGAACCAGGAGAACGGGTCCCTGCCTGGCTGCTCACGCCGCATGGGGCAGCGCCTCCTGGCGGCTGGCCAGCGCTGGTCGCGGTTCATCAGCATGCCAATCAATATGACCTGGGGAAAGCGGAGCCAGCAGGTCTGGCTGGCGACCCGATGTACAGCTATGGGCGTGAGCTTTGCCGTCGCGGATACGTCGTGCTGTGTCCTGACCTGTTGTGCTTCGAGGAGCGCCGACCGGCCAGCGAGGCGCGCGCTGCGCGGAAGCCGCTGGAGGGCGCGGAGAATGAGCGCTTCGAGTTTACCAAGCGTGTGCTCAGCGGATCGTGCTTGCAGACCAAGTATTTGCACGACCTGACGTGCGCGGTGGACCTGCTTGCGTCGCTGCCGTCAGTGAACCAGGAGCGGCTGGGGGTGATCGGCCATTCGCTGGGTGGGCTGGAAGCGCTCTGGCTGGCCTGGTACGATCCGCGTATCGCGGTGGCGGTCTCGTCCTGCGGTTTCGGCTTGTTGCGCACGCTGATGCGCGACGTGATCAATCATGGCTTCGCGACCTACGTGCCTGGGCTGCTCGACGTGTGTGATCTGGATATGGTGGCTGCGGGGGTGGCCCCACGCGCCTTCATGTTGACGGCGGGAGAAAGTGATCCCCTCTTTCCCATCGATGGCGTGCGTGAAATCGTGGCGACAGCGCGGCGTCAGTATGCGGCGGCGGGAGCGCCCGAGCGTTTCGAGTCCATCATCTTCGCGTCAGGGCACAGCTTTCCCGATGAGGTGAAGGCGGAAGCCTACGCGTTTCTCGACCGATGGCTCAAGCGCTGACGGTTGATCCTGTGCAGTATACTGGCCGTGCAACCAGCCGTATCCCCCGCTAACACAGGAGCATGGATAGGTATATGGTGTTTAAGGTGGGCCAACTATATCAGGATGCTGTTGGGCAATCGTTACCCACCCTCGGGCCAGGGCAGGCAATCTATCGAGCACCTCTTTACCAAAAAGCACTTCATCCACAGATCCCATGTGCAGCATGTCGATGATGCGACAGAGGTATGAGCGCCCTTTGATCCACCACGTAAAGTGATCGTCTACCATGAGATAGTGCTTGATGTCTACCTTGGCATAATCACGCAGTTCTTCCAGCTCCAGCCCGTCAAGCAATGTCTCATAGACGCCATCCGCCACGCGGCTGCCAAAGGTTGTGGTGTAGTAATATTCTTTGATTTCCCAGACTGCGATAGGATCAACAACGTGTGGGAATGCGCCGTCTACTCGTCTGGCGAGTGTACGGAGAGGAGTACGATTTGGCGATGTCACAGCAGTAAGCTCGTGTGGGTCGTAATCGCAGGAGAGATCGCCAATTTCCTGCTCGATAGCATATTGATGATGCCCGTGAAAAAGGCAAGGTCTTTCTTCTCACCCTTTTGCTTGTTCATAGGTAGGGGACAGGAGGGATTCAATCGCGATCGCATATCTTGAAAAGTCGCCCTTGCTTCTTCAAGGCGCATAAGCCTTGGTTCCACATAGGTGTTGAGAATATCAGCGCGGTACTGAAAATAGTCGAGCATCGTCGCTCCAACGCTGGTAGGCTGATCGGTGTTCGTGTCCAATATATGGGATGTGCTGAGTTCCAAAAGCGCCATCGCTTCTTTAACCAGGGCAATGGTCGGCACTTTGATTTGCGCCGTTGATCTATCTGTATAGCCAATCTTCTGGCTAATTGTCCGAACATGCGCCCAAAATTCTTTGTCCTGCTAGAGAAACCGTTCATTTGGTTTCATGCTCGGTATCCCCTATATGAGTGTTGGGTTGAACTGGTTCAAACCGGCGCACAAACTCTTCGAGAGAAATGCCGACAGCAACGCATATCGCACTCAACTCAAAGAGATCGAGTCTTCGCTCACCAGATTCGTATTTGCTTACATAAGATTGCGGGCGATGAAGTTGGTCTGCCAGGTCACGCTGGCGCAACCCTGCTTCTAGTCGTACACTGCGAAGGAGGGTCAATAATCGTTCCTGAGGGGTTGACATTGCGTGTGTGACCACGGCATGAGTATACTGAGTGATTGACGCATATCCCAAAAAGGGATATGGTGGTGAGGGCAGTATTGTTCATGCCATTAGTAAGGCGTTTCGCATGCAGTTGAGCCTATTCGAGGATTTCAGACCGCGAGCCGCCCTGGCTTTTAGAAGTCAGTTGCTTAAATGGGTGGGCAATAAGCAGCGATTCGCTCATGAGATTGTCACTTATTTTCCTATCGACTTTGGCACATACTATGAGCCTTTTCTGGGAAGTGGCGCCGTTTTAGCAACGCTTTCCCCCGCTTTCGCAGTGGGATCAGATGCCTTTAAGCCGCTTATGGAAATTTGGCAAGCATTGCATGAGCAGCCAGATACACTCAAGCAGTGGTATGCGAATCGATGGCATCGAATGGTGGAAGAAGGCAAAATCGCCGCATATGAGAGTATCCGCGCCGACTACAATGTGGCTCCGAATGGAGCTGACCTTATTGGGCTTTCGCCCGCCGCAAGCCGCCGGGATTTCAACCCGTGCGGTGAGGCGGTTGGGGGCGTTCGCCATGCGTCCTGCGTCCATTGCCGTGTCCTCCCCGTTGTGCGAGAAGAGGTGGGAGGACATTTTGCACCGCACCAAGCACCTCCTCTTACGGGGTTCCGTGGAATGTCGTTCCCACGGGTAAAAGCCGTAACCCGTCTTGGACGAGGTGCGCTCCGCTTGAGCGGCGGTCGTTAAGCTCACCACGCCACGCCGCGATGGAGTCAACCTCCAGTGGGTTCGGGCAGAACCTTCGGGCGCTAACGTGAGTCGTTGGGCTGTGCGTAGCCTGAGAATCCGCCGGGCTTTAGCCCGTGCGGAGTGTCAATTAATCTATCTGTGTCGCGCCTGCTACGGCGGAGTCGTACGGTTCCGGCAGTCCGATGGCTATATGTCTACGCCTTGCGGAGCGCACACCCCCATTGCGCCAGCAACTTTCGCTCATAGAGTAGATGAGTGGCAGCGGCGCACGGCTGGCACGACGTTTGTTCATATGGACTACGCGGAGGCAATGAAACAGGCTCGGAAGGGCGATTTGATCTACTGTGATCCCCCTTACAGCCATAGTCAATCCATCTTGTATGGCGCGCAAGGGTTCGATTTAGGTCACCTGTTTGAGGAGATTGCCGATTGTAAGTCACGAGGAGCCTTTGTGGCGCTGAGCATTGACGGTACAAAGCGGTCTGGTAACCTGCTCTGCGATCTGCCCATTCCAGACGGCCTGTTTGAGCGAGAGGTCTTTGTCAACTGTGGTCGCTCAATGTTACGGCGCTTTCAGATGAATGGGCAGACTCTTGAGGGTAAGGTAGTGGCCGACCGTCTCCTTCTCACATATTGATCTACTGACTTTGGACTACAGGCACAGCTCGGCCATGACGCGCATGGCTTCGGGCTGGGTTGTGCCACAGATGAGCGTCGTGACGCGCGAACGCTTCCATGGCTCCAGCACGTTCGGCGATGCGCTCCTTCGGGCCGAAGAGCGCGACCTCGTCGACCAGCGCGTCGGGGACCGCGGCGTCGGCCTCGCGCTTCTTGCCGTCGAGGTAGAGGTCCTGGATGTCCTTGGCCGCGGCCTTCGTAGCCGTAGCGGCAGGCGAGGTCGTTGTAGAAGTTGCGTGCCCGCGGCGCCCATGCCGCCGATGTAGAGCGCGAGCATCGGCTTGACGAACGCGCGGCAGCGTGTCGACGTCGTCGCCGAGCATGACCGTGACGGTCGGGGCGACGTCGAAGTCGGCGAGCGTCTTACCGCCGCCGGCCTTCGCGAAGCCGGCGTCGAGCGGTCGGCGGTAGGCCTCGCCTTGTCGGCGCGAAGAAGATCGGGCAGCCAGCCGTCGGCGATCTCGGCCGCCAGCTCGACGTTCTTCGGGCCGATCGCGGCGAGGTAGATCGGGATGTCGGCGCGCCGCGGATGCAGGATGAGCTTGAGCGGCTTGCCGAGGCCGGTCGCGCCGGGCCGCGATAGGGATCTGGTAGTCCTCGCCGTGGAAGTCCAGCGGCTGCCTCGCGCGCCAGGATCGGCGCGCACGATCTCGACGTACTCGCGGGTGCGGGTGAGCGGCTTGCCGTAGGGCTGACCGTGCCAGCCCTCGACGACCTGCGGGCCGGAGAGGCCGAGGCCGAGCAGCACGCGCCCGCCGCTGAGCATATCGAGCGTGGCGGCGGACATCGCGGTATTGGCGGGAGTGCGCGCCGGCATCTGCAGGATGCCCGTGCCGAGCTTGATCTTGCTGGTGAGCGCGCCGACCCAGGTGAGCGGGGTCAGGGCGTCGGAGCCGTAGGCCTCGGCGGTCCAGACGGAATCAAAGCCGAGCCGTTCGGCCTCCTGCGCAAGCTCGACGCCATCGGAGCCGCCCGCGCCCCAGTAGCCCAGGTTCAATCCGAGTCGCATACGCCCTCCTGACCTGTAATCATCATCGTGACTTGCCTATGGCGTGTGTGGTTGAATGTTGCGCCAGTAGTCGGCGACGGCGAATCGTGTCAGATGGCGCAGGTTCTCTGTTGCGATTACTATGCTGTCGTTCTCTTGAAGAGCCAGCACTGTTGCTTGCGCCGCCAGAATCACATCGCCATCAAGCGCAAGATCGGGAGCGGTAGGCTGTCCCTGCCGTCGCGCCTGCGCCCAAAACTCGGCGGCTTGTCGCATGGCGGGTGTCGTTATCGCAAGATAGCCCAAGGTGATATGAGAGCGATCAAGATGGGCGATTCCTCTCACCTTTCCTGCGCGCAACAGCTCACGGCGCACCTCGTAGTCGCTGATTTCTGGGACTAGCACGCGCACGCCTTGTGACAGGAGATTGGCGAGCCAGCGACGGCACTCCTCATTTTCAGGCGTCGCACAAGGATTGCTGATGCGGCCAAGAGGGCCAGTGTCAAGTAGCACGCTCACGGCTTCCACTCACGAAGCCTAAAGGGGTCCTCTCTTAGCATACGCTCGATGATCTCCCATGTCTCGCGCTGTTCCTCTGGATCTTCCTGATCCCACTCATCGAGCATCTGCAGCGCAGCCTGGTTGCGGCGAATCTGCTCCTGGCGCTGAGCCTCACGCTCCTCGACGCTACGCTCGTCGTGTTGTTGATCGCTATGGGTTATGGGGTCTGACATGGGAATGCTCGCTTTCCATTCGCTGTATCAGCAGCATATCACCCGCCGCTACTCGTGGGCGCACCGCCGGGCGGATTGCGCGCGATGTCGTCCCAGTACTCGATGGACATGGTCTCGTAGAGGATGCCCATGCGCAGCGTCGCCAGGGCGGGACCAACGCCGGGAGCGTCACCAATCTGCGCGACGATCGCTTGGTACTCGACGAGCCGCTGGCGGTGCGACGCCTCTTGCTGGCAGGCGAGCGCGATCACCTCGTCGCGGGTCATCGCCGGGGCGAAGTAGAGCTTGAGCAGGCCGGGATCGTGAATCTCGGTGTGCTCGTAGGTGTCGGCCACCAGCCACTCGCGCAGTGTCGCGCGGCCCTCGTTGGTGATCGAGTAGGTGCGGCGGCGGCGGCCCTCCGGCTCGCGCTCTTCGGTGAGCAGGCCCAGCTCCTTGAGTCGCTCCGGCTCGACATAGAACTGCGCGCGCGGGAAAGGCCAGAAGTAGCCGACCGAGCCATCGATACTCTTCTTGAGGTCGTATGGCGTCATCGGGCCGTAGATGGCCAGCAGACCGAGCACGACATATGAGGACGGGGGGAGGGTTGCATTTTTCATGTCTATAGTATACCATGTGGTTTGCAAAGTCTGAGTCAGACGATTGGAATTGGATGATAGGTGAAGGGAGATAAGAGGGATGACGACGCTGCGGGTGGTCGAGATCATTGGATGGATCGCGCTGCCGACCGTGATGTACGGCGGCTACTCGCTGCTGGGGCTGATCGGGCGCGACCGGCTGACGTCCTTCCAGCAGACGTACTTCCGCGCCGGACACGCGCATGCGGGCGTGCTGCTGCTGATGTCGCTGCTCTACTTCCTCTTTCTGGAGCGGGCGCACCTCGCGCCGTGGCTGCAACTTGCTGGGGCCATCGCGGTGATCGTGGGCGTGCTGGCGCAATCGGGCGGCTTCTTCCTGCATATGGGCATCGGTCAGCCGGGCAGGGGATCGCTGGGGACGACGGTGACGTCAGTAGGCGCGCTGATCCTCGTAGCGGCGATTGCGCTGCTGGTCTACGGATTGATCGTTGCCTGATCGCCCAGGTATCGCAACGCAGGAGACACATTTCTGACACAGTCCCCTCGCACACTATGGTGGGGACATTAAGGCAAACGGGCTGACACGGCGAGTAGTGTCCCCAGAGATCAGGAGCGCATTACCTTCGACCTGCCGACCGGGCGCTGGTGTATCTCGACAGCCGCGCTCGCAGCATCAGCGCATGGCTGATAGCGCCGGTCCTGCTGCTGATCTTCCCGCTCTATCTTCTCGTCCGTTCCGCGCCTCGCTCGTCGCTGGGCGCGGGTCTGCCATCGCCGATTGAAACACTTCACGCGAAAGGACAGAACACATGGCGACTACAATCGCACAAACAACTGTTTCTCCTGGGCGGTCAGGACCTCTCGCCCTCCTGCGGCGCTCGTGGGCGCTGAACGCGCCGCTGACACTGTTGGGCATCCTGATGGGAGGCACGCTGCTCGCCGCGCTGGTCGGCCTCGTTGTCGATCCACGCGTGATCACCGGCGCGCCGGCCTGGCTCAAGCCGGCCAAGTTCGCCATCTCGGTGGCGGTCTACAGTTTCACGTTCGTCTATCTGCTCCAGTTCGTGCGGGGACGCAGGTGGCTCGTAGCTTTCGCCGCCAACGTGACGGCGCTCGCGCTGCTCGTCGAGGTGGCCATCCTCGTCGGACAGGTGATCCGCGGCACGACGAGTCACTTCAACTACAGTACACCGCTCGATGCCACGCTCTTTCAGATCATGGGCGGCTTCATCATACCGATGTGGACGATGGCGCTGATTCTGGGTATCCTACTGCTGTTCCAGCACATGCCTGATCCGGTCTGGGCGTGGGCGCTGCGTCTAAGCGTGCTGCTCGCGCTGGTGGGCATGGGCGTCGCCTTCCTGATGGCCTCCCCCACGGCGCCGCAATTGGCGGAAGCGCAGGCGGGCAAGGAATTGCTAATTATCGGAGCGCATACCGTCGGCGCGGCGGATGGCGGGCCAGGCCTGCCGTTCCTGGGCTGGAGCACGGTCGCGGGCGATCTGCGCGTCCCGCACTTCTTCGGGCTGCATGCGCTTCAGGTCATGCTCATTCTCGGTCTGCTGCTGACGCTGCCGGCGGCGCGCGCGATGCTGGGTGTTGGGCAGCGGGTAGCGCTGGTCTGGACGGCGGGACTGGGCTATCTGGGCCTGATCGGCCTGCTGACGTGGCAGGCGCTGCGCGGCCAGTCGATCATCGCGCCGGATGGGCTGACGCTGGCAGTTGCCGGCGCACTGCTCGGAGCGGTCGCACTGGCGACGGCGGTCATTGTAGTCGTTGGGCGCAGGCGCAACGAAAGTGCGACACGGAGGAATTAGGGAGTCTGGAACTGGCTCAGGAAGGCCCAGAGGTCGCCGTTGTCGATCTGGTGGGTCGTGCGACCGACGAGCGCGGCCGGGAGATACTGCTCGCCGCTGGGCCAGGTATGGCCGCCGCCTGCGACGCTGTATAAGCCAACCTGCGCACTACCCTGGCAGTTGGTGTAGAGCGTCTCGCTGACATGCGTCTCGTCCTGGACGCGGTCTGGCAGCGTTCGCATCGCCAGCGAGCCTGTGCAGCCGTCGAGCTTGACCCAGTCGGCGAGCGAGTCGGTCGCGGAGAGGATGGTTCCCCGGTCGCCGCGCACCGTTCCGCCATTGTACGGAACCAGCGGATCGTCCTCGCCGAGGACATAGAGGATCGGCAGGGGACGGCTCGGCGCGCAGGTTGCGGCCTGGTTCGTGGAAAGGGTTGCTACTACGGAGGCAATCGCGGCGATCTTGTCCGCCAGTTCGCAGCCCAGCCGCTGCGTCATGAAGCCGCCGTTCGAGATGCCGGTCACATAGACGCGGTGCGGGTTGATGGTGTATTGCGCTTGGAGAGCCGCGATGAGCTGGCTGAGGAAGGTGACGTCGTCTACACCCTGCTGATCGGAGTCTGATGCGCCGCGTCCATCGGCCCAGCCCTTGTTCAGCCCGTCGGGATAGACGACGATGACGTCTTGCTGATCGGCGAGGTCGTTCATATGCGTGAGGGTGATGGTTCCAGCGCCTGTGCCGCCACTGCCATGCAAGACCAGGAGCAGGGGCATCGCCGTGCTTTGCTGGGGCGGAAGGTGGACGTGGTACGTGCGGGCGGCTCCTCCCACGATGATCGACCCATCTATGTCGCGCGCGCTCGTGGTCGCTCCTCTCGCGCCACATCCCACAAGCGCCAGACACAGGAACGCCAGTAGCCATCTACGCATCATGCTCTCCTCACACGCAATCATTTCTTGCATAGACGACTGGAAGGCGCAGGCTACGGAGTAATCGAGCGGAGGACGAGGTCAACGCCGCCAGTCGCCAGCGGGACGATCACGCCCATCGCCATCAACGCGACGACGGCGCGCGGCTCGTCGGGGCGATCTACGATGGCGTGCGCGCGCTCGCCGATGGTCTTGCCAAGCAGCATCAGCGGCGCGCCGACGAACGCCAGCAGCCATGCCGCCGAGGGCGTGTCATATGCGCGATAGATCAGCAGGCCGAAGGTCAGCCCCGCGAGCAGGTAGGTCAGGCGCGGTCCGGCGCGCAGCAGCGGCAGAATCACGATGAGCAGCGCCGGTATGAGTATGGGCGACGCCTGCCAGTTGATGGGATTCTCCAGCGAGAGGCCCGGCTGGCGCGCCTCCAGCCAGCGCGCGGTGTTGTGCGCGTCGTCGGCCAGCCACCAGAGCAGCGCCGCGCTCAGCACGACCCACCAGCGGCCGTCGAAACGCCGCACGAAGGCCAGCGCCGCTCCCAGCCACAGCGGCGCGAGCGCGATCAGCAGTGGATTGGTGCGGTTGAGATTCCACATCTCGTAGATGCGCAGAGTGTGCTGCGAGGGCGCCTGCGCGAGGAAGACCGGCAGTGTCAGCAGCGCGCGCACGGTGTCTGACGTGCGGTTGTGCGTGAGCGGCCCCAGGAAGGGGCTGGCCGAGACCATCAGGACGAGCGTCGCCAGTGGCAGGATGACGTACCAGCGCAGTGGCTTGTGCCAACTCAACGCGAGACGGCAGGAGATGAAGCCGAGCAGTAGCAGCAGCAGCGACCAGCCGATCATCGCGTGGGGAAACGACCAGTTCGTCTCATCTAGCCCGAAGTTGGTGTGCCAGAAGTTGTCGAAGATCAGCCCCGCCGCGCCGAGCAGCACGGTCGCGCCGCCGAGGATGAAGAGCGGACCCGGTACAGGAAAGCGGATCAGCGGGATGGAGAAGCCGGGACCGAAGGCGCGGCGGATAGCGGGCGTGAAGGTCATCACACAGATGATGAGGCCCATCACCGTGCAGGTTCCGTAGACGAAGACGTGTGGCGGCGAGAAGAAGCCGTCGAAGGGGTGCGTCAGGTGCCAGTAGCCATCCCACGAGCCGCCGATGACCGCCGCGATCGCCGCCAGCCAGAAGGTCAGCCAGAGCAGGCGCAGCGCTGCCCTTGGCGCGACGCTCGGGGCGCTCGCGTCGCTGGTGTACCCATGGAGAGAGTCGTCAATGACCTCACGCTGGTCGAGATGGTCAAGATACTGGCTCATCTTCCGCTCCTTGACACTGCTTTGGCGCCGTTACTGCCACGTCACGGGGAACTGGCTGATGTTCTCGTAGTTGATGGTGAGCTTGTTGAAGGGCGCGCTCCCCTGTGAGACGTTGGTGACGCGCACAAGCGAGAGGACGCCTGGCCCCGGATTGAAGGTCGTGAACTGGTCGGGCTGCATGGTGATCGTTCCCGTCTCGCGCTGTGGCAACGTGAAGGTCACCTGCGCGCGGCTATCGACGGCGACAGCCAGGATCGTCGTGTTGGCGAGACTGATCGGGTCATAGCGAATCGTGAGCGGCGCATTCTTCGGAATCGGCACGGCGCTTCCGCTGGCCGGCGAGGTGACATGCACCGGCGCGTTGACGACGTTGACCGAGACGGCGACGGGATCAGGTGGTGGCGCGGTGGCGCTGGCGCGAGCAGGGGTATAGGCGAACTTGTACGCGCCGCCAGCCGGGACGCGTGGAACGTCGCCAATATAGGCGCCGAGGCCGAGCAGCCGCTCAACGTAGCCGCTGTCGTAGCGCAAGAACTGGTCGTTGCAGGCGATGGTCTCGCCAGAGACGAACTGCACGGTGTTGTTGCGCGTGTCGGCAAAGCGAACGATGATCTGCGACGTGCCCTGCTGGAAATCTTTGATGCGGATCTCGACGTTGAGGTTGGCATTGGCCTGCGGCGTCGTGATTGTCGCGCAGCCCGAAGCCGCCAGCGTCAGCAGAGATAACGCAATGATGATTACTGGCCGCAGCCTCTCCGCGATGGTATGAATGCGCATGATGGTCCACTCTCCTGGCTATCGCGGGACTGAAGTCCCGGCGCACGGTTGGCGGGGACTGAAGTCCCCACGGGCGGTGATGCGCCATCGCCGGACGAAAGTCCGGTCGCACGATCACGATAAAGAAGGACTTCAGTCCGTGGCGCGTGCTCCGGCAGTTTACTGCCGAGAGCGCCTGCCTGACCTACAGCCTAGCAAATGCTGTAGCTGGGGAGAAGTGACCATGCTCGCCAGTTCACAGGCGCTTGGTCATAGTTGGGGCATGACTTTGCTCACATACGCGCGTGCCTCGCGCCACTTGTGACGCCACCAGCGCTGGGCTACGATGGTCTTACGAAATGGAGCGAGATCATAAGAGGCGCATGGATGGGAGATGAAGCGCATTCGCTAGGCGCATGGCGGCCTTGGAGTCCACAAGATGTCGCCGGGTTCTTTGCTCCCCTTCCTGTTCCCTGGTGGATTGCTGGAGGATGGGCCATCGATCTCTTCCTGGGGCGGCAGACGCGAGAGCATGAGGACATCGACGTGCAGATTCTGCGTCGTGACCAACAGGTAGTTCGCGCGCTGTTTGGTGGATGGGACATGCAGGCGGCGCTGCCTCTTCCGCGCGACGAAGCGTGGCCATTCCAACTCTGGCGCCACGGCGAGGACCTGGATGCAGCCATTCACGACATCTGGTGTCGTCCTACGCCGACGCAGCCGTGGGCGCTGCAACTCATGATCGCCGATACCCGCGATGATTCGTGGCTCTTTCGTCGCACACCGTCTATCGAGCGGCCAGTAGCTGCTCTAGGATGCGGCGCCACCGACGGGATTCCGTATCTGGCGCCGGAAATCCAATTGCTCTACAAGGCCAAGGGGCTGCGTCCAAAGGATGAGGCGGACTTCACGCTTGTCCTGCCTGCATTAGATCAAGAACGCTGCCAATGGCTCAGGAACGCTTTGGCCGAGGCGCATCCGGATCATCCCTGGCTGGAACGCCTGACGGATTGCTGACCAATGTCGAGCATAGTTATATAGAATGGCTGGAGCCATCACATGGTGTGGCGTCACGACCGACGTAGAGAAAAGCGATGAGCGCACGCCGCCTGCAACAATCTATCCATTGGTCCGTCGAGCCGGGCGTGCTCAACGTTTTTCGCGTCTTCACACTGGTGGAGTGGGGGCTGCTCTCGCTCGGCTTTCTCTCGCTGCTGAACCGGCCGCCACGCTGGCCCGACGCCTACGCGACGATGCTCTGGGCGCTCTACACGTTCACCCTGCTCTACCTCTCGTGGCCGTGGCTCGCGCGGATACTAGGACGCGCCTACCTGCCGCTGGCGCTCATCGCCGTCTCGGTTGCCCCCGTGCTGGCGCAGACGGCCGATGCGCTGCTGCGCATGGCGGCGGGGGCGCGTGGCGAGAGCGCCCAGACCGATCCCGGGCGGCTCTACGTCTGGCTCCTGTTGCCGCTGCTGCTCATCAGCGCGCAGTATGGCGTGCGCGCTCTGCTGCTCTTCACCGGTGGGACGGCGCTGCTGGAAATCACGCTGGCGAGTTTCCTTGTCGGCGCTGGCGGGCCGCCGGTCACACGCGCCGCGCAGGACGCCGGATTGCGCTTCCTCTTCTACACCATCGCAGGACTGGCCATCGTCGCGCTCGCGCAGGCGCAACGGCGCTTCCGCCAAGAGCAGGCGCAGCGACAGGCCGAACGCCAGGCGCAGCTCGCGCGCTACGCCAGCGCGCTGGAGCAGCTCGCCATCAGCCGCGAGCGCAACCGCATCGCCCGCGAACTGCACGACACGCTGGCGCACACGCTGAGCGCGGTGAGCGTCCAGTTGAAGGCTCTAGAGGTGCTGTGGGATAGCGATCTTGGCGAGGCGCGGCGGGTGCTGCGCGCGACCGACGATCTGACGCGCAGCGGGCTGGACGAGGCGCGGCGAGCATTGCATGCGCTGCGTGCGACTCCCATCGAGGAGATGGGTTTGGCGCTAGCGCTACAGCGCGCCGCCGAGGAGGCGAAGGCGCGGGCGGGATTCGCGCTCGCATTCAGCGCACCGCAGCAGGTGACGGGGCTGCGTCCGGAGGTGGGGCAGCACCTCTATCGCATCGGCGAGGAGGCGATCAACAACGTCGCGCGCCATGCCAACGCGCGCAACGTCACGATCACGCTGGCGCAGAAGGACGGCTCGACGTTGCTGACGATTCAGGACGACGGTTGTGGGTTCGATGCTGGGCGAGTGTCGAACAGCGGCCACTTCGGGCTGACGGGCATGCGCGAGCGCGCGTCGCTGATCGATGCGCGGCTGGAGGTCGAGAGCCAGCCACAGGCGGGGACGAATGTGCGCGTGACCTATGAGACGCCGGTGGGAGAAAAGCGATGATTCGTGTCTTGCTCGTGGATGACCAGGCGATCGTGTGTGAAGGGCTGCGTGTCGTGCTCGGCGCGCATACGAACGTCGAAGTGGCGGGTGTGGCGCATGACGGCGAACAGGCGCTGCGCCAGGTGGAGGCGTTGCGCCCCAACCTCGTGCTGATGGACCTGAAGATGCCGGTGATGAACGGCGTACAGGCCACCCGCGAGATCCGTGCGCGCCATCCCGAGATTCCCGTGCTGGTGCTGACGACCTACGACGACGACGAGTGGGTGATCGACGCGATCCGCGCTGGGGCGGCGGGCTATCTGCTCAAGGATTCGGGCGCGGAGGAGCTGGTCGCCGCCATCGAGGGAACGATCGCGGGCCAGACGCACGTGGACCCGTCGGTCGCCGCGACACTCTTCAGCGTGGTGCGCGAGGGCGCGCCGCCGAACGCCGAGTTGGCGAGCCTGCTGAGCGAGCGTGAGCGCGAGATCTTGCGGCTGCTGGCCAGCGGGCTGACGAATGCGGGCATCGCCGAGCGGCTGAGCCTGGCTGAGGGGACGGTGCGCAACCATGTGACGAGCATCCTGGGCAAGCTTGGCGTGGACGACCGCGCGCAGGCGACGGCGCTGGCCTGGCGCTACGGCCTTGTCACACCGGAAGTGTAAGATAGATTGGAGGCAGGCGCAGACAGGCGAATGGAGCAGACTGACATGGCCGGTGAGCAGGGCGCGTTGACGGCGCGCGGGACTGTCTATCCCTGGCAGTGCGACCATATGGGGCATATGAATGTGATGTGGTACGTCGGCAAGTTCGACGAGGCGACCTGGCATGTGTTTACCCTGCTGGGGCTGACGCCAGTGTTCCTGCGCGAGCGGCAGCGAGGCATGGCGGCGGTGGCGCAGGAGATCACCTACCAGCGCGAGATGCTGCCCGGCGCGGTATATTCCATCTACTCACGTGTGCTCGAAGTGCGCGAGAAGGTGCTCCGGTTCGCGCACGAGATGCGCGACGACGTAACGGGCGAGGTCACGGCGACGACGATCCTGACCGGCGTGTATCTCGACACGCAGACGCGCAAGTCGTGTCCACTGCCACAGGAGATCCGCGAGCGCGCCCAGCAGATGGTAGATCAGACGACGGAGCAGACCCAGGAGTGAGTGACGACGCTGATGGTTATGCTGGGAGGGCGACGCTGGGTTCGGGCGGAGCCTCCTCTGGCGCGGTGGCGCGCAGATGGCTGTGAGAGATCAGCCCACGCAGCGCAGGCAGGAAGAGGATCACCGGAATTAGGAGATAGACGAATCCGACGACGACGAAAGGGATGCCAGGGCCAGTAGCGTAGAGCGCGCCCGCCAGCACCGAGCTGACCAGGCTGCCGAACGTTCCTGCCGCGCTGAAGTTCGCCTGCGCCCGTCCACGCGCGTTGGCGGGTGTCGAGTCGGCGAGGAGGCCGCCGAGCGAGGACGAGAGCAACGCGGCGGGAATGCCTTCCAGCCCGGAGACGACGATAATCGTGATTGGCGTGAGCGGGAAGCCGTAGATGAGCCAGACCACGCCGAAGAGCGCGAAACCAATCGTCAGCGGCCAGAAGCGCCCGACACGGTCGCTGAAGCGTCCGGCGAGCGGGGTGAGCAGCATCATCGGCAGTGCGTAGGTCGAGTAGGAGAGGCCAATCAGCGGCAGCGACGCGCCACGGTCGGCCATGTAGAGCGACCAGATCGTCATGATGACGCCGCCGCTCATGCCGAGCGCCGCCTGGAGGATATAGGTCAGCGTCAGCGGGCGGGTGAAGGCGACGCGCCAGGGCCCAATCGCCGCATCAGGCGCGCTGGTTTCACCATTCGCGCGACGCGGGAGGAAGAACAACGTGACGGCCACGCCGAGCGCCAGCGGCAAGCTCGCCAGCGCGAAGGCGGCGTTGTAGCCGCTCTGGCTCGCCAGCAGGACGCCGATCACGGGGCCAAGGAGGATGCCGGCGGTCTGCGCCGAGGCGAGCATGCCCAGCGCCTCGCCCTGGCGTGTCGCGGGGGCAAGGCGGTTCATCAGCGCGCGGGCGGGTGGGTAGGCGGCTGCGGCGGCGACGCCTTCCAGCGCGCGCAGACCGATCAGGAGGATGGGATCCTGCACGGGGATATACGCGAGGACGAGCACCGTATGCGCCAGCAGCCCGACCCAGAGGACATTGCCTGCGCCGAGCCGGTCCGTCAGCCGGCCGATCAGCGGCGCGGCGAGGAAGCCCGCCAGCAGGAACGACGAGGCCATCAGCCCGATCTCGACGCCTGTCGCGCCGACCGAGCGCCCATAGAGCGCGCGCAGGGGCATCACGAAGCCCGCGCCAAAGAAGGAGACCCCGACGATGGCGGCGAGCAGCAAGACGGGCGGTGTGTAGAGCCGCTCACGTGAGACTGGTTCTCGGTTGTGGAACAGGGTTTGTATGGACATATTGGTGGAACTACGTCTTATCGTCTAGCCAGGCAATGACGGTAGCCATCGCCCTCGGTGTCCTCTACTAGTTGAAACCGCGCCAGCGCGAGCCAGTTGCGCGCCTGCTCGTCGGTGGGATAGTAATGGTAGCCGCCGTGATGCGCGTACTCGCCATAGACGAGTGGCAACCCCAGGCGCTGACCAGCCTCGTAGGCGACACGCAACTCGTCGTCGGACTCTACCTCGACGGTGATGTAGAGGTACCCATCCGTGTGGAGCGCCCGCGTGAAGTTGGCGAGGACGAGCGGCCAGTCTTCGGGGAAGACAATCTCCATCGCGTCTATGCAGGTCACCGCATCGAAGGCATCGTTGAAGGTCAGATCTTGTAAGGCGACATGCTTCATCGGGATATCGGGAAACTTGGCGTGCGCGCGCCGGAGCATCTCGCGTGACTGATCGGCCCCCACGACAAGGCGCTGTTCGGTAAGCAGGAGCGGCCAGTACTTCCCTGTGCCGCAGGCGGCGTCGAGGATGTGCGCGTGTGGCGGGCAGAGGCTGAGGAGACGCTCGACCATCTGGCGATGGGTCTCGTCAATGGAGGCGCCCCAGCGCTCGTCGTATTGCCGCGCGTAGATCGTGTCCATCTGGACCTCGTTCCACAGCCGGCGCTGCTTCAGCCACTCGCCGCGATCCATGCTTTCCAGCCTCTTCACTGGCGTTGTTACACGGCGTCAATGGAACATGTAGACGCGCCGCAGTCTTCTGATTGTAGGCGCGAAGATGAGCTAGAGACCAGCAGAAATCTGCCCACATGTATTCGCCGCTTCCCAAATGGCAATGCGCCACTCCAGGCGACAAGACGCCTCTATCGAACGGGATATACTTGACCTGTAGCGCCTGATAGATGGGAGGCGACATGATCCTGCGCTTCGACGACCGATTGTCGAACTCGCCGTTTGTCGAGCGGGTCTGGCGGAGTCACAGTGAGCGTGACGGCTCCTTCTCCTCCATGGCCGAGAGCCGGTGGGAGATGGTCGTGACTCGACGGCGCGGCGAGGCATTTCTCACGGTGCGCGGGCCAGAGACGCGCGCGACGTCCCTGGACTGCCCCGCCGACGGCGACTGGCTGGGCATCCGCTTCGCACTGGGGACTATCATGCCACACCTGTCCGCCAGCGCTCTCGTGGACGGAGGGCTGAACCTGCCGGAGGCGTCGCGCCGGTCCTTCTGGCTGCATGGCGCCGCGTGGGAGTTTCCTACCTACGACAATGCGGATACTTTTGTTGATCGGCTTGTCCGTGAGGGACTACTGATCCGCGAGCCTCTCGTGGAAGCCGCGCTGGCAGGCGCCCTCAGCGAGCGCTCCTTGCGCACCGCGCAGCGACACATCCTGCGCGCGACCGGCCTGACCCACAGCGTGATTCGCCAGATCGAGCGCGCCCGCTACGCGACGCTGCTCTTGCGACAGGGCGTCTCGATCCTTGAGGTCGTTCATGCGGCGGGCTACTTCGATCAGCCGCACCTGACCCGCGCGCTGCGCTATTACATCGGGCAGACACCTGCGCAGCTCATGGATGAGCGCCGGTCTGGGCAGTTGTCGTTTTTGTACAAGACGCAGCCCCTGCCATGAGATACGCTGCCTGCGCGGAGCATGAGCCGATTATGAGCCGGTCTTGTGTCACAGGTGGGGCACGCACATGCGCAGAGTTATCGCGTCGGAGTATCTGACGCTGGATGGCGTCATGGAGGCGCCGGGCAGCGAAGACTCGCTCGGCGACCGTGGCGGCTGGTCTTTTCTGTACTCGAATGATGAAGCGGCGGCGTTCAAGTTCGCCGAGCAGATGGCGAGCGGCGCGTTGCTGCTGGGCAGGGCGACCTACGACATTTTCGCGGCGTCGTGGCCCGCGAGGACGGGCGAGTTCGCCGACAGGATGAACCGCCTGCCGAAGTACGTTGTCTCGACCACGCTGGGGACTGCGGCGTGGGAGAACACACACCTGATACGCGATGATGTCGTGGGAGCGGTGTCTGAGCTGAGGGAGCAGCCCGGCCAGGACATCCTGCTCTACGGCAGCGCCGAACTCGTGCGCATGCTGACTGCGCAGGGCCTCATCGACGAGTATCGGTTCATGATCTTTCCGCTCATTCTGGGGACCGGCAAGCGCCTCTTTGGGGAAGAGAGCGCTGTGACCTTGAAACTCGTCGAGACGAAGACGTTCGGTTCGGGGGTCGTCGTCCTCACCTACCAGTCTGAGCGAAAGTCGTAGCGCTGTCTTATGGGTAGTATCGGCCAGTGCGACCGTTGATCTAGCGATTCAGGAAGGAGCAAACGCATGAGCGACGCGACCTCGAAGGATGGGACCACCATCGCCTACGACCGGACAGGGAGCGGACCGCCCGTCGTCATTGTGGGCAATGTCTTAGGCGACCGCTCGCAGCAGGCAGACCTGGCGGCGCTACTCACATCCCATTTCACCGTCTTCAACTACGATCGCCGCGGGCATGGCGCGAGTGGCAATACGCCGCCCTATGCGGTTGAGCGCGAGTTCGAGGATCTCGACGCCATGCTCGCTGCGGCTGGGGGGTCGGCCTTCGTCTACGGCACGTCTGGTCCCGGTGTCCTGGCGCTGTATGCGGCGGGGAGTCTCGCGCCCAAGATCAGGAAACTGGCGATCTGGGAGCCGCCGTTCATCCTGGAGGGGAGTGGCCGTCAGGCGCCGAAGGACTACCAGCAGCGGCTCACCTCGCTGATGGCGGAGGGACGGCGCGGCGACATGGTGGAATTGTTCTTTGTCGAGGCGGTGGGCATGCCCGCCGAATTCGTCGCGCAGATGCGGCAGGCGCCCTGGTGGACGGCGCAGGAGGCGCTGGCGCCCACGCTCATCCAGAACGCCGAGATCATGGGCGACTTCTCGATGCAGGTCGAGCGGGTGGCCAAGGTCACGACGCCGACGCTGGTGATCGACGGCGGAGAGACGCCATGGTTGAGTTACGCCGCGCAGGCTGTGGCGGACGCGCTACCGCACGCCGAGCGCCGCACGATCTCCGGTCAGCCGCACAATGTCGCCCCAGAGGCGCTAGCTCCAGTGCTGGAAGAGTATTTCTCCAGTTAAGAGGACCGCAGAGGATCAACGCCTTGCGCGGTTCTTGTCAGTGATCCCTGTAACGATGACTCGCTGGCGCTGTATATAGGCGCCAGCGTTTGTTTGACGTGACCATGCGTTGCGGGCTATGATGCGGCTGTTTGCCGTCGTGTGTTGTCGTTGTGTCGCAGCGCCACGAGAGGTCGGGCGCCTCGTGGAACCATTCACGCCCGAGAGAGGACATGTACTATTGCCGGATCTGCCAGCAGCTTGCCAACCCTGGAACCCCATCGTATCGTATCGTCGTCGCCACACGCCCCGCTGAGTATTCCTACCGCCTCAACGCGCACCGCAACCCCAAGACACATCGCCATCGCGGCGCCCCAAAAATCCTGACGCCCGGCGAGGTCCGCCTCCGGCTCAAAGAGCTGGATGGCAAGCGCGATTCCACCGACGACATCGGCGGCCACGGCTGTGAGATCGCCAGAGAGCTGACCGCCTGCCCCACCTGCGCCGCCGCCTGGCGCGCCAGCCATCCTCCGAAGCGCGCCGTTCCGTCCCAGGCGTGAGTAGCTCCCTGGCGCTGGTAGTCTCTTGTCGAGGCGAAGCCTACCACACCCATCCTGACGCGCATCTTCGGTATACTGTCTGTGTGGGAAGCCGTGCGAATCGTGGGCTTACGCGTCAGAAGCTCTGGATCAGGAGATCTTGCATGCCTGCTGCTGAAGGGCTGATTCAGGCGGTTGGGTCTGTCGTTATGGCCGCCATCGTGTTTGGCGTCGCCTGGCTGATCTTCGCCTCGATCAAGGGTTTCTTCGATGGCCTGACGCGCGGCTTACGTGGCGAGGATGAGGAAGCGCGGAAATGAAAGAGGAGCGACCAGACAGGCCGCTCCCCATATCTGTTGCGCCGCCGGGTGTGGTTAGACGAAGTAGTCCTCGTGGCGGGCCATGGCATAGATGACCAGGAGGCAGATGCCGATGACGATCGCCGCCGCCCAGGGGACATACCAGAGATAGAAGAACCAGCGGATCGCGGCGAAGACCGCGACGATGAGCGCGATCAGCCGGCCAATCGCCTGTCCGCGCAGGAGCTCAAAGCCGCCATAGATCAGCACGATCGCGTAGAGCGCGTCTAAAAGCCCCCAGAAAATGCTGTAGTTCACGTCGGCAAGCGGTGGCAGCGTGCCGAAGGCGTAGCGGAAAAACTCGGTGACGGAAAGGACGAACTCGAAGCCACCGAGCATAATCAGCAAGATCGCCGCGAAGGTTACTAGGGCAGGTCGACGACCCGCCGGACGCGCAGCACTGGTCTGACTCACAGGCCCCCTCAATTCCCCTAGTCACGACAGGACACGCGCCCTGCCTGAAACCGCTCACCCGCTCATGTAGCCTGCGCTCACATCAGCCAGGCAGCATGATTACAGAGTAGTATACCATACCGCCGCTTCAGCGCTCGTAGGGCGCGAGGCCGCGCTAAGCTCTCCTTCAGAATCGTCTTGCCCACGCAAAAAGATTCACATAGCCCGAAGAGGAGTCGTCACGCGAGCAGGTAGTAGACCTCGGTCCATACCTCGGCGGGATCCTCGCTATGCGGCCCGTAGACCTCCCAACGCGGACCAGCCAGCTTCCGCTCCTGCTCCCGGCTCCAGTCGTGTAAGGCCCGATGCGCCTCTCCCAGCCCCGCGTACGATCCACGGTGAATGGTCATCGCCACCAGCCCCGCTGGGAGCGCTGAGGCCACTACCTGTCCGGTAAGCGGACACGGAACGAGCAACTCGACGCCAACCTCGACGTGTGGGATATCGTCCAAGTACAGCATGATGTTGCGGCAGCCACGCTGAACTCCGCCCGCGCGCAAGCACGCCCAGACCTCGTCGAGCAGCTCCCGCCATAGCGTCGGGAACTTCTGCCATGTGGTCGTCGCCGTGATCACCGCCGTCGGGCGGGCCGCGACATCCTTCACGGTTACCGCATAACCCATGTCTTCCTCCTTCATCTGCATGCTCTAGGGCATTTCCATTATGAGGACGCACAGTGTCTCCTCACGCGCGGCTTGTCGCCTTACGCATTATCGAGTACACTGGAAGCTGGCTCCTCGCGCGTCCGGCATCTCCATCCTCGACGCCAGCCTTCTTCCTCACGATCTATTTCCTCCGTTCCCTCCTGTCAAAGGAACCTGTGAGGCGACTCCATGACCGTTGAAAAGCCCGACACCATTGACCGCATCACCGGCATGGGCGCCGCCGACCTGACCTCTAAGGCCCAAAGTGGGCAACTCAGCCGCGCCTATGGGCGTGACGTCGAGGTCGAGAAGGTCCTGAGCGCGCTGGCGCGGCATCGCTCGGTGCTGCTGTTGGGCGCGTCGGAGGTGGGCAAGACGGCGATCCTGCACGAGGCGACGCAGCGCATGATTCGCGGCTCACAGGCGCCGGAGGCGGCGCGTAACAAGTGGGTCGTCGGCGTCTCGACGGGTATCGTGCTGGCAGGGACGCGCTACATCGGCGAGTGGCAGACGCGCCTCACCGAGCTGCTCGACTCGGTGGTGGACGGCAGGACCGTGTATCTCTACATCGAGGACATCTGGGGCCTGCGCGACGCCGGGCGCGCCTCCGACGAGCGCGACGGTTTTTCCACGCTCGTGCGCGCCTACCTGGAGCGCGGTCACTTGCAGTTGTTGGCCGAGGTCACGCCAGAGTTTTACAACACCAGCCCGCGCAGCAGCTATGCGCTCATCAACGATCACTCGCTGCTCAAGCACTTCGACATCATCCAGGTCGAGGAGCCCTCGCCGGAGGCGACCAGGAGCATCCTGGCCTCCGTCGCGCGCGGTCTGCGCCACGGCGGGACCGTGCGCATCGAGACGAGCGCGATTGACCGCGCCATCGAGCTGACACGCCGCTACCTGCCGTATCAGGCGTTTCCGGGGAAGGCGACGCGCCTGCTCACCGAGGCGGCGCAGCCGCCCGAAAACACCGGCTCGTCCAACTCCGCGCAACCCGCCGAGCGGATCGTCAACACCGACGCCATCAACGCCACCTTCTCGCGCATGACCGGCCTGCCGGAGAAGATCATCTCCGACGCCATCGGTCTGCGCCATGAGGATATCCGCGCCTACTTCGACGAGCGCGTGATCGGCCAGACCGAGGCCGTCAAGACGGTCGCTGACATCGTCACGCTCATCAAGGCGGAGATGACCGATCCCACGCGCCCGCTCGGCGTGCTCTTCTTCGTCGGACCGACCGGCGTGGGCAAGACCGAGCTGGCCAAGACGCTCGCCGAGTATCTCTTTGGCGCCAAGGATAAGCTCATCCGGCTCGATATGAGCGAGTTCAAGACACCCTTCAGCGAGGCGACCCTGCTTACGCAACTCACCGAGAAGCAGCGCCGCCAGTCGTTCGCCGTGCTGCTGCTCGACGAGGTGGAGAAGGCGAACTCCGCCGTCTTCGACCTCTTCCTCCAGGTCTTCGGCGATGGCCGGCTGACGGATAGCTCCGGGCGTTCGGTGGATTTGCGCAATACGATTATCATCATGACCTCGAACATCGGGACGCAGAGCGACAGCACACACACCATCGGCTTCGTCAACGCCGCCGAACGCTCGGAGGAGCAGGCGAAGCAGACGCTCAAGGAGGTCGGCGAGTACTTCCGCCCGGAGTTCATCAACCGGCTGGATAAGATCGTCGTCTTCCGCCCGCTGGGGCGCGAGGAGATGCGGCGCATCGCCCGGCGCGAGCTGGGGCGCGCGCTCGTGCGCGAGGGCGTACTGCGGCGCAACATCCTGATCGACTTCCGCGACGACGTGCTGGACGTGCTGCTGCAGGAGGGCTTCAGTCCAGCGTTCGGCGCGCGTCCATTGCAGCGCGCGATCCGCGACCTGGTGATTCTGCCGCTGGCGCGCACCATCGCCGAGCAGCCCGCGCTGGGCGAGCAGTTACTGGAACTTGGCGTGAACGATGGCGTCATCGTGGCGGAGCCGATCGCGCTGACGACGCCCGCCGCGACGGTTGAGCCGGACGAATCGCCGCGCGAGAAGACGACTATTACCGAGGGCGAGAGCGGCCGCACCCGCACGATGGACATACGCGAGCTACAAACGCTGATCGAGGGGCTGCGCGTGCGTGTCGAGACGCACATCAACAGCGAGCGCTACGAGGCGCTGCGCGAGACGGCGCAGGCGCTGCTGGAGGAGATGGGGCAGCCCAGCTTCTGGGACGACACCGAGCGTTCCCGGCAGGTGATGTCGGAGACCCACCACGTGGACCGCATCACCAGGCGCTTCACCGACCTGCGCGAGCGCATCGACGGCATGATCGAGGCGGCGAAGATGATCCGTCGCAACGGCGACACCGCTGGCCTGGCGCGGCTGGCGACGAGTTACGAGCAGGTGGATGGCGAGCTGACGCTGGCCGAGATGGAGCTGCTGGCGGGCGCTCCGATTCAAGTGTGGCGCAGGACGTGTTCCTCTGTATCACGCCGCTGCCCTCGCCGCGCGGCGCGAAGCCCGATGAACATGATGAGTGGCCCGACCAGTTGCGCGACATGTACCTGGCCTGGGCGACGCGCAAGGGCTACGACGCCGAGGCGATCAACGACGGCGGCGACCCGGTGATCGCGCTACGCGGGCCGAGCCTGGCGCGCATGCTGCGCGGCGAGGATGGCGTGCATAAGCTCCAGCGCGAGGAGGCGCAGGCCGAGCCGAAGAAGAATGGACATCCCGGCACGCGGGTCTACCTCGCACGCGTCGAGATCCTGCCCGCGCTTGACACGACTTCGGTGAGTGAGGGCGGCTTCACGCTGCGCCAGATCGAGGAGCGCCGCGCCAGCAAGGGTCAGGATGGGCGGCACATCCAGATCGTCGAGGCGACGGACGAGGCGCACGGCGTCAATATTCGCGTGCGTGGCGAGGACGCGGAGCGGCTGGCGCTGGCGTTGCTGCGCGCGCTCACGGCGCGAGAGCCGGCGACGACCGCCACCAGCGACGACATCGTGCGCGTCTACAACCTGGGGCGGACGCAGTTCGTCCGTGACCGCCGCACGAATGAGCGCGACGGGCAGATCGCGCGGGTCTTCGCTGGCGCGCTCGACCGCTTCCTGCTTGCCTTCCTCCGCAGCTCTAGGTAGGCGAACGCCAGTTGAAAATACGTAGCTGCCTTGCTCATGAGCAAGCCGCTCGCGTCATGGTAGTTTGCGTAGAACGATCATTCGTAAATTCTCCGCTCTCCGCTCGTCCAGTCGAGGGTAGATGAGGCTTACGCCTTTACCTGCGACTGGATGCAAGAATGCGGAGGGTGTACATGAGTATCGTGCGGCGTCGCACATTTTCTCATAGCGGCCTGAGCCGACTCTCGGTTCTCCTTGCAAGCGCGCTGCTGATGGCGCTCCTCGCCGGATGCGATCTGCCTTTGCTGGAGCAGATCACCGGCGCAAAGACGTCCACTCCTGCGCCACCGCCGAAGCCGGTCACGCTCGATTTGAGCAGTATCGCTACCTGTACACAACCTGGCACATGCCAATCTTGCCTGTAGCAGGTCAGTCCCAGGAAGGATAGAGAGGGCGACCAGCGAAGACGGACTGCAACGCGGCGAGCAGCGGCTGGCCCTGCTTGCGCAGCGTGGCCAAATAGCTTCTCAGGCGAGCGAACGCATCCGCGCCCGGAGCGCTGCGGAAGCAGCCCGACACCTTTTGCTGCATTTTGAGGGTGCGCAGGTCGCGTTCAGCTTGGTTGTTGTCGAAGGGAATGGTGAGGTCGTCGAGGAAGGCCAGCGCCTCCTCCTGTCTCATCCAGAGCCGTTCGAGCAGGTTCTGCGCTGGTGACTGCTTGACGCGTCCGCGCTGGTGGGGGCGCCGCTCTGGCGGCGGATTGGCCGCGTGGCCGGAGGCGAGCACGGCCTGGTAGCGCGTGACGAACGCCGCGCAGGTGGTGGCAGGCAGTTGGAGCGAGGCCGTCCGCCCGCGCCTGCTCGGTCGCGGTCTTCATCTCCAGGAGCAGCGTCTTCATCTGGGTGGCCCACGCCTGCTGATACTGCTCCTCGAGGAAGGTGAGTTCACGCAGGTGGTGAATGTTGCACAGCGCGTGACGGCAGGCGGTGTAGGTGCGATAGGTCGTCCAGCCGTCATGCACGCTCACACCGGCGTAGCCGGGCAGGATGCCCATGGCGTCGGTGGCCTCCCGGCCCCGCTTGGCGTGCACCGCGTAGCGGGTGAGGCGACTGGTGCTGGCGACCTGCGCCCACGCCAGCTTCCCTGCACGCCGCACGCCCGTCTCGTCACTGTGCAGCACGGGCGCTTGACGCAACGCCACGGTGAGCTCCGCCTCGACTGGCCCCAGCGTCACCGCCGCCTGCCCGATCCAGCGCACCAGCGTGCCCCGTCCCAGCCGCACGCCGAGGAGGTCGGCGAGCAGACGCTGCACGCGTCCTAACGGCAGCAGCTGCTCCTCCACCAGATAGACCGCCAGGGCCCGCAGCTGCGGCCCGTACTGCGCCCGGCTCGGCGCCGCAGCGGGGAAGGCGCCGACGCTCACCGCCTGGCACACCGGGCAGCGTACGTGTAGCGCCTGGTATTCCGTGCTGCGCAAGCGCACCGCCGGGAGTTCGTGAACTTGCCGCCGCTCGCGCAGCACGACGTCGGCGTCAGCGAGCGGGGTCTGGCAATGCGCGCAGATGGCTGGGCGCTGCTCCACGAGCTCATCGGGCGCCGCCACCAGATGCAGCGTCTCCCCGCGATGGCCTAACTGCCCGCCGGCCTTCTTGCCACTCGGCTTGCGCAGACTCTTCGTGCGTCGCTTCAGCCCGTCACTGGAAGGCGGTTTACTGCTGGTGTGGCTGTCCTTGGCCGCGCGTGCCTCCAACTCCTGCACGCGGGCCACCACGGCTGTCAACTGTGCTCGCAGCGCGGCGTTTTCGGCTTTGAGGGTGGCAATCTCTTCCTCGGGCGTCATCCTTCAATGCTACTCTTGCTGCGCAAGTCCGCCGGACCTGCTACTCTTGCCTTATGGATGCGCAGTGGTCGCCCGACGGCTCGAGGCTCGCCATCTTAAAGTCTTGCTACTTCGGAAGAGGAACAGACCCGAATAATGCTGTCCTCCTGTTCGATGCGCATACCTATGGCCTTCTTGCGCAGGTTACGCTGCAAAAGACCATCGTCGCTGAAGGGAAGCTCCCTTCGGTATGCGCCTATGGAAATGGCACAGACATTCAGCAGACGGTCAACATTGACGCTCGAGAAGTCATATGGACTGCGGATAGCCAGCGGTTGGCTATTCCATTTGGGTATTGGAACTATCAGGCGGAAGAGATGCCTGGAAGCTGCGCCCATAGTGGTCAGGGCGTGTTACTCCTCAACACCTCCGGCCAGCTAGACAGGCTTGTGATCCGGAAAGATTACACTATTTCGGAGAAGTTCTCGGGCTGGGATCTGCAGACGGGCGAGCCGGTGGAGTCAGACGCCCTTCCAGCGGCTCTTCCAGCGGCTCTTGCCTACCGTTGGGGCGACGATGGCAAGCTTACGCCTATTGATACTCTCTCGACGACAGGCGCGCCTCCTGCCACATCATTCACGCGCAATCCAATAGGGAGCCCCATGGGAGGCGCGACCTTCAGTATATGGCAACCAGGTAGTATCTGGCTGAAGGAGCCATCCGATCAATCCAGTACGCAGCCGCCAGAAGCATATGACGCCTATACATTTCAAAGCTCGTTCGTCGTCATTTCTCCCAATGAGCGCTACCTGACGTGGAGCGGCGCTTTCGGGTGGGTGGAACCGAAAGGCCGCGGTCAACCGTCCGCGCATGATGTGGACGCTTTAGGTCTAGGAGACCTTGCCTGGCTTCCCATACGAGGCGCCGCACTCCAGAAGGCGCTCTTGCTGCTCCCCCAGAACGGCATAGCGGATGTCGCGTGGCGCCCAGACGGCCAAATGCTCGCCATGACCGTTCCGAACTGTCGTTTGATCTGCGGACCACGAGAATTCGGGGAAAAGTCTCTACGAATCTTGCGGAGTGAAACAGGGCAGATCGCGCTCGAACTGACGCCGCCTCAGGGAGACGCCGCAGGAATACTGCGCTGGTCCGCCGACGGGAAACACTTGCTGCTGGTTCACGACCGGGATGCGCTCATCTGGGATCTAAGCGCCCTGAAGTGATAGAGCCAGAAAGACTATGGATGCGGCGTCCAGCGAACGGTGCAATGGTTTCCTGCTGGCCTTCCTCCGCAGTCCAGATTAATCCAGTGGGTCTCACTAAGCCTGGTGGTGTGTACCAGGCAATGCCTTGCAATTATAGAGATCGGGATTCCTGGCCCGAAGGCTATCGCTTGGCGCGGCTATAGATTATTAGGGATGTTATGACTACCGAAACGACATCCAAGACGAGGAGAATAAGGAAAATATGGCTTCAACAGATGGGACCGCTGAAAAAAACGCTCATAAGCGCTTGAATAGAGACCTGCCCTCGATACCAAGCAAGTACAAGCGCAACTACTTGGGTCCCAACAAATAAGGCGCGGGTCGAAATTGTATTGGGTGAACGAGGACGCACTCTGTTGAGATAAGTCTCATACCCATGGCCGTCGAGATGTGACTCTAATTCCTCCCTGATATAGTTGGCAATCCGGTGTTTAATGCCGTTCACATGTGCCCAACGTACAGCAAGAAACAGAGATAGTACTGGGTACATGAGCAGTAACAATACGCCGGTGTTTTTGTCTTGAAGACCTATTCCAAGGCTTAAAACTGTACCTGCGCTTGCAAGCGTAAAGAACAGGAGTTGCAGCTCCATTTCTATCGATTGGCGCATCTCTGCGCGAAGTGCAGTTGATTCCTCGATAAGGTAAGCTCCCAGTGCGATAGGAGAGTCGTTGCCTGAAGGCGATGTATTCACTGTATTCTCACAATCAGTGACTCGTAGGCGCATGATAAATTCTACGCTGTGGCGACACGAGCAAGTATACCTTGTTTTTGCGTGTTTCGTAAAGTGCCATTAGTCAGTTGCTTATGGCAGTAACGGTTGTCGTGCAGTGATCTAAATCTAGACAAAGGAACATTGGAGACCCAATAGCAATTACCGTCGCTCGATGAGATCCGTAATGCTCAACCCTGATTCCTCCAGTGCCTGACTGAGGTCCTCGCCAATCTCATCCTCCCATTGCGCGCGCTTAGGGCTGTCCGCTGGTGGTGTCTCGCCCTGCTTGGAATGGGTCGTGCCTTGACCAAACTCTACAAGATGGCCGCTGGCGCGCATCTGTGCGAGGACAGCCTCTCGCGCCTCCTGCTCGGGTGATGCAATGGGCGCTGAATTCTGTAGACGGTAGCGACGGGCAATGGTGGCAACGATCAGTTCTTCTGGCGACTGCCGGGCATTCTTCGCGGCGGCTTGTAGCGCGTCATAATCACTATCGGAAACAGTGATGGTAATGGTCTTGGGCATGAAGAACGCGCCTTTCTCTCCTGATGCTGAGTATGCGCCATTCTATCATCTCTGGCAGTTGATGGAATGCACGTCGGACGCCTAAAAGCTTGTATATAATGGGTCGAGACAAGACGGGGAATGAAAGGAGGAGAAGCGCTATGGCTACGTCATCTCTTGATCGTGAAACCATCCTGAGAGCCTTTGATGAACTTCCGGCTGACGAGCAGTTGAGGCTTGCGCAGGAGATCCTCCAGCGCTTGAGCGGCCATACGCCGACGCTTCCTCAACAGCCGAGTTGGCGACAGATGGTGGGTCTCGCTTCAAATGGGCAGCCCGCTCCCAGCGATGAGCAAGTAGCGCAATGGCTGGATGAGCATCGGACAGAGAAGTATGGCAATTCGAGATAAGCGGTTTATGGATTCTTGAAAATCTCGTGGCCGCCGATGCGCCGCCAGATGATATGCGTCTCGCCGGGAATCTGCTCCGGCCCGTACTCAAAGGTGGCGCGCCCATCATCGGCCCGGGTCATCTCGAAGACGCCTGGGTGGCCCCGTACCGCTTTTACTCGTAGCCCAGAGCGAAAAGGTTTGCCAGCCCGCGCATCCTCTACCATGTGCTTCATGGCCACAATGAATCGATCCTGCTCAGACTCAGTCAGATTCACAAATTCACGCAAAAACCGCGCCCACTGTTCATGAGTCGGCATCGGACGCGTCTTCCTTTGCTACTTCCTCGTTGAGACGCTGAATGCGCTCGTCGCTCACACCCAGGTGACGAAGCCAGTCATCCGTCTCGTAGTAGGTGGGATGTGCGCGGCGATAACGGGACTCCTCTTCAATCGTCCAGGCAAGGAGCATCTCTTCTGGAGTGCGCCCAGTCTCGTCGCCGATCTTCTTCATCAGCGCGTACTGTTCGTCGGTCAGTTCGAGTACGTGGCTCATGTCTATAAACCCCGCCTTTGTGGGAGTGTGGTTCGCGCTTCCAGTCTATCATCAACTTTGTTCCAGAACAAAACAGCAATAGTGGTCAATGACAATGAGCGGCAGACACGAAAAAGGCTGGAGCGCTATGCCCCAGCCCATCATATGTTTCGCGCCAGAGAACCTATGCGTTCCTCTAGCGAACGCCGGCCACCTTGACCATGGTGCGCAGGCAGCGGGTGCAGGCCTTGACGGTCTGCGGGCGGCCATTAAGGACCATGTGCCGGTGTTGCAGGTTCAGACTGAACTTGCGCTTGGTGTGCCGGTTTGAATGCGAGACTCGATTGCCATACTGTGGCTTTCTGCCGCAAATATCGCAGCGCGCCGCCATATGTTGCCATCCCTTCATGATACGCTCTGATGCGATGCCATTCGTCAGGCTATCCACTCACGCGCGCCTGCGCGCTGTCATGCTTTGTTTGTTCTGTGTCCTGTACCGGCCCGTTCGCGCACGATAATTCATCTGCGCGCAGCGCCTCGATATATCCGGCTGGAAAACAGCACACCCGGCTAGTATAACATGGCGCGCTATCCGGTCGCAACTGGCCTCCCCAATGGGCGCTCCCACAGGTTATCGTACGTATGCTTCCACGGCGCGCTGGGGCATGGTAGAATGGTCGCAACATGTGTTTGCGAGCTAACCAGCGCAGCGTCCCCGGTTGATCGCCTTGTGCTCTTTGTGAGCGCCGCCGACGTGTGACGCTGCGCCGAAATGGATACCAGCATGCCAACTCTAGGAGAAGAAGACGCCGTGAGCAGCGCCGAAGCGTCATCACCATTACCTTCGTCGCCATCACCGCCGGAATCCTCCGCGTCGAGCGGAGAGCCTGCGCGCCAGGGGAAGATCGAGGTCTCCACGCGCGCCATCGCCACGGTGGCCGGACGCGCCGTCGCCGATAGCTACGGTGTCGTCGGGATCGCCGCGCGCCGCCCGCGTTTCGGTGGTGTGGAGATCCTGACGCCGGAGCATTACTCGCGCGGCGTGGACGTGCGTTTTGAAAAAGACCATGTTCGGATCGATCTTTACGTGGTGCTGGAGCATGGGCTGCGCATCACGACTATCGCGCACAACATCATGGCTAACGTCAAGTTCGCGGTCGAGCGCACGCTGGGGCTGCGCGTCGTGCAGGTCAACGTCAACGTGCAGGGGCTGCGTGTCGGCGAGACACACTGAAAAGCGCAAGGGCGCTGAGGCGTCGTGCGCTTGCGCCTGTGTAAGAGCGGTTGGTGTAGAGGGTTTGGTATAAGGAGGGCGAGCCGGGGCCATGCGCCCTGAGCGACACGTATGGCAGGAAACTTCTTTACGCGCCTGGCGCGCCCACGCCCGCGACACATCAGCGTCTTCAACGGGCAGGACTTCAAACGCGCCATCCAGGCCGGCTACGCCTGGCTGGAGCAGCATCGCGCCGCCGTCGACGCCCTCAACGTCTTTCCCGTCCCCGATGGCGACACGGGGAAGAACATGACCCTGACGCTGCGCGCGGCGACGAAGGGCATCGCCGACTCGACCGAGATCTCGGCGGCGAGCGTCGCCGAGACGCTGGCGCGTGGCGCGCTGATGGGCGCGCGCGGCAACTCCGGCGTCATCCTGTCGCAGATTTTGCGCGGCTTCTCGCAGGGACTCGCCGGCAAAGAAACGTTCCTCGCCTCGGATTTCGCCGCCGCGCTGCAGGAAGCGGCGCGTATGGCCTACACCGCCGTCATCAAGCCAGTCGAAGGCACGATCCTGACCGTGATCCGCGAGGCCGCCGAGGGCGCGCAGGCGAGCGCCGCCCAGGGCGCCGACCTCACCGCCGTCCTCGAGGATACCGTCTTTGCCGCGCGCGCCGCCGTCCAGAAGACGCCGGACCTGCTGCCTACACTCAAGCAGGCGGGAGTGGTGGACGCAGGCGGACAGGGGCTGACCTACATCCTCGAGGGCATCTGGAAGTACTCGCGTGGCGAGCCGGTCGAGATGAGCGAGCAGGAACGCGCCGAGCAGGACGCCATCATCCATAAAGGCGAGATCCAGGTCGAGGAGGAGTTCGGCTACGAGGTCGTCTTCCTGCTGGCCGGCGCGAAGCTCGACGTGGCGGGCATCCGCGACACGATCACCGCGATGGGCGGTGTCTCGACGGTGGTGGCGGGTGACGCGCAGCTCATCAAGGTACACACGCACACGCCGACGCCGGGCAAGATTCTCGACTACGGCGTGAGTCTCGGCAGCCTGCAAGACATCAACATCGAGAATTTGCAGGAGCAGAGCCTGCGCTACGAAGCTGAGGGACGCGCCGAGCGCGGTGAGGAGCCTGGCGCGAACGGAGGAGTGAACGGGCGCACGGCGGTGGCGCAGGCGCCGGGAGAGCAGGAGCCGGGCGGGTTGCACGAGCTGAAGGATATCGGTATCGTGGCGGTGGTCTCGGGCGACGGCTGGAACGAGGTCTACCGTGACCTGGGCGTCAGCGCCATCGTGTCCGGTGGGCAGACGATGAACCCCAGCACGGAAGAATTATTTGCGGCGGTCGAGGGCTGCCCCTTCGAGCAGATCATCCTGCTGCCCAACAATGGCAACGTCATCATGAGCGCGCGGCAGGTTCCGCAGTTGAGCAAGAAGAATATCTGCGTGATTCCCAGCGACTCGATGCCACAGGGGATCACGGCGCTGCTCGCCTTCAACCTGGACGCCGAGTTCGACGCCAACTGCCAGGCGATGGAGGCGGCGATCAAGCATGTGGATACGGTCGAGATCACACGCGCGGTACGCTCAGTGCAGATCGACGGCGTGAACGTGCGCGAGAGCGACATCATCGGGCTGGTGAATGGGCGGCTGGTGACGGCTGGAGACGATTCGACGCAGGTGACGCATGAAGCCCTGACCCGCATGGGCGCCGACCGGCACGAGATCGTCACCGTCTACTACGGCGAGGGCATCGAGGCGGCCACAGCGCAGACGCTGGCGCAGCAGATTAAGTCGTGGTTCCCTGGCGTCGAGATCGAGGTGATGAACGGCGGACAGCCGTACTACGCCTATATCATCTCGGCGGAATAACATGTAATGTTGCGCATGTAATCTGGCGATGGCGGGGCGATGTGGCCCCGTTGAATTGGGCGCTGGTGGCGCCTGTTGGGAAACGAAGAGGCGCCCAGGTATGACAGTGATGATCGCCGTCGATAGCACATCCGACATTCCCCAGGAACGCGCGCGCAGTCTGGATATCATCATCATCCCGCTGCTGGTGCTGTTCGGCGACGAGTCGTACCGCGATGGCATCGACCTCACGACCGACGAGTTCTACAAGAAGCTCACCACCAGCCCGGTCACGCCGACGACCTCCGCGCCTTCCATCGGCGCGTTCCAGGAGGCGTACGAGGACATGATCCGGCGCGGCGCGACCGGCATCCTGCAACTCTGTCTCAGCGCGAAGCTGAGCGCGACCTACAGCGCGGCGATCCAGGCGGCAGAGATGGTCTCCAAGGAGAAGAACATCCCGATTGAAGTCGTGGATTCCGGCACGGTCAGCGCGGCGTTTGGCCTGCCCGCGCAGATGCTGGCGCAAGAGGCGCGCGATGGCGCAAGTCTCGATCAACTCAAGGCGCGCGCGCAAAGCATCCTCTCGCGCGTCCATCTCTACGCCGCGCTCGACACGCTGGAGTTCCTGCGCCGGGGTGGGCGCATCAGCAGGACGGCTGCCTCTGCGGGGATGCTGCTCCAGGTCAAGCCACTGCTGGAGGTGCGCAATGGCGAGGTCGTCCAACTCGAGCGCATCCGCACGCGTGGCAAGGCCTTCGAGCGCGTCGGCCAGCTCATCGCCAAGCTCATGCCACTGGAGGCGCTGGCGGTGGTCGGCAGCGATGAGGCCACCCGCCAGCAACTCGCGGCGGTCGTGCGCCCGTTCTGGCAGGGCGAGACGAACCAGGGCGCGCTGGGTCCAGTCGTCGGCACGCACGCGGGTCCCGGCGCTGGCGGCATCATGGGCATCACGCGCGAGTAGCGATCACAGTCCAGCGCCCATCAGGACCATACAGACGAGGATCGCGCCGAAGCAGGCCATTTCGAGGATGGTCGCCGCGCGCTGACGTTCTATGGCGCCAGGACGTAGTTGGTCGCCTTCCCAGGCTGGTCCGACCAGGCGATCATGCCATGTTGCGCCCCAGACGGACAGGAAGAGCGCGAGAATTAGCGCTGTGAGCCAGGTCAGGCCGTAGGCTGTGCCCAGCAGAGCGTTGAGCGACTTGATGGGGCCAAGCACGGTTCCGCGTACGATGCCGAGCAGCACGACCAGTGAGCCGCTGAGCGCCATCAACGGTCCGATGTACTTTTCCAGCGCCGCGAGGGTCATTCGCGCCTCGGCTGCGGGGCGCCGCAGCAACGCGGGCCAGAGCGCGAAATCGATCAGGATGTAGCCGCCGAACCAGATCACGCCGGAGAGGATGTGTAACCACTGGATGAGTAACGTTAGCGCGAGATTCATACGGCCTCCAGTTCAGGACTGCGCCGACGTGTCCGCAGGCGCCACCTCATACGTCACCGGCTGCCAGCCGCGCATCCGGTAGATCTGGTTCCAGAGCCGCGCCCATGGTCCCTTGCCAAAGTAGGCGGAGACCGCCCCGGCCTCTGCTCCGTCCAGCCGCCGCGCGAACCCGGCGACGCTCGGGCCGGTGGGCTTGCCCATTCGCGTGCAGCGGGCGAGGGTGACGCCAGGGGTGTGCGCCAGCCGCTTCACCTTGCCGGTCGTGGACCAGGTGATGAAGTAGACGCGCTCACCACGAACACGAATCTCCACCGGCGTCGGCACACCCTGGCCGCTGCGCCGGAACGTGGTGAGTAGGGCGACACCTTTCGCGGGAAGCGCCGCGAACGCCCCGCTGGTTTGGTCCTGTAACTGTTGGATCTTCATTGCGCTGCCTTTCCTGCGTGGCGTCATGGCGCGAGGAATGTGCTATCATGAGCGCGCGCCTTAGCGTTGCTAAATTTAGCATTGCTAAGGATACGTGGCGCCACATGTTCTTGTCAAGAGTCAGTGTCAATACCGCATCTGCCTCGGTGGGTGTCTGTGTAGGGGCGCGATAGTTCGCGCCCGTTAGCGGATGGGCAAGACAAGCCGGGCGAGACTTGTCTCGCCCCTACAGAGAGGCCAATCACTCTAGAAAGAGGAGACGCGCCCATGCCGCTGGAACGCGAGACCGTTGCGCGCGCGGCGCTGGTGGTACTGGATGAGGTTGGGCTGGATGGCCTGACGGTGCGGCGCATCGCCGATGCGCTGGGCGTGCAGAACCCCGCCCTCTACTGGCACTTCAAGAACAAGCAGGACTTGCTCGACCGTATGGCCGAGGTCATGCTCGCCGACGCCCTTGCCGAGCTTGGGCCGCCAGCGCCCGACGCCTCGTGGTCTGATACGCTGAGCGCGCTGGCGCATCTGTTCCACCGCGCGCTCTCCTCGCACCGCGACGGCGCGCGAGTCATCGCGGCAGCCAACCTCAGCGGGAGCGAGACGGTGGGTGTGCTGGATAGCGCGATCAAGACGCTTCAGGATGCAGGCTTCAGCGTACTGGCGGCGCTCAACGCGACGCTGACCATCTCCGCCTATACCATGGGCTCTGTGCTGGACGCGCAACTCGATCCGTATCGCGCGGTGGACCCACGCCCGGAGGCGTCTGGCGTGTTGCATGGTGGAGTTGAGGCAGTGCGCTACCCGGCATTAGCGAACGCGCTTGGCGAGGTGGCGCGTGTCTCCACCGGTCAGGACCGTACGGCGGTGTTCGAGGCGGGGCTACAGATCATCCTGGCAGGCATCGCTGCGACGCTGCCCGCGCAGGAGTGATGAGTGTCTAGCCATGAGCTACCTGATTCGTTGATGTGTCATGGCGGCTGCGTCCCTGGGATGCGACGGCGCTAGCGTGTTCAGCTACTGTAGTCGCCTGTGACGGTCAGGACGACGTTGCCCGTCTTCTGCCCTGTCTCGACGTACCGCGTTGCTTCAACTATCTGCTCCAGCGGGTAGACGCGATCGATGACCGCCCGGTACTTGCCTGCCTCGATCAGCTCCTTGAGGACGAGGAGATCCGCCTTCGTGTACCGCGTGATCCCCATGATCACCCGCTTGTCGCCGACCCAGTGGGTCAGGAGCGCCAGGAGCGGCGCATGCGCCATGAACCCCGCGTCCGTCTCGATAAAGAGTCCGCCGGGTTTGAGTGCCCGACGGCAGCGCCGGAACGAGGTCTTGCCCACGGCGTCGAAGATGACGTCGTAGGTCTCACCTTTCCTGATGTACTTCTCCCGAGTATAGTCGATCACTCGGTCGGCTCCGAGTGATCTGACCAGTTCGACGTTCTTCGTGTTACAGACGGCGGTGACATCAGCGCCGACGGACTTGGCCACTTGCACCGCCGCGCTCCCAATGGAGCCTGACGCGCCGTAGATCAGCAGGTTGCGCCCCGGTCGCAGATCGGCGCCGCGCAGGCAGGAGAACGCGGCCATCGCGCCATCGCTGACCGCCGCCGCCTCCGCGAAGGTCATGCTCGCTGGCATCTGCGTCAGCGGACGGTCCTGCCGCAGGCAGACGTACTCCGCATGGGCGCCAAAGCCGCTGACGCCAAAGACGCGATCACCGCTGGCAAAGTCCCTGACCTCCGCCCCGACTGCGGCGACCTCGCCGGCCAGCTCGCCGCCTAGGATCCGCCGCTGTGGCCGGCGCAGCCCGATGAAGACGCGCACAAAGAAGGGATGGGCGCTACGCCAGCCGCAATCGGTGCGGTTGACGGTGGTCGCATGGATCTTAATCAAGACCTCATCGTCCTTGGGAACAGGTCGCTCGACCTCTGCGAGGCGCTGGACCTCGGGAGGCCCATACCGGTCGTAGACCACCGCTCTCATGAACCCCTGCCTCTCCTCGGTTCGCATCGCCTGGTATTGTAGCCTCATAGGCTGGCGTCAATCGCGCGCGTTACGCTCGGCGAGGGCGTAGAAGGCCCGTTTCGGTTCCCAAGGCATACCGGGATACTGCTCTCCGGTCGCGCCATCCAGCATCCTCACCACGCCATAGGCGGCGCTATCGAGGTCGTGGCGCGGGTTGGAATTCCAGGGGTAGGTGTAGCTGGCGAAGGTGAACCAGAATGCGCCCTCCACCTGCTCTTCCTCAAGGATGTTCAGGACTTCCGCAAGATACTCCACCTGCGCCAGCTCGTCGCGAATGACATCCTCAGTCAGGCGAGGTGGCTGCGCCGCGCGATCCACGATGGCCCAGCCCATCCCGCCACGGTCCTGCGCGCCTTTGTACGTGCAGCAGCCAAACTCCGTCACCACCACAGGGCGACTATGAGCGAAGTATTGACGCAGTTGCTCGCTGTAGCTGTCCTTATTGCCAGCGTCGCGGTAAGCGTCTATGCCGACGATGTCGAACAGGCTCCAATCCACCTGTTCCCACGCACCCGACGCATAGGTTACGGGACCGGCGAACTGCTGCCGCACGGCGGCGACGGCTTGCGCAAGGAAGGCGTTGAAGCGCCGTACTAGCTCTTCGGGGGAGACAGATTGGCTGGCCAGCAGCGCGGGATTCATCAGCGTCTGCATGCGTTCCCACATCGTCGCGCCGGGAATGAAGCCGCTGTTATAGAGCGACATTTCGCAGCCAAGGACGAAGACGAGGTGCGACGGCGGCTGGCGCAGCGCCTCGGCGGCCTGGGCGCAGGCGCTAAAGTAGGGGATCAGCTCCTCGGCAGTCATATTGGTCGGGAACGGCGCGAACCAGACCGTCAGCCCTTCCGCAAGAGCGTACTCGGCGGCCAGCGCGATGCGCGCCGGATCGCGTCCGCTAATGCGCACCGCGTTGCAGTGTAGATCGCGCGAGATGACTTCCATCTCGCGGCGCACCTGGAGCGGATCGAGAGACACGCGCGAGAGCCGGTCCCCAATGGAGACGACGCCGGTGTCGTAGTTGATTCCCTTCCAACGCATGGGCCATCCTCCCCTAGCGGTATGCGCTTCGGGCAGACCTCAGCATACGACATGGGAGACGAGCCTACAGCGTGACGCGGTTGCCGCCAGCGGGCATGGTGAAGCGCAGGAAGCCGCCATTCGCCAGGCGGGTCAGCACGACGGCGATGGTGTAGTAGACCAGCAGCAGGAAGTAGCCGCCAAGCTGGCCGATAAAAAAGTCCAGCGGGGTCAGATGCGCCGCGCCGCTGGCGAAGAAGCGAGTTATAGCTGGTGTCCCGGCGGGGCCGTCGAGCAGGCCGCCCCACTGCCCGTCGGTCTGGCCGATGACGAGGACGAAGAGCGCGCTGATGAGCGCACACCAACTCGCCAGAATCGGTCCCAGCCGCCAGAAGCGCGCCGACATCTTCTCGCGCTTGGTGGAGACGACGCGCATCGCGGCCCAGACCGGCGGGAGGGCATAGAGCGTGAGCCGCAGGAGCAGCACGATGATAAAGACGGGCGTCGGCCAGATGTAGGGTTGTGGCAACGCCAGCAGCAGGCCAAAGGTGTAGATCAGCGCGCCCTCGGCGATGGCGCGGCGCATCGTCGTCTTACGAAACATCAGCGAATCCTCGATGTGGCCTTGCCGCGCCAGAACCACGGCGCGATGGCCCATATTGCAATTATAGCGTATGCGTCTGGGTCCAGACTTTCATCGCGGCGATGTGGCAAGTGGGAAGCAGAACCTTGCGCGTCGCCGTCGCGCTCCACTACACTGCTCAGGAGCGCTCACCTTTTACGAGAAGACTGTTAGGAGCCGCCATGTCGCTCACCGCCGAACAGATCATCGAACTGCTGCGCTTGGAGCCGCTGCCCGTCGAGGGCGGCTACTACCGCGTGACCTACCTCGCGGACGAGACGCTGGACGCCGCGACCCTGCCGGAGCGCTACGGTGGTCCACGGGCGCCTGGCGGGGCGATCTATTATCTCCTCGATGGCGACTCTTTCTCGGCGCTGCATCGCCTGCTGACGGACGAGGTCTACCACTTCTACCTGGGGCAGCCAGTCGAGATGCTGCTGCTCTATCCCGACGGGCATGATGAGGTCGTGCGGCTGGGGACGGATCTCGCGGCGGGCGAGCGCGTGCAGATGGTCGTCCCGCGTGGCGTCTGGCAGGGGTCGCGCCTCGCTGCCGACTCTGCCGGCTTCGCGCTGATGGGCACGACGATGGCCCCGGCGTACGATCAGGCCGACTTCGAGTTGGGCGACCGCGAGGCACTGATCGCGGCCTATCCCCAGCGCGCCGAGTTGATTCGCGTGCTCACCCGCGAGGAGGACGAGGCATGAGGGATGACGGCTTCGATCATGAGCAAAACGAGTTCTCAGCGCCGCCGGTGCGCTCGCTACTGGATCTCTCAGAGAAAGTGGTCATCGTGACGGGCGGCGGCAGCGGTGTTGGGCGTGGCATCGCATTGCGCTTTGCCGAGGCGGGCGCACGCGTCGTCGTCCATTACCATTCCAGCGCGGCGGGCGCGGTGTCTGTCGTCGCGGCGATCACCGCGTCCGGCGGTCAGGCGACCACCTACCAGGGCGATTTGAGCGATCCCGACGCCGCTACGGGCCTGACCGCTTATGCGGTCGCAACCTTCGGGCGCGTAGATGCGCTCGTCAACAACGCGGGCATCTATCCGCTGGCCTCGGTGCTGGAGATGACCGCCGAGGAGTGGGACACGGTGATCGATGCGAACCTGCGCAGCGTCTTCCTCTGCACGCAGGCCGCCGCGCGCCAGATGATCGCGCAGGCCAGCGGCGGCGCCATCGTCAACATCACCTCCATCGAGGCGGAGAATCCCGCGCCCAACCACAGCCACTATAACGCCTCAAAGGGCGGCGTTCTGCTGTACACGCGCGCGGCGGCGAACGAGCTAGGGCGGCATGGCATCCGTGTCAACGCGGTGGCGCCGGGACTGATCTGGAAGGACGACATCGAGCAGACCTGGCCGGACGGCGTGGCGCGCTGGCGACGTGCGGCTCCTCTGGGACGGCTCGGCATGCCGGAGGATGTCGCCGACGCCTGCCTCTTCCTCATCTCGCCCGCCGCGCGCTGGATCACTGGAGCGAGCCTGACGGTAGACGGCGGTGTGATGACTCACCAGATCTATTGATGCGTCGAGGTGGGCAGAAGTCGCTGTTTGCCCGACTGACTCGCTAATAGGGCAAGTCGCGGCACGACAACGACGTGAGCGGTGGCGCAGGCAGGCCGTATATTGTCATGCATAGTGAAGCGGAGAAAGTCGCATTAGACTCCATCATGATACAAAGAAGCCCGCCTCAGGTCAGTGGCAATACCACGACGCGAGACGGGTTCTTGGTTTGTATGGGAGGCGAGCTAGTTGGAAAAGATGCGGAAGATGTTGCGGCCATCTTTGCCGTCGTCGCTCTGGCCCCCGCCATAGGAACCACCCTGGTTGGAGCCGCTCCAGCCACCAGTGGATGGCACTGGCGCGGTAGGCCCTTCGTTCCCAGGACGGCTGTTGCCATTGCGGTAGTCACCACCGCTGGAGGCCGCCGCTGGCTGGCGGGGAGTGCTGGCCGCGGGACTGCCGCTCGCCGCCAGGCGCTCGTGGTCGATCCAGTCGTACGCGCCGCCAAGCGCGTGCTCGCACCAGGTCGAGTAGTCCTTCGGCGCAAGGCCGGTCTTCTCGAAGTGGTCGAGGCGGCGCATCGTCACGACGAGCCAATCCTCCCCCTGCTCGACCATGCGATCCAGCAGGTCAACGCCGGTGACGCCGCTACGCTGGAGCCGCTCGATGGCGGAGAGCTCGTTGGGCGATGGGCGGAATCCCGCCTCCTTGGCGTCATTCTCGCGCAGCTCGGTGCGCAGCGCGGCCATGTGCTCGTCGAGCTGGCGGGTCACCCGATCGACGTACCAGGCCAGATAGCTATCGGAGACCTGCTGCATGGACTCCAGCGGGATTTGTTCATACAGTTTGGTTACTGCGGTGGGATCGGACGACATAGCCCCTCACTCTTCCCCTTGTGGCGCTCGCTCTTGGTCGCTCTTGGTCGCTCTTGGTCGCTCTTGCTTATTGTTTCGATTGCTGATTCTGGAACCACGCGCCGAGCGAATCGGACTGTCCAGGGTTCTGACCAGGGTTCTGACGGCCTTGCGCCTGGCCGAACGGATCAGCTTGCATGGAATCGGCTCGCGCCTGCAGGCCCGAGACAACCGCGTCGTTGGCCGGAGTTCTCCGAACCTGAGCGGTCTCCTCTCCTGGAGCGTTGGTCGCGGCGCTAGGAGCGAGCCTTCGTTGTTCCAAGTCTGGATCCATCTTGGGCATCGCCGCTTTGATCACGTCGATGTTGCTGAGCTTGTTGCCTGCCCGTGTGTAGTTCAGAAGCGCGGCGACGACGGGATTCTCCAGTTCAGGGAGTGGCGTCGCCGAGACGGGCGCCATCTTCTGGACCCGCGCGCGTTCCTGCTCATACGTGTTGATCTGATCGCGAAGTCGTCTTCCGATCTCCTGGTGATGCAGCCATTGCTTGTACTTGCCCATGCCTGTGTCTTTCCGCTCAATCACGAGGCGCGCCGCCTGTACAGGCTCCGTGCGCCCCGGACCTTTGCCACCAGCGTGGAAGTCTGCGCGACCCCCCGCCACCACACTTCATAGACGCCAAAAATTGCGCGCTCCCCCACCGGGGTTGCGATCCGCGCAAGTATAACATAGGCGCCATTCGCTTACAATAGGCGCCAATTCAGCCCGCCATTTGACCTATCGCAAGGTTCCTCTAAATCTTCCGCTACTTCTTCGACGCGTCGAACGCCGTCGCCTCCAGCGGGCCGTATGCCATAAAGACATGCTCCGCCGTGACGGGGAAGCGGTCGAGCACGTGACGCACATCCTCCAGCGTCACCGCCTCGATGCGCGCGACCTCGTCCTCCAGCGAGCGCAGTTTGCCCTTCGCCACCCAGGTATAGGCGAGGTCCTGCATGCGGCTGAAGCCCGACTCGCCGTCGAGCACGGTGCGGCTGACCAGCTTATCTTTCGCGCGGCGTAGCTCGTCCTCGTGCACGCCATCCTGCTGGAGGCTCTTCAACTCCGCCAGCGTCAGCTCCAGCACGGCTGGCGCCTCGTCCGGCGTTGTGCTGAGATAGGCCAGCATCAGCCCCGTGCGATCCAGCGGCGACAGCGAGGCGACCGCCGTCTCGGCCAGCCCCTTTTGGAAGATGTTCCAGAACATGCGCGACCCGGAGCCGTCGCCAAGAACCATCGCGGCCAGCTCCATTGGATAGATGTCGTCGTCCTCCACGCTCACCGTCGGCCACGCCAGCAACATGATCTGCTGCTTGAGCTTGTCCTTGCTGATGATCTCGCGGCCCGCCTTCGGCGTGAATGGGTCCGCCTGCCGTCCCTCCTCGCCGGAGGTCCAGTCGCCACAGGCGCGCTGTACGAGGTCGAGAGCCTTTTGCCAGTCGAAATTGCCAGCGATGGCGAAGACCAGGTTATTGGCGGAGTAGCGGCGCGCGTGGTACTCGCGCATCTGCTCGACCTTGAGATTGCCGATGCTCTCCTTTGTGCCGAGCACGTCGTGGCCGAGGGGATGCCCGGAGAAGTAGGTCTGCATCAGCCGCCGGTATGCCTGGCTGGAAGGCACATCCTCCGAGCGCGCGATTTCTTCGAGGATGACGTTGCGTTCTAGCGCGAAGTCGCCGCCGTCCAGACGCGGGCGCATCATGTCGCCGAGGAGGTCAACCGCGTTGGGCAGATACTGGCCGAGGACGCGCGCGTAGTAGACGGTCTGCTCGACTGAGGTATAGGCGTTGAACTCGGCGCCCATGCGGTTGAAGTCGAGCGTGATCTGCTCGGCGTCGCGGCTGGCGGTCCCCTTGAAGACCATATGCTCCAGGAAATGCGAGACACCGTAGATCGCCGGTTCGTGTTCGTCGCGCGCGCCGGTGCGGGCGAAGAAACAAACCGAGACCGATTCGAGGTCGGGCATGCGCTGGCCGACGATCTGCAAGCCGTTGGGCAGCCGCTCCTGGTAAAACTCGGTGTTGGCGTTGCTGGCGCTCAGTTGAGGGGCCGTCATGAAGCGTTCTCCCGCCGGTGTGGCGCTTTGTTGGTCAGTAAGATGGCGCCGGACACAGGCGAGGGCGCACATCCCGGACTATAGCCCGCGTGGCGCGGATGTGTCAAACCAGCGCTGAGCGCTCTGCCGTTGCCCTGCCGCGAGGTGTACAATAGGAACGTAGATCGAAGTGCATGGAAGAAGACGCCCGCGCGGTGTTCCTCTGGAAGGAGGCGCTTCCATGCGGTTGCTCAGTCTGACATTTCTCGCGCTCCTGTCGCCGGGGCTCCTGGCGGAGCCGGCGTTTGCCACCATTGTGCAGGGCATCTTGGGCGACCCAACGGTGCTCTTCCTGCTCTTCGTTCTGGCCACCACCTGCCTCTACATCGAGCTAGCGCATCCCGGCGCGATCGTGCCGGGCGTCATCGGCGCGCTAGCGCTGATTCTCTTTCTCTTCAGCGCTGGCTCGATCCAGCCGAACTGGGCGGGACTGGCGCTGATGCTGCTCGCCATCGTCTTGCTGGCGATTGATGCGCGCGCGCCGACGCATGGCTTCCTTACGGTGAGCGCGCTCGTGAGTCTGGTGATTGGCGCGCTGATCTTCTTCGACACCGGCTCTCATCCCGAGGGGCAGAGTCTGAATCCCTGGGCGCTGGTCGGCGCGGTGATCGCCCTCGGCGCGATCTCGGTGACGATCCTGAGCTTCGCGATTCGCGCGCAGCGGCGACCCGTGACCACCGGCGTCGAGGGGCTGATTGGCAGGACGGCGACAGTGATCGTCGCGCTTGCGCCTGCTGGTCGTGTGCGGCTGCTTGGCGAGAACTGGGCCGCGCGGCTTGCCGGCAATCGCGCCGGCGATGAGGCGCCCATACGCATAGGCCAGTCCGTACGTATTACAGGTATCGACGGTATTACCTTGATCGTCGAGCCAGTGTCCCCGGCGCTGGAAGCGCCACGAGAGGTGAGCACATGGAAATACTAGGCAGTATCGGCATCGTCGGCGCGATCATCCTGGTCCTGGTGGCGATCTTCGTGCTTTCGGGCTTCCGCATCGTCAACCAGTACGAGCGCGGCGTGATCTTCGTGCTGGGACGGCTGCGGGGCGCGAAAGGCCCAGGCCTCTTCTGGGTGCCGCCCTTCATCACGCAGATGCGCAAGATTGACCTGCGTATCATCACCATCGAGTTGCCGCCGCAAGAGGGCGTTACGCGCGACAACGTCACGGTGAAGGTCAGCGCGGTCGTCTACTTCTACGTCGTCAACCCCAACGACGCCGTCAACAACGTCCTCGACTACTACCGGGCCACGGTGCAGATCGCCCAGACGACGTTGCGCAACGTGCTTGGCCAGTCGGAACTGGACGAGCTGCTCTCCGAGCGCGAGCGCATCAACCGCGCCACGCAGGCGATCATCGACGAGCACACCGAGCGCTGGGGTATCAAAGTCACCGCCGTCGAGGTCAAGGATGTGGAGCTGCCCTCGACGATGCAGCGGGCGATGGCGCGACAGGCCGAGGCCGAACGCGAGAAGCGCGCGCGCGTGCTGCTGGCGCAGGGCGAGTATCAGGCCGCGCAGACGCTGGCCGACGCCGCCGCGCTCATCTCCAAGGAGCCGGCTGCGCTCCAGTTGCGCTACCTGCAGACGCTGATCGAGATCGGCGTGGACAAGAACACGACCATCGTCTTCCCGCTGCAACCCTTTTATGAGGCAGTAGACTATGTTGCTGACCAACTGAAGGTTGCCCTTGGCGACAAGCCCAAGGTGACGCAGAACTCCGATGGAGACAAGCCAAAGGTCACACTGCCGCCAGCCACGCCTCAGTCCCTACCACAGAACTCCGACACGCCTCGGTCTCTCGAAAACTGAATGTTCCCAAAGCAGGTGGACAAGTCGAACACGACGACCATCGTCTTCCCGCTGCCCATCGACCTGATCGAGCCGCTGACGGAGATGATGCGCAAGGCCAGCGGAGCGAGCGCGACCACCCAGAATCCCCCGCGCAATGGCGCGCTGCCACCAGCGCCGCAAGAGGACGGGCCGCGCCCAGCATCGATTCCCGCGCCGAACCCGCTCCAGACAGCAGAATAGAAAATCTGTTGCAGGGACGCGCGCTCTTTCCCTCCCCGTCAACGGGGAGGGTTGGGGTGAGGTCTCTGTGATGTTCACTCGCATGAGCCAGGGAGACCGACGGCGCGCTACTCTTCGCCAGCGGATTCCTCGGCGCGGTTCGCCTTGACGTAGTCGAGGTAGCGCTGGTATTGCTCGTCGTCGATCAGTCCAAGTGACTGATACTGCGTCATCATCGCGTCCAGCTTGAGGATGCTGATGAGATGGATGCCCGCGTGCTTGAGCCGCGCGCGCGCGCCCATGTCACGATCAATCAGCACGACCGCGTCAAGCGCCTCGATCTCATGCTCGGCGAGGAACTGAGCCGTCTCCAGCACGTTCCTGCCGCCGGTGATGAGATCGTCGATCAAGAGAGCGCGAGTGGCTCCCGGATTGTAGCGCCCCTCGATGCCGCGCGGGCCAGTGCCTTCCTGGCGTGTCCGCGTATAGATCAGCGGCGTCATGGATTCCAGCGAGAGGGCGAGCGCGAGCAGCATGCCGCCGACCGGCACCCCGGCCAGCACGTCGTAGGATTGCAGCTTCGCGCGGCGCAGCGATTGCGCCAGCTCGATCTCCTGCACCATCAGTTTCGCGGCGACCGAGAGCGCCATCGGGTTGCTGATGAGTAATTTCGGATTGATGAAGACAGGTGAGTTGACGGTACTGCCGCCAAGCGTGAAATCCCCAAACGTCACCGCGCCCAGGTCCCAGAGCGCGCGCGCGAGCCACTGATTGTCCAGCGGTTGATCCTTATTCATTTGTTACGTCCTTCTGGGAACACGACCGCCCCACACGCTTCATTCAGACCATATTGGACGTGCGAGCGCGCGCTGGCTGGCGACGGGGATAAGGCGCCACAGGCCATGCTGCGGCGCGGCAGCCCACATTCTATCACGTGCGAGCAAGCGTGAGGGGGAGACATAGGCTGGCGTCGCTTTACGGCGGAGATAGCGCAGCGCAAGTTCACTGAGCAAGTGGCGGTTCAGGAGGCGCCCAGCGCGCCAAGGCTCAGCACGCCGTAGATGATGAGCGCAATGAGCGCGAGATAGCCGAAAAGGCACAGCGCGCTGAAGATGATGCCGAACCAGGCCAGGCGACGGCCAATAATTGAGCCATCCGAGGCTTTGATGCGCCGGAGCGCCCGTGCGCCTAAGGTGATGCTGATGACCTGCGCGAAGACGGGGAGCAACGTCGCGCCGACGATGGCGAAGATGACGCTGAAGATGGCCTGCGCGGAGACGACCGGCGCGAAAGGGTCCACCAGCTCCGCGAACGCCGCCTGCGCCTGTTCGGGAGAGAGCGGCGCGAAGGGTGGCGCATCTGATAGTGGCGCGGATGCCTGGCTGGCCTCTGGCGGCACATAGGGCGGGTACTGCGATGGGTCATACTCCGGAGGGCGTGATGACATATGCGTCGCCTCTTGAGACCGCAGGTAGCGCGCCAGCAAACGGAAAGATAGCGAACGCAGAGATAGAGGAATACGAGCATATGATCCGACGGAGCAAGCGCGAACTCGCTCCGTCATGACCGAACGCGCATTCGGCGCGTCTAGCTCGCTAGCAGCGGCAGGAATCAGGATCAGTTGGTGTTTGCGGCTGCAAGGCTCAGCGCGAAGATGCCACAGACGAAGATCAGGGCAAGAGCGATGTAGGCGTATCCGATCACCAGCCCAGCGATCGCCAGCCCGCGGCCCTCCTGCCCTGTTTGCTTGATCTGGCTGAGCGCGATGTGGCCTAAGATCACGCCGACGAGCGGGACGATAAACGCGCAGATCAGGCTGGCGATGGCGAGGCCGTTCGTGCCAGTGGCCATCGGCGCGGCGTACTGCTGCGGATAGCCCTGCGGCTGCGCGTAGCCATACGGCTGTTGTGGCGGCTGCTCGTAGCCAGGCGCGGGCGTGTATCCCGGTGGAGGAGGCGTATATCCGCCTTGATACTGTGGTGGATACTGATTGGGGTCGTTGGTCATAACTCCTCTTAACTCCTCTTTCTGGTCTGGAGCGTGTGGGCGATCTGCGCCTCGCCGCTCTCTTCGACGCAGTACGATAGTACACCACAAACGCTCGCTGGTATAGGCCAGATTTTCACACGCTCTCTCCGCGCGAACGGGAGATGTGGATGAGGTAGCAGATAGGGCTAGTGCAATTCGCATCCAGCCGTCATAATAGAGGGAGATAGTAGGGCCGCCGATGCAGCGCCGCCACCCTGGATGGCGCTCGACCGGATAGCCTGTAGCACTCATTAAGGATACTTCATGCGTCAGCAGCGAGATACCACATCAGGGGCTGTGAATCCCTCGCCGTTATTGACACCCGGCCGTCGTGGCGTCTTCGCCGCGCTGCTCTTCGGGGCCCTGCTCCTCGCGGGCGTGGCGGCGCTTCTGCCCGTTAGCGCGCGCTCCGCGTCGGCGGATGGCCGCCCCCCAGGCGGCGTGTTGAGCGACTCCGTAGTCCGCGCGGTGGATGTCGCCAGTCCGGCGGTGGTGCGCATCGTCACCACCGTCAGCGGGAAGGTGACACTTCCACTCTGTGGGACGTTCGTGACGCTGCCGGTCTCCGGCGCGCCCTACACGCTTGGCTGGTCGGGGTCGGGGGCGTTCGTCAGCGCCAACGGCGATATCCTCACCGCCGGACACATCGCTCAGATCGAAGCGGCTGACGAGATTGACGGGCTCTACCACAATGGCCGCGCGGCGGTGGACATCGCAATCGCGCTGAACAACAACGCGGCGTGCCTGGGTCTGAACTTTGTCGTCACGCCCAACGATGTCGCCAATGGGGTCGTCCCGGCGCTCGGCATCAGTCCGCAGCCGACTTTCTCGACGCCAACGTATTACTCCTTTCAGTCCACCAGCTACTCTGGCGAACTGACGGGGAGCGGCAGTACTCAGGGCGAACTCGCCACACTGCTCGCGGCGCCGAATCTGAAGGCGACGCCAGTTGACGTCAGCCCCTTCGAACAAGACGATGTCGCCCTACTGCACGTCGCGCTCACCGACACGCCGAGCATCCAGCTTGGCGACGCGACCGCCGTCGCCGCGCAGGACAAGCTGACCATCATTGGCTTCCCCGGCAACGGCGACCTGGACGCCGCGCTCGGCGGCCTCGATCCAACCAACCTCCTGACGCCCTCGGTCAACGTCGTCACCGTCAGCGCTATCAAGCACAACAAGAATGGCTCACAGCTCATCCAGGTGGGTGGCAACGTCGAGCATGGCGATAGTGGCGGTCCCGCGCTCGACGCCGATGGGCATATCGTCGGCATCGTGAGCTTTGGCGGCGTTGATTTGCCGGTGGGCACGTCGTTCCTGCGTTCCAGCGAGAACGCGCGGGCAATGCTCAAGAACCACAACATCGACACCAAGCCGGGCGCCTTCCAGACGGCCTGGCAGCAGGCGTTCGCCGACTACTCGGCGACCTACTCCGGTCACTGGCGCAAGGCCGCCGACGAGTTGAATGCGTTGAGCGCGAAGTATCCCGACTTCCGCGCGGTGACGCCCTACAAAGCTTACGCCGCGACCGCCGCCGCCAGCGAGCAGGTCAACGGCTCGACGCAGACGCCGAGCCTGCTGGTCATCGGCGCCGTGGCTGTTGGCGCCATCCTCCTGCTGATCGTTGTCATCGCGCTGATCGTCGGCGCACAGCGGCGCGCCCGCCAGCGCCGTCTCGCCGCGACTCAAGTGGCGCAGTTGCAGCAGTACAATCCGGGCTATCCGTATCCGACTTACGCGCAGCCAACCATACCCAGAGACGCCAGCGGCCAGTATCCACCTCAGTATCCACCTCAATACCCGCCGCAGTATCCGCCGGTCTATCCAGGCTATCCACAGGCAGGATCGGCGCCAACCACAGTGGCGACGCCTCCGCCACAAGAGACGCCCACTCCTCGCGAGTAGGCTTGCTGGCGAATGAATTCGCGCCTGAGGGCCGTTGGCCACCAGACCTGCCTGCGCAGGTCTCAGATACACGACGGCGACATCTCTGGTGTCCACGCAGGCGGACATCGTGGCGGCACGTCCCAAGGCGCGGTTTCAACCGCCAGCCGTGGCTAGCGGGACGGCGCCTCCTCGCCAGCAGAAGCGCGTTCGAGCCACTCGGCGTGCGTCCGCTCGACCTGGGCGCTCGCCGGTAGACCCATCCCGTCGAGCATCGCCGCCTCGTCGCGCAGTTTCGCCGGCAGGTCCGGCTCCAGTCGCAGCGCCTGGCGGAATCGTATCTGCGCCTCGGCGCCTCGACCCTGCGCAAGCAAAGCATAGCCAAGCAACGCATGGGCGCTGCCGACGTTCGGCGCCAGTTCGACCGCGCGCTGGCCATGCCGCTCCGCCTCCTCCAGCCGTCCCTGCTGGAGCAGCGCGCGCCCCAGGTTCGCATGCGCTGGCGCGCTTTCCGGACGCAACGTGACCGCCGCGCCAGCCTCGCGCTCCGCCGCGTCCCATTCGCCGAGTTTGAGCTTGAGCGCGGCCAGGCTCACTCGCGTCGTGGGGCGATCAGGAAAGAGTTCCGCTGAGCGTTCCAGGTGAGTGTTCGCCTGAACAAATGCGCCCTGTCGCATGAGCAAGCCACCCAGTTGTCCATGCAGCATCGCGTCGTTGGGAGCCAGGCGCATGCCCTCACGGTACAGTTGCGCCGCTTCGTCGAAGCGTCCGCGCGCTTCAAGGGTCGCGCCATACGCGCTGATGAGCCTGGAGTCGCCGGGATACAGGGCGAGCGCCGGGCGCAGCAATTCCTCCGCCTCAGCATCGCGTTCGTCGCGGCGCAGGATCTGGCCGAGCAACTGGTATCCGAGCGGGGCCTTCTCGCGCGAGGCCATATCGGCGCGCGTTACTGGCAGCGCAATGGTCAGCAGGTCTTCCGCGGCGGCGTCGCGCCCCTCGCGGACGAAGATACCCGCCAGATCGACTCCGGCTCCCGCGAGCGACGGCGCCATCTTGAGCGCTTCGATGTAGCCCTGGCGCGCCTCCGCGTACTGCCCTTGTGAACCCGCGAGATAGCCCAGCGCAAGGATTGCCCGCGCGCGAAGCGGTCCCACTGGCGCCTGTGCGGCGCGTTCCCGCAGGCGTTGAGCGCAGGTATCCTCAGTTCCTTGCCGGACGGCTTCCAGCGCGAGGGCCAGCGGATCGTCTCCACGGCCAAGCGCAGACCTTCTTGCGGCGCGCTCCTGGCGCACCGCGCGGGGCAGACGCAACTCCGTGAGATAGCCCGCGCCGATGAAGAACGCGGCGACCAAGGCCGCCGATCCGATGGCTCCGCCAATGACGAGAAAGACGAGGACTGCGCTGTCCGGCATGATCGCCCTCACTCCACCCGGCGCTGCGCATGGCCGGGAAATAATTACCGCGCAGTATAGGGGGCAAAGAGGCGTTCGACAAGCGCGATAGGCCTATTTGCGTAGCAGAGTAGTACCTTGACCCGGTAGAAACGCGCTTTCTATCATGTGCGTAGAGAAACTGTCGAGCCATTGCGGCCAGCTAGCGCGAACAATATCCCTAAGGAGTCAACGATGCGCGCGTGCACGAAAAACCTCGTTCTCGCTCTCTTAGTGCGCGCCATGATGATGAGCCTGGCGTCCATCTGTCTGACGGCGCTGGCAGGCTGCGGCGCGGCTTCATCTGGCGCTAACCGTCCCGTGGTAAGCCCCACGGCGACGCACGCGGCCTCGGTCGTCTATGTGGCGCTTGGCGCCTCGGACGCGGTCGGCGTGGGAGCCGCCGATCCCAACACGCAGGGGTACGTGCCGGTCCTCATCTCACGCCTGCCCAAGGACGCCGACGCGCTCAACCTCGGCGTGAGCGGCTACAAAGTCCACGACGCGCTACAAAACAAAATGCAGGCCGCGCTGAACGCGCATCCGACGCTGGTGACGGTCTGGCTCGCCGGCAACGACTTTCGCGGCTGCACCCCCCTGAACACGTATATCGCCGATCTGAATTCGCTGCTGGATCAGTTGAAGTCTGGAACGAAGGCGCAGGTCTTCGTCGCCAATCTACCCGACATGAGCCTGCTTCCGGCGATGCGTCCTGGCTCGCAGGGGCTGGGCGCATGCCATCAGACAGAAACCAGCCAGCAGATGCGCGCGGAGACACAGACCTGGAACGCCGCCATTGCGCAATCGGTGGACAGCCACGGCGACGACCTGATCGATCTGTATCGCGCCGAGCTGGCGAGCCATCCTGAATACATCTCCGGCGACGGCTTCCACCCCACGGCGGCGGGCTATTTGCGGCTCGCCGACCTCTTCTGGGCCGACATCCAAGCCAAACACGCTATTCCTGCGTCTTGACCTGAGCCTGTGGCCCCGCGCTTTGCGCGCCATGGGTGGCGACCTCGAACTCCTGCAAGCGCCGCATTTGCCGGTGATTGGGCGCCGCCTGCCAGCGCTTGCGCATGATCAGCGCCATCGCCTGGTCCGCGCTCATTCCCCGCGCCACCAGGACCGCCGCCGTCAGCAACACGCTGCGCCCGACGCCATGCTCGCAGTGAATCAGCACACGCTGCCCCTGCACGATCTGCTGATTTGCCCAGCGTGAGCCCGTTGCAAGTTCGTCGAGTGAGAGTGGATGGGTGTCAGGCGTCGGCAGATAGAGCAACTCGATGCCCGCCGCATGCAGCGCCGCCTCGTCGTCTTTGTGCTCGGAGCGCGTATCCACGACGCGTGTCACGCCTGCCGCCGCCAGCCGGTGGATGTCCGCTGGCAGGATGCGCCCGCCAACCGCGAGATACGGTGTGATCCAACTCATGTTGAGCCGGTCTGGTAGGGGAATACCGACCGAGTCCGCCCAGCTCGGCTTGATGGGAGCCTTCGGGAAAGAGGTGCGCGGCGATGCGTGTCCACCAGCGATAGCCAATGCGTGGCACGCCGGTGGTGATCCAGCGCGCGAAGCCGCGTCCGAGCAGCCCGCGACCGCTCAGGGTGATGCCTGGGAGGTCGGTGTGAACCTCTGGCGCGCCAGACGGCGCTGGATCGGTCGAACGGTTTGGCGTCCCGGTAGACATGAACGATTTCCTTATCTGTGAAGACGTTAGACCACGCGCTCAGGAACGGCGACGCCATCCTCGCGCAGCACACTCTCCAACGCGGTGATCGCGCAGGCCATCTGACCGTCGTCCGGCTCGCGCGTCGTCAGTCCTTGCAGCGCGAGGCTCGGCGCCATCAGCCAGCGCACGACACGATAGCGGTAGTTGGCCGCGCCCAGGCGCATTAGCTCGTACGCGATCGCCGCGATCACCGGGACAAGCAGGATGCGCGAGAGGATACGTAGCGCGACCGGCGGATTGCCGACCAGCGCGAAGACGATGATTGAGAGGACGACGACGATGAGCAGGAAGCCCGTGCCACAGCGGGTATGGACACGCGAGGCGGCGCGCACGTGCGCCACATCCAGCGGCTGTCCGGCCTCCAGCGCGTTGATCGCCTTGTGCTCGGCGCCGTGATACTCGAAGACGCGCTGAATGTCGGGAATGCGCCCGATGAGCGCGAGGTAACCGATCAGCAGGCCAAGCCGTATCAGCCCTTCAATCGTCAGGCTCAGCCAGCCATCGCCGATCCAACCATGTAGCAGCCCGACCGCGCCGAGCGGCAGCAGGAAGAAGAGGCCAATCGCGAAGGCGAGCGAGATCAGCAGCGTCAGGATCAAGCGTGGGTCCATCGCTGAAACTACCGCTGTATTCGCTGTTGATCCTGCGTCGGAGGATGTTCGTTCCGTCTCCTTCATCGTCTGAATGTCCGCTGGATCAGACTGCGCGATGTTGGCCGCGAACATCATCATCCGCGTGCCCAGCACTAGCATCTCCCACAGCAGCACGATCCCGCGCACGAACGGCCAACGCGTGAACGGACGGCGGTACATCCCGCTATTGAGCATCTCCTCGTGGACGACGACATCCCCATCAGGCGCGCGCACGGCGACGGCAGCCGACCGCTGGCCGCGCATCATCACGCCCTCGATGACTGCCTGCCCACCATAATTGAACTTCGCCACGCGCTCGTCCTCGCTCTATATCAACCTGGGTCAGTCGCCCGACTCTTCCTATCATTCTACGTTCGAGCGCCAGTGGGCCACGCATTACGCATCTCATGATACCGTCATGATAGCATAGCGAGCGCCGCGTCATGGTTTCAGTCGAACAGGTCTGTGTGAGAGCAGAAAAAAGGCGCGGACCGCATGGTCCGCGCCTCGGTGTTTCGTGGGTTGCGTTCGACTACTCGGTCTCAGCCTTCTCGCCGGTCTGGGCGAGGTTGTAGCGCCGGTTGAAGCGCTCCACACGGCCAGCGGTGTCGAGAATGCGTTGCGTCCCCGTGAAGAACGGGTGGCACTTCGAGCAGACGTCAACCTTGAGTTGCGCCTTGGTGCTGCCGACCTTGAAGGTGTTGCCGCAGGCGCAGGTGACGGTCGCCTCGACGTAGTCTGGATGGATGTTGGTCTTCATGCTACTCCCGCGGCGTCGCGCCGCCTCTGCCCTGGGCGTGCTGGTCGGACACACGACATGCCCGGCGTATCGCCCAGTTCATTAGTATACCACATCGGGCCCGACCGCTGCTGGGACAGGCCGCAGATGGAGCGCTATCTCCCTATCAGAAAGCGCTACAGATAGAGACGACGCTGGCGCCGTTTTAGATCGCAGGCCCAGAAGTATCCCAATGGAGGTGAGCAAATTGGTTCCCTCATCCTAGTTCCTTCAGGGCAATAAGCTGTTTGACCGTCAGACCGGTGACGCCTATCTCGCGTAACGCCGCAATATAGTCGGCATCCACGTCATAGTCCTTCAGGGCGATGAGTTGTTCGGTGGTCAAATTGGCGATGCCCGCCTCATGCAGCGCCCTGACATCGTCTGCCTCCACGTCGTACGACTTCAAGGCGATGAGGTGCTTCACCGTCACCTCGGCGAAGCCTGCCTCTCGCAAGGCGACGATATACTCGGCGTCGGCCTCGTAATCCTTCAAGGTGATGAGCTGCCTCACGCTCAGGTCGGCAAGGCCTGCCTCTTCCAGCGCCTGGACGTAGTCCGCGTCTACCTCATGGTCCCGCAACGTGGTGATCTGGCCTCGTGTGAATCTGCTGAATCCCGCTTGCCCCTGGTCTGGCTGCTTCTCCGCCTCGGCGTTGCTTTCGGCGCCGAGCTGTTCCAGTAAGTCTCCCGCTTGTTCAACGGTCAACTCTTCAGAGACAACCATCTCAAGGATCTGTCTGCGCTCCTGGTCGTTCATCGCTCTTGCTCCTTGTAAGCGCGCTGAATAGCGCAGCGCGGTCTGTCAGGCTATTTTGCGCCGGTAGGCCACCATGGCCAACGCATAGGCGACGAAGAGGACGCCGACGCACCAGGCGAGGGCGATCCAGATGTCGTTTCCGACCGGCTGCTGCTCGAACAAGGCTCTGATCGTGTCGACGATCGCGGTGACCGGCTGGTTTTCCGCGAAGACGCGCACGGGACCCGGCATCGAGGCAGTGGGCACGAACGCCGAGCTGATGAACGGCAGGAAGATGAGCGGGTAGGCGAAGGCGGCCGCCCCGTCAACGGACTTCGCGGTGAGCCCAGGGATGACGGCAAGCCACGTCAACGCCAGGGTGAACAGGATCAGGATGCCCGCCACGGCGAGCCACGCCAGCGCGCCCGCCGACGAGCGGAAACCCATGAGGAGCGCGACGAGCACGACGACGACCACGGAGATCCCATTGGCCACCACTGAGGTCAGCACATGGCCCCACAGCACGGACGAGCGGGCGATCGGCATCGAGTTGTACCGGTCGAAGATGCCGCTCTGCAGATCCAGGAAGAGCCGGTAGGCGGTGTACGAGATGCCCGAGGCAATCGTGATCAGCAGGATGCCGGGCAGCAGGTAGTTCACATAGTTCTTGGAGCCTGTTTGGATGGCGCCGCCGAACACGTAGACGAACAGCAGCATGAACGCGATCGGCATGATCGTAGTCGTGATGATGGTGTCCGGGCTGCGCGTGATGTGTCGCATGGTGCGTCCGAGCATCACGCGTGTGTCGCTGAAGAAATGGGTTTTCATCGTTGCGCCTCCTTGTCGCTTCCGACCTTGTCGCTTCCGACGACCGCCAGGAAGATCTCCTCCAGGGTGGGCTGCCGTTCCACGTATTCGACTTTCGCGGGCGGGAGCAGCTTCCTCAGGTCCTCCAACGTCCCGGACACGATGATCGCGCCTTCGTGCAGGATCGCGATCCGGTCGGCGAGCTTCTCGGCCTCGTCAAGGTACTGGGTCGTCAGGAACACGGTCACGCCGCTGTTAGCGAGGTTCTGGATCACCTGCCACACCTCAATGCGGCCCTCCGGGTCGAGGCCGGTGGTCGGCTCGTCGAGGAAGATGATCCGCGGGGCGCCGATGAGACTCATGGCGATGTCGAGGCGACGGCGCATGCCGCCTGAGTAGGTCGATACCCGGCGCTTGGCCGCGTCGGCGAGGCCGAATCGTGCGAGCAGATCGTCCGCCACCTTGCCCGCGCCCTTCACGCGCCGTAGTTCGGCGATCATGATCAGGTTCTCCCGGCCGGTGAGGATCTCGTCCACCGCCGCGAATTGACCGGTCAGGCTGATCGCCTCCCGCACCTGCTCCGGCTGCGACAGAACATCGAATCCGTTGACCCGCGCCGTGCCGTTATCCGGCTTGAGCAGGGTGGAGAGGATTCTCACGATCGTGGTCTTGCCCGCGCCGTTGGAACCGAGCAGCGCGAAGATGCTTCCGCGCGCCACGTCGAAGTCCACACCTTTGAGCACCTGCAATTGCTTATAGGACTTCCGCAATCCATGGACCTGGATCGCCACGTTTGTCTCTTCCATGCTGCTTGTCTCCCTATTCCACGGTCACATTCGACAGGTCCGCGCCAAAGCCGCCCATGCCTTTGAGCCCGGCGTAGGTCAGCTTGTCCATGCGCGCCCCATCGAAGACCACCTTGCGGAGGTACTTCCTGCTCGAAGCGCGGAAGGACACATCCCGCAGCGTCGCGCCCCGGAACGAGACGCCGTCCAGCGCCGCGTTGTCGAACTTCACGCTCGTGAAGGTCGCCCCGTCCAGGCGCTGGCCGCGCAGATCGGAGTAGGTGAAGTCCACTCCGGTGAACGCGCAGTTCTCGAAGACCGTGCGCCTCAGGTCGGTCATGCGGAACTTGACGTCCACGAGCGCGACCTCGGCGAAACGGGTCTCGTTCAGCCCCGACGTGCTGAAGTTCGTACGCACCAGGACGGAGCCGCGGAAGCTGGCCCGAGCTAGTTCGACTACCGACAGGTTCACATCGGTCAGATTGGCGCCATCGAAGTTGGCGTCGGCCACATCGCTGGCCGTGAATGAGCTGCCGGTAAGATCGGCGTGCGAGAAGTCGGAGCCGCGCAGCATGCTCACCTTGAACTTTCCGCCCGGCGCCGCGACACCCGCGAAGTCACTTCCCCTGAGCTCTCTCGAATCGAACCTCGTTACCAGTTGACGTTCGTGCGATCGGGAGGGGGTGGAACCCTCCTCCGCTGTCTGCTCGACATGGTCGTCGGGCGACTTGCGCGACCCTTCTGTTTCAAACATCATCAGTGCTCCTCCATGTGCTACAATGGAACTCGTTGAGCCGCTAAGCGAATCCCTGGCGAGAATCATCTTAGCAACTCAGATAAAATCATCTTAGCAGGAGAGATAAATTGATGTCAAGGGATTCTCAGGAGGTGAGAGAAACACGTGCGGCGTTGCTTGCCGAGTTGGCGCGCGAGCTGCGGCAATTCAACGGGCTAAGCGCGTCGTACTTCCGTGCGGTGGCGGCCCGCAACGGGATGACTGCCACAGACATGCAGGTCATCGATATGCTGGATGGCTCGGGGCCAATGACCGCTGGACAGCTTGCCGAACTGACTGGTTTGACCACCGGCGCGATCACCGGCATGCTCAAGCGACTGGAGGAAGCGGGAATTGTCCGCCGTGAGAGCGATCCCGAGGATGGTCGCCGGGTCATCGTCCGGCTCGTTCAAGAAAAAGAGGACGCGCTTCCCGTCGCCGGCGCCGGCGACGCGTGGGATGATGTGGTGGCGCGCTACGACGATGAGCAACTCGCGCTTCTGGTGGAGTTCCTCCAACGCGGCAACGCGCTCACCAGGGAGGAGATGCTCCGCTTGCGCGAGGCTCCGGCGGGCGAGGGCGGGATCAACTCCGCCCCACTGGGAGAAGTGGAGATTGGTGAGCTTGTCTTCCCCACCGGAGCCATCCAGCTCACACTGCGCGCGGACGCCGAGCAGACCGCGCTCTATCAGGCGCGCTTTGAGGGCGCGACGCCGGAAGTGAAGGTTGAGGATGGCGTTGTTACCATGCGCTATCCGCGACGCCTGTGGTTTCTGGGCGCCAGTAAGCGCGCGGCGGAGGTCTCACTCAACGCCGCCATTCCGTGGCGAATCCTGATCCAGGGTGGGGCCTATGATTTCACCGCCGAACTGGGCGGGCTCGACCTCGTTGGGCTGGAGATGAAGGGCGGGCAGAGCATGATCCGCCTGAACCTCCCTGTTCCGTCCATTGTGATCCCGATACGGATCAGCGGTGGAGCGTCGATGATCAACATTCTTCGGCCCACAGGCGTGGACGCGCGCGTCCACCTGAAAGGCTGGGCCTCCGAGTTCACCTTTGATGAGCAATATTTCAGCAATGTAGGCAACGACGTGCGGCTGCAAACCCCTGGGTACAAAGGGATGACGCCAGGCTACGACATCGAAGTCGCCAGTTCCGTCAGCTCGGTCACCATTACCGCCGGCTGACAGTAAGCTTGCCTGTAGCGCTCAGGCGCCTCCAGGGTCTTTCAAAGTTTGAGACCGAGCAGAGCGAGCGCCGCCGTAGGGCCAGACCAAGCGGTGGCGCGCAGGGTCGCCGCGAGGTTGCCGACGTGGCGCAGATGCAGCACGCCGACGACGACATTGCGCAGGCCAGCCAGCGCCTGCGGGGCGTGACCGGAGCGCACTTGGCAGGCATCTGCGCCGAAGGTGACATCACGTGGCCAGTGGAGCTGGTTCTCGATCTGCCAATGGTGGCGGACGAGGGTAAGCAGCTCCAGTGGCTGCGTGCAGGCGGTGAGGCTGCTCAGGAAGAAGCGCACCGCATGGCGAATCGGTTTGGCGGGCTGCTGCGGCCAGCGCACCGTCGTCTCGACCGCCAGCGCCAGCCCCGCATCTGGCCAGCCCGCTGTGTGCAGATACTCCCCCAGGACGGCGGAGGCGCGCAGGGAGCGCCTCTGCAGCCGTCCCCCGTGTTTGTCGACCGTGTGCGCGCACAGGAAGCGTTCGCCGGGCGGCGGCAGGCGGAAGAGCAGGGCAATATCGTCGAGCAGGTCCGCCTGGTTCGCCTTGACCGCCAACAGATAGTCGCCGCCCGCCCGGCGGATCTGGCGGCAGAGCGCCTTCTGACAGTACAGCGCATCGCCGCTGACCACTCGACCGCGGATCTGTGGCGCCACCTGACGCACCAGACGCGGGGCGACGCTCAACTCGGCCTCCGCTTTGGCCTGTTCGCGGTCCTCAGCGGTCTCTGCCTGCTCCTCGCGGGTCCTCACCCCCCGCTTGCGCCAGCACGAGGCCGGCCTCCGGAGCGTCGACCGCCACCAAGCGCACCCCGGGCAGTTCCTCGCCATGAATGCCGCGCAACGCTTTGCCGTCGAGGACGAGCTGGCGGTCAGCGGGACCGAGCGCCTGCGCCGCCCAGTCGTGCAGCGCCGTCTCGAACCCGCTCGCGTCCAGCCGTTTGAAGACATAGTGTCAGGTGGTGACGCCCGGCATGTGTGCTCCGCTGAACCCCAGCGCCCGCCGCACCGCCTCGGGCTGGGTGCGTCCCCATTGCCCAATCGCATACAGGCTCCGCGCCCCGCTCAGCATGGCGGCCGTCGCCAGCGTCAGCAGCGCCGGCAAGGGATAGCGCCGCCCGTGACGCGAACGCACGTCGGGCACGCGTGCGAAGGCGGCGCGCAAACTTGGCCCGATCTCTGCTGCTTCCATACCCTACAGTCTACCAACCGGCGTCAATCTTTGAAAGACCCTGTGTGCGCCTCCTCCACGCTAGGTAATCGCCCCTCGATCTGCTATAGTACGGGGAAGGCGAGAGGCGCGAGATCACCTGATCGGCGGCATCAGGCGCGTGACGCCGCAACCGAGCGCCAGTAGAGCGCCGCAGTGGAGGTCGCGGAATGGACGGAGTAGTCTCGCGCCTGCGGAGGGAGGCCTGCGGCGCGTCCCCATACGCGCGCTCCGGCGACCACGCCGCGTCACAGGGATCGGAGGGCATACAGGACGCCCACGCGCCTTGATCCTCACCGCAAAGACAGGAGGCGGACATCTCAGTCTGGCGGACGCGATTCGTGACAAGATCACGGGCGACTACGATTGCAGCATTCAGGACCCGCAGCCCGCGATCATGCATCGGTATTATCGCGCCGTCAGTCGCTATGCGCTCTGGCTCTGGGCCGCCGAGTATCGCATGTCGAACACCCCTGAGCGCGCGCTCCAGACGCAACGTTTCTACGCCCGGCTGATGGCGCAGAACTTGCGACTGCTCTTCGATCACACGCGTCCGGACATCATCATCTCGACCTACCCATTTCTCACGTACTCAGTGATGCGCGTGCTGCGCAAATGGGAGTGGCGTATTCCCTTCGTCATCCTCTTCACCGATCCCAAAGACCTGCACGCCGCGTGGATGATCGAGAAGGGCGCCGACATGACCTTCGCGCCCTCGCGCGAGACCTACGCGCAGGCGCTCGCCGCCGGCTTTGACCCGGAGCGGCTGCGTATGATCGGCTGGCCGGTGCGTGGGCAGTTCTATCGCGCGGGTGGCCAGGATCGCGCCGCGTTTCTGCGCAAGATCGGTCTGAATCCGCGGAAGTTCACGGTCTTCCTGCAGGGCGGCGGGGAAGGCTCGGCGCAGTTTGGACGCACCGTCAAGCATATTCTCGAGGCGGGTCCGAACGTCCAGATCATCTTGGCGTGTGGCACGAACGAGATATTAAAAGTCCGCTACAATCATGTCGCCAATGTGCGCACGCTTGCCTTCACGAAAGAGATCGCGCCCTACATGGCCGCCGCCGATGTGGTGATGGGCAAGGCCGGACCGAACATGCTCTTCGAGACCGTCACTCTAGGCAAGCCGTTTATCGCGACGACCTATATTCCCGGCCAGGAAGAGTGCAACCTGCACATGATCGAACAATATGGCCTGGGCTGGGTGGCGCAGGAGCCAGAGCGACAGGGGGCCGTGATTCACGACCTTATCTCAAATCCGGGCAAGCTCGCTGCGATGTCGGCCTCGGTAGAGAAGTATCGCGCCTGGAATACCGAGGCGAATCAGACCATCCTGCCCATCGTGCGCTCGCTCGCGCCGACCGCTGGCTCACTGGAGGCCCAGCCGCAGGCGTAACGACCTTGCCTTAGGCGCTGTGTCCCGTTGCTCCGTCTGGATGTTCCCCTGAGAGCGCGAGCAACTCGTCGCGCGCCTCCCACAATGGCAGGAAAAGCACATCGCGCAGGGTGCGTTCGAGCATCTCCATTGGCGTGCCGCCGGTGCCAATCGCGCGCAGGCCCAGGTTGCGCTGCGCCAGCTTGAGGTGCATCGCGCGGAAGAGATGGAAGATCTCGTCGAAGTCGGTGAGCGCCTCGGCGCACTCATAGAGCGCCAGATGCTCCTGTGGGCGCTGGTAGACTTGAAGCAGCGTCACGCCTGCGCGCTCGAGCGCCGCACTATAGACGTCCCACAGTCCAGGTGCCGCGCGCAGGATCGCGCGGAACCCCGGCGAGTCCGCGCCGCTGCCGTCGCCCAGCCCTTTGCGGATGACCAGGAAGTCGGCGGGCGCAACCAGTTCCAGTTGACGCAGCGCATTCAGGGTAACGTCCTGTGCGCTCACCGCGCGGCGCAGCAGTGGCAGCGCGCCAGCAGGGTCGTCCGCCGCCAGCCGCTCGGAGGCGCGTGCGAAGAACTCGACGGTCGCCTTCCACCAGAGCTCGAACGTCTGATGCACGATCTGGAAGGTCAGCTCGTCGGGATGGAGACGCTCGCCGTCGGGCTTCTGCAGATCGAGCAACTCGTCGATGCGGAGGTAGGTGACGTAGGTGGAAGGAGTTGGCCGCCCATTTTTGGTGGCAGGGGGTATCTTGGAGCTCATCGCGCGCGCCTTTCATCGTCATTGATGGGGCTGGAACTGAAAGCGCCATCCACCGCGCCGAGCGCGAGATAGCGTTTGAGGCATAGTATACGCGACGGGTCTGCCTCCGTGAACGCCTGCCTGCTCGTTCAGATCTGGAGAGATGGCGTGTTAGGGAGACGGATACAAAGAACCCGGCGCCAGGTTGGCTACCGGGTTCCAGTGGTGAAATTGGTCGTGCGCGCTTATTGCGCGGCCTGCGCGGCTTCCGCCGGGACCGGGGCGTCCTCGACGATCTCGGCGTCGATGTTGATCTTCACCTGCTCGCCGACCAGCCAGCCACCAGCCTCGAGCGCGACGTTCCAGTTCAGCCCGAAATCCTTTCGGTTGAACGAGGTGGCGCCGCTGAAGGCGTAGCGCTGCTTGCCCTGCATATCCTTGATCTTGCCGTCGATATGCGTGTCCAGTTCGACAGGACGTGTTACGTCACGGACGGTGAGATCGCCTGTGATCTTAAAGTGGTCCTCACCCAGCTTTTCGACCTTCGTACTCTTGAAGGTGATGTTGGGAAAGTTGGTGACATCGAAGAAGTCCGGTGAGCGGAGGTGCCCGTCACGCTGGTCGTGGCCGGTGTCGACGCTGGCGGTCTCGAAGGTGACGTTGACGAGCGCTGTCTCGGGATCCTCGCCGTCGACGGCGATCTCGCCATCAAAGGTCTTGAAGCGGCCCTTCACGTTGGTAATCATCATGTGCTTGGCGACGAACTCGACGGTGGTATGCGCTGGATCAAACTTCCAGGTGGACATGTTGCGCTCTCCTTCTCTCCTTGAGGCGTGGTTGGTTGTGGGCATGCTCACCGCACGCGCACATCTGTTTAGGAGTAAACTCACTGAAATCTTTATACTTCATAATGTGAAGTATTGTCAAGGGCGCGCAAAAAGTCCTCTCGTGTCAGAGTCAATCTCGCCTCGATGTAGGAGCACAGAAAAGGGGGCGCGGCTCTGCGCGTCCC
>CAVTFE010000018.1:0-9682 GCA_963733745.1 uncultured bacterium
CATATATCTAGCAGGCGCAAGACACTTTCCGACGCTTGTGCCGGTGACGCCAGACGATCCCACAACTATACCGAACCGCAAGGCATGGGAGGTGTTGGGGCAGTGGCGCAAGCCGTTCCTCTGCGCGTTCGGAGACTCCGATCCGATCACACGCGGCGGCTACGAGGCGCTGCAGGCGGCGATTCCCGGCGCGCAGGGGCAGCCGCATGTGATGCTGGAGGGCGCGGGACACTTCATCCAGGAGGAGAAAGGCGCTGAGTTGGCGCGGATTATGCTGGATTTCATCGCCCGCACGGCTTGACCGGCGCTTCCTGGCATGATGATAGTCAAAGCCTGAAATGGAATAGCGAGCAGCCATGCAAGGCGTATCAACTCATGCGGCTTTAGTTGTACAGGCTCCAGGCCAGATAGGGATCGAGCGCGTTCCGACGCAACTCCCAGGCGCCGGTGAGATTCTGGTTGCGCCCTTGTACGTTGGCGTCTGTGGCTCAGACCTGGATCTGCTGCGTGGCGCCCGGCCACTTGATACCCGTATCATGGGGCACGAAGGGGTGGCAGAGATTGTGGCAGTTGGGCCTGGAGTAACTCAGTTTTCGGTTGGGCAGAGCGTCACCTTCCTGCCAAACAACCCCAACGATCCTGCGGATATCCTCGGCGTCAGTACCGAGGGACTCTTTCAGCAGCGACTCCTGATGACGTCAGCGGCGCTGGCGCGCGGCATGGTAGTTCCGCTCGCGTCAGGGTTTCCACTGGTCTGTGGTCCATTGATCGAGCCGTTCGCCACGGTCCTGTATGGACAGCGTCTGCTGGAACAGATCGGTTCGCCGAAGAGTATGGCCGTTGTGGGCGCAGGCCCAATCGGGTTGTTGAACGCCCTGTACGCACAGAGGCGGGGATGCGCGCAAACCTTCCTTGTCGACACGTCACAGGCGCGGCTGGATCGGGCCGTGCGACGTGGCATGGTCACAGGCGACCAGGCTGTGCTCAACTCGCCGCATCTGGCGGAGGCGCTGCTGGAGCGAACCGCAGGACAAGGTGTGGACGCTACCTATCTCTGTACTCCGCGCTCAGCCACCCGCGCGGTCCTCAAGCAGGCGCTACGCTTCGTGCGCGAGGGCGGAGGGAATCAGCCTGACCGCTGGTTCCGATTCGTCTGAAGAGCTGGCCGAGCTTCCAAGGGTGGACCTGGATGCGACTCGTCGAGCAAACGTCTGTGGGCTGGGGCACGAGGTGAGGGCGTGTGTGACGCGGGAGGGAAAGAAGCTCTGGCTCACGGGTCATAGCGGAGCGTCCACAGAGTATCTCCAGGAGGCCATGCGTCTACTGGTCGAGGACCCAGCGAACTATGCCAGGGTCATCTCGCACGTGGTACCTTATCAGGCTGCTCCAGGCGTATTTGCGCGATTGCTCGCAGGTGATTCTCAAGACATCACGGGAGTTCCCGGCGTCAAGGTCAGCATTGATGTCACCAACGATGGCGATGAGGTAGCGGTGTTTGAGCCTGAGCGGTGATTTTGAGACCGGTCGAGCGACGGCCTGTAGATGGACGGCGAATGCGGCAAGACCATTTCGATTCCGACGAATTGCTAGCTCGGCTGAGCCATGTCCGCTGGATCGGCGGTGGAAGTGGAGGCGGCAAATCAACCATCGCTCGTCAACTCGCGGCCAATTATGGGCTTCATCACTATAGCTCTGACGCCGTGATGTCGGACCATGCCAGCCGCTCCACTCCCGCCGACGCGCCGCTGCTCCATGCCTTCATTGCCATGGATATGGACGGTCGCTGGGCAAACCGCACACCGGAGGTGATGTTCCAGACCTTTCATTGGTTTGCGGGCGAGGGATTCGAGTTGATCGTGGAAGATCTGCTGGCGTTACCGAAGGAGCAGCCAATTCTGGTCGAGGGGTTCAGGTTGCTGCCTCGACTGGTCGCGCCGCTCTTGAGTCATGCTCATCAGGCCGTCTGGCTTGTCCCGACTCCTGAGTTTCGACGCGCCGCCTTCGACAGTCGGTGGATCCACCTGGGAGATCCCGGAGAAGACGAGCAATCCAGAGCAGGCGTTGTCGAATCTCCTTGCCCGCGACCAGCTCTTCACGAATGAGGTGGCCAGGGAGGCGACCGCGCTGCAATTGCCAGTTATCGAGGTTAATGGCGCAGTAAGCGTCGATGAATTGACAACGTGTGTGGCTCATCACCTTGGCTTGAGCGCCAACTGACGGCCGGAGCAGCAGTTCGTTGCACTGGGCTGACCAGCTCGTAGAGTGGTTGGCAGTTGACAGGTCACGACATCTGTTCACTGATTACCACCAGCGTCTCCTGAGCGGCGCTCACTATCTCAGCATTTGGATGAGTGGTCAGTCCGGCGACAAATGGCGCGGCTTCAGAGACCGGATGATCGCACCCAATTTTTCGTATGGCCCCCAAAGCTTCATGGACCACCACAACATCAGAGTCGTGTAATCGTTCGATCAGCAGTCCAAGGTTCGCTGGATCTCGTTTGCGGCCAAGTAAAAAACAGCACCACTTGCGCACACCCTGTGCGCCACTGGCAAGGGAGAGCTCAATCAAGTGATAGGTCTCTACGCACTGCGCCGCCTCAATGAGATGAACGGTTGACCAGTAAACTTCAAAGCCATCGCCAGGGCCAAAGGAGTTGATCAAAGCTTCCACAATGCGGCAATCAAGTCGCCCTTCTGTCTCTCTCGGCTTCTTGAGATCATGCAGGATGTCTGCATAACGATCAATTCGCTTAGGGTCATTCTCTAGCGCTTCGTCGCTCGGCATTGGACTCAACTCTTCCAACGCCACTATGTACTGCTGAATTTCGACTTCCTCCATGTGACCTCCGACGCACTGAGACACTCTCAATCACTGGTGGGCCGAGATTCCACAGATACGCTCGGACGTGGTTGGCGGAGGAAGACGACGCCGAGGCCGATAAACCAGAGCGCCAGTCCGAAGAGAGTGACGGTTGAGGTAGGTGTCTCGACCTGGCCGGGGGCAAGCGCGTAGAAGAGCGCCGTCACGAGCAGCAGCGCCGCGATGAAATAGCCGAAGAGGCGGAACGCGGCGGGAATCGGGCGCACAAGGCGCAGATCGTGGCTGGCGAGCGCGAGGAAGAGCGCGACGAGCAGCCCGCCCCCAACGTGGGAGAGCAGCGTCTCGATGGCAAAGGCGTTGGCGTAGGATGCCGCGACGGCGGCGCGCTGAGCGTCAGTGGGGGCGTTCGCATATGCCGCCGCAGAACCACCGCTGGTGAAGAGGCCGAGAATGAGGGCCAGCGCGAAGAGGGCGAAGCCAACCCTGCCCGCCCAGATCATGATGAGTTGTCGCCAGCTATTCGTCATGCCAGTGAACAGCGCGACAGCGCGTGGGAAGGTCAGGGCCAGCAAGAACGGCGCGAGCTGCAGGAGGCGGTAGCCTCGACTGGCGGCAGTATGATTGACGAGCCAGGCCAGCAATGGCGCGAAGTCGCGGTGGTCGGCGGCTGGCGAGAGGGCGGCGGTATACCCAGTGGGGGCGAGCACGGTCAACTGGTAGAGTGGCACGACGAAGAGCAGCAGCGCGCCCGCGAGCAGCGCATAGTAGCCACGCAGGCGGATGATGGCTCTGGTAGCTGCGCCAGGTGTCGTTTCGACGCTCATGAATGGCTGCTCCCTGCGAAAGGCTGCGGTATTGGGCTTGCTTTGCTTCCCACTCAGCGCGTCCCTATCGTATCGCGCTGAAGGGCACGCGACAAGCGGCGTGCGGCTTGACAACTCTCACGGCTGTAGCCGTGAGATTCCTGCTTCACTGGGGCGCGCCGGATTGGGCATGGCCCGCCCCGGTCTTACCGCCTCTCCACAGGCATTCACCGTGAGTCCCACGGCAAGAATGTTCTTCGCTGCATTGATATCACGGTCATGTCGGACGCCACATTGAGGGCAGGCCCACTGGCGCACGTCCAAGGGCAGAGCGTCGAGTACCTGCCCGCAGGCATGGCAGCGCTTGGAACTAGGATGCCAGCGGTCAATTTTGACGAGCGTGCGCCCATACCATGCCGCCTTGTACTCCAGTTGCCGCACCAACTCACCCCAGCCCACGTCGCTAATAGCTCTTAGCGAGCTTGGGATTGCGGATCAGGTTTTTGACCGCTAACGACTCCACGCACACCGTTTGATTTTCACGAATGAGGCGTGTCGTCAATTTGTGTAGTCCGTCCCGGCGCTGGTCGGTAATCCGGGCGTGTATCCGCGCTACCTTGAGGCGCGCCTTCTCCCGATTCATGGATCCTGTCTGTTTGCGTGCGAAGTTTCGTTGCAGATGGGCCAAACAACGCTCACTGCGGCGCAGATGCCGCGGATTTGCAATCTTCTCGCCAGTGCTGAGTACGGCAACATCTTTCAACCCCACATCCACCCCTACCATCGCATTGACGACGGGCAATGAGCCGATTTCTTCTTCGACCAGAAACGAGACGAAGTAGCGCCCGGCGGTGTCTTTGCTGACAGTAATGGTGATGGGAGTCCCAGTGAAGGTTCGCGACCAATGGATATCTCAGGGCGCCTCTATCTTGGCCAGCGTGAGCGTACGGGCCTCGGCATTCCAGCGAAACGCGCTACTGGCGTAGGTTGCCGCCTGCCGTCCATGCTTCTTATGGCAGGTTGGATACTTTGCTCGTCCCTCAAAGAAGTTGCGAAACGCTTTATCCAAATGGCGCAGCGCCTGTTGTAGCGGCACGCTCGACACCTCGTTGAGCCATGCCATCTCTTCCTGCTGTTTCAAGATAGTGAGCGCCGCCGACGCTTCATGATAGCCAATACGCTCATGTCGTTCATAGTAGGCGTCTGTGCGCAAACGCAGCGCCCAATTGTAGACATAGCGCACACAGCCAAACGTTTGCGCCAGCACGGCGGCTTGTTCGGATGTGGGGTAGAACCGATAGCGGTACGCGCGTTTCTGCTGCATGCTTACAATGATAGAATGATTGGTGTAAGCATGCAATGCGCAATGCCTCTCTCTGCACAGTTTTGCGCCGTCGCGCCTGACAGCGCCGTATGTATTTGCCTTACTCAAAGCCAGAAGTCTTCGCGCCGCTTTTTCTGATAATGTAGACATATTAACTGGCGGTTGACCTCATCTCCCTGCCCTTTCCTGCGAGAGAGATGGAGATTTGAGCCGCTCAATCGCCGGGTTGCCATGTTATTGGAACGCTCGCCGGGTTGATGAAGAAGTGGGGAGGGACGCTATGCCGCGCGATCTGCCGCTGGCCAATGGCCGGATGCTCGTCAACTTCGACTTCAATTACAATGTGCGCGACGTGTACTGGCCGCACGTGGGCGAGCGCAACCAGACGGATGGGCATGTCAACCATTTCGGCGTCTGGGTAGATGGTGAGTTCGCCTGGCTCGACGACGCGGAGTGGGCGCGCGAGATGCGCTACGAGGACGATACGCTGGTGACGGCGGTGACGCTGCGGCACGAGCGGCTGAATCTGACACTGACCTGCTCTGATACGGTGGATTTCGACCGTGATGTTTTGATCCGCCGGGTGCGCGTGACCAATCATGCCGCCGTCGCGCGCGAGGTGCGCCTGTTCGTTCACTACGATTGGCACATTGACGAGAGCGAGGGCGCCAACACCGTCTATTTTGATCCCGAGCGGCGGGTCCTCATCGCGTACAAGAACCATTCGTACCTGCTGGTGGGTGGACTGGTGGGCGATGCGGACGCGGGTCTCGCCGAGGGCGAGCGCGGCCTGGCGGAGCCGATGGCGCAGTGGGCGACAGGCAACAAGGAGATTGACGGCCAGCAGGGGACGTGGCGTGACGCCGAGGATGGCGAGTTGAGTGGCAATCCCATCACGCAGGGGTCGGTGGATAGCTGCGCGGCGTTCCACCTTGGCTCGATCGGGCCAGGAATGGATCGCTACTGTTACCACTGGCTGGCGGTGGCGCGCGACGCCGACGCGGTGTGTGATCTGCACCGGCTCGTGATGCGACGCGGGCCGGAAAGCCTCCTCAAACGGACACGCAACTACTGGCTGCTCTGGCTACGCAGCAAGCATGTGGACCTCGGCGACCTGCCGGACGACCTGTGTCACCTGTATCGGCGCAGCCTGCTCATCACGCGGACGCAGATCGACAACGATGGGGCCATCGTCGCCGCCACCGATAGCGACGTGTGGAATTTCGCGCGCGACAGCTACGCCTATATGTGGCCGCGCGACGGCGCGCTGGTGGCGAACATTATGAGCCACGCGGGATACGGCGACTTCACCAACGCGTTCTTCCATTTCTGCGCCCGCGCGATGTCCGATCGCGGCTATCTGATGCACAAGTACACGCCAAGCGGCGCGCTCGGCAGTAGCTGGCATCCGCTGGTGGACGCCGACGGCGAGCCGCAATTGCCAATCCAGGAGGACGAGACGGCGCTCGTCGTCTATTCGCTCTGGCAGCACTACAGCATCTTTCATGAGGTCGAGTTTATCCGCCCGCTCTACCGTCCGCTGGTGAAGGGCGCGGGCGACTTCATGGTGCGCTTCCGCGAGCCATTTACCAGGCTGCCTGCGGCATCGTGGGATCTCTGGGAGGAGCGCCACGGCATCCATTCGGGCACAGTCGCGGTGGTCTACGCGGGGCTTGGAGCGGCGGCGAACTTCGCTGAGGCGTTTGGCGAGGATGAGATCGCGGCTGCGTATCGTGAGGCGGCGAGCGAGATACAGACGGCGGCGGAGGAATATCTCTGGAGCGACACCGATGGACGCTACGCGCGCATGATCCGCGTGGACAAGGAGGGCGTCCTCACGCGCGATATGACGATTGACTCAGCGCTGACGGGCCTGTTTAAGTTTGGGCTGGTCGAGGCGACCGGAGAGCGCATGCGACGGACGATGAACGCGCTGGAAGATCACCTGCTAGTGAAGTCGGAGGTCGGGGGCGTGGCGCGCTACGAGAACGACCACTATCACCAGGTCAGCAAAGACATTGAGAGTATTCCGGGCAATCCCTGGTTCATCTGCGCGTGCTGGCTGGCCGAGTACCATATCGCGCTGGCGAACACGCTGGACGAGTTGCATGCCGCGCTCGACTGGCTGCGCTGGACGCTCAAGCATGCGCTGCCGAGTGGCGTGCTCGCCGAGCAACTCGATCCCCTGACCGGCGCGCCGCTCTCGGTCTCGCCGCTGACGTGGAGCCACGCCGAGTACGCAGGCGCGATTCGCTGGTATGCCGGCCGCTACCGGCGCATCGTGAACGGCGACAAATAGACGTAACACACTCCCCATATCTCACTCCTCGCGTAGCACCGCCTGATTGGGCCATTGGCGTTGCCGCGTGCGCTCGCTTGTGTCACGATAGGGAACAGGTTCCCGGCGTTTCCGGCGCAGGCATTTCCCCCGCCTGCTGCTGACCCACCTTGTCGCCTGGACTAGAGTAGGCTGCCCCTCGTGACGGCGATTGGACTGATAGCGGCCTCACGCATGCAGCGCGACGGCGTCTATCCGGCGGCGCAGCAGTTCGACCGCTCGCCGCTCTTCCGGCGGGCGCGCGACTATTGCGAGCGCGCGTTCGATGAATGGGTCGTGCTCTGTCCGGGGAGGCCGCTGCTCGCGCCGCAGCAGGTGATCGGCGCGACGGCGGCTTCGCTGGATGATCTGCCCGCTGAGGAGCGTCTGGCGTGGGCGGAGGTGATCGGGCAGGCGCTGCGGGAGATGGCGGCGCAGCGGTCCGGAGAGGCGCGTTTCGCGGCGCTGGCAAGCCAGCGGGTGGTGGAGTTGCTCGCACGCGCCGCGCCTGATCTGCGCTTCGAGGCGCCGCTGGGCGGGCTGACGCTGGGGCAGCGGCTGCGCTGGTACGACGAGCGGCTACGCGTGCGCCAGCGGCTCTTGACGGCGCGCTCGGCGTAGGGATCACGACAACATGCTTGTCCTTTATCAGGTTGGTCTTGTGGAAGGTAATGTCCGATGGCGTACGTGACGAGCATCATCAACCTGAAGGGCGGGGTCGGCAAGACGACGATCACGCTGGCGTTGGCGCATTTCCTCGCGCTGGAGCATGGCAAGCGCGTGCTCGTCATCGACCTCGATCCGCAAACGAACGCGACGGTCTGCCTGATTCCCGAGATGGAGTGGAAGAAGCGCGACGAGACGGGACGCACGCTCTACCAGCTCTTCTGGGATCAACTCAAGGGGACGCAGGTCTTTTCCGCCGAGGATGCCATCGTGCGCCGGGTCTCGAACGTAGGCGGCGGGATCGACGGACTTGACGTGCTGCCGTCGAGCCTGCAACTCATCAAGATACAGGAGCGTATCACGCAGATCACCGATTTCGAGTCATACCGGCATGGCCCGATCTTCTCCTTGCGCGACGCGCTGGGGTCGCTCTTGAAACGCTACGATCACGTGCTGGTGGACTGCCCGCCCTCGCTCGGCGTCGTGACGCTCAACGGGCTGGCGATCTCGAACTCGTACCTGATTCCCGTGATTCCCGACACGCTCTCGATGCTCGGTATCCCGCCGATCCTGGATCGTGTCGAGCATTTCGCGCAGTGTACGCGGCGCAACATCCGCGCGATGGGCATCGTCGTCTCGAAGATGCGCGCGCAGACTATTTTGCACAACGACATGGTGCGCAGGCTGCGCGAGGATTTCTACGAGCGGCGCTTCCCGATCTGCTTTGACAGCATCGTGCCAGAATCCACCCATATCGCCGAGGCGGCGGACGTGATGACGCGCGTGAACACGCTGCAACAGAAGTATGGCAGCGATGGTCCATACGATGAGTTGAGCGCCTTGACGAGGGAGTTTTTGTCGCATGCCGGACGCTAAGCGTTCTACAGGCGCTTCTAAGAGTGGTGGCGCGACGCCGACTGCTGAGACACGGGCGCTGGTGGAGACGTTGCGCGCGGTGGCGTCCCAGGTCGAGGCCGATCCTGCGCTTGCCGCGCGGTTGATGGCTGGGCCAGCGATAAAGGCTGAATATGAAGCGCCAGCGCAGACGCCGCCACGCCTGGCGCGTGAGGTCGTCGCGCCGCCGCTCGATCCCTTCACCGTGCTGCGGCAGTCGGGCGAGCAGGGATTACAGGAGGCGCTGGCGTCGCTGGATCTCGCGTCGCTGAAGGCTATCGTGCAGGCATATCGGATCGATCCCGCACGCATCTCGGCGCGCTGGACGGCGCCTGAGCGCATCATCGATCTGATTGTGGAGCAGGCGCTGGCGCGGCTGAATCACGGACGGGCGTTCGAGCGGGTGTGAAGACTCAGTCACGGTAGAGGAGGCCGAGGACGAGGCCGAAGAGCAGATGGCGCGCGACGTTCTGGCCAAAGGCGATGGGCGTGTTGAATCTGGGCAGGTAGCCGCGCCGGATGAGCGGGTGGATGCGGTCGAGAACCGGTGTGAGCGGCCAGACGCCCAATACAAAGAGCAGGCCGAAGAGTGTACCCTTCAGCCAGTTCGGTCCCGGCAGCAGTGGCTTGAGGGCGGCGTAGACAATCCCCAGAGCGCTGCCGTTGAGCAGGTGCACGAGCAAACCGAGGATGGGGATACGCGCCTTGCGTCGACGCAGCGCTCCTTCGAGGAGTTGCAGATCATCGAGCGGATTGCCGGTGAGGGCGATGTCGAGGTACATCTCGCCCGCGTAGACGGCCGAAGCAGCAGCGCCCGCGAAGATGGCCGATGGGAGGTTGATACGCCACGCGGTGAT
>CAVTFE010000019.1:0-97712 GCA_963733745.1 uncultured bacterium
TATGTCGCTGCCTTCGTTCAGATCTGGTGTTGCTGCATCGCCGCCCTCGATGCAGAATCGCGGCGACGACAGCGTTGATGAGCTGCGCGCTGACCCGGCGGTGGCCGCCGGGACAAGGCCCTGCGCGATGTTGAGCGCGCCGAGCGCGCCGGTATAGAAGGGTTGAACGTCCCAGACGAGCCTGAGCACACGCGGCAGGCCACGAAACGCGCCCATGACCTTATCCCAGGACAACCGGTCTTCCTCGTCGGGCGTGAAGGCGCCTTGATTGCGCCTGTTGCCGTTGGCTCCATTGGTGCCATTGGCTCCGTTCGCGCCATTGCCTGCGCCGTTGGTTCCATTGCGCGCGCCATGGCGCCGAGACGGAAGCGGACTCCGTGCGGCGATGCGCATCCAGTCGGGTCCAGGAAAGGTCATGCTCTACTCATTCGAGGAGATAGGTCACAGAGCGCTGCGTCGCTGGTCTCAAGAGGAAGTGATGATCCCGTAACTTCGATTATCGTCTATAGGACAAGAGGCGAGCATCGGTCATTTGGGCGGTATGCGCCACGCATTTGGCTGGTGGATGGCAGGCTCATGGCAGGCAGGGTGACCTGACGCGCCACGCAGCTACCTATGGTCCTGCTTAACGGCGCAGCCTGGGTCGGATGGTGTAGCAGCCGCAATCGTGCGAGTTGTAAAAGCAGTGGGTGGACAAGCTGCGCCCAAATTTGTGTTATGGCTCACCTTGCTCAAGAGTCGTGAGGTCGTGCGCCTCCTGGCTGAAGCGAGGAATCCAGTCGTACAGGTATCCCTGCAGATCACCAAGCGCCACCTGTCGCACATCACTAACCGCCTCAACGGGCAGCGTCACCGCAAGGTGCACTTCTGGCCATTCCTCGAGCGTCCACAGGAGGTGGTGCAACGTCGCATCGACCACGACCGGAATCAAGCGACGCACGACGGGCACCTGATCGGGATCAAGCGCCGCCAGCAGCGGCTTGACCTTGGCCGCCAAGAGCGAAGCGCCCGATCGATCCAGCAAGCGATCCATATCGCGGATCGCGGGATTACGCACCTGCTCCATCGACAAGGTTCCCAACGAGTTCGAGAGATGGATGCTCTGGCAGAGCCTACCTTTCTCGAGTCTGAGAGGTCATGACAGGACGCTCGAGGCAAGCGCAGTTCAGTGTTTCCGGTTGTCAGGATGGCGCTTTCGTCGTCACGGTGTACGTGCCAATGTTACATCCACTACACAATCCCTTGGGTAGTCATGATTTCAGAACAAGGACACAGTGGCACACCCACCAATTCGCCTCAGCGTAGTGCGACTACAAACCGGTTGTGGTATCTTGCCCCTACAAACGGCTCAACCTGTGCCAATGCGCAGGCCGTCATAACCTTAGGAGCCAGCGTGCGCGGCGGCCTTGGAGGCACCATCATGCGCATCATCCGCGCCGTGACCCATATTCGTCTCTGCGCCCTCAACGACGCCAAAGTGGTGGCGCTCGATGGCGTGGCGGCTGAGTACATCGCGCTGTGTCAGCAGTATGTGACGCAGTTCTGTGTCGAGACTGAACCGGATGCCTACGCTGATCCGTGCTTCCCCAGCCCGCTCTCTCAGCGCTGGCAACGGGTCGCCATCCAGCAGGCTGCGGGGATTTCCAAGTCGTGGCGCGCCAACCTCCAGCGCGCGCAGGAGGAGTTCGCCGACACCCTCGCCGTCTGGCTAGAGGAGGAGCATCCGCCCAAGCTTTACCGCCGGAGTGGACCCCTTGGAAGACACCCATGATCAAGAAGACAGTGATCCGGGCCAACGCCAATGTCGCGCTGCTGCAACCGAGTCAGGAGACCTCGTTTGCCTATTGGCTGCGCGTCTCGACCGTGGAGAAGGGGCAACATCTCTTCCTGCCTGTCACGTTGTCCGCCTATCACCAGCGCTGTCTGGCGGGCAAGCAGCCTTGACAGCAGTGTGACCCTCATCCGCAAAGCGGATGGCTGGTGGCTCACCCTCACCTACGAGGAGGAGAGTCCTCTCCAGACCCCGTCTGACGCGCCAGTGGTGGGGGTGGATGCGGGAATCACGCACTTCCTCACGACCTCTGCTGGCAAACACTATGGCTCCTTCCAGGGGAAGCTCGCGCTGCGCCACCAACGCGACCGCGAGAAACGCCGCCGCAAAGCCAAGTTGCGCGCATGCCTGAAGCAGAAGGGGGTGGAACAGCTGCCCTCGACGCGCAACCCCAAGCTGGCGCGCACAGTGCGGCAGGAGATCAATCGGGCGGTCAACGAACTCTATCGGGAACATCCTGGCTGTCAGATCGCCTTCGAGCGCCTCAACGTCGCCACGATGCGCTTCAAGGCGCGGCGGATGAACGCCTACCTCTACGCCTCCAACCTGGCGCACATCCCCAAGCAACTGGCCTGGGGCGCAGCCAAACGGGGCGTCAAGGCGACCGCGGTCAAGAGCGCCTACAGCTCGCAGGAGTGCCCACGCTGTCACTTCGTCGACAGGAGCAATCGCCCAGAGCAGCAAACGTTTTGCTGTGGGGTCTGTGGCTGGCAGATGCACGCCGACCACAATGCGGCGGTCAATATCGCCGCCCGACTTGGCGACGGTGAGATTCAGGCCACCAAAACACGGCAGGAGCTCAAGGCGCTCCTGGACGCGCGCCATCAGCGCTGGCGCATGGAAACCGGTTGGTCGTAGTCCAACCGCCCGCCCAGTTGCGCGTTCAACGGGCGTAGGTGAACGGGTGAGATAGCTGATGCTGTTTCGCTCAACTATAATCCCCACACGTCGGGGACCAGTCGGCGTCTTGATTGACGGGCGCTCGTATGCGAGCGGGAGGAGGACGGGCGGCATGTGGAAGCGCGATCTTGGCCCGCTCATCCCCACCCTCGACGCCGAGCAGGAACGCGAGCAGCGGCTGATGGCGCAGGCGCGATCCGGGGCGATCTGGGCGCTGGATGCGCTGGTCGCGCGCTACCAGTCAACGCTCATCCGCTATCTGACGCGCCTCACGGGAGACAAAGAGCGCGCCGAGGCGCTGACCGAGGAGACGCTGGTGCGCATGGAGCGCCGCCTCTACATTCCGCGTCCTATCATCGATCTGCGCCTCTGGCTGTTGCGCGCCGCGACCGACGCCGGGCTGGAGTACGCTGCGGCGCCCCTTTAAGCAGCCGCCACGTCTCGCCGCGGCAAGCGGCCCTGCTCTCCTACCGGAAGGGCGCGTGGCTACACCCTCGCAGCGCCTGCGCACGACCCTGGGACGCCTGACGCAGCCACGTGGCGCACGCGAGCGCCAGTCGCATCCGCGTCCACCTGGAACGGAGACGCCAACTGAGGAACAGCAGGATCCAGAGCCGGTTGATCCGCGCGAGGCGTTCCGGCGCCGGGTGGTGCGCGCAGTCTTGGCTGAACTGCCAATGGAGGACGCGCGTTGCGTCGCGCTGCACCTTGTCGCTGGGCTGAACCAGGCCGAGGTCGCTCGGACACTGGCGATGCCACCAAGTCGCGCCCGTGCGCGCATCGTCGAGGGACTGGCGATCTTCGGCCGCCAGTACAAGACCGCGCTCGACACGCTCGGCATTCCACGCGAGCTGGGCTATGGTATGGGGTTTGGGGCCGAGGCGTCGCTGGAGGAGCCCCCAGAGGCGCTGCCACGCTATCGCAGTCCGTTCACACGCCTGCCGGAGACGGCCACAGAAGAAGGCGCTGGCATGATCGTAGACGAGTCGGGCGCGGTAGTTGAGCCGGGGCTCTCCGAGGAGGAGCTGCGCCTGAACGCCATCTCGAACCAGCCGACGGTCAGCCTGGTGGTCGACGCGGAAGCGCCGTGGGCCGACGAGTTGGAACGCGTCGTCGCGGGCGAGCCTGATACGCAGGTGATTCCAGTATTATCGCCGCCCGCCGGAAGCGCCGAGTGAGCGTGGAGCGATGAGCGACACTTCCGCCGCGCCACCACCCGGCCGCAAGGGCGCCTCCCGCCGCCTGCGCGCGCTGCGTTGCCCTTTGAGCGCAGAGATCCTCGTCGCCGAGTTCGCCGGAGAACTGCCGCCGAACGTGGCTTCCGCCGTACGCAAGCATGTGGCAAACTGCGTGATCTGCGGGCCGCGCGCACAGGAACTACGCGCCTCGTACGATCTGGTCGGCTCGCTCGGCGCGGAGCCGGTCGCCACCCTACCTGATCTGCGCGAGCGCGTCTATATTCGCACGCAGACGGTCCCGCTGGCGCGGCAGCGCAAACGGCTGGCGCTGGTCTTCCCACGCGCGATCGGGGCGTGTTGATCGGGGCGCTGGCGGTCGCCGTGATCGCGGTTCTCGTCACGCAATGGCTCATTACTCCGGCGCGCACGCAGGCGGCGACGCGGTCATCCAATGCGCTGACGGATATTCCGGCGGCGGGCGCGAGTGGAGAGTTGCTGACGGCGACCTCGACGCTGATTCCCGTGCGCGACACATCCGGCCAGGTCTGGCGAGTGGCCGAGGTGGTCGCCGCCGACGAGCGCACCGGCGCGATCACGCGGTCGCTGCCAGCGTCGGATATGCCAGCCGAGACGGGCGATCCCTCCACGTCCCCAGTCGCCATTCGCATCACCGCCGATGGCGCCACGGTGGTCGAGTTGACCGCGCCGGACGGTCAGAAACGCCAGGCGCTTGTCGTGTTCGACGCGCAGAATGGCGCGACGCGCTTCGTGACGCTGCTTGCGTTGCCGTCGGGGACCAGCGCCGTCTCGCTGGCGCTCTCACCCACCGAGCCACTGGCCTTCGTCGGGTTGCGCGGCGAGCAGCCCACAGCAGGTCCGCGCGCGCTGGTGGTTGATCTGCGCTCTGGCGCGCTCACGCGGACGCTCATGCCCAGTTTCGACCCGACCGCCCCACTCATGAGGGCTCCAGTCACGCCCACCGGGCAGGCGCCTGCCATCCACGTTGCCCCAACTCCTACACCAACCGTGACCATCACGCCTACGCCCAGCCCCACCGCAGCGGCGTCGCCAACCCCGACGCCGTTCATCAACACCAACGGCTGGCAGATCGCCCAGGCGGCGCGCGGGGACATTGCGCTCTCGCCGGACGGACAATGGCTCTTCGATGTCTTCGCCGTCACCGATCCGCAGGGCGCCCACTATGCGGTGGTGCGGCGCAGTTCCGCCACGACGGGACAGAACCAGCAGGAGGTCGCGCTGGCGGGTGATTTCGCCTTCGCGGCGCTGGCGGGAGGTGGCACACGCGATCATCCCTATCTGTATCTGGCGCGCGGCAGCTCGAACGCGGAGCTGCTTCATCCTCGATGCGGGCGCGCAGGGCCAGGCGCTGCTCGGCGATCTGCCGCTGGGCGGGCCAGACGCCGCCGCTGGCGTTTCGTTCAGCGGCTCGCTCACGATGAACGTCTTTAGCGCGGGGACGCTGCTCTATATCGCACAGGACGCGACCTCATCCGACCACCAGGTGAGCGGACACGATCTGTGGCTGGTGGACGCGACGCGCGCGGCGTTGCTCTACCGGCGCGCCGACCTGCTGCCACTCTCTGGCGTGCTGGCGAATACGGCTGGCGGATCGAATAGCGCGACGTTTGTGCTGCGTAATGGACAGGTGGCGCTGGTGGACGCCAATCTCAGCGGCGATTTCACGCCGTGGATTAGCCTCAAGAACGGCCGTAGCGTGACGCAGTTGCTGGCTGCGGTCGATCGCTAGTTTTTTGAGTTCTCTGGCGGCGTATAGCCGGGACGCACACCCTGCCGGCGTGGTTTGCGACGATAGCCAGCGAGATCGTGCAGTTCGTAGAGCGCGCGGATGATGGCCTCGTCGTTCCAGCGCGTCTCCAGCGGCGGCGGCCCGCCCAGGTTATCCACGATGCCGTCGCTGCCGGTGAGGTTGACTACCAGGGTGGCGATGCACTGCGCGAGGGCGTCGAGGTTGTAGCCTCCTTCCTGCACCGCGACGACGCGCCCGTTGCAATACGTGTCGGCGATATCAATCACCTCCAGCGTCAGGTCGGAGAATTCGGGCTGCTGAGGCGCATCTCGGCCAGCGGGTCCATCCAGTGCGCGTCGAACCCGGCGGAGAGCAGAACGAGATCGGGCTTGAAGCGGTCGGCGACCGGCCAGAGGACCTGGCGGAAGATGGGGTCATAGACGCTCCAGCCGGAGCCTGCGGGCAGCGGGACGTTCACGTTCGCGCCGATTCCCGCGCCCTCGCCGCGCTCCATCGAGGCGCCCGTGCCGGGATACCAGGGAAACTGGTGCGTGGAGAAGTAGAGGACGTCGCCATCCTCATAGAACATCTCCTGCGTGCCGTTGCCATGATGCACATCGTAGTCCACGATTAGAACGCGCCGCCAGCCCCACTTTTGTTGCGCGTAGCGCGCCGCGACCGCGACGTTGTTGAAGAGGCAGAAGCCCATCGCCTGGCGTGGGCGGGCATGATGGCCGGGCGGGCGCACCAGCGCGTAGGCGTTGCGGGCGCGGCCCTCGCCGATGGCGTCGAGCGCGACGAGCGGCGCTCCCGCGGCCAGCGTGGCGGCGGTGTAGCTGCCGGGCGAGAGGTAGACATCTGTGGCGAAGCGCCGTGTCGTGGCCTCGTATCCGTTGCCCTCCATCAGCCGCTCGACGAAGAGGCGCACCTTCTCGACGTATTCCGGGGCGTGGACGGCGGAAAGCTCCACCAGCTTGGCGGGGCGCGCGTCCAGTCGCAGCAGTTGTTCTTCAGCCAGCGTGCCGTCGGCGATCAGCCCATCGATCATCGCCATGGCGAAGCGCAGCCGCTCGGGAATCTCGGGGAACTCGTCGGGCACGAAATGGTCGAGCATGGCTGCGTTATAGACCAGCGCCGTGGGCAGGCGCGGAGCCACTGAGTCCGCTGATTGCGGCTCGTGGTTGGGCGAATCGGCCATGTCTTATTCCTCCAGGTACAATAGGCGCACACCTGAGTATGGCGCTCCTGGTCCTGGCGTGTCAATCACGCGCGTGTAACACTTTTGCGCTCGGAGCCGTCCTCCCATTGTTTCACGTGAAGCAAACAGTGGCGCGAGTAGTTGGGAGTGAAGGAAGAGGCGGCGCATGGATCACGACGAGGAGGAGCGGCTACAGGGCTGGCGACGTGGCGACGAGGCGGCGGCGCGCGAGGTCTTCGCGCGCTACTATCCGCGCGCTGTGCGCATTGCGCTGCTGAGCGGTCTCTCCTCCGCCGACGCGCAGGATTGCGCACAGGACGCCTTCGTGCAGGCGTACGAACGCCGCACGCAGTTACGCGACCTGAAGGCGTTCCCGCTCTGGTTTCACCGTATCGTCACCCGCCGCATCCTCGATGTGTTGACGGGGCCGCGCAAGCGAGAGCGCACGCTGGAGGTTGGATCTGACGGCGAATCGTGGAACGGGACTTCATACGCGCCGCCATCCGACGAGTTGGTGGTGCTGGCCGAGGAGCGCGAGGAGATCTGGCGCTGGGTGCAGTCGCTCGCGCCACGCGCGCGAACGGCGATCGTCCTGCGCTACTACGCGGACTTTTCGACGCGGGAGGTCGCCAGCATGCTCGACGTGCGAGAGGGCGCGGCGCGGGTCATTCTGCATCGCGCCAGCGCGGAGCTGCGCGAGCGAGTACAGAATGCGCGAGCGCACGAGCCAGCGCATACACCGGAACGATAGGCAACGACTGCGTTTTGCTTTAGAGGAGAGGATATCCATGCGAAGAGATATGGCAGAGCGCGAGGAGTCGCGCGATGAGATGGCGCTGCGTGCGACCTTACATGCCCGCGCCGGTGAGATGGTAGACACTGACGCGGCGTGGGCGGCGGTTGCGCCGCGCCTGGCAGCGAGTGGCGCAGTTGTGAGCCACAAGCGGCGCATAGGTTCACTTGCAGGTGTGAGTCGCGGCATGCTGGTTGCGGCGGCCATGATGGCGCTTGTGGTCGCGCTGGCTGGCGCGGGCGTGGTCTACTGGGGCGATATTTTCGGCGGACCGAAGACGCAAGTCCTCATCAACGAGCAGCTCTTTACGACGATTGGGCAGCGCCAGACGATTGATGGGGTCACGGTGAGCATTGACAGGGCCTACGCCGATCCCGATGACACCATTATCATCTTCACCTTCACCATGCCGTATGACATGGCGAGCCGCTACAGCAACGTGATCGCCAACCGCATGGAGATAACCGACGCCGCCGGGAATGAAGCGCACGGTATGGGCACGGTCTCCAATTATGTGTGCGAGCCGCTTTGGCGCGACCCGCTCTTTCATCGCGATGGCGCGGAGCATTGCCTGATAGACCTCGGCCCTTTCCAGCCTCCAGCAGGCGCCTCATCACTGAATCTTCGCTTCGAGGCTGGGGAGCTATGGCTGTTCCGCGCGACGGATCATGAACGCGAGATTCTCAGTGGGCCATGGCGCTTCCAGTTCACCGTACCCTTCCACCAGCAGAGTCACGGCCCTGCTGGTCCGTATGCCCCTGCAAGCTCTACGCCATAGATAAGCGCTGCGTCCACCAGGACGCCACCCCAGCGAAACGCCATCCTCTGCTCCGGCGCGGGTGGCGTTTTCTTTGTAGAAATCTGGCGTTCGCGCCCACTCAACCATGCGCATACTGATCGAGCGTATTTGAGATTATGAGCGCGAGGCGGGAGATCAGATGGGCGATGAGGTTGAGGCGCCATGCTACAATGAGGCGATCATTGCGCATCCACGCGAGCCAAGACTATTGCTGCTCGCCAGCGGCGATGGCTGGACGTTGCCTGGCTTTGATGCGACGGAGCCGCCCGCGATTATTCAGGCGATACGCGAACAATTAGGTGTCGAGACCATCGTTCTGCGCTGCGTCTACGATCGTGCGCGCTTCGAGCCGGAGGCGCGTGAGCAGATCTACGCGCTGGAGGTTCGCTCGCCAGACTGGACGCCGCCTGCTGATGCGCGCTGGGTGAATCGCGCTGAACTGCATACGATGTCACTGGCGAATTCAGCGCGACGTCCCATCCTCGACGCCTGGCTCGCCGAGGCGGAGGTCGAGACGGTTCCACCACAACACGCCCCGTGGGAGCGACCTGGATGGTTCGCGGAGGCCGAGGCGTGGCTGCGCGAGCGCGTGGATGCAGCGGGATATACACTTACCGGACCGGTCGAGCAGGCGCACGCGCGTCTGTGGTCATGCATGTTGACCGCGCCGACTGATCGCGGGCCGCTCTATTTCAAGGCCGTCGAGCCATCTTTCGCCTTCGAAGCGCTGCTGACCGAGGCGCTGGCGTGGCGGTGGCCAGCGCATCTGCCGCCCACGGTTGCGATCGACTCGGCGCGCGGCTGGCTGCTCACCGCGCATGGCGGGCAGGTTGTGCGCGACCTCGTTCATGGCGAAGACGGGATTGTTCACTGGGAGCGGCTGCTGGCGCAGTTCGCGCAGATGCAGATCGAGTCCGCTGGCGAGGCGGACCGGCTGATCGCGCTCGGCGTTCCCGACCGCAGGCTAGCGCGCCTGCCACAGCTCTATCAGGAGATCGCGGCGGATCGTGAGACGCTGCTGGTGGGTCGCCCAGGTGGACTGAGCGAGGAGGATTGGAAGCGGACGCAGGCTTTTCTGCCAGAGGTGGAGGCGCTCTGCGCGGAACTAGCGGAATGCGGTCTCCCCGCTGGACTCCATCATGACGATTTCGGTCCCGGCAATGCGTTGCTCGGTCCTGATGGGAACTACAATTTCTTCGACTGGTCCGACTGCGCCATCACCATGCCGCTTTGCTCGCTCTTCATTCCGCTGCGCTGGGCGCGGTACGTGCTGGAGTACGACGACGCGGCGTTGGGCGCATGCGCGACGCCTATCTGGAGCCGTGGCGCGCGCTCGTCTCTGGCGAACAACTCGAACGCGCTCTGCCACTGGCGCTGCGGTTGGCGAAGCTGCAACGCGCGCTGACCTGGCGGACATGGGTACGCGCGACAGGGCCGGACCGCGCCTGGGAGTACGCCGATAGCGCGCCCTATTTCCTGCGCATGTTCCTCAACGACGATGAGGGCGAGGACTGATCGCCGGATTAGAACTGAAGGAGGCAGGTCTCCAGCGTCAGCCCTGGGCCGAAGGCCATCATCACGCCCCACTCGCCGGGTTTGGCTCGTCCCTCGCGCAGCAGGCGTTCCAGCATCAACAGGACGGTCGTGGAGGAACAGTTGCCGTGCTCGGCGAGGATCTCCCACGAGAGCGCTACCTGCTCGTCGCTCAACTCCAGCTTCTGTTGCACGGCCTCGACGATGCTCGGCCCGCCGGGATGCACGAGCCAGTGGGTGATGTCAGGTACTGCGAGGCCATGTGGAGTCAAGAGGTTGTCCATCACACCGGCGATATTGCGGCGCAGTGTCACCGGAACGCGGGGCGAGAGGCCCATGAAGAACCCTGCGTCGGTGATCGTCCAACTCATCTGGTTCGCCGCGCCAAAGTCCGCCGCACAGTAGGCTTCCACGAGCCGTGGCCCTGACGCCTCCTCCGCCGAGGTGAGCAGGACACTCGCCGCGCCGTCAGCGAAGAGCGCGAAACCGGTCAGCGCCTCGGGATCGAGCGTCGGCGTGAAGTGGAGGCTACATAGCTCGACGCTGAGCATCAGCATCGTCGAGCCGGGATACGCGCGCAGCGAACTGAGCGCCTGGCGCAGACCGACCATCGCGCCGTAGCAGCCCATGTGGCCAATGACTACACGGCGCACATCGCGCGGCATATTGAGGTCGCGGGCGAGGGTAATATCCAGCCCAGGGGCGGCGTAGCCGGTGCAGGAGACGACAACGAAGTCGGTGACGCTCTGTGCGAGCCGGTCATACTCGGCCAGTGTCTTCTCTACCGCCTCGCGCGCTAATGGGTAGGCGAGCCGCGCGTACTCGGCCATGCGCTCGCCGGTGCTACGTGGCTGGGCGTAGTAGGTCTCATAGTCCACGACGCTATGGCGCTGGCGCACACGGCTGGAGAAGAAGAGGCGCTCGATGCGCCGAGCGTCCTCAGCGCGAGCCGCGTCGTCTTCCCAGTCCGGTCCGAGCAGGTTCTCTTTCGCTATACGCGCCAGGGTGTCCTGCTGCCAGAGGTAAGGTGGCCTGGCGGCTCCGACGGAGAGGATGCAGGGAGAGACCGTCACGGCGACCTGCGCTTTCTTGCGGCGCGCCATCACGCGACCCATACGCCGCGCTTGCGCATCCGTAGCATACCGAGCGACGGATACTCTACGCAAGGTATACAGGCCGCCTGAACACAAATTGGGCAGGAAGTGGCTATCCGCAGACGGGTAAGCCGTTCGCAAGGGAAGAACGCTAGAGGGTTACAGGCGCCAGGAGATTACTTGCCAGTTCGCGCCGCCATTCGCTCGGCGCAGGCGCGCACGAACGCCTGGAAGAGCGCGAGCGCCGCTGGATCGCTATCCACCAGCTCTTCGGGATGATATTGCACCGCCAGCGCGAAGGGATGATCCTTCACCATCATCGCCTCGGCCAGCCCATCCTCGGCCCAGCCGATGATCTTGACATCCTTGCCTGGCTCTTTCACTGCCTGATGATGGAAGCTGTTGACGGCGTAGCCCTGCTCGCCGACGATCTTCGCCAGCGGCGACCCTTCCGCGACGGTGATCCTGTGCGCACGCAGGTCGCGTGGCCCGTCGTAGCTGTGGTAGTCATGCTTGATCGCCTTGGGCTGCTGCGCGCCGATATCCTGATACAGCGTACCGCCCTGAGCCACGTTGAGCGCCTGCATACCGCGACAGATGCCGAACAGCGGCTGATCATCGTCAATGGCGATGCGCGCCAGCGCCAGCTCTAGTTCGTCGCGCTCCGGCTCAACCAGTCCCAGTTGCGGAATCGGCTCCTCTCCGTAGCGCGCCGGATCAACATCGCCACCGCCGGAGAGCAGGATGCCATCGAGCCGTTCCGTGATGGCGCGCAGGCTCGTGTCGTCGCCCATCGGCGGGATGAGCAGCGGAATACCACCGGCCAGTTCGACCGCATGGACGTAGGATTGTCCCAGCCCGTACATTGGACGCATCGTTCCGCCTTTGGGCGAGGGCTGACAGGTGATGCCGATGAGCGGTCGCATCGCGGAGGTCTCCTTGTTTCCCGTGAAACAACAGTTCGCCGGTCACATTCACCCTGCGGGGGCAGAGGAAGCGCCGGCGAACTGATCACGCTGTAGGCTTGGGAGACTGGATCGCTGGCTTAGGCGACGGGCTTCGTCGCGCGACTCGCATAGATCGTCATGACCAGTGTGCAGCCAAACCATCCCAGCAGCATGAACAGGATGACAGTGATCATGGATGCCTCATCAGGGCGTCTTGCGCCTGTGTCGTGGGGAGAGTGGGCCGGCGTCCTGCCAAACCCTTCTCTACTTCCGACGCGGGAGGCGCGTCCATGGTCACGTCGCTCGCCAACCGGCGGCAAACGTGTATCACATCGTAGCATCGCCGTTCAAGAAAGCGCCAAGGTGGCGCGATGCCAGAGCGCGCTCAGACGCGCCACTCGTCTTTCAGCAGGCCGTAGTACACATCATCCCAGTAGCGGTCGGCGAAGTAGAAGCGCTGGCGCAGCGTGCCTTCGAGTGTGAAGCCGAGGGCGAGCAGGAGCGCCTTCGAGGGTCATTCGCGCCGTTGACCACCGCCTCGATGCGATGGAGCTCTGTGTTGGCGAACGCATAGGTGATGATTGCGCCGAGCGCCTCGCGCATGATCCCCTGCCGCCAGTAGGCCCGCGCCAGTTCGAAGCCCATCTCGGCGCGTCGGAACTCCTCGTCGAAGAGGAAGAAGCCACAGGAGCCGATGACGATATTCTCACCCTTGAGCGTGACGCCCCAGCGAATACCTTCATGGCGCGCATACCACTGCTGGCGCTGAATCAGATCGCGTGAGTCCTCTAGCGAGCGATGTGGAGGGTCGCCATAGAACTCCATGACAGCAGGATCAGAAAACATGGCGAAGAGCGCTTCCGCGTCGCCTGGGACGATCTGCCTGAGCGTGAGACGCGGCGTCTCGAGGGCAGGGAACTGCGCGAACATCTCGGGAGTTCCCATGCCACAAAATCTCCTCGCACGCGCATCGAACGCGCCGTATCCCAACTCCGGCCTATGCCTCTTCCGGTGGAGTGGTCTTCTTCGCGCTGCTTGGTGATTTGGCGCTTGAAGACTTGCCGCTTGAAGACTTGCCGCTGCTCTTCTTGCTGGTCGCCTGTTCATTCTCAGCGGCGACCAGCGCCTTCGTCGCGCTGGTAGTGGTCGAACGCTTGCGCGTCGCTGGCTTCGCCTCGTCTGGCGCGCTCGCCGATTGGCCTGTGCTCTTCGCGGTAGTGGTTGGCTTTGCGCTCGTTGAGCGTTTGCGCGGCGCCATCTCGGTTGAGGTCTCCGTCGCATCCGGTCCGGGCTCCGGTGTTGGCTCTGGCGCGACCTCTGGCGGCGTCGGTGGCTCAGGGCTGATCTCCGGCTCGATCTCGGGGATCACTGGCTCTTCGGGCGTCTCAGGAATCGCCGGAACCTGTGGGAGTTCAGGAACCTCGGGGACTTCCGGTTCCTCCGGCAGGTCGGGAACCTCGATCTCGGGGATCACTGGCTCTTCGGGCGTCTCAGGAATCGCCGGAACCTGTGGGAGTTCAGGAACCTCGGGGACTTCCGGTTCCTCCGGCAGGTCGGGAACCTCGGGCTTCGGCGGGACCGCTGGCCCATCGTTTGCGCCCTGTTGGGCGGCGCGCGCCTCAGTGGGGGTAAGCTGCGTCGCCGTTGCGCGCTGGCGTATCGTCGGGCGTTCGACCCAGGCGTTGAAGGCAGCCAGGAAGCGCAACGGCTGATCCTCGAAGACCGAGGCTCCCGCCGCCGGGATGATCTCCAGCTCGGCGTAAGGGTTGAGGATCGCCAGATCTTCCATCGCATCGCGCGGACGGCGTGGGTCGCGCTCGCCCGCGAGCAGCAGGAGTGGTGGCTGAACCAGGGGTAGCTCGTTCTGGATCGGCAGGTCAAGCTCGCCGGTCATCAGGGCGAGCAGCGCATACTGGCCGCCGAACTGGTGTGCGCTGGCGTACTGGTGGTCGAGCGCGTCCTCGCTGGCTGCGCCATCCGCGCGGTTCAGCGCCATCCGCCGCAGGAGTGGGCGCGTCGAGAGCAGCGCGTAGGGAAGCATGCCGAGGGAGGCGCGCTGGGCCGTGCGTACGGCAGTCTGCCAGGCGGTCGGGTCGAGGCGCATGCCGGCGTCAATCTCCGGCGAGACGAGCGCCAGCCGCTCGAAGAGGTCCGGCTCGTCGGAGGCGGCGCGCGCCGACACATTCGCCGCGCGCCCATGCGCGATCACGATAGCTGGGCGCTGGACGACATCGCGCAGGAAGCCCGCCAGCGCCGTGGCGTAGAACTCGCCGGTGAACGCCAGCGGTGGACGCTCGGACATACCAAAGCCGAGCCAGTCTGGCGCATAGACACGGTAGCGTTGCACGAGACGCGAGAAGACGCTGCGATACTCATAGCTCGACGCGCCAGAGTAGAAGTCGTGCGCGAGGACGACCGGGAGCGCATCCTCAGGTCCGGCGACGGTGTAGTAGAGGTCGCCGCCGTGCTTGCGATCCACCTTCGCGTTGCCGTCAAGCCCGCTGCGCAGCGGCTGCGGCGTTGTCAGCACGTGCCGCGCCGTGACGAAGAGCGCGCCACCAGCCGCGACCGCTCCGCCCAGCGCCAGGCCGCGTCCAATCCAGCGCACGATTCCCATGAGTGATGTCCTTTCCGCGCCACGCTCGATCCCTGAGCGCGCTGATCAAGATGTCCCTCGTGTTGAAGATGGCCTGGTCAATGGCTCTCTGCCCAGCCAGACGCCTATTCACGTATCGTACGACATCACTGTGGCGCGATTCAGGGGGATAGGCAATGACTCCCTTAGATGCAGACGAATCGCCCGCATCTGCGCCACACAGCGTCTCTGATGTCCTGCGCGATGGTTACGATGTAGGCGCGCTCGTCTCGGGTCGCCGCCGCACTGCCAGGCTCAGCCATGTCGCTCCGCCAATCAATAGCAGCGCCAGCGCCGCGAAGTCGACGAAGATCGGCACGTCGTTCGTCACGGCGATCACCGCGCCACGGATGGCCGCGACGCCGATGAAGCCCGCGCCGATCAGGAGCAGCGACCGCGCGCGAGTCCCTAGGCCTACCGCCACGACGACGACGGCCTCGGCGACGAGGATGAGCAGGTACAGTGTGTCGTTCTCGTCGGTGAAGGACTGGACGAACGTCGGCAGCAGCAGGATAAAGGAGCCAAGAATCGAGGCCCACGCCGCCCAGTACGCCGAGCCACGCAACGTTTTGTCTGCTGGGAGTAGCGCGCCGACCAGCAGCAGGTAGCTCGCGGGGAGCAGCGTATATGCCTGCGGATTATCCAGATCGTTCCAGCGCGCGCCCCAACTGAAGGCGAGCGTCGCCACCAGCCCGGCGAGGTAGAGTAGCCCGCGCTGGTTGGCCTGAATGGAGAGCAGCGCGAGGAGACCGGCGACCGCAAGGACAGAGACGCCCGCCGCCAGCGTCAGCGTCTCGTTCGGGGTGAAGCTCCCACGAAGCGTCATCGCGCCCAGCGCGGCCAGGATCGCCGTGACCAGTCCGCCGCCGCGATGCCAGCCGACGCCGATCACGCGGATGTCAGCGGGCTGATCGCCGTATTGCCGTGGCGGTATCGACCCAAGCCAGGGGATGGCGCGCCAGAAGCCCTGCCCGGCGTAGTAGAGATATGCCAGCGCGGAGAGGCTGAGGACGATCTGCCAGGATTCCAGATGGAAATGCGTCTCGGTGACGATCAACGCCGCCACACCCAGTGCGAACGGCAGCGCCAGCAACTCTGGCAGCGCCTCCGCCGCGACGGTGGCATAGGCCAGCAGCGTGAGCGCGATCAGGGCGAGATACTCGAAGTCAGGCTGCGAGGCGCCACGGATCACGGTCGCCAGGCTCGCCGTCGCCGTCACGATGTACCACGGCAGCGACCAGCGGATGCCGAAGCGCCGTCCCAGCAGCATCGCCACGACGCCCAGCCCCACCGCGACGGGCAGCAGCAGGTGCGGATCGGTCTGGATGAGCGTGACGCCAGAGGCGTAGATCGCCGGGGCGATGCCCGCCAGTGGCTGGCGCTCGATCAGCGCGATGACGGCCGCCACCGCCGTGTAGATCAGGAGCACGACCTCCATCGTGTTGGCGTCGTAGGGGATGATGCGCGTCAGCGAAACGAGCGAGATCAACACGCCGAGGACGTAGAGCGAGATCGCCCACTGGCGACCGGCGACGAGGCGCACAACTCCGCCGATCAGCGCCACGCCACATGCCAGTGCGACCGTCGCCTCCAGCCGGTTCACGTCTGGGAGGACGAGCGCGCCCCACCAGCCATAGAGGACGGCGGCGGCGGTCAGCAGCGGCGCGCGCTCAACGAACAGCGCGACGATGTAGATCTCGACGGCTAGAGCGAAGAGCGCGATGTAGAAGATGTCGCTATACGCGCCGCTGCGGAAGGGGAGCGAGAGGCTGGCGACGATGGCAATGCCGTACCAGACGGCGGTCCAGCGTAGCCGTCCCGCGATGCCCTGCGCCTCGCCGAAGACGGCGTTCAGACGCGACCAGCGCGCCAGCAGGTTAAAGAGCGCGCCGAGCAAAATCGCGCCGAAGGCGATCGCCGCCGTCGAGAGGAATTGGTCAGGACCAGGCACGACGAAGATTGCCCAGATCCCATAGAGCGTGGCCAGCGGCGTGAGCCAGGCGGAGCGTTCGACGAGCGCCACGGCGTAGGCGACGAGCGCCAGCGCCAGCAGGGCGAGGTAGTTGAACTCGGGATACGAGGCGCCACGAATCGCCGTCGCGACACTGGCGATCAGCGCCGCCGTGTACCAGGGCGCGGCCCAGGCGCGTCCGAGCCAGCGGCTCATGGCCACGCCGACGAGCGTTAGCCCGACCGCGATAGGCAGGAGCAGCCGCGCGTCGGATTGCACGATGATCGCGCCAGAGGCGTAGAGCGCGGGGACGACGCCGACGACAGGGTTGCGCTCCGCGATGACCGGCGCGACCGAGACTGCGGCGTAGATGAGGAAGATCGCGGCGATGAGGTTCGCGTCGTACCCAGGGAGCCACGCGAAGGAGATCGCCGAGGTGAAGACCGCGACACCGTAGAGCGGGAGCGCCCAGCTACGCGAGAGCCGCAATCGCAGCGCCGCCGCGAGCAGGCCCATCACACAGGCGTAGACGACGATGGGAATATAGCCATCCTCGCGTGGGAAGGCGAGCGCGGCGAGGACGCCATAGAGCGCGGCCAGCGGCTCCAGTGTCGCGCGGTAGGGAGCCGAGGCACGCCGCTGCAACGCGAGCAGGTAGACCGCCAGACCAAAGACGAGCAGCGCGGTTACCTGATAGTAGGGTCCACCGGGATCGGAAAAGCGGATCTGGTTGAGCGGCCCGAACGAGCCGAGCGCGCCCGCGACGAGCCAGGGAATATCCCAGCCGCGCCCACGGAACTGATAGAGCGCGGCTCCCACCGCGAAGATCGCCAGCGCGACGATGAGCGCGGACAGCGGATCGATGCGCCCGAAGAGCGCCAGCCACGCGATCGCCGCCGGAGCGATCATCGCCGCTGGGACGTCCTCCCAGAGCGCCGCGACCGTCGCCAGCGCCGCGATCACCAGCAGGAGCGCGACCGGCAGCGAGACGCCGATCTGCGCATACAGACCGAAGTCGGCCTCGCTCGATCTCGCCTGTGGGATCGCCAGCAGCGTGGTCCACAGAGCGATACCGTATGGCGTGATGGCCCAGGTTCGTCCCAGGAACCGCCGGATGGCGAGGGCGATGATGGCGACGCTCACCGCCATGACGCTGGCGGTCAAGCCGCTGTCGGCGTGGATGAGCGCAGGAATTGGCAGGAGCAATCCAAAAGGCGCCGCGAAGAGATTCGCAACTGCCGCAGTGTTGGCGCGCTGACCTGCGCTGGCTGGCCGCCCTGCGCCGACGCGGTGTCCCGCGAGGAGGGCGAGCGCGGTGAAGAGCGCCAGGATGATGGTCTGATAGACGGCGCTGGGTTCTACGACAAAGCCATTCACCCGCCCGTTGAGCAGGACAAGCGGCGCGGTGATGAGGGCATAGAGGAACGCGACAAGCAGGATGGGCGCGGCGTATCTGCGCAGAGAAGCGATCCAGGTCAGCGCGAGGCCAGCGATAGCGACGGCAAGCGTCAGCAGCGCATACTGGGATGAGAGTAACCCCAGTTCGGGCAGGACAGTCGCGAGCGCGCCTTGCACATCGGGCGTGACGAACGCAGCGAGCAGCGCGGCGTAGAGCCAGAGCAGATAGATGCCGCTGACGACCAGCCACCAGGGCGCGTTCTCGCGGAACGCCGTCAACAGCGTGATGGCGAGCGCCGTCGCTACGGCGATGATAAGCGGCCAGTTCGGCGCGGGATCGGCTACCACCGCTAGCGCCGCAATGGTCGCCAGCGCCTGCGCCACACCATAAACACCGCGTCGCAGTCCCGTGCGCGCGGGCTGGAGGCGTCCGAGCGCGAGCGCGCCGAGCGCCTCGAGGATCGCCACGCCATTGAGCAGCCACGCGAAGCTGAGACGGTCGAGCGAGGATGCGACGCCTATGCTGAATGCGAGATAGGCGATCGCCGCCGCCACACCGGCATCGGCCAGATCCACGCCAGCGATTTGTCGCGGTTCGATCTGGCGCATCGTGGCGCTCCAGACGAGGGCAAGGAGCAGTAGCGAACTTGCGTTTACCAGAATCCGCGTTGAAGGCGCACTGTTCTGGAGACTTGGAGAGAGTGAGTAGACGAGGCTCGTCAGCCCGAGGCCGAGCGAGGCGGCGACCGCGAGGGCAGTGGTGATTCCGCCGAGGAGACGCCCAGGCTGTGCGATCGCCTCGAACGGCGCATATCCCTTACCCCAGGTCGGCAGGAGCATCAGCAGCGCGACGACGACCAGGCGTGAGTACGACCAGTCATCGGGGATACTCAGCCAGTCTGGCAGGGCGAGCATGCCGATGGCAAAGGCGACCCAGCCCATGTAGGCGTAGGCGACGAACTTGACGCGCCAGGCGAGGAAGAGGTAGACCAGCGCGGCATAGAGCGCCGAGAGAGTGAGCATGCCGGTCGCCGAGATCGTTCCTTCGAGCAGGAAGTAGTAGGCCGCTAGCGCGACGAGCGGCACCATCAGCGCAAAGACGAAGAGATAGGCGCCGCCAACGGTGCGCAGCCGCTCCGTGCGACGGAAGAAGAAACCGAGAACGGCGAAGAGCAGATGGATGACGATGAGGACGGCGAGCTTGACGCCGTTGGTCAGTCCTTCAGGCGCGAACGCGCCGATCTCGAACGTCAGGGCCGCGACGAGCATCAGGAAGCCGCCGAGATAGGCCATCACCGCGATCGCTTGGTCGGCAAGAAATTCGCCGAACGAGAATGCGCGCGCCGGAGGCGCAGGCGGCTGGAGGGGAACGGTAGCAGGCGGTGGCCCATAGGGATAAGGTGTGAAGCTGGGAGGCGCGGCCTGCCCGGTTTGCCCTGCGGCGGCCGGATTCGCTACAGGGCCGCGTCGCTCGGCTAGATAGCGCGTGGAGATCTCGTCGCGCAGCTCTTGGACGGTCTTGTCGCCCTGCCCCTGCCTCACGCGTGCGTCGAGGTCGAGGATGAGGCGGTAGAGGAAGCGTAGCTCGATGACCTTCTCTGGGGTGGGCGTCGCGCCGGGGCTGGTCGCGGCGGCCTGGTCGGCAAGATACTGCGGGCGCAGCTCGTCGCGGAGCTGAGTGAGCGTGCGTGCGCCTTCGCTTGCGGCGATGCGCTTGTCGAGCGTGAGGAGCGCATCATACAGATAGCGCAGCTCGCCGATGAGGGTGGGATTGAGCGGCTCGCCACAGACGGCGCAGTAGGTCGCGCCGGGAGCATATGGAGAACGGCAGTTCGGGCAGAGGAGCGCGCCAGGAGTAGTAGGATTGGTGGGATGCGCAGGGTTCGCCATGGGACCCCCTTGTTGCGCGAACAGACCGCGCAGAGCGACGCCGCAGAGGAGACGATCAGAGGGGATAATTCCAACTCAAGGCGTGCGAGCGTCAAGCTCAGTTCAGCATACCGCGACCTCGGTCGGCTGTCTATAATCAAACATGCGCACAGTAGCTGCGCTGGGAGAATGAGAGAGCGCTGTGCAGAACGCGATGCGGCTTGACATCATGACACCACATGGCAAAGTGACAGGTCTCTATCATCCCGCTGAGGGCGGGACGAGCGCGGTTGTGATGGTCAGTGGCGCTCTCGGCGGCGTGGCGGGACCGTCAGGCGCGTATCCTGCGCTGGCCGGACAGCTTCAGGCGGCGGAGATCGCGGCGCTACGGCTGGACTATCGCAAGCCGGAAAATATGAATGAATGCGTCTACGACCTCGACGCTGGACTGGATGAGTTGCGGCACAGAGGCGTCATGCGATTCGCGCTGGTCGGGTGGTCATTCGGCGGCGCGGTGGTGATTAGCTCCGGCGTGGCGCACAGCGATGTCCTGGGTGTGGCGACGCTGGCGAGCCAGACCGCCGGGACAGCCGCTGTGCGCCGTCTCGCGCCACGCAGTTTGCTCCTGTTACATGGAACGGCAGATCAGGTCCTGCCCGATTGGTGTTCGCGCTATCTCTATGAGGAGGCGAGCGAGCCAAAGCGCCTCATTCTCTGCGAAGGCGACGGCCACGAGTTCAGTCGCAGCCATGCAGAGGCTGTGCGGATACTCTTCGAGTGGGCGGTTGCGCTACTCGCGCCGTAGCGCCGGGACTCTTTCGCAAAGCGGTAGGCGCGCATACAATAGAGACACGACATTCCACCGACGTGTGTATACCGCCTGAACTGGGAGAACGATCACATGGCTGAATCTGAGAATACACCGATGGGGGACGCCACGAGCGAGTCCACATCCGACGCCGCAGAGGCGCTCGTTCCGACGGAGACCTGGACGCAGGAGGGCGAGCTCTCAACTCCTAGTCTCGTGGCGCCGGAGGGGACACCCTTCCGCGACGATCAGCTGCTCTTCTTCGAGGGTGGGCTGATGCGCAACGAGCTTGCCGACGCGCAGGCTGATCCTGAGGCTGCGCGCAGCCTGGCGGCGCGGCACTGGTCGCGGCTGCTCTACGATCCAAACGCGCCGTGGCGTGGTCGCGCGCCCTATCCGCAGATCAGTGTCCCGAAACCGGATAAGCAGGGGCGCTGAGCAGCGCGGCGTGTTTCACGTGGAACTGGGGAGCGTAGCCGGGCGCATGCCACGCAGCAGATCGGCCTCGGCGAGCAGCGACCGCAGTTTGACGCGCTCGCCCTGGCCCAGTGGCGCTAGGGGACGGCGGGGCGTCCCGCCGTAGTGGGCGACGAACTCCAGCGCTGCCTTGAGCCCTGGTACGCCGTAGCCTGATGTCACCGCCGTATTCACTGGCACGAGTCGCGCCTGCAACGTCCGCGCCTCGTCCATCTTGCCCGCCTCATAGAGCGAGACTAACTCCAGACACTCGCGAGGAGCGATGTTCGCCAGCGCCGCGATGGCGCCGCGTGCGCCGACCACGAGCGCCGGTAGCAGGAAGCCCGCGCTGCCCGCCAGCGTCACGAAGTCGGATCGCGCGCTGGCGACGACCTCGGCCAGCTTCGCCACATTGCCGGAGCTATCTTTCATGCCGATGATGTTGGGGTGCGCCGAGAGCGTGATGACCGTCTCGGCGTCAAGGTCGAGTCCCGCCGTGTTGCCCGGCATGTTGTAGATCATCACCGGAATCGGGCTGGCCTCGGCGACGGCGAGGTAATGCGCGCGTAACGATGCAGCGTCCATGCGCGAACGGTAGTGGTGTGGCGGCAGGACGAGCGCGATGTCCGCGCCAGCGTCCGATGCGAGCTGGCAGAGCGCGATGGTACCACTTGTCGAATCGGTTCCCGCGCCAGCCAGCACCTGGCCCTTTGGACCTGCCATCTCGCGTGTGGTCTCGATAACCGCTCGGCGCTCGTCGCGGTCCAGATGGACTGCCTCACCATTCGAGCCGAGCGCGACGAAGCCGGTGATGCCCGCCGCCTTGAGCCGCGTCAGATGCTCACGCAGCGTCGCCAGGTCGAGGTCTTCGTTCTCGTCGAAGAAAGTCGGGATCGGCGGATAGATACCTTTGATGGTGATCATCGTTTCGCCTTTCCGGCGCTGGCGGTCGCTTTGGCGCGGCGTGGCGTCCTGGCGGCAGGTTTGCGCGCACGTGGACGCGAGGCGACGGCGGGGTCGTTGCCCGCGATATGCAGGAAGCGGATCGCCTGGCGCATCAGGTGGTAATAGTGACTGACATTGTACTTCTCGTTGGGCGCGTGGATGTTGTCGTCGGGCAGACCCGTGCCCATGAAGATCACCGGCGCGCGTAGCTCGCTGTCGAAGAGCGCGCCGACCGGGATCGAGCCGCCCTCGCGCATGAAGACGACGGGTTTGCCCCACTCCTGCTCCAGCGCGCGCTCGGCCACGCGCATGTAGACGTTGTCCAGCGGGATGAGCACACCTGAGCCACCGTGGACCTCCTCGACCGTCATCGTGACGCCTTCAGGGCAGAGCGCCGCGACACGCTTCTTGAGTAGAGCGAGCGCCTCGGCTGGTTTAATCTCCGGTGGCAGACGCAGGCTGACCTTGACACTGCCCACGGCAGGGATAACGGTCTTCGCGCCCTCGCCGGTGAAACCGCCGACGAAGCCATGAACCTCCAGCGTCGGGCGCCCCCACATGCGCACCAGCGGCGGATAGTCCTGCTCGCCGGGGAGCGAGTCGATGCCCATCTCCTTCTTGAGTAGTTCCGACTCGTCCACCGGATTGCGCGCCCAGAGCGCCTGCTCTTCCTCAGAGATGCGCTTCACCTTGCGATAGAGACCGGGAATCTTGATCTTGCCGTCTGCGCCTTTGAGTCCAGCGAGGACGAGCGCGAGCGCGTGCAGCGGATTGGGGGCGATGCCGCCGAAGACGCCAGAGTGCAGGTCGCGTTTCGCGCCCTTGGCGACGATCTCGGTGTAGAGGATGCCGCGCAGGCTGTAGATGATCGCGGGGATGCCAGGGGCGGGCATGCCGGTATCGGCGACGAGAACGGCATCGCAGGCCAGCTCCTCGGGATGCTCACGCACATACTTCTCAATGGACGCGCCGCCAGCCTCTTCCTCGCCCTCGAACAGGATTTTGATGTTGACTGGCAGCGTTCCGTCGGCGCGCATGAGCGACTCCAGCGCCTTGACCAGCGCGAGCATCTGCCCCTTGTCGTCCACCGCGCCGCGCGCATAGAGGTTGCCGTTGCGCACCTCCGGCTCGAAAGGTGGACTCTTCCACAACTCGATGGGGTCCACCGGCTGCACGTCGTAGTGGCCGTAGAGGAGAATGGTCGGCTTGTCTTTCGCTTCGAGCCACTCGCCGTAGACGAGCGGGTGCCCGTCTTTCAGTGGCTGGATGAGCCGGACTTTCTTGATGCCGATAGCGCTGAGCTGGTCGGCGACGAACTGCGCGGCGCGGCGCATGTCGTCGTGGTGCTCGTGCAGCGTGCTGATGCTGGGGATGCGCAGCAGCGCCTTGAGGTCTTCGAGGAAGGCGTCGCGGTGGGATTCGACGTAGGCGAGCGCTTTGTCTGGCGCCGGCATGGCGCCGTTGGCAGAGGTGGCAGGCATGGCGGGCGTTGTCCTTCTGTGCGGAGATGGTGTGGCGTGTGTGGTGAGAGCGCGTGCAATGAGACGTTTGCGGGTATCGTTATCTTTCATCGTAGCAGCCGCCCGGCGGCCTGTCCAGCAGCATGCTTCGTCTAATTGAATTAGGAAACCTTCTAATCCCGCCGCAAGTATGTCCTTGCATCCGTTACAAAGACTGATAGTAGGTTGCCCACCCTCATGTTTTGGTTCTTATGACCCAAATCCGCACGAATAGCGTAGAGTAGCTTTTCAAACTCTTGCATTGACTTGATTTGAGCTTGGAGTAGCTGCTGTTTTTGCCCTTGGTCTATATCTTCAGTGGGCATCTTTGAATGTTCCGCGACGCTAGTTGCCGCCTGCCTAAAGGCTTCAAATTGCTTTAGGACGTCATCGGACCCCCAGACAATCAGTTGCTGAAAAAACGAACCGAAATACTCTTTCATGGCGTCAAGCGACATAGTGGACTCGCCGCCCCTATTGCTGTTAAATAGCTTGAAGAGAAACGACAAGAACTCTTCATAAATTGGGGCCTTCTGCTTGCGATGCTCTTGCTCAATCTCTCGCGTTCTGTCCATTCGCTTGGAGAAGATCAAGGAGAACACGGAGACAAGTATCGTTGCAGAGCCAGCCACGATAGCTGCGGCTACAGTAGCCGGCAGAGATATCAGGACAAACATGATCACCCATAAGAGTCCTCCGATAACTACGAGCATCAAAAGCAAGACGGCTATTGATGCGACCGTTTGCAACACGTCTGGCCGAACAGATGCTGAACTCTTCATACTCGACTGCCTCATCAGATACTAAAGGCAGCTTGGCTAATACCTGATAATATGGGATCGGTGAATTGTTCGTCACTAAATCGGTATCTCAATGCTCTTTGTCCTAGGCTTCATGGGTTGATCTTTGGTCTTCCCCTACACTGAAGGGATTAGATCAACTTGTACGGCGTTTGACAGATACCTGCCTTGTTGCGCATACTGCTGGCGACAACTACATATGCTCATTTACCTCTCCGGGAGGAGTAGGCGCCGGCAGACGAGCTGATAGAGACGGGAGCCGCTTGGGCTGGAAGCTCCCACAGCCGCACCGCGCCGAAGGTCGCTCTGGAGTATTCGCCGCAGAACTCCGCCGCATCCCACGTGGCGGACACTAGAGCGGCGCGGGCGCGCCCGCTACAGCGTGACCCCAATCGGCGTGCGAGACGTCGTCGCCCGCTGGGGATCTGAGCGCGTGGGGATAGCGATATTCCCGCGAAGCATGGTGGTACCGCGGAAGCGCGCGTAAAACGCCCTTTCGTCCCTGCGCTGGACGAACTGTGGCGTTTTTTGTTGTCCGCCGTTTTCGCCAGTTGTCTCCACGGTTTCACGTGGAACGGCGATCCAGGAGGTATTCCCACCATGACCCTAGCCAAACGTTACGATCCCGCGAGCGCCGAGCCGCAACGCCAGGCGCACTGGCAGGAGTCCGGCGCGTATCACTACGACCACGCGAGTGATGCGCCGCGCTTCGCCATGGATACGCCGCCGCCAACGGTGTCAGGCCATCTGCACCTCGGCCACGTCTACTCGTACAGCCATACCGACTTCCTCGCGCGCTACGCCAGGATGCGTGGCTACAACGTCTTCTACCCGATGGGCTTCGACGACAACGGGCTGCCCACCGAGCGGCTCGTCGAGAAGACGCGCGGCGTGCGCGCGCCAGAAATTGGGCGTGCCGCGTTCATCCAGCAGTGCCTGGAGGTGAGCGAGGAGGCCGAACACGACTACCGCGCGCTTTGGAGCCGTCTCGGCCTCTCGATTGACTGGCGCTACACTTACCGCACGATTGACGAGCGCTCGCGACGGACAGCGCAATGGTCGTTTCTTGATCTCTATCGCAAGGGGCTGGCCTATCGGCAGGAGGCCCCAGCAATCTGGTGTCCGGAGTGCCAGACGGCCATCGCGCAGGCCGAGTTGAACGACCTCGAACGCGAGACGACCTTCTATACGCTCGCCTTCGCGCTGGCGGACGGCGCGACGCTGCCCATCGCCACGACGCGCCCGGAGCTGCTGCCAGCGTGCGTCGCCATCTTCGTCCATCCCGACGATGTTGCGCTACTCGGAACTGATCGGCCAGAGCGCCACGACACCGCTCTTGGGTGAGCGCGTTCCGCATGCTGGCGGAGGAGCGGGCCGATCCGGCGAAGGGGTCCGGCGCGGTGATGTGCTGCACCTTCGGCGACGCGACGGACGTGGAGTGGTGGCGCGAGTACGATCTGCCGCTCAAGGTCATCATCGGGCGCGACGGGCGGCTGACCGCAGACGGCGGGAGCATATGCCGGCATGACCACCAGCGAGGCGCGCGCCGCGATCGTGAAGTGACCTCGGAGCAGGCAGGGAATGCTGCTCGGAGCGCAGACAATCGCGCAGTCGGTGCGTGTGCACGAGCGCTGCGATACGCCCGTCGAGTACATCGTGACGACGCAGTGGTTCGTGCGCGCGCTCGACTTCAAGGAGCAGCTGCTGGAGGCGGGCGAGCACATCACCTGGCGTCCGGCGCACATGGGGGCACGCTACCGCGAACTGGGTGGAGAACCTGCGCTGGGACTGGTGCATCTCGCGCCAGCGCTACTTCGGCGTGCCTTTCCCGGTGTGGTACTGCGACTCATGCGGCGAGACGATGCTGGCCGAATGAGGACGAGCTGCCGATGGACCCAACCGAGCGCCAGCCGACGACGCCATGCGACGTGTGGCGGGACGAGCTTCACGCCGGAGACGCGACGTGATGGACACCTGGGCGACCTCCTCGATGTCGCCACAGATCGTCGGGCAGCTACTTCGACGATCAGGCGCTGTACAGCAGGTGTTTCCCTTCACGCTGCGGCCACAGGCGCACGAGATCATCCGCACCTGGGCGTTCTATACGATTCTCAAGTCGCTAGCACCACTTCGACGCGCTGCCATGGACGAACGTGGCGATCTCCGGCTGGGGGCTGGCCGGCGAGGGCATGGGCAAGATCAGCAAGAGCCGTGGCGGCGGGCCGACGCCCAATGGCGCCGCTGGAGATGATCGAGAAGTATTCCGCCGATGCGGTGCGCTACTGGGCGGCAAGCACCGGTCTTGGCAAAGATTCGGTCATCAGCGAGGAGAAGATTCAGGACGGGCGCGAAACTGGTGACGAAACTGTGGAACGTGGCGAAGTTCGCCGAGCGGTTTCTGGTCGGCTGAACTGCCCACGGCGGCGCCAGATAAGGCTTCTGCCGACGGATCGCTGGCTGCTCTCACGGACGCAGCGGCTGATCGCACGAGTGACGGCGCTCTTCGAGGCGTACGACTACGCCGCGGCCAAGAGCGAGATCGAGGCGTTCTTCTGGCGCGACCTCGCCGACAATTATCTGGAGCTGGCAAAGGCGCGGCTCTACGACGGCGTCTGGTCTGGCGCACGAGGGGGCGCGCTGGACGCTCGGCGCGGTCCTGCTGGACGACGATCAAGCTCTTCGCACCGTTCCTGCCGCACGTGACTGACGAGATCTACGCGGGCCTCTTCGCCGCGCGCGAAGGGAGCGCGACGATTCACCGCGCGTCGTGGCCAATGTCAGACGAGGCGCTGCTCGATGAGGAAGCCGAGGAAACAGGAGAGGTCATCGTCGAGATCGCCACCGCCGTGCGCCGTCACAAAAGCGAGGCGAATCTCTCGCTCGGCGCGGAGTTGCCGAAGCTGGCGCTGACGACTGATAGCGAGTCACTGGCGGAGGCGTTGCGCGCATCGGAGGCCGACCTGCGCAGCGTCACGCGCGCCCGCGAGGTGATCGTCGCGCATACGGTTGATGCGCTGGAATCACCGCTGCCGTCTGGCCGCGTCAGCCTTGCGCTATCAGAAGGCAAGGATGTGGGCGTACACTGAGCGCCGTGTGGCATGTTCAACTGGCGCTTCAAGTCGTCAGATAGGGTATTCATAGGGGCGCGGTCTGCCGCGCCCCCCGTATGGCATGCGACGAGAAGGATAGTGCTATGCAAATATTCCTGGAGACGGAGCGATTGATCCTGCGCCAGTTCACCGGGGACGACGTGGAGAATCTGGTCGAGCTGGATAGCGACCCCGAGGTGATGCGCTATCTCAATGGTGGCATCGCGACGCCGCGCGAGCTGGTCGAGCAGCAGATTCTGCAGCGCTTCCTGAGCTACTACGAGCGCTATGACGGTTTTGGCGTCTGGACGGCCATTGAGAAATCCAGGAGAGCGTTCATCGGGTGGTTCAGCTTTCGACCCCATGATGAGAGCCGTCCCGACGAGGCAGAGGTTGGCTACCGGCTGCGTCGCTCGGCGTGGGGGCGGGGCTACGCGACGGAGGGCGCACAGGCGCTGATTCGCAAGGGCTTTACTGAACTGGGCGTCCAGCGCGTGACCGCGAATACCTTTGAGCACAACACCGGCTCGCGTCGGGTGATGGAGAAGATCGGTATGAGGCTCGTGCGGCGCTACCGTCCGACGCTGGATGAGTTGACCACAGAGACCAGCAACCATCTCTCGACGGATTCGGTCTGGGATGGCGACGAGGTGGAATATGCGCTCACGAAGGCTGATTGGGAGCGGCTAGAGTCAACCGCTGGGGCGAGGCAGAGAGAGAATGATATGCGGTCGTAGTGAGCAAAAGGAGAAGGAATGAGCACAGATATCAGCGCATATCCTCGTTTGTCTCGCGTTCCGTTGTTCGGCGAGGTCACAGATCTGGCTACACGGCGACTACAAGAATACTTCCGAAACATGGAGATTCCTGGCGCGCCAGTGATCCGCGCGCAGGTGAGAGCGCGATACGCGGAGGAGTTTCAAGAGGTCAACTATTTAGCCTCGGCAATATGGGGCGAACGAGGTAATGCCTGGTTTTACGTCCCTCAGATCGATAGTGGCTCATTTGCATATATCGATTCACTAGATGATGACCGGCGCGAGATGCTACGCGAAGATATTCAGAAACAGGAGACCTATGCACGCCGTAAAGACCTGATCGAGGCGTGCCTGCCAAACGACCATGTATGGCGGCTGCACCGCTCCGCTGGGCATCCCGGAACGATTGCTGTGGCATACGGCATGGTCGCGGCGGCGTTCTGTGAACTTACAGACGGATTCCTGGACATCTATGATGACGCCTGGGACGGTGACCGCTTTCCGGCGACCGCGCAGGAGTTCTACACGTGGTACTTCCGCCCGGATCAGGCGTTCGATCCAGAGATGCAAGAATGGTCGTCGCGCTGCGTCAGGAACATGAAGGTGATATGGGCGGAGATCGCCAGTCGAGGATAATAGTCCTGCTACTCCCATATGGCGAAGGCGCGGACGGGGAACGAGGTCCCGCCGGCGATGGCGGGTGGGACAGCGAAGAAGCGAAAGCCGCTCGTGGGCAGGCCATCCAGCGCGGTCAGGTGCTCGACGATGGGAATACCAGCAGCCAGCAGTGTCGTGTGGGCAGGGCGCTCTGGATCCTGTGTGTTGTCGATATTGGCGCAGTCGATACCCACCAGCGCGACGCCTTGCTGGACGAGATGAGCGCATGCTTCGCCGGTCAGAAATGGACCGGAGCGGAAGTAATCGTCGTCGCCCCAGCGCGTTGACCAGCCTGTGCGCACGAGCAGCGCCTTGCCGGACAGGTCTAAACCTGCAAATGCCTCAGAGCCGATCAGTCCATCTGGCGCCGCATGAACGACGATGCCCTCCAGGTTGGCAAGCTTCTCCAGCGGCAGGCCCGCGAGGTCGGGCTTCTCAGGATGGCGGTGGAAGGGCGAGTCGATGTATGTGCCAGTATTGCCACCCAGTTCATAGATAGCGATCTGGAAGGTGGTTCCTTCCGCATAGAGATGGCGCTCGGCGCTCTCAGCGTGGGTGAACCAGGTGTGAAACTGTGGTTCCGGCAGGCCAGGGTAGCTGGGCATACCCGGCTCTAGACCGTGGCTCAGGTCAAGAAACGTCGTCATCTGCTGTCTTCCCATTGATTCCATTCGCACCTAACGCATTGCCTCATTGAAGTAGGCGGCGCTAGAGTATTGCCATTCGCAGCGACATCTGTTTGCGGTTGAGCGCTCGCTATAGAGAGGGTAGAGCGATGAAAGTCGAGACGTCCACACCACGCAATACGCCTACACCCATCGGCCCCTACAATCATATCGCCAAGGCTGGGCAGTTCATCAGCATTGGAGGAACGGCGGGCGTGAATCCCGCGACGGGTCAACTCGCCGGACCAGATGTCTATGCGCAGACGCAGCAGATCCTTGACTCGTTCGCGGTCATGCTCGCATCGGTCGGCTCCGACCTGCGGCACGTGCTCCACATCAACATCTTCCTCAAAGATATCAGCGACTTTGAGGAGATGAACCGAGCCTATGTAGAAAAGATGGGAGATTATCTCCCCGCGCGAACGGTCATTGGCGTGAACGAGTTGCCCAAGCCTGGCGCGCTGCTCACGATGAACCTGACGGCGGTGATACGAGACGACGCCTGACACGTCAATGGTGAGAAAGAGCCGCCCATCTGCCTGACAGGTGGCTCGCTCTGTCAAGATGCCCCGCTGTGAGCGGCCCTACAGCGTCGTGTCAGGGCGATCTTCGATCGTGCCACGCCATCCGCCGGTCTCTGCGCCACGCGACTCGATGAACTGTTTGAAGCGCTTCAGATCGCTCTGCGCACGGCGATCCATGAAGCCCAGCGCGTCGCCGACGCTCTCGAGGAAACCCTGGGGATCGTAGTCGAGGGTCAGCGTCACACGCGTCTGGTCGTCGCTGAGACGATGGAGGTCAACCGCGCCGCCGTTCATGTCGCCCGCCACGCTGGTCCAGGCGATACGCTGATCGGGGATCTGCTGGGTGATGCGGGCGTCCCACTCCTGCTCTTTGCCGCCGACCTCGGCGCGCCAGTGGAGCCGTTTGTCGTCGATCTGGTGGATCAGGCGTGGTCGGTTGGGGCGAGCATGCGCAGCAGGAAGACGGTCAGCCCAGAGCCGAAGATGACACAGCCCATCTGGACGAGGATGGCGCGAGCGAAGGCGTCGGTGATGACGCTGGCTGCGATGAGCAGCGCCGCGGCGGCGACGGCAGGGCCAGTGAACAAAATGACGGCATGGGTGGAACGGTTCACAGCGATACTCCTTTGGATGTTTGACATACGTACTCGAATGTATGTCAATGGGTAAAAAAACTACAGCGCGCGGATGCCGCTGATAATCAAATCAGCCAGCGCGGACGCGCGCTCGCGCAGCGAGAAGGCGTCTGGGTCGGACAGCCAGAGGTGGAAGACGCCTTGCTGGTAGGCCAGGAACCCGCGCGCCACGTCCCAGGGATCGAGATCGGCTCGTAGCGCGCCCTGGGCGATGCCCGCCTGCATGATCCCGGCGAGTTGCGCGACCAGCTCGTTCATGCTGGCGCGCTGGTTGGCGAGCATACCGGCCAGTTCCTCGGTGTGTTCGGTCTTGAAGAGCGAGAGATCCATCACGGCGCGCAACTCTTTGTCCTCCTCCAACTGGATGAACAGGCGAGTGAGGATGCGCTGGCAGATCGCGATAAAGTCGCCTCCCTCGGCCGCCGCTGCGCCCATGATTGCTCCAGATTGCCCGCCAAAAGTCCGCAGCAGTTCCTCGTACAGCGTCGCTTTGCTGGCGAAGTGCCAGTAGACGGCGCCACGCGTCACGCCTGCTGCGCGAGCGACACCCTCTAAAGTCGTCGCGCTGTAGCCGCGCTGGCTGAATTCGGCGAGCGCGGCGCGCAGAATCGCCTGGCGGGTCTCGGCGGCCTCGGCGGCGGTTTTCTTCACTCTTCTCTCCTTATACATACATGCTAGCATGTATGTCATCGAGCGTCAAGAGGGAGAAGGAAAAGATGGTGTGCGCTTTTCGGCGTCGGCTGGTCGAATGGCTTCGTGTATGATGGGACGCGATGTAGCGAATGGATCTCAGCGCTTGCTGATGGTTTTGTGAATGGGAAGGGACTGTGTCGCAACGAGACGAGCCACATCGAGACGAGATAACGCCCTCGACAGCCAGCTCTAGCAAGAGATCTGGCAATCTCGCCAATCAGGAGTCTCCGAGCACGCGCGAGGTCGCGCTGATGGCGACAGGAATGTGGGCGGCGAGCCGGGTGGCGCTGGCGCTTTTCACCTATGCGACGGTGCTCCTGCGTCCTGGCGGCCCCAGCGCGACCTCGCTTTCGGCGCTGGCCTCGGCGTGGTTGCAGTGGGACGCGAAGTGGTACGTGCAGATCGCGCAGGCAGGCTACTTCAACGATCAATCGGCTGGGTTCTTTCCGCTCTATCCGCTGCTGGTCCATGTCGTCGGCGTGGCGCTTGGCGGACACTATCTCCTGTCCGCACTGCTCATCAGCAACCTGGGCGCGCTCGGCGTGTTTATCGGCCTGGCGCTGCTGGCGGCGCACGAGTTCGGTTCGGCGCGCACGCCCTCATACGCTGTGACGATGCTCGCGGCCTACCCGCTGGCGTTCTTCCTCGCCGCGCCCTACTCCGAAGGTCTCTTCATCGCGCTGGCGGCGTTCGCGCTCTATGGCGCGCGTACGAGCAGATGGCGTGTCGCGGCGGCCTGCGCGTTCTTCGCTGCCCTTACCCGTCCGACGGGAATCATCCTGCTGGCTCCACTGGTCTGGGAATATGGTCGTCAGCGCGGCTGGTGGGCCAACTGGCGCAACGCGGGATCCTGGCGCATCCGCCTTGGCGCCGCCTTTGCCCTCAAGAACTGGCGACAGCGCGGTGGCCTGCTTGATGGCTTGTTCGTACTAAGCGCGGTTCCGATGGCGGTCGCACTGTACATGCTTTTCCTAGGCGTGCGCTTCGGCGATCCGCTGCACTACGTCCATGCGCAACAACGCTACTGGAGCCACGTGGGTCCAGGCGCGCCAACCACGACATCTGTGGTGGCTCCAGCAGGAACCGCGGCGCCACTCGCATTTCTCACACCGTCGTACGATCAGGCGCGCGCGCTCGTCGATCTGGCGCCACTTGCGATATTTCTCATCCTGGCGTTCATCCTCGCGCGGCGGCAGCCAGTCATGTACACGCTCTATATGGCGGGGTTATTCGCGCTGATTCTGGCGTCTTGGCGACCAGACCGGCTGGGCAACTTTGTCGCGGCGGGACGCTACCTCTGCGCGGCGCTGCCGATCTTTTTCTGGCTAGGCCGCTGGAGCGAGACGCGGCCCTGGCTCTTCATGCTGCTGACCAGCGCCGGATTCCTCTTGCAGGCGACGCTGGCCATTGTGTTTCTCAGTGGCGGATGGCTGGTCTAGCGAAGCGCGCGCTCGTGTTCTCCGTGTTCTCCGTTTAATGCGTGGAGATGAAGGCGACGACCTGGCGCAAGATCGCGCGCACCTGATCGGACGCGAGACCTGCGAAGACGTGTTCTCCAGGGTAGCTGATGTACTGCGTTTCAACCTGACGTTGGCGCAGCGCCTGCTCCAGCGCGCGCGACTGCGCCTCCGGAACGGTGGTGTCGTTGGTCCCCTGGACGATGACCATGGGCGCGCTTGCTGCGGTTATCGCATACAGCGGCGACGCTGTGCGATAGAGGGTGGGATCGCTCTGGGGGGTGGCCTGATGAAGTAGGTCGCGTATCTCGGGCTGGCTTTCCGGCGTTGACGTATACCAGGTGGCGAGATCCACAGGACCATAGAAATCGGCGACGCAGGAGGTCTGGGATGACTGATCCGCCATCTCACTGGCGCGGTCGCCGGGCATCGTCGCCGCCAGCGCGCCAAGGAAGACGGCCAGGTATGCGCCGGACGAGAGACCGACGGAGCAGAGGCGGCGTCCATCCATGTGGAGGTCGTCTTTGTGCGCGCGGAGCCAGCGCGCGGCGAGCTGCGCGTCTTCTATCTGAGCCGGCCAGGGATCGGCATGCGCGAGCCGGTAGTTGATGGAGGCGACGACGAAGCCCTGCGAGGCGAGACCCATGCACAGATCGAGAAGCGTGTCGCCCTGGACGTCGAATTCGGCGCGCTTATCTCCCACCGTCGAGCTACCACCATGGATGAGAACGAGGCCCGGCAGTGGCGTTGGCGCGCCGACCGGCTGGCAGAGATCGAGCGTCTCCAGCGGCGCCGGGCCATAGGCGACATCGCCGCGAAGCTGAGTATTGTAGCGTGGCGCAAACAGGTCGCTGGCTGCTGTGATGGTCGCGCTCGGCGTCGTCGCTGTCTGCGATTGCGTCGAGGCTCCTCCACATGCTGACAGGATCAGGAGGATGAGGAAACTGCTGTGGAACAGGGTATAGCGCAGGATGTGTCTGGCGCCGGACATGCGCTGCCTCGCTTTCGTTGTGATGAACACCGTGAGGAGCTACGCTGCCTTGATGGGTCCGCACGCCACGGGCAGCGTCTGGTCGTAGACGCCTTTGTACGTCAATCCATGAATCAGGACGACATGATCGGTGAGTGTCTTGATGTTGTAGATGTCATCTGGGAGGAGTCGTAGCGTGCGCGACCAGGTGATCTTGCCGCTCGCGTCTGCGGTTGGCGTCGGCTCGAAGGGCAGCGCGACCGGCCCATAGGCGGGTGTTCCGGTGGCGAGGGTGATGATGCCATCCGCGTTGGCGCTCGCGGGGGTGGGGCAGGTGGCGAGCGTGCCATGCGCGCCATGAATGTGCTGCATATGCGCCTGGTTGTGAGTAAGTCCCGCCAGCGAGATCGTCACGTCCATCTCGTCGCCGCTCAACGCCATCTCGACCGTTCCTGTCACGCCGGATGCGTTGAGCGCGCTCAGCGTGGCGATGTAGTGGGTTGTCGGCGGGGTAGGGGTCGGGGCTGTTGCATTGGAGGACGCCGGAGACGACCCGCATCCGCTGACGACAAGCGCCAGCGCAAGGCAGGCAAAGACGATGCTCATACGACGACCCATCTGAGGCTCCATCTCTTCATCCTGTGCGACACACGTACAGGGTACTTATGACTCGGACATGCGCGCGCGAGCGCTATTGCGTCTCTCGCTGTACTGCTCTGGTCGGAAAGAGGACAAATTGTGCGCGATTATTGGTGATCGCGATTATTGGCGCTTTGTGAGAATCTCCCGCTGAACGATGGTGATGGTCATGCAAGAAATCGCGCGCCAGAGCGTCTAAGAAGCACAAGACAGCATTGGGAAGGGTTGCGGGAGGCGGCTTTCTATGGGGGCGCACGGCGCGATACGCGCAATACAGGACGAAACACACGCGCTCCGGCTGGAAGGAGCGCTCCATTCCGAGCGCGCGCGGCTAGTGCGCTGGTGCGCGTACCTGACGGGGAATCTTGCCGTCGCGGAGGACCTGGCGCAGGAGACGTGCGCGGCTGCCTGGCGCAGCGCAGGCAGGCCTGCGCGCGCGGAGGAGTACGGCGCGTGGCTTGCCGGGATCGCGCGCAATATCTGCCGCTCGTGGCGTCGCAGCCAGCTTCGCGAGTCCTCGCGTGTCGCCTTCACTGCTCCTGACGAGGCAGGCGCCACTGATCACATCGATGAGCTGGCGCTGGAGACCGCGGATCTGGCGGAACTCGTCGAGCGACAAGAGCTGGCGCTCTTGCTCGACCATGCGCTGGCCTATCTCCCTGCGGAGACACGGCAGGCGCTCGTCGCCAAATACATCGAGGAGGCGCCGCTGGCGGAGGTGGCGGCGCGAATGGGCATGAGCGAGAGCGCGCTGGCGGCGCGGCTGCATCGTGGGAAGCAGCGCGCTGCGCCACGTCTTCGCTACAGAGCTACGCGACGAGGCGGTGAGTTTTGGATTGGCTCCAGCCGAGGACGATGGCTGGCGCGAGACGCGCATCTGGTGTCCGGAGTGCGGCGCGCGCCGCTTCATAGGGCGTCTGACGCCAGAGACCGATACGTTTGCGTTGCGCTGCCCCGAGTGCTACCCACGTGACCGCATTGATTTCGCCAGATGGTCCGGGCGCGGACTCTTTCGAGGGCTATCGAGCCACCGCGCGGCGCTCTCGCGGCTTAGTCGTAGCGCGCACGCGTTGTATGGTCGCAGCCTGAGCGATGGGATAGCGATGTGCGTCCGCTGTGGCGCTACTAGTGTGATGCGACGAGCGGGTCCAGAGCAGCCTGGTTCAGATTTCCACCTGCGCGTCGTCTGCGTTCACTGCGTGGCCACATATACGGCCACGTTGAGCGGTGTCCGTTTCTGCCATCCGCAGACGCAGCGCTTCTGGCGCGATCACCCGCGCATGACGACACTGCCCGACCGCACAATCGAGTATGGTGCGCAATCAGCGGCGCTCACGAGCTTCGTCAGCCGGGACGGCGCGGCGCGACTGGACTTCATCTCGGACCTACAAACGTTCACAATCTGGCGCATCGCTGGCGCTGTAGCCAATGTGAGCGACTAGCCGGGCGTTTGGCGCCGCGCTGCCTCTGCAGGAGGATAGCTCTAGCCTCGCCCGCGTAGGCGTTGGCAGGATTCTCGCGTTTTGATACGTCTCCGTATAATGAGCGTCGTATTTGGTAAAGGAGATAAAGGGCGCGAGACCATGAGCGATCAGACGACCTCAGGGAGCCATTTTTCCCTCAACGCGTTTTATGACGCCTATCCACGAGTGGAAGAGGAATTTCAATCCGCGCTGGATGCGAGTTTGAAGCCACGCGGGCCAGAGATGCTCTATGACCTCGTGCGCGATCTTCGGCTGCCACAAGGCGCCCCAGTCATTGACCTTGGCTGTGGAGAAGGGAAGCACACGCTGGAACTCGCCTCGCGCTTCGGCTTTTACGTCCTCGGCGTTGATCCAGTGGAGCGTCACATCGAACTGGCCAATGAGGCGTTGGAGGAATTGGCTGTGCGCCAACCAGAACTCCGTGGGCAGGTTCGCTTCGAGTTGGGGACGGCCGAGACGATACCAGCCGAGAACGCCAGTGCTGATCTCGTCTGGTGTCGCGATGTTCTTGTCCATGTCGCCGCGCTCGACCAGGCTTATGCCTCCTGCCGGAGAGTTCTGCGCGGTGGCGGTCATATGCTCGTCTACCAGATGTTTGGAACCGAGCGGTTGGAGCCGCGCGAGGCTGCCTGGCTGTGGGTGACGATGGGGGTTGCGCCAGAAAGCGCCAGGCCAGAGCGCACGGAGGCGGCCATCGCGAAAGCGGGATTTCGCGTCGAGCAATGTATTGAGCTTGGACCAGAATGGGGAGAGTGGGCTGAAGAACGCGCCGACCAGGGAACGAGACATCTGCTGCGTGCCGCGCGACTACTTCGCACGCCAGAACGCTACATCGCGCAGTTCGGGCAGGCCGCCTACGATGTGATGCTCGGCGATTGCCTCTGGCATATCTATCGCATGATCGGCAAGCTCAGCCCGCGCATCTACCTGCTATCGGTCGCCTCGTAGTACGAATACGGACCTTGAGATTCTGCGCTCGCCATAGCGGTATCCACATGACAGGCGTGTTGATTGAATTTAAGCGCGAGTTTTGTGTGAATACTTATCTCCTTTGAACCATTCGACCGCTGCGGAACACATATTCGACGCGGATATCTGTTGAGGCGATCGGATAGCGCCTCGCTCTAGCGATCGGGAGGAAGGCGCCCTGACAACATGACGACGCCAGATCCCATACTTCTGCTCGGTCAGATCGCAAACGGCGACGAAGAGGCGCTGCGAACCCTCTATGTCGAGTATCATCCACGGTTACATCGTTACCTGTGGGGGCTGCTCGATGGCGACGGCTGCGCGGTGGAGGAGGCGCTGCAGGATACCTTCCTCGCGGTCTGGCGCGCCGCGGGCGGCTTACCGTGGGGAGGCGAAAGTCGCCACCTGGCTCTTCCAGATCGCGCACAACCTTGCGCTGCACTCACGCTGGGCCGCCGCTCGGCGCGGGAAGTTTGAAGCTGAGAGCGTACTCTCGGAAGAAACGGCCGCTCCTACGGCCACATCACTAGAGGATGCGGTACTCGACCGGCAGGCCCTCGACGAGGCGCTGAGCCGCCTCTCGACGAAGCACCGCGCGGTGCTCCATCTCGTCTTCGAGCAGGGCTTCACCGCCGAGGAGGTCGCCCAGATTCTAGGGGTTCCAGTCGGGACCGTGAAGAATCGTGTGAGCTACGCCCGCCGGGCGCTCCAAAGCGCGCTTGGACGCGCATCATCCGAGGGTGGACACCATGGCGCCTGACTTCTCTTCTGATCTCTCTTTTTCTGATCTCTCTTGCGAGCAATGCCAGGATTCCCTGCCCTGGTATGTCGCGGACGCCCTCTCGCATGATGAACGAGCCGTGATGGAGCGTCACCTGGCCTCCTGCGCGCGCTGCCAAGGCGCGCTCGAAGAGTGGCGCGAGGTGGCTCTGGCGCTGCATCGCGCCGGTGAGGGCATCGCAGCGCCATCTTTCACAACCTGGTCGCGCATCTCCCGCCAATTGCGCGAGCAATCTGCGCATACGGCGCCATCCAACGGAAGGATGACTATGCGTCTGCAAAACAGAAGTATTCCCAACACATCTACGCCGGACGATATGCCCGCAGTCGCCGCGCCTCATCGACGTCACTCCGCCATCGTGGGTCTGGTCGCGGTGGTGGCGCTCATCGCGCTCAGCGCGGGCATCTTCAGCTACTTCGCCACACATGGCGGCGCCCGTCGCAGCACAATCGCCGCGACGCCCCATCCCGCCTGCGCGCCTTCTCAGGCTACAGTAGATCTCCCGGCGAATACCACTCTCTCCGCCATTGCGCCGTTGGGAACAGACGACGGCTGGGCCGTGGGAAGCATAGCTGATCCCCAGCAGGTGGCATTGCCACCCTCCGCTCTCATGCTGCGCCTGCGCAACTGCCATTGGGCGCCCGTGGGAACGCCGATCCCACACGCGACGCTCAGCGATATTTCGATGGTCTCGACCGACGAGGGCTGGGCAGTTGGGTTCACACAGATACAGGACAAGACGCTGCTCTCGAATGGGCAGCCGGCCAATGACTGGGTATGGGATCAGCCTCTGGTCCTGCACTATACCCATGGCGCCTGGCAGACAGTGAAGGTGGCCGCTGGCCCGAAGACCACCGCCGAGCAGGTGAAGATGGTCTCCGCGAACGAGGGCTGGATGCTGCTCTATGACGGCAAGCACCCGATCACCGTCAGTGGCGTCAGCGCCCTGCACTATGGCCACTCACTGCTGCACTACCTCAATGGAACATGGACGAACGTCCCGCTCGACTTTCCGCATCCGTCGATGTACGTGAGCGATCTCGATGCGCGCGCGCCTGGCGAGGTATGGCTCGTCGGAAGTGACTACGATTACGTTCACCAGACTGGGAGCGGATTCGCCATGCGCTATGCTGGCGGCGTGTGGACGCGGTATGCCCAGGCGGAGGACTTCACCAGCGTCAGTGTGCTGTCGCAGACCAATGTGTGGGCAGGCGGAAGCCACCTCTACCACTTTGACGGCGCACGCTGGACTCAGGTGAGCGTCAAGGGGACACGGCATTTCGTCAATCTCGCGCCAGGCGTCGATCCAAGCAGCTTGCCGCTCGATATCGAGCAGATGGTCATGCTCTCTCCCACCCAGGGCTGGGCCATCCCGTCGCCTATCGACATTATCAATAAGATTGCGACAGAAGAAGAGGTATTGCGCTACGATCACGGCGTCTGGCAGTGGACAACGCTCTCGCTGAAAGGCGCGCCTACGCCGCTGATCACACGTGTCGCGCCGTCGTCGCCAACGCAAGGCTGGGCCATCGCCTTCCAGTCCCTCGCTGGGCACCCTCAATACTCGCTGATGTACTATGATGTGGACGCCTGGGGCATCGTGCCGCAGCGGTCATAGCCTCCTCACGCCCATACGTCTTCCGCAAAGAATAAGACGCCTGCGCGCCGAAACCTGAACCAGACTTCGACGTGTAGGCGCTCTGTCTTTCACTAGCGAGTGGTGTGCATCGGCATGATGACGTAGACATAGTCGTCGGCGTTGCCTGGCTTGAGGACGCCGGGCTTCTGCGCTGAGGACAGTTCCAGCTTGACCTGTGGGGTCTCGACGACGCCGAGCACATCCGTCAGGTACTTGACGTTGAAGATGATCTCCAGCCCCTCGCCATCCACCGCCGCGTCCAGCGTCGAGGAGGTCTCGCCGTTCTCGTCGGCGGTCGCCTCCAGCGTCACCTTGCCCGGCGTCAGGCCGCCCTCCTGGCCTGCCTCGACCTTGAATCGCACGATGTTCGAGCTATCGCGCGCGAAGATGGCGGCGCGCTTGGCGGCGGCGCGGAACTCCTCGGTGGCGAGCGTCACGGTCGTGCTGTGCCCCTTCGGCACGATGGCCTCGTAGTTGGGGAACTGCCCAGCGATAAGCGTCGAGACGAGGTCGAGGCCGTCGGTCTGGAAGAGCACCTGGTTGCGGTTGAGCGTCGGCGTGATGCGCACAGAGCCTTCGTCGGGCAGGATGCGCGCCAGCTCGGTGAGGGTCTTGGCCGGGATGAGGATGTCGTTGACCGCTGTGGCGACGCCACCACCACTCGCCTGCAACTGCGTCCCGCGCACCGCCAGGCGGAAGCTATCGGCGGCGGCGAAGGTCAGCTTATCGTCGCGTACGCGGGCGAGGACGCCGGTGAAGACCGGGCGCGCATCATCCGTCGCGGCGGCGAAGACCGTATGGGTGATCATCGCCTTCAGCTCGGCGGCGTCCACCACGACCGGCGCGTCGCCAGTCTCGGCGGTTGGCACGCCGGGGAACTCGGCGGGGTCCATGCCACGCAGCGTCGCCTGGCTCGACTTGCCACTGACTTTCAGCCCGTTGGCGCTGGTCGCGCTGAGCGTTACCTCGCCCTGTGGCAGCGTGCCGACGAACTCGGTCAGCAGGCGCGCGGGGACGGCGGCGGTTCCCTCCTGCTGTGTCTCGGCGGGGATGCGGCAAGTGATGCCGATCTCCAGGTTGGTGGCGGAGAGGCGGATGCCGTCGCTCTCGGCGGCGACGAGGATCGTACCGAGGATAGGCAGGGTTGAGCGTGTCGAGACGGCATGGCTGACGGTCGAGAGGCCCTTGGCGAGATCGGACTGTTTGCAGGTGAGCTTCATGGCGGACGACTCCTTTGGCCGGTGGTGTTTTGTCTGTGCTATTCCAGACGAGGGGGAGGCGTGCGGAAGACACGCCGCACGTCAGGATACCGTGCGAGCGGTTGCTGGTTGCAGTGTACCCAAGGGCAGTCGGTCATTCCAAACATGCCAGCCAGACGGCCTATTGGTGGTCCTGCTCGTCGCTCACTCGGCTCGCCACTATACGCGATGGGCGCGCTCTATTACAATGAAGAGACAAAAGTTCTCTCGCAGGAAATGAGATCAGGACGCACATGGCCCGCACGTCTACCGCCCGGCGACGGGTTGATCCAACATCACCGTTTCCCTTCAGCAAAGTGCTGATCGCCAATCGCGGCGAGATCGCCGTGCGCGTGATTCGCGCCTGCCGCGACCTTGGTTTGGCGTCGGTCGCGGTCTATAGCGACGCCGACCGGCTCGCGCCGCACGTGCGCATGGCGGATGAGGCCGTGCATCTGGGCCCGCCGCCCGCCGCCGAGAGCTACCTCAATCCGCAAAAGCTGATCGAGGCGGCGCTGCGTACCGGCGCGGGCGCGGTGCATCCCGGCTACGGCTTCCTCTCGGAGAACGCCGGCTTCGCTGACGCCTGCGAGGCCGCCGGGCTGATCTTCGTTGGCCCGCCAGGGCGCGTGATGCGCGCGATGGGCGAGAAGACGGCGGCGCGGCGGGTCGCGGAGCAGGCGGGAGTTCCGGTCGTGCCGGGCTATGGCGCGGGGCTGGAGGACGCTGCGGAGGCGGCGCGCTGGGCGGAGAAGATCGGCTACCCGGTGATGCTCAAGGCGGCGGCGGGCGGCGGCGGCAAGGGCATCCGCTTCGTCCAGCGGCCGGAGGAACTGGAGGCGGCGCTGCGGCTGGCGCGTAGCGAGGCGCAAGGGCGCGTTCGGCGACAGCACGGTCTATCTGGAGAAGGCGGTCGCCCCGGCGCGGCACATCGAGGCGCAGATTCTCGCCGACGCGCACGGCAACGTCATTCACCTGGGCGAGCGCGAGTGCTCGATCCAGCGGCGCCACCAGAAGCTCATCGAGGAGTCGCCTTCCGTCGCGCTGGACGAGGAGACGCGCGCGCAAACTGCTGGACGCGGCGGTGCGGCTGGCGAAGGCGTCGGGCTACGTCAACGCGGGGACGTGCGAGTTCCTGCTGGGGCCGGACAAGCAATTCTACTTCCTGGAGGTCAACGCGCGTTTGCAGGTCGAGCATCCAGTGACTGAGTGGCGTACCGGAATTGACCTCGTGCGCGAGCAGCTGCGCGTCGCGGCGGGGCTGCCGCTGAGCGTCACGCAGGAGGAAGTGGAGTTCCGTGGCCACGCCATCGAGGCGCGTATCTCCGCCGAAGATCCGGCCAACCGCTTCCTTCCGGCGTCGGGGACCATCGCGGCGCTGCGTGAGCCGTCGGGGCCGGGTGTGCGCGTGGATAGCGGCCTCTACGACGGCATGAGTGTGCCGCTCTACTACGATCCGCTGCTGGCGAAGCTGATCTGCTGGGGACAGGACCGCGAGCAGGCCATCGCGCGGATGCGGCGCGCCATCGAGGAGTACATCATCGCGGGGGTGCGCACGACGATGCCCTTTCACGGCGTGGATTCTGCGCCATCCACGCTTCATCTCTGGCGACGTCTCGACCGACTTCATCGCCGAGGAGTGGCGGCCAGAGGAGCTGGAGCGGCTCGGCTCGACGATCTCGACTGAGAACGGCGCGATGACGCCGGAGGTAATCGCGGCGCTGGCCGCGGCGCTGGCGGCGCAGGATCAGGGAGCGGCGGCGATGGCGCAACGCAGCCCGGCGGGGGAGAATAGCCCGGACGGCTCGCGCTGGCGCACGGCGGCGCGGCGGGATGGGGTCACGCGCGGAAGATGAGATGCCAATGAAGGGAGAGCAGGAATTTAACCCGCTCTCTTGCTACTTCTTACTCGACGGAGGCAGACGGCTATCCCGCGCTGCTCACAATCAAGTTCCCGGTGTGAGCATCGAAGACCATCTCGGCATGGTCACGTGTGGGCGTTACGGTACTAACACCAGGTGGAGCATAACTATCAATCTTGAATGTACCGGAGAGCCGCACCAAGCAGAGCAATGTGTCATCAGAGACTCCCATGCCTTCGCCTTGCGACTGTGCGCTGACCTCACGCGCAGTAAGAAATTGCACACTCACCACCGTTGGATCAGGGCTGCCCGGCGCGACGCCTGGCGCCTTGTGAGTGGCGAAATACTGGCGGACATCTCCCTCAGTGAAGCGGGGGCCGGAGCTATTGGCCAACTCTGGACGTATCGGGATCGCCGGGATGCCATCTGGGTGGTCATTTATCGGTGTGCCTGGATTAGATGGTGGGCCAGGTTGAGTTGGCAATATTTGCCCCGCTTTTGCTAGACCTCCAGGCGAGAGAAGCACGCCGACGATCACGACGGCGACACAACCAGGCAACACCAGATGAAGTGGGTCAGTCGCATACGATTCATCACATGCCGCGTTTCTCTACGTGTCTGCTACGGTCTCTGGTCAACAGCAACTCGTCTTTGCTGTGCCTCCTAGATTGTTCCAGGTAGGATAGACTTGCCAGTTGACCTCTCCCCACGGCTCAAGCCGGGGGATTCTTGGGCTGACGACTGCTCATCCAGCAAGCTGGGCAAGTCTGACACCGTCATGTCGTGGCCCGAAGCCACCTCCTATCCGTATACAAGCGTCAATTTCCGCAGGCCCTGCGGTATGTGGACAGGATCGCACCTGACAGGCAACCAGTCACGTGCGCCACTCACGTGCGCCATTCATCCCCAGCCCTGACGGTACACCTGAAGGGCGGGGTCTTCTGGCGCAGATTGATAAATGAGGGAGGATTATCAGATTCTATCTGCTCCGTATTAGTCTGCCAACTCCAATAGGTTGCGCCTGTACCCAGCCAGGCGTTCTGATTGAGGTAGCCATTTTCTGACCAGGCGCCCGAGATGTTTGTCACCTCCTGGCAGGGGTATTTTAGCAATGGTGTTAGCGAACACTGAGCGAAACATGGTAGACATATGAGGTACAGCGATAAGCGGCTCCCTGGAGTAGGGTAAAGGACTCCTGTAGGGTGCGGTGATGGCTGGACTCACAAGGACAGGGTAGGCCGCGACGCGCTAGCTGGCGGGAGTGTCGAGGGGAGTGAGCAGCACCATCGGGATCTCGCGCGTTATACGCCGCTCATATCCTCCATAGAAGGGGGCGATCTCGATTAGCTTGGCCCACAGGATGTTGCGCTGCTCTGGAGACGCTACCTGGGCCAGAGCAGTTATATCGCGACCGTGGACATGGAGAGTGACCTGTGGCGTGCTCTGCACATTGAAATACCAGCCAGGATTGCGCGCTTTCCCTGCGTTGGAGGCGGTGACCACGTAACGCGGTCCATCCCGCACGTAGAGCAGTTCGACAGTGCGTGCCTGCCTCGTCTTACGCCCCGTGGTAGTGAGCTTGAGGAATCCGGCAGGACTGTTCTCGTCGCCAGCGTAAGCGCGGCCGCCGGTGAGAGCATGAGCGAACACGGTAAAATAGCTCATGTGCATCTTCTTCTCGGCCATAGCGGCATCCTTCCTTCTCACGGCGCCGTTCCCGAAAAACGCCCTCCCAGAGGAAGTATGCCTCACAGGGTGGCCTGATTCACCGGTCATTCGCCCAGGAGCGCGGCTAGCCGAACAGATAGGTGAAGGGGCCAACTTTGTAGCTTGTTAGCAGTGGCTTGCTAGCAGTGGAGATTCCAAGCGTGACCGCCAAAATTGGCGATGGCGCCTGGATGCTCGCGCCTCATGCGCTCTTCATGTTGCGCCGCTAGGTGGATTGCTTGTCAACAGGTCGGCTATGCTCTCTCGAAAATGGCTTGTGGCGAGCGAGACAAAGAGGATAAGGCATGGCAGAGCGAGCTAATGAAACCGACCCAGCGGCGCGCAGCCGGACGTATACCTGGGAGGATCCGATGCCAAGCGTCGAGGCGAGACGACGTTTGAGTGGAATCGCGTACCTGCGAGGGTTTCTCGATGGGACGTTCCCTCCGGCGCCAATTGCGCAGACAATGGGCATGCGTTTTGTCGAGGTCGAAGAGGGACGCGCCGTGTTTGCGTGCGAGCCAGCCGAGTACCACTACAACCCTATTGGCGTCGCGCATGGTGGGCTGGCGGCGACGCTGCTCGATTCCGCGATGGGCTGCGCCGTGCATTCGACGCTGCCACTCGATGTCAGCTACACGACGATAGAGATCAAGGTCAACTATCTCCGCGCGCTGACGAGCGAGACAGGTACTGTGCGTGTCGAAGGGCGTGTCATCAAAGTTGGCGCACGCGTCGCTCTCGCCGAGGGGCGGATTACCGACGCGTCGGGGACCCTCTACGCGCATGGCACGACGACCTGCCTGATTCTGCGCCCAGAGCGGTAGAGCCAAGCGATAGAGTCACATGAACATAGGGGCGGCAGAACCATGACGCAGGAACTGCATCTGGGCGGAATCACGCTGGCGCCGGAGACGATCATCGAGCGCGGCGACCTCTGGACAATTGCGCTCAACCGCAACCAGAATCTGCTCGGCAAGGTCATGCTGGTGGTGAATCGCCCGCTGGAACAGGTCATTCTCCTGCGTGAGGACGAGTGGGCGGGCCTTCACGAGCAGATGCGGCGCGTCACGCTGGCGCTGACGGCGGCGTTCAAGCCCGATCACTTCAACTATGCCTTTCTGCAGAACCAGGACCGGCAGGTTCACCTGCATGTTATTCCCCGCTACGCCGCCAGTCGTACCTTCGCTGGCGACACATTTGAGGATTCCGACTATCCAGACCACTACCACGCCCCAGCCACGCCCCACATGCTGAGTAAGGAACAGCTTGCCGCACTCTCAGAAACCATTCGGCGCGCTCTCTCCGCATGAATCATCAGTGAACCATAGCCGGCTGGATCGTGCTTGCGTCTCCCCAGGGAGAACTGCTAGACTGCCCTGAAATCAGTAGACGGAAGTGAAGGAGACGCAGCACATGACGCCATCCGGCCCCGCGTTGATCGATCTGCACCGCCACACCGACGGCAGCATCCGCCCGCAGACAATCCTCGAACTGGCGGAACAGCATGACCTGCCGCTACCGCGCGATCTGGAGACGTTGCGCCCGCTCGTGCAGGTAACGGAGCCTGTCGCGGACTTGATGGCGTTTCTCGCGCGGATGGATCGCGCGGTCTCGGCGCTGGCGGATCTGGACGCCTGCGCGCGTATCGGCTATGAGTGTGTCGAGGATGCGGGCCGCGAAGGCGTGATCTATCTGGAGACGCGCTTTAGTCCGGTCTATATGGCGCAGGCGCACAACCTCGACGTGCATGGGGTGGTGGAGGCGGTGGCGGACGGCGCGCGGCGTGGCGCGCGAGACTCCGGCGTGCGCGTCAACCTGATCGGCATCATGAGCCGCACCTTCGGCGTCGAGTCGTGTACGCGCGAGTTGGAGGCGCTGCTGGCGCATCGCGGCGACTTCGTGGCGCTGGATCTGGCGGGAGACGAGGCGCGAGTTCCAGGTGAGTTGTTCGTTGAACACTTCCAGCGTGGACGCGACGTAGGCTGGCGCATCACCGTCCACGCGGGCGAGGCGGCGGGCGCGCCGGGCGTCTGGCAGGCGGTGCGCGACCTGGGCGCCGAGCGCATCGGGCATGGGACGCGCGCGCCGGAGGACCCTGCCTTGCTCGATATGCTCGCGGAACAGCGTATCGGCATCGAGTCGAGCCTGACGAGCAACGTCCAGACCAGCACGGTTCCCAGCTATGTGACACATCCACTGCGCTTATTCCTGGAGCGCGGCATCCTGGCGACGATCAACACGGACGATCCTGCGGTCAGCAATATTGACCTGCCGTATGAACTGCGCGTCGCCGCGCCCGCCGCCGGGCTGACGCCGGAGCAGATTCGCCAGGCGCAGCGCAACGCCGTCGAGATCGCCTTCCTGGAGGATGCGGAGAAGGCGGCGCTGCGGGCGCGTGTCGAGGCCATGCTCGCCGGGTGAGCCTTCATGGGAACGTAGGGCACGTAGGACAGGAATACCTCAAGCGCCGCCGCATGTTCTACAATGGCAGCGCAGGAGGACAAGAGGAATTCTCTTCTTGTCATTTCGGACGCGGCGCTAGGGATTTCAGGCAGCGTGTTGTCTGGCCGACGGGCGCGAGGGTCAATCCATGGCGGTGAACGACGACCTGCTGGGTCGCGGGCGCGAGCAGGCGGAACTCGATCAGGCGCTGGATGCTGTGCGCGCAGGCTCCGGCGGAATCATCCTCGTGGCAGGGGAGGCCGGAGTAGGGAAAACGCGGCTGCTGGAGACCTGCGTGGCGCGCAGTGGCCTGTTGGCGCTCAATGGCGAGGCTAGCGAACCGACCACACCACCCTACGGTCCGATCGTCGCGGCGCTCCGTTCCGCTCTACGCGCAGCGCCCGACATCGTGACTCATAGCGGCCCGCTTGCGCCGCATCTGGCGCTCCTGCTGCCGGAGCTAGGCGCGCCACCGTCCAATAGTGATTCCGTGACGCTCGTCGAAGCCATCCACTGTCTCTTTCTGGCTGTCGCGCGGACGGCCCCCACAGTGATCGTCCTGGACGACTTGCAGTGGGCCGATAACGCGACGCTCGAACTGTTGCTGGCTCTGGCTGGCTCGTGCGCGCGTGAACGGCTGCTGATCCTCGGCGCCTATCGCAACGAGGAGATTCCGCGGGGGCATCCCCTGCGGCGACTGCGCAATGACCTCCGTCGCGCGCGCTTGCTGCGCGAGATCATCCTCGAACCGCTCGACGACGAGGCGACTACTGCCCTCGCGGCGCGCATCCTCGGTCATACGCCTAGCCAGGCGCTTGTCGCCGCGCTGACCGAACGAGCCGAGGGCGTGCCATTGTTTGTCGAAGAACTGTGCGGCGCGCTGGCGGTACGCGGCAGCGTATCTCGCGCTGGCTATGCCGGTCAGGCTGGCGCCGAACTGGAGCCTGAAGCGCAACTTCCCATCCCCGATACCCTGCGCGATGCGCTGCTGCTGCGCCTCGATGGGCTGCCGGATGCGGCGGCGCGGTTGCTGGAGATGGCCGCCGTGATGGGTCGCGAGTTCGATCTGGTTCAGGTGGAGGAACTCGCAGGTGGTCTGGAGGGCGTGGACGCGCTGCTGGAGCGTGGCGCGCTGATTGAGCTCGATCCTGGCCGGGCGGCGTTTCGTCACGCCCTCACACGCGAGGCGATCTATCTGGATATCCCCTGGACGCGCCGCCGCACGCTCCACCGCCAGGTCGCCACGCATCTAGAGCGGCAGGGCGCGGCGCCCCAGGCCGTCGCCGAGCATTGGTCACAGGCAAAGGAGCCAGCGCTCGCCCGCATGGCTTGGCTTCACGCCGTGCAGGAGGCCCGCGAGATCCACGCTTATCGCGATGCGGTCGTGGCGGCGCAGCGCGCGCTCGACCTCTGGCCAGACGGCGTGGAGAATACGCGGCGATTGGGCTTGCTGGATCAACTGGCGCATTGCGCGCAGCTCTGCGGCATGTTCCCAGAGGCGGCGCAGGCATGGCGTGAAGCCGCGACGGGCTGGCGAGAGGATGGCGACCTTCGCGCGAGCGCCGAGGCCGAGCGCAATCTGGCCAGCGTCTGCGGGCTGCAGGGACATTGGGAGGGGGCGCTCGCCGCGCGCGTGACGGCGGCGGCGGCGTTCGCGGCGAGTGGCCTGCCTGCTGAAGCGGCGATTGAGCGACTCGCGGTGGCGGCGCACCTGCGCTCCGCGGCGCGCTTTCGCAGCGCGCTGGACCTGCTCGCAACCGCCGCCGAGGAAGCCGGCGAAGCCGGACGCGGTGATCTGCAAGCGCGCATCATGGGCCTCGAAGGCAACGTGCGCGCGCGCATGGGACAGAGCAACGAGGGGTTGGCGCTGGTCCGGCGAGCGCTTTCTCTTGCCCTGGAACAGAATCATGCGGGAGCCGCCGCCGAGATCTACCAACGACTCGCCGACTCGCTGGAGCACGCAGAAGACTATGCTGGCGCGGAAGATACCTACATGACGGCGTTCTCCTATTGCCAGGCGAACGCCATCCCTGTGACCGGCCAACTCTGCATCGCCTGCCTGACCGTCGTGTTGCGCCAGACCGGCGAGATGGAGCGCGCGATGACGCTCTGCCGTGAGGCGCTGGGGTCGGAATACAGCTCTGCGCATGCCCGCGCCGTGGCCGGATGCGTCCTTGGTCTGACGCATGCGCTGCTTGGCCGCCCGCGTCTGGCGCAGCCGCTGCTGGTCGAGGCGTCGGCGCTGGCCCGCCGCATCGAACTGGTGGCGATGGAACTGCTCACCGAGTGGGGGTTGGCGCAGGTGGCGCTCCTCAAAGGCTCCTATGCTACGGCTGTGGAGCATTGTCACGCCATTCTCCTGCGCTCCGAGCAGGTTGAAGACTGCCACTACGCGGTACCCGCGCTGCGCTGGGCGGCGACCTTCTTTGCGCTGATGCAGGCGCCCGACGGCGCGCGAGCCTGCGCCAACGCGCTGGCGCGCATCGCGAGCATGAGCGGTCAATCTGAGGCGCTCTCGGCGCTGGCGCATGCGCTGGGCGAATGCGCTTTGCTCGACGGCGATGCACGGCAGGCGGTCCAGCAATTCGACCGGTCGCTGGATCTGCTGCGCGATATGACCGTGCCGTTCTGCTATGGTCTCACCCAATGGCGCGCGGGTGTGGCGTGTATCGCCGCCGGCCAGCGCGACGCGGGCGCACTTCACCTGACCAGCGCCTACCGCATGGCGCGCAAGCTCGGCGCGCGTCCTCTGGCGCAGTACGTTGCCCAGTCGATGCAAGCGCTGGGAGAGATGGGGAGCGTGCGCCTGGGGCGGCGAGACGAAGCGCGTCTGCGTTCAGGTGATTTGACCCGCCGCCAGCGCGAGGTTCTGCAACTCGTCGCGCAGGGACAGACCAGCGCCGAGATCGCGCATCAGCTCGTCCTCAGCCCGCGGACGGTGGAGATGCACGTAGGCAACATCCTGGCCGCGCTTGATAGTCGCTCGCGCGCTGAGGCGGTACGTCGCGCCGCCGAATTGGGTTTGCTCGAAAACTACAGTACTTCCCTGGCAAAAATACCGTAGTTCTCCGCATGTTCGCCGCTACCCCCATAGCGTATGCTGCTTCCTGTCAGAAGTTTCCAGGTGTGATACCCGCCAATGTGGCCGGTCGCGCACTGGGAGCGGTAGGCATGACTGGAGGCGCGAATGGACGACGCCGGCCTTCCCCCCGCGGATGCGACGCTTGAGATGCTGGGAACCGCCAACTCAGGCGCGATGGACGGTACGACCTGCGCGATCCTGACGCCGGCTATCCGGGCAAAGCTGCGCGAGATGGCGCCGGGGCAGATCCTCGAAGTGCGAGTGGACGATCCGGCTGCGCGCGAGGACCTGGAATCGTGGAGCCGGTTGTCGGGGAATGCGCTGATCGCGGCGCGCGAGGAGCCGTCCGGCGTTCTGCGCGCGTGGCTGCGCAAGAAAGACGGCTGATTCGCGTCGCGGGAAGCTGGTTCAGTTCGGATTGACATCAGATTGAAAGGGAGAAGAATCCATGGCTCAACTGCTCGTTCACTGCACGCACGGTCGAGAAGATCCAGAGCGCGCCACACTGGCCTTCGTCGTTGGCAATGTGGCCGCATCCGCCGATCAGGATGTCGTCGTCCTGCTGACAATCGAGGGTGTCTGGCTTGCCACGAAGGGATACACCGAGGGGATTCATAAGGAAGGCTTCCAGCCTCTGCGGGATGTGATGCAGTCCTTCATCAGCAATGGTGGCCAGATCTGGGCCTGCGGCTCCTGCGCGACGCCACGTGGCATTACGGCTGATCACCTGATCGAGGGCGCGAAGATCGTCACGGCGGCGAACGTGGTGGAGCGTCTGGCGGGTGGCGCGGCCTCGCTGGACTTCTGAGGGCGACTGGGGAGATGTATCATGAGCGGATTCGCGGCGGCATTCAACGGATCAGGTTTCTCGCGCTTCCTCAACAGTCCCAGTGGGCGCCTATTTCGTATCGTCGCAGGCATAGGATTTCTCATCCTCGGCCTTGTCTTTCGGGATCACCTGCTCGGCGTCCTGTCGTTGGTGTGGAGCGTTTTCCCATTGAGCGCCGGAGCATTTGACATTTGCTACATCAGCGCTGCGCTGGGCGGTCCGCTATCTGGTGATAGGATTCGTAGCGCGTACCAACCGCGCTGATACCGCACTATCCAGCGTCATTGGAGTATTCGCCACTTAGGAGAGTGACCGTCCAGCGCTGACGTACTCCCCAGGATGTTGGCGCTGGCTCCGTCTTGGGCGCGACCCACGAAACGTTGACGGCCCACTACCTGAGAGAAGGCTTGCTATGCGCGCGACAGAGCTTTTAGAGCGCCAGTTCAGCAGCGTCAACCAGATCCTGCACGACCTTGCCAACGACCTTACGCCACAGGAGCTGACCTCGCGTATTCTCCCTCACACCAACCTGCTCGGCTTCGACCTCTGGCATGTCGCGCGCACGCAGGACTGGGCGCTGCAGACGCTGGTGCGGGGAACCCCAGAGATCATCGACGAGCCGCGCTGGGAACGGCTGCAGCTCGCGCCCGGCATCGGCGTCGGGCTGAGCGAGGCGCAGGCCGATGATCTTGCTCATCGTGTAGTCCTGGCCGAGACGTTGGAGTACGCCGACACCGTACATCAGGCAATCCTTGGGTGGCTGCGCAAGGTTTCCGACAAGGAGCTGAGTCGCACGCCTGACGTGCCGAAGCACCTCACGCGCTATCCCGTCTACCTGGAGCAGGCAACGCGCGACGAGGTCCCGTGGATGTTCGAGCGTCCACAGGTCTGGCGATGCCTCGCGCCCGCCCTTGGCCACGTACGCGACCACCTCGCCGAGATGGACCTGCTCAAGAGCCAGCTCCGCCCTCGCCAGGCGTGAACGGCTATCACCTGACGCGCGCGGCGCTTTCTCCTAATAGATTTGGTATGATGATTGGCGCCAGCGCGCCGGATGATGCGCTGAACCAGTCGGGAGAAGTCGCGTGAGCGAAACGAAGTTGCATCCGCTTGTCGAAGAAACCCTTGCTCAGTACGACATCGCATATAAGGTGATGGCGTGTCTGCCAGAACTGGCTGATACCGCCGCCTTTTGCGAACATTATGGGATCTCGCTCGACCAGTCGGCGAACGCGATTCTTGTCGCCTCACGAAAAGCGGAGCCAGCGCGATACGCCGTGTGTGTCGTACTGGGCACAACCAGATTGGATGTCAACCAGAAGGTCTGTGAGTTGCTGGATGTGAAGAGAGCCTCGTTCGCCGATGCGGATACGACTGTCGAACGCACCGGTATGATGATTGGCGGCGTCACAGCCTTTGGCGTCACAGACATACCGATCTATATCGACAGCGTCGTCATGCAGCGGCAAGAAGTCGTCATGGGCGGTGGCAACCGCTCCAGCAAGCTGCTCCTCGATCCCCAGGAACTCATGAAACTGCCAAATGCGCAGGTCATCGACGGTCTGGCCAAACCACGCGAGTGAATGGAGCGGCGCTCGGCTGAGGTGTGGTAAACTCCACCGACTGGCCGAAGTGGCGGAACTGGCAGACGCGCGTGTCTGAGGGGCACGTTCCTTCGGGAGTGGGGGTTCAAATCCCCCCTTCGGCACCCACGTTTTATCTCGAAGGTGAGAATCACGCCTGTTCGAGGATGCGCGCGAACGCCTGAAGGTAGCTCGCGTCGCCATCGTGATCTCGCCGCACCCAGTACTCGGCGCCCCAGAAGAGGTAGGCGTAGAGACTGGAAGCGCCCGGTCCGGTCCAGCCTATGCAGTCGTTGTAGTTCGCGATCACCTTTTCAGGTGGGCAGCTATACATCGCCTGGCCGTGCGGGCTAGGTGGCGTCGTCAGGGTTTCCCACGGCTCTGCCTGCCCCTCCGAGATCATGATGCGACGCCCGTGCGCGGCGGCCCATGCCAGCAGCTGCGCCCATCTCCGCTGGCGTCGTAAGTTTCCATTCAGATACACGGTCCGCCCACCAACAGAGAAGAGCGCATGGCGTGGATAGTAGTCCACGCCGACGATGTCCGCCAGCCGCTGCGCCACCGCCAGCGAGTCGCCCTGGTCGCGCGTGCGCCACCACTGTTGCAACCGCACCAGCGATGAGGTGGGCAGGAAGCCGTTCAGCATGACTGGTCGGGTCGGGTCGGCCGCTCTGACCGCCGCCACTTCCTCCTGGACAAAGGCGGCGCTCAAACGCCACGAGTGTTCTACGCCCAGCGGATCAACCGCCTCGTGCTCGACCTGCCATGCGACGATGGCTGTCCGATCTCGGTAACGTTCGACGATGCGGGAAACGAACGCCGTCGCGGCGTCGAGCAGCGGCCGATGCGCCTCCGGAGACACGAGCGCGCCTTCGCGCAGAGGGCGCTGTAGCAAATACTTGGGCGCGAAATATTCGGGATAGCCAAAGGTCTTGACCGCGCCCACATTGAGGATGATCTGTTTTCCAGCACGTTCGGCGGTGTCGATCTGCCAGTCGAGCGCGTCGGGAGAAAACACGCTCGGCGCGGGTTCGATGCGATCCCAGTAGGCTCCCAGACGGATAAGCTGAAAAGGATAGGCGAGCAGCGCATCCAGGGTCGTGCGCGCGTCCAGTCCCAGCGCGTCAGCCTGCAGCGGGCGAAAGCTGACGCCGAGCAGCGTAGAGCCACGTGGCGTGACAGGGATATGTCGCCACTGGTCTGTGAGCGGACGCATAGCCCGCTTCACGCGCGCTTCTGATACGATGGGCAGCGACAACTCGCTCGCCTTCGTCCGATCCTTAGTCCGGTCCATGCTGTGGCGCCGCCTTATGGAACCCAGTGCGCCGTCCCAGCCAGGCGAGTGGGGTCAGCGCAACCTTGACCAGGAATGCGGGCGCATAGGGTATGGCGACCTCGCGCCGAAATTCGAGCAGGATGCGCGCGAGGTCCGTGAGCCGTGGAAGTCTGGTACCGCCAAGGCGTCCCGCAAGGCTCAGCGCCTCGTTCTCCGCGAAGAACTCCTCCATGCGCAGCGCCGGACGCGTCTCCACATAGGCGTGCGCGGCCTGCCCACCGTCGGCGCCGAACCAGTGCGCCGTCCCTGGAGGGACAATCACGGTCTCGCCTGGACGCGCTACGATCGTCTGACGGCCGAGGCGGAAGCGCATCTGGCCCTCGATGACGGTAAACTGCTCTTCCTGGACAGGATGGACGTGGCTGGCGGGGACGTGGCCGCCGGGCGGCAGATAGAGATCGAAGGAGAAAAGCTTCCCCCCAGTCTCTGCGCCGCTTTGGCGAACGACGATACGCTCGCCGCTAATTGGATTGACGATCACACGTCCGACGCGCTCCGGTTCATTGCGCGCGGGCGCTGGCCCGCCAGTCGGCATGGGACCCACCAATTTCCCCATTGTGAGAGACCACTCTCCTGTGTTGATCCAGTTGTTGATCCAGTCGTTAGCTCATCAGATTGACACTCCGCACGGGCTAAAGCCCGGCGGATTCTCGGTTCTCCGAGGCCGGTACCCCAGCCCCTCCCCGACGGCTCTGCCCGAGCCGCTCTATATTCCTGGCGGCGTTCTGGTCCCGATGCAGGCTGGTCCCACAGTCCGGGCAAGCGTGCCAGCGGACAGATAAGCCTTTGGCGACCAGTACCCCACAGCCACTACAGGTCTGCGAGGTATACGCAGGGTTGACGGCAACTACTCTCCTACCGGCGCATGCTGCCTTGTAAGTGAGGATGCTCAGGAACGCCGCCCACCCGGCATCTTGGATTGACTTGGCGAGGTGGTGGTTCTTGAGCATGTTGGCCGTCTGCAAGTCCTCATGATAGATCGTGTCGTTCTCGCGCAGCAGTGCGAGCGCCGTCTTGTGGTGGAAGTCATGCCGTTGGCGGCGCACCGTCTGATGCGCCTTGGCAAGGAGGGTGACGGCCTTACGCCGCCGGTGGCTTCCCTGCTTGCGTCGCGCCACACATCGTTGGGCGGTTTTCAAGGCGCGTTCGGCCTTGCGATACCAACCGGGAGTGAAGATGCGCGTGCCATTGGACAGCGTAGCAAATGCCTCGATCCCCAAGTCTACGCCGGTCTCCTGTTCAGTAGGGGGCAATGGGTGCACCGGCACATCCGCGCAGGAAAAGCACACATACCAGCCGTCCGCTTCCCGACTGACCGTGACGGTCTTGGGTGTACCTTCCAGCGGACGTGACCAGCGCACAGCAATCCTGCCAATCTTGGAGAGGACCAGAAAGCCGTTGTCGAGGACCGCGCCGTTGCCGAACTCTTTGTAGGTGAAGGAGTGGTAGCGGGTACGCGCTTGATAGCGCGGGAAGCCTGCTCTCTCCGCCGCCTTTCACTCGGCGAAAGAACGCCTGATAGGTCTTGTCCAATCGCGCTAACACATCTTGCAGGACGTGGCTATGGATGCCTGCGAACTCTGGCATCTCAGCGCGGATGTCCTTCAACTCCGCCTCTTGCTGAAAACGTGAGAGGGAGATGCGCAGGCGTTGCCAGGCAATGATGCGCTGCTCCAAGGCCGTGTTGTAGAGCCAGCGGCACAAGCCCAAGCACGCGCGTCAGTTCCCGCTCCTGCGTGGGGAGCGGGAATGAGTTTGTACTTGTATGTCTTACGCACCGTGCGCTGGTCCATAGACACCTATTCTGCCTGATCGGCGCAAAAGCGGCATCCACGAGGAACCACAAGGACTTCTGGCTCAAGTCTCGCACGCCGTACCGCTTGGGCTGAAGCCCGGCGGCTTGCGGCGGGCTAAAGCCCTTCCCTGTCATCGCTCTCGTCCTGAAATTTCCCGGCGAATTCAGTATCAGATGCGCCACCCACCTTATGGGCATTATGACACACGTTGACACACAGGTTGGACAGAGCGCGCTCAGTGAGTAGCTTCCTCAGAGATCCGCCACGGCTGGAATGACCTCGCGGCCGATGACCTCCAACGGCCGGATTCGCTCGATATGTGGAACGGCGCCGATGACGGTCTGGACGCCCATCCCCGCCAGCCAGCGCAACTGCTCGATCAGTTCTCTTGCTTCGGCGCCATCTTCGCCTGCGTCGAAACGCCACGCGCAGGTCCTCTCGATGGCGTCGTAGTCGCGGCCCTCGGCCTCGCAATGCTGGCGCAGGATGGCGAGCTTCTTGGGAATCTCCGGTGTCGGGCGCAGGCTGCAGGCGTCGGCGTAGCGCGCGACCAGCCGCAGCGTCTTCTGCTCGCCGTCGCCGCCGATCAGGATTGGAGGATGCGGCCGGCTCAGGCTCTGTGGCAGGTTGAGCGGGCGTTCGAGTTCGTAGTATTTCCCTGTGAACGGGCGTTCGTCGCCACGGTTGCCACTCCACATGCGCAGGCAGATCTGGATGGTCTCCTCCAGGCGCTCGAACCGCTCAGCGAGCGGAGGGAACGGAATGCCCAGACCGCGCGCCTCCTCCTCGTAATGTCCGGCGCCGATGCCGAGCCAGGCGCGACCACCTGACAGCACGTCCAGCGTCGTGACGGTCTTGGCCAGCAGGCCAGGATACCTGAAGTGCGCGCCTGTCACCATCGGGAGCAAGCCGACCCGGCGCGTGTGCGCGGCGAGAAAGACGAGCGTGGCATAGCACTCAAGTTCAGGAACTTCCGGGCCACCAGCCTGTGGAGCCTGCCAGAGGTGGTCGGCCACACCGATGCGGTCGAAGCCAGTATCCTCGGCGGCCAGGGCGATCTGCGCCAGCGTCGGGCCAAAGCGGTCCGTGGGAATCGCCCAGTTGAAATCGTTGATGTGCAGAATGAGCTTCATGACGCTCCTCCACTCGCGCGTTGGGGTATATCGGCAGACGCCCGCGCAGCGACGACAAGGCCCCACGTCAGCACGGCCAGGATGGTGATGTGATAGGCAATGTCGAGCGCCGTACGGGGACCTACGCCGATGGCGATGGTAAAGACGCCGACCAACGTGCCGAGCAGCGCGAACGCCTGCGCGACAAGGCCGATCAGGCGCGTTTGCCCCGGCCAAATCCACGTCAGGCCGAGACCAATCAGGAGTACGATGGCAATCGTCGTCTCGGCGATAGATGCCTGCTGATGCGCGTACCCGGTGATGAACACGCCACGATGGATCATCCCGGCAGCGAGGAAGCTCACGCCCTCGATGAGGAGGAAGAGTCGAATCGTCGTTCGCATGGTATATGCGCCCTTCTAAACGCCATCACCAGCCTGTGGATAGGTAAGCGACAAAGACCACAGCGGTGTTGTCAGCCGTATCTATCTGCGCCAGAAGACCCCGCCCTTCAGGTGTACCGTCAGGGCTGGGGATGAATGGCGCAGTACTGGCTCGCCTGTGTGCGATCCTGTCCACATACCGCAGGGCCTGCGGAAATTGACGCTTGTGGAGGTGGCTTCGGGCCACGACATGATGGTGTCAGACTTGCCCAGCTTGCTGGATGAGCAGTCGTCAGCCCAAGAATCCCCCGGCTTGAGCCGTGGGGAGAGGTCAACCGTGGTCTACTCGCTCGCCAGCGCGGGGGCCGCCGCGGGTCGCCCCTGGGTCAGGAAGCCAAACACCAGCCCCACCACGAGCGCGATGAGCAGCGCGATCACCGAGCCGAGCGCGTCGGGCTTGAGCGTCATCAGGTAGACGATGCCGATGGCAAAGGCCGCCGCAGTAGTGACGCCGACCCAGGTGACAGGATCATGCGCCTGCGTCCATAGCGCCCCGGTGACTGGAGTATTGTCCGGCTGATCGGCGACCTGACGCCCCAACATCGTGATACGCCGCCCTTGCAGGAGGGCCGAGACGATCATGAGGAGGAGAAACGCGACGAGCGCGACCGCGACCCACGCCGCTCGCCAAGAGACCGCCGCCATGTAGAAACCGGCGATCAGGAGCACCAGGCCGGCGATCGGAAAGATCAGGCGTATCGCGGGAGCCGCCGCGCCGGTCCAGAGCTTGATTTGCTGGACGGTCTGCGCGCGGCGGACGCCGAGCACGCTGGTGTAGAGGATGGCGATGGCGATGAAGAAGGCGAGCGCGCCGAGGATGTGCAGGAACAACGCGATCTGGTAGTACGGCATGTCGTAGGTTCCTTTCCTTCTGATATGTCAACCTGATCTGTCAACGAGGCGATGCCCTACGCGCCGCCGGAAAGTCTACCACCATCAATCGTGAGAGTGGCGCCGGTCATGAAGGCGGACTGATCGGAGCAGAGCCAGACGACGAGTTCCGCCACCTCCTCTGGCAGGCCGAGGCGGCGCATCGGGACGGTCCGGGCGATCTGCGCGCGACTCTCCTCGCTCAACGCTTTGATACGGTCGCTCAGAATAGGGCCGGGCGCAACGGCGTTGACGCGGATGTTGCGCTCAGCGTAGTCCAGCGCGGCCACCTTGGTCAGCCCAATGACGCCATGCTTGCTGGCGACATAGGCCGACATACCCTTGACGCCGCTCAATCCCGCCGTCGAGGACATATTGACGATGGCCCCGCCGCCACCCTGAAGCAGTGCAGGAATCTCATACTTCATGGCGAGAAAGACGCCACGCAAGTTGATCGCCAGAGCGCTGTCGTAGTCTTCGACGGGGATCTCGGCGAGTGGGGTTGGCGGTCGCCCGCCACCAGCGGCGTTGTTGAAGGCGGCGTCCAGCCGCCCATAGGCGTCCAGTGTTCGCGCGACGAGCCGCGCGACAGCCTCCGGATCACTGACATCGGTCGGGACCGCCAGCGCTTGGCCGCCCGCCTCCTGAATCGCGTTGGCGACGCTCTCAAGCGCCTGGGCGTCGCGCGCGGCGAGCGCAACATGCGCTCCAACGTTGGCAAAGGCTCGCGCGGTGGCGGCGCCAATGCCACGGCTAGCGCCAACGACGAGCGCCCGACCTTCCCGACCAGCGCGCCAGCCAGCCCCCTCTCGTGTGGGGTGTTTGGTGAAACCATCATCTCTTCTCCCGTTCTGCCTCTAATACTCTCTGGCAAGATGGGTCGGACATGCCTTGCCTGATAGCGATATATCGCCACCCCTCTATTTGTATAGACTGTATAATTAAATTTGTCAAGGGCAACGCGATGTATTTGAGAGATGATCGATCAGTTCAGATAGAGGCAATGCGCTTGACAGAAATGCGCTCTATCGCGTGCGACAACCAATATTACTTGCTTTGAATCGGCCGGACGGAATAGAGAGATATGAACGAGCAGGCCATGCACAAGACCTTCAAGTACAAACTCAAACCTAGTTCTCGACATGAGCGAGAGCTAGAGCGCGTGCTTGGCTTATGTCGCTGCCTCTACAACGTCGGGTTAGAGCAGAGGATTACTGCCTATCGCCGCTCAGGCGTCACCATCTCACGTTTTCAGCAGGAAGCCGAGTTGAAGGACATCCGCGCCGAGATGCCAGAGTATGCGGCGATCCACTCGCATGTCTTGCAAGATGTGCTCGCTCGGCTCGACAGCACCTATCAGGCATTCTTTCGCCGGGTGAAGTCTGGAGAGAAGGCGGGCTTTCCGCGCTATCAAGGGCGCACTCGCTACCACTCGTTCACCTACAAGGAGTTCGGCAACGGGGCCACGCTGGACAATGGCTTTCTGATCCTGTCCAAAATCGGGCGCATCGCCGTCCGTTGGAGTCGCCCGCTGGTAGGAACGCCCAAGACCGTCACGATCTCTAAAGAAGCGGACGGCTGGTACGCCTGCATCTCCTGTGCGGCTGTGCCGGTGCAGCCCTTGCCTGAGACCGGACAGGAGGTGGGCATAGATCTTGGGCTAGAGGCATTCGCCACCCTCTCCGATGGCACACGCATATTCTCTCCCGGCTGGTATCGCAAAGCCGAGCGGGCGCTGAAGACAGCGCAGCGGCGCCTGAGCCGTCGTAAACGAGGCAGTAACCGACGCAAGAAGGCGGTGAACCTGCTTGCGAAGGCGCATCAGAAGGTGAAGCGTCAGCGTCAGGATTTTCACCACAAGACGGCGCTCGCACTGGTGAGAGCCAACGATGTGATCTACCACGAGGACTTGCAGACGGCCAACATGCTCAAGAATCACCACCTTGCCAAGAGCATTCAGGATGCGGGCTGGGCGGCATTCTTGAGCATCCTCGCAGCCAAAGCAGTATACGCTGGGCGACGAGTCGTAGCTGTGCCGCCTGCCTACACCAGCCAGATTTGTTCTGGCTGTGGCGTGATGGTGCAGAAGGGCTTGTCGGTCCGCTGGCATGCGTGCCCGAACTGCGGAACTAGCCTGCACAGAGACCACAATGCCGCCAAGAACATAGAGAGGCTTGGGCAGAGCCTTCGGGGAGGGGCTGCGGTACTGGCCTCGGAGAACCGAGAATCCGTCGGGCTGTAGCCTGTGCGGAGTGTCAAGCAGGGTACAATGGGTTCAGCCAAGTGAGAGGAAAGCCACCATGAGTCCGCGTCCGTACAATCTGGGCAGACGGCAGGAAAGCGCCGGACAGACGCGCACGCGTATCGTCGAGGCGGCTCGTGAGTTGCTGATGGTGAGCGACGGATTCTCCGGCTTCACGATGGAGGCGGTCGCGCGCCAGGCGGGTGTCGCGCGGATGACGGTGTATTACCAGTTCGAGTCGAAGGTGGGGCTGCTGGAGGCGGTCTCGGACGATCTCGCCCGTCGCGGCCACATGGAACGACTGGCGGAGGCCTTCACACAACCTACCGCGCTGCTGGCGCTGGAGAAATTCGTCGAGACATTTGCGCGCTTCTGGGGGGCGGATCGTGTCATCACACGGCGGTTGCGGGCGCTGGCGGCGCTCGACGCCGACTTCGAGCAGGTGGTGCGCGGGCGCGATGGCTGGCGGCGCAACGCCGGACGCGCGCTGGTCGGGCGCTTTGCGACGGAATACGGACGCCCGCCACCTGAGCAGATCGAGCAGGCGTCTGCCCAGCTCTTTACTATCACCAGCTTCGAGACGTTTGACACGCTAGCTGGCCCCGATCAGACGCCAGAGGAGGTCGCGCCGCAAATCATGGCGCTGGCGCGCGTGATCCTCGGCGTGGCTGCCGGCTGAACCCTCTTGCTCGATCTTCGAATCACTGCCGCGCGAGGAAGTCTCGCCCGGTGGCGATGAAGTCCTGGAACGCCTCGTCGCGCATCTCGTGATGCAGAAAGTGGCTGGCGCCAGGAAAGGCGACATGCTCGCCCGCGCGCCAGGTCGCCGCGATCTGTTCCACCACCTCCGGCGTGATCGTGCCGCCGCGCGCGGGATCGCTGGTCAGCAGCAGGATTGGGCAGATGATGCGCTCGACGGTCGCGTGCCAGGGCGAGGGAAGCGGGATGGGCGGGAGCAGGTCCAGTAGATCCAGATTGAACTGCGCCTGCGCCTCCAGGTGGGTCAGCAATTCCTCCTGCGGCCAGTCAGTTGCGCCCGGTGGTAGGAATGAGGCAGAGGAGGCGACACGCTCGGCGAAGGTCTGGTCGCGCAGCCCCACATGCCAGGCGATCCAGGATGCTCGCCATTGGTCATAGCCTGGCCACGGCTCGCCATTCGTCGCGCTGGCGTTGGACGGAGCGGGTTGGGCGGACTCGGCGCGCCATGGTGGATCTTCCAGGATGACGGCGCGGATACTCTCTGGCGCGCTTGCGGCGACCTCCGCCGCCGTTTTGGCGCCGTTTGAGTAGCCCCAGAGGAAGGGTCGCTCCAGATTCAGCGCGGCGATGAAGGCGATGACGTCTTGCGTGAGCGTTTCCTGTGAGTAGCCCGTCTCTGGCAGGTCCGAGCGGCCATGTCCGCGCGCGTCGAGCAAGATGAGGTCGTACTGGTCTTCGAGCGTGCGGGCGACACGCGACCAGCACTGCCCGCTCTCGCTGAAGCCATGAAGCAGCAGTAGCGTAGGCTTCTCAGCCCCGCTGCCAGTTCGATAGTAATGCTGGCGCAGGTCATTGGCGGTGACCATCTCTTCACTCCAGCGCGCCGGGATGACGTCTGTGATGGTGAGTTGATCGGCTTTAGATTTGTCTGGCTTGTCTGACGACACGGCGAGCGCTCCTTTGATCTCCTTGACCTCGCTAGGCGGCGCGCCCTATTGCGCCGCGCAGCCGGTTCCCCAGAATGATGAGGAGCCAACTGACGACCAGGAACAGGATGAAGATGGCGATACAATAGAGGAGGACGACCCCATATCCGCCCACCTTGGCTGGATTCAGGAATGGATAGGGATAGAAGCTGGAGATGGCGCCACGAATAAGCGTGTAGACCACATAGATGAGTGGATAGATCAGCCAGTAGCCAAGCTGCCGGACATTGAGGGTTGACTTGGGCGGCTGATAGAGCCAGTCAGCCACTACGACCACCGGCATGATGTAGTGTACAACCGCATTGACCCACGGCAGGAGGGACCCCAGGTCCTCGCCACTCAGCAGGATGCTGAAGACGATGCCGACGACCGCCATCGCGGCGACCGATGCGCCGCGAATGATGTCCTCGGTCGGCGTCGGCTCATGCCGCCGAAGCAAATACACTGCGCCAATGATGAAGACGACGCTGGCGAAGATGTTCGACAGATTGGTGAAATAGCTGAAGAAGTTGACCACATCGAAGTGATGCTGAATGTGCGAGACGAGTTGCGTAATAATGGCCGCCAGCGTGAGCAGGCCGAAGAAGAGCCGACCGCCGATGAGGATGTAGCGTTTCGTCATGAGTCGCCGACTCTCTTTCTGTCCATCATGCCACTTGTTCGCTCGCTCATTGTAGAGTGGTAGAACTGGATTGGCAAACAGCCCAAGGGTTTGCGCGTGACTGAATTACCAGCGGAAATCTCTGCCTCGCCGCTGAGATCACGACGCTATACTGAGCCAGAGTGAGCCAGCGGAGACAGGCTTTCTGACCTGTCCACCTGCGCGCTCAGTCAGGATGAGTATCACACGACAAGGAGCATGATGTGACAACCATAACCAACCTCCCGCTACCGACAGGATACGACTCGCGCCCCCCACAGCGAGAGGACGCCGAGGCCGTCGCCGCGCTCATCACCGCCGCCAGGAAGGCAGTCGGCGACGACGAGGTCGCGTCTGCGGAGGATGTGTTGGATGACTGGCAGGGTGTGGATCTGGCGTCTGAGGCCATCGTCGTCGCCAATGCGGATGGGCAAATCGTCGGCAATGCCGATATTCTTAACCGGCGCAACATGCGTGTCTCGGTCTATGGCAATGTCGCTCCGGCGGAACAGGGGCGCGGAGTCGGAACCTTTCTCGTCCGTTGGGGCGAGGAGTGGGCGCGCGAACGCATAAATGCCGCTCCCGCAGGAGCTAAAGTCGCCGTCGAGCACTACATCGACCGGCAGAACGCGCCCGCGCAGAAACTGATGGAGGCGCTGGGCTACCCGTATGCCCGCACGGTCTACGTGATGTCGATCACGCTGGATGGGCCGCCACCCGCGCCGGTCTGGCCGGAGGGCGTGCGTAGACGCGCCTTCGTTCCCGGACAGGACGAGCATACGACCTGGAGCGCGGTGGAGACGGCGTTTCGCGATCTGCTGGAGCGCCCGCCAGGATCGTACGAGCGCTGGCTGGAGTTTACGGAGTCTGACCGGCGCGAGCCGGTCCTCTGGCGGCTGGCCGAGGATGCGCGTGATGGCGTGATTGTCGGAACCGTGTTGGGCAAGCGCTTCTCCAGTGGAGGCTGGGTTGGCGGCGTCGGCGTGCGGCGCGACTGGCGCGGCAAAGGGCTCGCGCTGGCGCTGCTACATGACCTCTTCGGCGTCTTTTATGCGAGCGGCGTGCGTGAGGTCAGCCTGAGTGTGGATGCCGATAGCCCGTCGAGCGCGCCCAGCCTCTACACGCGCGCGGGGATGCGCGTGACGAAGAACATCGGCATCTATCGCAAGACACTGCGCGAGGGGACAGACTGGAGCGCGATCCCGCCAGAAGAGGAATAGGCGCAAGCTGGTGGCGGGACGCCAAATGGTCCGTCTCGCTTTACCAGCGCGACGCCAGCATGGTATATTTATTGGAGCGAATCCTTTAACGCCAGTCCCGTGAGACTGGGAAGGAAGCAGGGCCACCATGCGTCGTGTCTGCGCGCGTCACGATGAGCAACGCCATCTTTCACCTTCACTCCATCCGTCGAGATGGATGTGGAGGTCTTTTTTGCCCATCGCATGGCAGGCGCGATAGATCGCGTCCCTACAGCTAGAGGATGCGCCGTATGAGCCAGGATTCCGCCGAGCAGCAGAAGTTGCTCTACAACGAGGATGAGATAGGCCGAGCAATCTCACGCATGGCGCACGAGATGCTGGAGCGCAACGGCGGCGCGGGCGATCTCGTCCTCGTCGGGCTGCGCACACGCGGCGCGCCCCTCGCGCGGCGGCTGGCGAAGCGCATCGAGGAGTTGGAGTCGGTTGCGGTTCCTGTCGCCGAGCTAGATATTACCAGTCACCGCGATGACCTGCCACGCCACGCCAGCCCTGCTCCACATGAGCCGCTGCCGGTGGAGGTCGAGGGTCGCGTGGTCGTGCTGGTGGACGACGTGCTCTTCACCGGGCGCACAGCCCGCGCCGCGCTGGAAGCGCTGCTCGACTCCGGGCGTCCGCGCAAGGCGCAGCTCGCCGTGCTGGTGGATCGCGGCCACCGCGAGCTGCCGATCCGCGCCGACTACGTGGGCAAGAATGTGCCAACCGCGCTCAACGAGAGCGTCGCTGTGCGCCTGACTGAGACCGACGGCTACGACGCCGTGCTGCTGCGCCGTGAGCCTGAATGACGGGAGATTTATTTTGGGCCGGGTAAAACGCCACATCTATAATAGATGTGTTCAAGGGACTCACTCGGCTAGATCAAGCAAAGTCGCGAGCAATACCTGTGTCCCTTTCAAGATATCGTGTTCATTCGTCCACTCTTGTGGGCTGTGACTAATACCAGATCTGCTGGGGACAAAAATCATCCCACTCTCTGAGACAACCTTAGCCAGTTGCGCGGCGTCGTGACCGGCGCCACTAGGAAGGCGCATGGACGTAATCCCCAAGCGCAGGCTATTCTCTTCTATGAGCTGCGCAATATGGCCAGAAAGCGGCTGAGGTAGTTCATTAGCCAATGCTTCGGTTTGGTACGCAACTCCACGTAAGCCTGTAGCCCGCTCAATCTCTTCCTGTATTGCGCGGCTGGCTTTCATTTTGCTCTCGGCGTTGATGCTTCGTAGATCAATGGTTATTTGGACTCTTCCTGGTATTGCCGTCATGCTATTAGGCTCAGCCTCGATGATTCCGACCGTGCCCACCACATCGTCTGTAGCTTTCGCAATGCGCTCAACGGCGAGGATTATTTCCGCCGCTGTGGCGAGGGCGTCATGGCGAAGCGCCATAGGGGTAGCGCCAGAGTGATTCTGCACTCCAATGAGTGTCACACGCGATCTCGTTGGAGCTGCAATCGCCGTCACGACGCCAATAAGGATTCCCTTGTCTTCGAGAATTGGGCCTTGCTCAATATGGAGTTCGACAAAGGCTTTTATGCGCTCGACAGGGTAGCGTGACTCGGCGATCAGGCCTTGTACAAAAGACAACAATTGCCGGGTATCTCGTATCTTGGGGAGGTTATCTGCTTCTCTCTGTCTTGTTTCATAGATTGCTCGCGCGAGTGTCTTGCCTGTGCGGTCTCGCGCCAGCAGCGCTTCGTCGCTGATGGATTGACCGATCATGACTTTACTGCCGAACGCGTAGCCAACGCCAAACCTGGCAGATTCTTCCATCATGAAACAAACTGCCTCAAGAGGATGCCTCAGTTTCGCGCCGGATTCGCTAATGACCTGTACAGCCTCTAAGGCAGCGATGGTACCTAACGTCCCATCAAATCGTCCAGCGGAATAGACGGTATCAACATGAGAGCCGGCCATGACAACCTTGGCGCTGGGTTCTGCGCCTTCTAACCTGCCGATGATGTTGCCAATAGGGCTGGATGATACCTGTAGACCCGCCTCACGCATCCAGTTGGCGACAAGCTCTCGAGCCTGGCTATCCTCCTCGGTAAACGCCAAACGGGTGATACCCTTATCCTGGGAGCCACCGATCTGCGCCAAGAGGTCCAGCCTCGTGCGAATGCGGTCAATTTGGATGTCGTTGATGAGAATCTCTTTGAGCATGGTAGTGGTCGCTACTGATCTATTCTTCTTGTAAAGAGGTTCGAAATGACGTTGGAGAGCACCCCTGAAACGAGACCCGCGGCGATATAGATAAGCAGCGTCTGAGGATTGAGCGCAGGCTGACCTTGCAGCACAAAGGTGACTCCCACAAGAACTCCGATAAGCCCCACAGTGATATTCAGGGCAACCTGGTTGAAAATCAGATAGCGATGGGCCTTATAGAAAGGAGAGTACCTGATCACGGCCCTTTCTAGGCTAGTGGCTCTATCCCACAATACATCAAAGGCTTTGACGCGACCAACCGCAATCTCATCAGGTACGTGCTCCCCTTCGTTTATCAAAGCGCCGAATGGACGGCTCTGAATGCCAAGATAATGAAGGGAAGTAGGTTCTTTGCTGCTAAAGTCGGCGAAGCGACTCTCTCCACTCCTATCATATACGGTCAGTTGGTAAATATTTGGATTGTCGTGCGTCTCGTCAAATTGCCTGATCTCTCGTTTGTCTGAAAGGAATCTCAGAAGACCTTCGGCAGCTCTTGCGGTCAAGAGATCGTGAACGTCGACAATGAGCCTGATCTTGACCCCCCTCTTCTTTGCCGCCTCAAGCGCTTCGCAAACCGTTTCATAGTTCTTTGCGCCAATCTGATAGAAACCAAAGAAGGTGGAAGGAGAGACAAACAGCAACTCATTTCCTTTCTTTGCGGCTGAGATGCAGGGAAGGATATGTTGCTCATAGATGTTTGCGCCTTGGGGCTGGCCTGCCTGAGTTTCGATTGGAGCATCCTCTTGCCATGTTTAGGTGTACTGCTGTCTCACATCAATCAGTGTGACCCATTGGCCGCCCTGCCGAATTGGCACCGTTATACACCATCGCCGTCATTCATGCAATCAATATCCATAGGCCTTCCGCTAAGCGCGTCGGGCGCGCCAAGAAACGGTCGGCGGCGCCCCTATCGGAAGCGCCACCCCTGGACAGATCCCTAGCTAGCGCGAAGAGAGCGAACCGCCGCCGAACGTGAGCCGCGTCACCGGGAAGGTGACAGCCTCGTCAATTGACTGCGTGCCGAAGATGTACTGGAAGAGTCGCGCTACGCCCAGCCCATAGCCAGCGCGTGGGACCGGGTTGCTTGCGATCAAGGCGAAGTAGTCTTCGAACGAGCGATCGATCTGAGCGGCGATGCGCTGCGCCTCGCGCTGCTCCTGCTCGGGTGTGTAGCTATAGAGGCGGGCGGCCTCCGCGGCGAACGATTCCGCGCGGTTGAGCATGTACTGGTACATGGGTTTTCCGTGCAGCCGCGTGCGCATGCTCTCAGGATCAGTGCCACGCACACTTGATCCAAAGGTCTCGCCGCCATCCCGTAGGATGAGGTCGCACGAGTCGACGACTTCCGGGTCCTCGCGATTCACGAGCATGTTGAAGAACTTGATTTCTGTCGGATGTTGGACGATGGCGAGACCCCCCTTGCCAAACTCGTGAACAAGGCGCTGCTCATCGTGTCGGCTGATATCGTCTCCGAACGTGAGATCGGCGCCCATCCGATTGAGGAGAGAGATCGCCTCACGATAGGTGATGGTTGGAATCCCGTCATCAACTTCCGTGTGCAAACGCTCCAGTGTACGCTCGTCGAAGAGCTGCGGATCGAGGTGATTGACGATGTACTGGAGCATGCGCACCTCAGAGGCGACTAGTTCCTCAAGGTTCATGCCTTGCTTTTCGATCTCGATGAGACGGAATTCGCAAAGATGACGTCCATCACCGCTCGCTGGTTCTTTGCGGAAGCTCTGGCCTTCGCAGTAGGCTTTCTCCATGCCCCGGATGACCACCTCTTCCAGATAGAGCTGGCCGGTTTGCCGGAGGAAGGCAAGATCCCCAAACATCTCGACATTGTACATATCGAGGTCTTCGCACGCTCCAGTGCTTACAACTAGCTCTGGCACCTCGACTTCGACGTAACCAACCTGCGCCAGACAAGCGCGGATGCTCGCCAACATGTTGGCTCGTTGTGCGACTCGGCGTAGATCGAGTTCCGCAAGAGGAGACGGCGTCATTCGAGAAACGGTCAGTTCAGCAGTCACGGGAACCTCCTGCTTCGCCTTTCGACGAACTTGAAACATAGGCCAGGCGCCTTTTGGCGACCGGCAACCCTATAACTGATGCGCCCCCGTTGGCATTGCTTGACGGCCTTTTCCTCAGTGGCCTGACGGCGCGCTGACTCCTAACGCCCACAAAAAAAGCCCCTGCTCCTCATGGATGATGAGGAACAAGGGGATCAGGTAGGTTCTTAGGATATGGCGCCTGCATACCAGTCCTTTCCGGCCTCTCAGGACCGACTTAAAGGGCGGCATCTTCGAAGAAAAGTGTAGCATGACGTGGGCGCGGGCGCAAGAGTACAAGTGGGCTATAGAAGGCGCAAGGGCGTCTAAAGGATTGTGGCGCCTGCTCTTCTGGCGCATATGCCAGCGTGCCTATCGGTAGGGATGTCAGCTTCTTGATCTGCCAAAGAGAAGCGCAAAGAGACCCATACGAATGAACATACCGTAACGGACTTGTCGAAAATAGGCCGCTCTGGGATCTGAATCTACCTCGCGTGCAATTTCATCGACACGAGGCAGGGGATGAAGGATACGCAACGAGGGCTTTGCAGCGAGGAGCATAAGCGAATCTACAGTGTAAGAACCCTTCAAACGTTCATAAGCTGAAAGATCAGAGGCAGGAAACCGCTCCTTCTGGATACGGGTTACGTACAATACATCGAGTTCGGGCAGAATCTCATGGACGTCAGTATGTTCGTGATAGCGGGCAGGAATTCCGTTCAGCTTCTCTAATAGAGGAGAAGGCATCCTCAGGTCTTCGGGAGAAATGAAATGAAGCTCGTTATCAAAGAGAGCAGCGCAGAGCGCCAGCGAGTGTACAGTACGCCCATGCTTCAAATCGCCTAACATGCCAATCTTCAGGTTGCTGATTCATCCTACTTCTTGCTGGATGGTATACATATCAAGCAATGCTTGCGTAGGGTGTTCATCACTGCCATTGCCTGCGTTGATGAGCGGGATTTGGATCGCTTCAGCGCCTTCGTATAGCGCCTGAGCTTCAGGAAGACGAAGCACGATCACATCGCAATAACTTTCCAAAGTGCGCAGAGTATCTGAGAGAGTCTCACCTTTGGCGACCGATGATGTGGAGACGTCGGCTATCGTAATGATCCGGCCGCCAAGGCGCTGCATCGCAGCTTGGAAAGACATGTTCGTGCGCGTAGACGGCTCATAAAAAATGGTACAGAGCAACTTATCCCGCAAGAGGTCGCTCGTCCCGCGCTTATTTACTATCTCAGCCATATCACTAGCTACTCTGAAAACCGTTTCCAACCCTTCTCTGCTAAATTGGTTGACGGAAAGAATATCCTTCCCTTTGAAGGTTGAACTCTTGCCAAACGGCGCCATGTAGGTCCTCCTTCTCTGGCACAGGTATTCTCGCTTTCCAGCAGACTTGCTCGATTGTATCATGTAACCTTGTTTAGCCTTCGCGTAGGCGCTAAACATGCGCAGGAACCAGAGAATCAGCAAAGCGGAGTGAACGTGGAAAGCATCATCGAGACGCCCGGCGGGCAGTTCACCATTACGCTGGCGCGCGCCGACGAACGCGACACCGTGCTTGATGTGATGGACGAGGCGGCGACCTGGCTGGAGTCGCGTGAGATCTATCAGTGGGAGCCAGGACGCTTCGATGTGACGCTGCTGGAGGAGGCCATCGCGGCGGGCGAGATGTATCTGGTCTGGCATGGCGACGAGCCGGCGGGAACTTTTTCCCTGATGCAGAATGATCCCGTCGTCTGGGGCGCACAGCCACCCGACGCTGGCTACCTGCACGATTTCGCCATCCGCCGCGCCTTCGGTGGGATGTGGTTAGGGCGCTGCATCCTCGCCTGGGTCGAGCGGATGTGTATCGCCGCCGGTAAGACCTGGTTGCGTCTGGATTGCGTCGCCTGGAACGAGCCGCTCAACGACTACTACCGCCGCGCTGGCTTCGCCTATCGCCGCGCCATCGGCGTCTATAATCCGGTCAACCTCTACGAGAAGCGGCTCTGGGGCGCATGGAATGAGACGCCTGACATCTCTATTGCGTTTGCGGGACCGGCGGACCTCGACGCGCTGGTCGAGATCGACGCCAGCGCCAGCGCATGGAGCGATGCGATTGGGCGTCCCGGCGGCAGTGCGCCACGACCTCTGCGCGACATCTTCGCCGAGACAATCATGCGCGGCGAGGCGTGGATCGCGCGCTGGCGGGGCGAGCGCGCCGGCAAGATCACTTTGCAGTGGGAGGATACGGCGGTCTGGGGCCAGATGCCATCGGACGCGGTGTATGTCCATGGGCTGTCGACTCACCGCGACTACGCGGGCAAGGGTGTTGGGCTGACGCTTCTGCGCTGGGCCGAGCGCGCCGCCGAGGCTGCCGGCCGCTCCCACGTCCGGCTGGACTGCAACGCCGACAACCCGGAACTGCGCGCCTACTATGAGCGGGCGGGCTTCACGCATCGAGGAGATGTCGCGCTAGGACATCGCGTCGCCGCACGTTACGAGAAGCGCATTCCAGACGATTTAGCTTTGGCATAACACGAGGAGAGAGAACGCATGCCGCGGCGGGATGACATCCAGAGCGTGCTGGTGGTTGGCTCCGCCCCGATCGTGATCGGCCAGGCGGCGGAGTTCGACTACACCGGGACGCCATCTCGCCGTACGGGCGTGGCGCACTGCTGGCCGCTGGCGTCGAGATCACCGATGGCTTCCAGATCCGCCGCGCCGCCGTCGAGTCCGGCGTGTCTCGTCTCACCTCGCTCGACACCGCCCGCGCGCTCATCGAGACGCTGCGCGACGACAACGCGTATGATGTCCGCCCCTACGTCGAGTATCGCCAACCGCGTTGAAGGCTTCGCCAACGATGCGCGAGGATTGGTATTTTTCTGCAGCATAGCCAGGAGGAAACAATGAAAAGCAGCATTGCCCAGGCGCTGTGGAACAGGGGCTTCTCAAAACGAGGCATGCTTTTCTCGCGCGCACCCCTGGCCTTCGTCGGACTCCTCCTCTTGACGAGTTGTGGATTGCCAGCGAACGGAGACGCGCCGGGGTCTACCTCCATTATCCAGGCAGGGAATCAGTCTGCCACTAACAGCGTCACCGGCGCCCTGACCAAGGTGCGGATGATTGACGCCAACATTGGCTGGGCGATGGGTTGGGATCTGGCAGGATCGGGCGCCTACCAGATCCTGAGAACCACTGATGGAGGTCGCCACTGGAAGATGTTGTTGCAGTGTTTTCCCATGTCAGGGATTGGGAAAGGAGAGAACTGCAGCGCCGATTTTCGTTCCGCCAAGGTAGCGACCGTTGTCGAGCCGGACTATGCGCGCCAGACACTGCGCATCTTTCATACCAGCGATGGCGGCCAAAACCTGGCAGCGTTCGGTGATCGCGGCGGCTGATCTGGAAACGCCCGCCGTGTTTGTGGATGGACTGCATGGTTGGGTCTTTGCCACCGATCACTTTCCTGGTCCTGATGCGGGCAGCGCCTATATTGGTGGCGACATCGCCCTCTATCGTACCAGCGACGGCGGAGTCTCCTGGCAGCGCATTGCAAGTGGTCCCTCCACGTCACAAATCACAGCCACCACTGATGACGCTTATGGGATTCCCCCCTTTGCCGCCAGCGCGCGCCTGCAATTTGTCACGCCATCGACTGGCTGGCTAATCGGCTCCAGTTCGCGCCCAGATCTGGCTTCTAATTCATGGTTGTATATGACCCAGGATGGAGGGAACTCCTGGCGTCAGGTCGCTCTCTCGTTTCCAGATGAAGCGCTGGCCCTCTGGCCACCCACGTTTTTCACGGAGCGCGTGGGGGTGTTTCCGATCCTCACTAGTGGCCCTGCGCCGCAGTACGTCCGGGGGACGCTGATTTTCAGCACACGTGATGGCGGGCAGACCTGGACCAGCGCGGCCGTGCCAAAGGATGTGACAAACGCCACCTTCCTGGATTTGCAGCATGCTGTAGCGTTTGACGCCGACACGAAAGCGCTCATCGCGACCAATGACGGCTGGAACCACTGGACGAGTACGCCGATCCCGACCACATTTACCCGCATGTATGCGTTCGATTTCGTCTCGCCTACGCTCGGATGGGCCTTGGCGGATAACCATACCATCTTGCGGCCTGAGCCAGGAGGTGGGATACGCAAAGGAGGAAAAATCGCCCTCCTCCACACGACGGATGGCGGGCAGACCTGGCAGGAAATCGCGCACTCGGTAATGTGACAAAACACCGCGACAGTGTCGCTCAGGAATGTGCTTGAACGCCTCAGGAGACCACTAGGCTCTTAGGATGGAACCTTACTATTCCGCCGCGATCAGCCAGAGCGCCACGCCCGCGATGAGGCAACCAATGGCGAGAAGCGCAGGCGCAATCAGGTTGCCTTGCCGCTCGGAATGCGCAGGACCGCGTTTGAGCGTGCGGCGCAATGCGCTGCCGAAGACCGCGAGACCGAAGAGCATGATCCCGATGGCGTAGATGCGTTCCACCATGACGGTTCAGCCTCCCGCACTCTTATGCGCATGTCATGGCCTGTAACGGGCGCTTGCCGTTCACGATCTGAGTCTATCACGCGCGTCATCACACTACTGTGAACTCCTTCACGCAGGAAAACCGCCTCGCGGATCGACGATCTCACGAGGCGGACGAGGAATAACGCATCGGCCAATAGACTTAGCGGGCGACGGCGTGCGGCGCGGGCGACTGGACCGGCGCCAGATGCGCGACCGGCGCCGCAGACTCGGCGGCGAGCGCCTCGACGACATGCAGCACGTCGTCCAGCAGGAACGGTTTGGGAATCAGCCGCCGCGCAGGCGAGGGTGGCGAGTCTCCCGCCTGCAACGAGGCCGTCATGATCGCCAGCGGATGCCGCCGCAACGCAGGCTCGCGCTCCAACTCCTGGCAGACGTCCCAGCCCGTCTTCTCTGGCATCATCAAATCCATCAGCACGACGCACGGCTCGCGCAGCGTCCGCAGCGTCTCGACGACGGGCCGCCCATCGGGCAGCGTCACCACCTCATACCCCTCGATCTCCAGCCCGAACCGCAACAAGTCCCGAATCACACGCTCATCGTCCACGACCAGCACCCGTGTCATCGTCTCGCTCCCTTTCGTCCCGCAGCCAGCAGCAACTCCGTGATAGAACATGTGTTCTAATCATAGAACGAACGAGACACAATTGCAACCACTTTTTTGACGAATTTTGGCGCGAGTTTCGCTTGCTCCACCCGAATGGACATGGAAATGCAGAGACACATGCGGATATGAATCTCGCGCCTGCTTGCGTTTCGTGAGGCTGTACCCGACAATGAGGCATGAGACGAACGGCGACGGGAGGCGAAAACATGCAGGATCCAGCGGATGCGGCGACGATCTATCAGCGACCGGCGGAGCTGCTCCAATGGCTCTTGCGCTTCAACACGACGAATCCGCCCGGCGCTGAGGGGCCGTGCATCGAATACATCCGCTTCGTACTCGCCGCCGCCGGCATCGAATCCACCATCCTCGTGCTCGACCCTGACCGCCCGAACCTCATCGCGCGCATCCCCGGCGCGGGCGACGCGCCGCCGCTGCTGCTCTATGGGCACGTGGATGTCGTGACGACCGAGGGGCAGGACTGGACACACCCACCGTTCGCCGGCGAGATCGCGGATGGCTACATCTGGGGGCGCGGCGCGCTGGACATGAAGGGTGGCGTCGCCATGCTGCTCTCCGCCTTCCTGCGCGCGAAGGTCGAGGAGGCGCGCCTGCCAGGGGACGTCATCTTCCTGGCGCTCAGCGACGAGGAGGAGAGCGGGACATACGGCGCGCGCTTTCTGACCGAGGAGCATCGCGACCTCTTCGACGGCGTGCGCTATGCGCTGGGCGAGTTCGGCGGTTTCTCGCTCACGTTTGGCTCCCACTGCTTCTACCCGATCATGGTAGCGGAGAAGCAGGGTTGCCATGTGCGCGCGACGGTGTGCGGCCCTGGTGGCCATGGCGCGCTGCCGATGCGTGGAGGGACGATGGCGCGGCTGGCGAAGCTGCTGCAGACACTCGACCGCAACCGTCTGCCGGTCCACATCACGCCGGTTCCGCGCGACATGATTACGGCGGTGGCCAAGACGCTGCCGACGCCGAACGGGCCACTGCTGCGCCAGTTGCTCAACGAGCGCCTGACCGACCGCATCCTCGACGCGCTGGGCGAGCGTGGCAAGCTCTTCGATCCGCTGCTGCACAACACGGTCAACGCGACGATCGTGCGTGGCGGAGAAAAAGGCAACGTCATCCCCAGCGAGGTCACGGTGGATATGGATGGACGTATCCTGCCGGGCTACACGCAGGACGAGCTGCTGCGCGAGCTGCGCGAGCTCGTGGGATCGGATGTGGAGTTGGAGGCGGTGGAGTACGACATCAGCGCGCCCGCCGCACCGGATATGACGCTGTTCGAGACGCTCGGCGGCGTCCTGCGCGAGGCTGATCCTGGGGGCATTCCAATACCCTACATGATGTCCGGCGTGACCGATGGGCGCTTCTTCGCGCGGCTGGGCATCCAGACCTATGGCTTCACGCCGATGCGCCTGCCGCCGGAGTTCGCTTTCACCTCGCTGATCCACGCCGCCGACGAGCGCGTGCCGGTCGAGGCGGTGAGTTTCGGCGCCGAGGCGGTGTACCAGGCGCTGCTGCGCTTCGGCGCGAAGTGATCGTGTGAGGCTCCACGATGGAGAACCGGCCAGAGGAACGGCGCGAATTGCTGGCGCGCGCGCGGCATGCGCTGGAACATCCTGGCGAGGTCGAGCCGCGCGGCGACCTGCATCGCTATCGACTATTCCTGCGACTCTGGCGCTATCCATCATTTGAGCCATGGGTCTCATGGGCGGTCTTCGAGCCAGGGAGATATGCGGATGACGCTGAATTGTTCCATGTGCGCCAGATCACCTGGGACCAGCAGCGCAATCTGGGCCGTTTCACCGACCCGCTGGAATAGCTGCGGCAGGGCTACCGCGCGCCGCCGACGCTGGATGTCGCCGACGCAGCGGTTTCACGTGAGACGCTGAAGCCCTATCTGGATGAATTGGCGCGCGCTCGTATTCCGCTTCTTCCGCGAGAAAGCCCCATTGTGCTGGATGGCGAGGAGCGCGGCGTCGAGACCTATGGCTTTGCTCTCTCCATGCGCGTCGTCTGGCAACCAGGCGCGGCGCGCCATACCCCACCGGCGCTACTCAATCTAGAGCGTCTGATGGAGATACTTGCAGCGCTCTTTGAAAAGGTGGAAGGAAGGGCAGAGACCGGGTGAACATAGAAGAAGCTGCCTCTTTTCTCCGCATTCAATACGTCGAGAAGTCCGGATTCCTGGCGCGCTTGCGAGACGACGGAACGCTTGACCGCGCGGCGATTGACGGTACGCTGGCGGCGATAGAGGCGCTGCGAATCGCCTGGGGCGACGCGATATGCCTACCATTGGAACACGTCTGGCTGCTCAGTCATACCGACGAGGCGCTTACACCCTACTTTGACATGCATTCAGAGCAGCGCTTCGTGGTCTTTGCTGCTCAGTGCGCGATCGGTGAGAAGGTAGAAGAGGCAATTACGAGCGCAGGTTGGCCAGAACTAGATGCCAAAATTGAGGCCACGCATTCCCGAAGACCGCGCGCCGTTGCAACCGCGCACGCCAGTTGGAGGGCGTCCAGGCAGCGCAGGAGATAAGGCTCCATCTCCCAGTATCTCGCGCACAGAGTTGACGCAACCGAGCGAACTGTCGGCGAGATGGCCACGAGAACGTATACTGGCAGCGCGCGACCTGGACGAGCCGGGCGCAGTACGGGCCGCAGCTGCGGGCCCTGGCGGTCTATCTGGTGGAGGAGCAGCTGCTGCCGTTAGGACGCGTGCAGCGTCTGCTCGCCGACCTCCTCGGCGTGCGGCTGGGACGGGGCACGCTGGTGCGCTGGATCGGGCAGGCGGCGGTGACGCTGGGGCCAGTCGAGGCGGCGCTCAACGTGGTTTTGCATCAAGCGCCGTGTCTGCACAGTGACGAGAGGGAGTGCGGCGTGCAGGGAAGCTGGCGTGGGCGAAGGGCTGCGACCACCGTCGACCTCACCCGCTACGCGGTGCACGCCAAGCGGGGCGAGAGGCATAGATCGTGGATGGGCATCCTGTGGCTACGCTGAGAGCTTGCATGACGGCTGGACGACCTATCGCACCTACACCGCCTGCCGTCACGCGCTGTGCAACATTCACCACCTGCGTGAACTCACCTTCCTCGAGGAGCAGTATCAGCAGGCGTGGGCCACCCAGATGAAGACGCTACCCAGCTAGTTCCTGGCTCACGATGGTATCGCTTGACGATGACACTATTATCAAAAAAGTAGCTCGGCACGCTCACTCTCCGCGATCCTCATTCACCGCGTCAGCTGCTGTATAGAACTGCGGCCTGTTCCCGCGTTGCTGGTCAATCTCATCCCATACCTGCTCAAGTGGCGAGCCGAGGCAGCTGTGCCAGACAGGCTACTCACTATAGATGAAGCGTTACTTGCCTTGCGCCTGCACATCGGCAGGGGATTTGGTCTCGTCGTTGCCTTACGTTCGCAGGCTGCGGCTTCGATAGCAGGCATGCTGATTACTGGTGAACACTTCCGCAGGTCCCTCAAGATAATGTGTCCTGCGTGGCGCAAAGCGGTGCGTGCCACGAGACATTGCGTATGGCCTGGCCTGCCTGCGGTTTAATGTTGAATGACGATGGGTTTTACAGGCAGCATCCCCCTGTTCATGAGCGATTGCTGGCGCTCACCGACGACCTGGCTGCACGGGTGCGCCGATGTCTCGAACCATCAGGGTACAGTCTTTGACGAGAACAGAAGTTCTATCGTATACTGCCTGGGTATGAGGAACCATTCGCCAAATATGGCATGAATCCTGAAAGGATGGACGATGCGGACACTCTCTGCCGAGGCGTTTGGACGGGCAAAAGAGTATCTGATGACAAGCGGACGCCCGCTGGAGCAGGCGCGATTCAAGTATCTGTTTGAGAGTGGTTCACTGGACGAGGTCGCCGCCGCGCTCGCCGCCTATCAGAATCCTGATGGTGGCTATGGGCATGCGCTGGAGCCGGACGCGTTCACGCCAACCTCCGGCGCGCTGGCGACGAGTATCGGCCTGCGCGTTTTGCGCGAGACGGGCGCGACCGCCGATCACGAGCAGGTCAGGGGAGCCGTGGGTTACTTGATCGCCACGCTCGATCCCGAAGAGAAGGTCTGGCGCATCATTCCCGCCGACGCCAACAACTATCCGCACGCGCCATGGTGGACGGACGAGAGTGGCAGCCTGCGCCAGGGGTTCGGCGCGTACGAGGTGAACCCACGCGCCGAACTCGTCGGAGAGCTGTACACCTACGCGACGCTTGTCCCCGCCGATTGGCTCGACGACCTCACCGAGCGGACCATCGCCAGCATCGAGGCGGGCGCCCAGGAGGAGCATGCGCTGATCTGCGCGGTGCGGCTCGCCGAGACGAAGGAATTGCCTGCGCGCTATCGTGACCGTTTGGCGCCGCGTGTGCGCGAGCTGGTGAAGCAGACGGCGGCGCTCGATCCCGCCGCGTGGAGCGAGTATGGCCCGCAGCCGCTCTGGTACATCTCCGCGCCTGATTCGCTTTGCGCCGCCGATCTCGCCGACGCGGCGCAGACGAATCTCGACTTCCTCATCGCGCAACAGGCCGAGGATGGAAGTTGGAAGCCCACCTTCAACTGGGGCGGTATGTATCCCGACGAAGCGGCGAAGTCTGAGCGTGACTCGACGAGCGTGCTGACCTTATAGCGCGCTGGCGCAGTTGCGCGCCTTTGGACGCATCGAGGGCGCGAGCGCATAAGGAGCCAACTCTATGACCATCTCTGCACAACCGTCTAGCGTCGCGCAAGAGGCCGCGCTGCTCGATTTCCAGCGCATCCCCGGCATTGGTCCGAGCATGGCGGACGACCTCTGGCGGCTTGGCTACCGCTCCGTCGCGGAGTTGCAGGGCGAGGAGCCGGCGGCGATGTACCAGCGCCTGTGCGAGCTGAGTGGCGGGCATGTGGATCGCTGCGTGCTCTATGCCTTTCGCTGCGCCGTCTATTTCGCATCCAACGAAGCGCGTGACCCGGAACTGCTGAAGTGGTGGAACTGGTCGGATCAGCGGATGGCGGCGCGCAATTAGGTCAATCCAGAAGTAGGCGGCGCATTTCCCGGTGAAGCAGCGGCTCATCACGAATGAGCCGATCGCTGTTCAGCAGAGTGAAAGAGCGCATCTATGCGGTACATGCTGATCTTCTTCGCCGACGAGAATGCCTGGATGGCATTGTCGGAGGAGGAGCGCGAGGCGGCAATAGCGCGCATTGGCGCCTGGTACGCGGAACAGGCGCAGGCTGGACGGATCGTGGACGGGCGCAGAGTGCGCGGTCGCGCGGAGGCCGTCACGGTCCGGCTTGGCCCAGCGGGGCGAAGCGCGACGCCAGAGATCGTCCCCGGCCCGTTTAGTCCCACGCCGGAGAGCATCGGGAGTTACGCAATCCTCGACGTGGCGAACGCCGATGAGGCGATTGCCGTCGCGTCGGCATGGCCTGGTGGCGGAGCCGTCGAGGTCAGGCCGCTGCTGGAGGAGTGAGCCGCCACGCATCAGCAAGCTGCGACCGAACAAGCAGAACCTTCACAGCCCCTCGGCAGACGTGTCACAATATGGCGGTGAGACGTTTGTTGAGCGCGATGCGGCTGGGAGGGCGGCATGGAGATACTCGTTCTGGGCTGTGGCGTTTCAGGGCTGACCACCGCCCTGACCCTGTTAGATGCTGGACACACGCCGCGTATCTGGGCGCGTGATCTGCCGCCGAATACGACCTCCAACGTCGCCGCCGCCGTCTGGTATCCTTATCGCGCCTACCCTGAGGAAAAAGTCACCGCGTGGGGCGCTGCAGCCTACGAGCGTTTCGTCGAGCTGGCAAAGACGCGCGAAACTGGCGTCGTCATGCGCGAGGCGTTTGACCTGCGGGGCGAGGAAGCGCCAGATCCCTGGTGGATCGCCGCTGTGCCTGATGTGCGCCGCGCCACGCCGGATGAAGTCCCACCTGGCTACGGCGATGCGCTTGTCCTCAACGCACCGGTAATTGACACCTCGATCTACCTGAGTTACCTGCTCGCGCAGTTTCGCGCGCGTGGTGGGCAGATCGAGCGGCGCGCCGTCGCCGCGCTCGACGAGGCGCTGGCGGCATGTCCGGTAGTGATCAACTGCACCGGGTTGGGCGCGCGCGAGGTAGCCGGCGACACTGATGTTCACGCCTCGCGCGGCCAGGTGATCCGCATCAAGGCGAATGGGTTCGACCGCGCGCTGCTCGATAACTACGGTCCCAACCATGTCGCCTATATCGTGCCGCGCGTCTCTGATATCGTCTTGGCGGGCACCGACGTGGAGGGTGACGAGCGGCTGGCGGTGGACGAGTCGCTCAATCCCGGCATTCTGACGCGCTGCGCTACCATGGTCGAATACTATGATCCCACGTTCGCCGCCAGCCTGCGCGCGTTGCTGGACGAGCCGTCCGACAGCGCAGCGCCTGCCGAGATCGTCAGTGTCGCCTGTGGGTTGCGTCCCGTGCGCTCGACGGTGCGGCTGGAGCGCGAGGAGATGGGATCAGGGCGCTTGGTGATCCACAACTATGGGCATGGTGGCGCGGGCGTGACGCTCTCATGGGGCTGCGCCGCCGAGGTCGCCGCGCTACTGGCTTGACTATCTCGGCGAAAAAACACCTATGGCGATCAGCGTCTATGTGGCGTGAGGTCGCCTGGTTTCCCGCGCCAGTTGAATGAAGGCGAGAATCGCCAGAACCATAAAGGCAAGCGTCTGCGCGCCGTGAATCCAGAACCACGTGTTTGCGTCGCCACTCCCGAGGAGTGAGCGGAGCGCGTCGCCGGGCCACACAAGAGTGAAGAATACCAGCAGCCCGATGGCATGCGTCACGATGCCAGGCAAGATGGATTGCGTGAGCAGGGCGGTCGCGCCGAGCATCACGTCTACGAGGAAGTAGAAGAGCAGGACGGGCCAGACAAAACCCTGCGTGAACGCATGTTCTGGGGCCATGACGAGCGTCGTGATCAGGATAGCGGCTACGCCGCCGGCTGCTCCTTCCAGAACGCCCTGCGTGTAGCCACGGAACGTGGACTCCTCTGCAACCGCGCCGACCAGGGATGCCATAACCAGCGCGAGCGCCACCGTCACGAGCGGGTACTTGGAGTAGTCTGGCAGCGCTCTTGAAGGAAGATTCGCGACTTGGAATAGGACGATCCACAAACCAGCTAGAGCGACGATCGAGAGCAGACCTGCTGCCACGGCCCACGCGAAGACACGCCCTGATATCCGCCTGGCGCGCAGATAGCGCCTGCGCGCATCCGCCGTGCTGCGCGGCCATCCCGCGCCGCCAAGATAGCGCCAGAGTAGCCAGAGCAGCACGGCCATCACAGCCACCGACCACGGAATCGCCGGACTCGTCGCCAGGTTGACGTTGAGCAGCGCGGTCCAGACGCCCCCGGTCACCGCCGTCAGCACAGTCGCCATAACGGCGAACAACAGCGCCTTCAAGAGGAGACGAGAGCGATTTTGTTGTGTCTGTGCCGTCATGCTCGTCATAGACGCTCCTGTTCTTCTACTCCTGCGTCTGGCGTTCCTGCATCGGCCCCTTTGCCAAGGTGATGTTCGGAGTCAGTCCAGGGCCTCCAACCTGGGGAAGAGCCGACAGGCAATAGGAGAAACAAATGTTCGACAGATATCCGCGAGCGGGTTACGGAGCGGTCCAGCAATCCATTGCCACAATCTCGTCGCGCGTCGCTCCAATGGCTAAACAGTGTCTAGCGTCATCAGGGCGCAGAACGCGGATGAGCGATCAGTGCGCCTCGTTGCTAGTGTGGCCACAAACCGATGACTGCGGCAGTCCCGGCGACCGCCAGCGCTGCCAGCGTGATGACACCCATAGCATTGGAGAGCCAGCCGTTGCTGTGCTCGCCCATGACCCTGCGGTTGTTCGCCACCAGCAGAATGAGCGCGAGCAGCGGGACCGCGACCAGCCCGTTGAGCAGCGCGGCGTAGATCAGCGCTTGGATCGGGTTGACGCCGAACAGATTCAGCGCCAGGCCCACCAGTGTCGAGAGCGCGATCACGCCGTAGAACCCACGCGCCTGAAACAGCGGACGCGCCAGCCCCTCGCGCCAGCCGAACGCCTCAGCCACACCGTACGCAGAGGCCCCTGCCAACACCGGAACCGCCAGCAGCCCCGTCCCGATCACGCCGACGGCGAAGATGATCTGGGCGATCTTGCCCGCGTTGGGAAACGTCTGTACTAGCGGTTCCAGCGCGCGCGCCGCCTCGCTCGCCGAGGTGATGTTGGTGATGCCGTTGGCGTGTAGGGTGGCGCTGGTCGTCGTGACGATGAACCAGAAGGTGATCGCCGCCGCGCCCATGCCCAGCGTCGTATCCAGGCGCAGGCCACGCAACTGCGCCTGGAGCGAGCGCGCTTGTCGCACCGTGTCCTTATTGTTGTGATGGCGATGTAGCTTCTCCTTCTCCTCGACCTCCTCCGAGGCCTGCCAGAAGAAGAGGTACGGGCTGATGGTCGTGCCGATCACCGCGACGACGAGCGCGAAATAGGCTGGCGTGAACTGTATCTGCGGCACAATGGTCGCCAGCAGCAGCGCGCTCCAGTCTGGCTGGACGATGATCGCGGTGATGAGGTACGCCACCAGCGAGAGTGTCAGCAGCTTCAGGATGCGCGCGTAGTGACGATAGGGGATGAAGATCTCGAGCAGCAGAATGCCGACGGCGAAGATCACGAGGATCGGGATGAACGGAATCCCTGGCGCGAGCATCTGTACGCTCGCCGCCATCGCGCCAAGGTCCGCGCCGACGTTGATGGTGTTGGCAATGAAGAGCAGCCCCACCGCGATGAAGAGCAGCGGACGGCTGTAGCACTCGCGCAGCACCCCTGCGATACCCTTGTTCGTCACCAGCCCGATGCGTCCGCACATCTCCTGCACGGCGATGGCGAGCGGGAGCAAATAGAGCGCGAGCCAGAGCAGCCCCGTCCCAAACGCCGCGCCTGCTTGTGAGTACGTCCCAATGCCCGATGGATCGTCGTCCGCCGCGCCGGTAATGAGGCCGGGTCCGAGCACGCGCAACGCGCGCGAGAGGCGTCGCAATGGACGTGGCCGCCCGCGATGCGGCGATGGAATGATGCGCCGTCGGGTCTGCCTGGTTACGGCAGCGTCAGGCGCGCCCGGTTCAGGAACCGCGGTGGGCGTCTCCGACATCGCAGCGCGCCTCCTTCTTCAGTTCGCCCATTCGGCTAGCGGCGGCCCAATACCCGGCGGAAGATGCGGTCGAGCGGCACGGTGTCGGCGATGCCCAGGAAGCGCGCCGACGTATAGAACGCGCCTACCCCTGCCAGCGCCGCCGCGCTCAGACGGATTCCCAGATTAATGGTCGTCGTCAGCGAGGCCTCGGTGGTCGAGACAGGCAAGACCAGCCCAAGAGCGAGGTAGATCGCCAGCGCCGCCAGCGCCGCGATGACGCTCGCGCCCAGCGTGTTCAGGAAGAAGCCGCCATAGGCGCGCAGGTCGAGTCCGCCGACACGTGGCCCCAGCAGCAGCAGGAGCGCCAGCGCCTCGCCAGTGGACCCCAGCGCCGTTGCCAGCGCCAGTCCATTCGCGCCCATCGGGTCGAGCAGAATCACGCTCAGGCCGATGACGAACATGAACTGGAGGATGCTGACCTCGACGGCGGTGCGCGTGTCGTGCAGTGCGTAGAAGCTGCGCACGAGGATCTCGACCAGTGAGAGGCCGAGCAGGCCAATTGAGAAGAAGATCAGCGGCTGCCAGATCGCGTAGATCTTGTCCAGTTCCACCGCGCCATGACCGAGCAGGAACTGCGTCAGCGGTTGCGCCAGCACGATCAGACCGAGTGCGGAGGGTAGCGCGAGATAGGTGACGCCACGCAGCGTGCGCAAGATCGTGTCGCGTAGCCGTTGCCATTCACCAGCCGCGACGAACGCCGCCATCGTGGGGAATGAGGCCTGCGAGACCGCCATGCCGAAGACGCCGATGGGCAGCATGACGAGCGTGAACGCGGTCACATAGCCGTAGACCTTGCCGTCGGAGCCGTCGGGGGCGCTGATCACATTCAGCAGGCTGCGGTTGACGATAACTGAGATGTAGAGTACCGCCGCGTTGAGCAGCCGTGGAAGCATCAGGCGGAACATTTGGCGCACGCCGGGATGGAAAATATCAAAGGTCGGCCTGTAGCGCATCTTCTCACGGCGCAGCCCCGGAATCTGGATAATCAGCTGCAGGAACGCGCCGAGCACGACGCCGAGCGCCGGGCCGTAGATACCGAGATTGCCCCCGAAGATACCCCAGCGATTGTCGGCGATGGTGGCCAGGATGCCGAGGATGAGACTGGCGGTATAGATTACCTGCGCGATAGCCGGCAGCACGAATGACTGCCGCGCCTGCAGGACCGCCACCGCGACCGTCGCTCCACCCAGGAAGATCGGCTGCAGGAGCATGATGCGCGTCAGATTGATGACAAGATCCGCCTGGGTCGTCTGCTTGGGGTCGGTGAAAAGCGGATGCAGAATGATGTTGAGGATCTGCGGCGTGAAAATGAAGCCGATGATAGCGAGGATGGTGAGCGCGGCGATGCTGAGGTTGAGCGCGGCGCTGGCGATATGCCAGGCCGTTCGCCGGTCTTTCTTCTCGATCAGGTAGCTGGTGAAGACGGGAATGAACGCCGAGGCGAGCGCGCCACCAGCGACGATATTGAAGATGATTTCCGGGAAGACGAAGGCGTTGGTGAAAGCGTTGGCGTCGGTGCTGATGCCGAAAGTGGCGGCGAAGAGTGTCGTGCGGACGAGGCCCAACACGCGGCTGAGCAGCAGCGCGCCGCTCACGATGGCCGTCGCCCGGACGAGGTTGCCCGCTCGTAGCGCCCGCATCGCCGATGAGGGCTGCTCGTCCACCTCGACGTCTTCCGCTACTGCGGTTCCAGCCGAGGCGACGATGGTCCCCACAGCCGCAGCGGGCACCTTTTCTGTCGTGGGGCGTGTAGGCGCGCGCACGCCGCCGGACCACGCGCTATCGGTGGACTGGAGGGGGATGACGGGCACTTTTCCTGTACCAGTCATGTCGTCCATGCTCAAGCCAGGATAGGTGCTCTCGACACCACTCCACTGCCAATTGGGGGCCGGACCAGACGGTTCAGCCGCAGGTGGGATGGGATAGCGCATGCTCTCGCTTTCCCACGGGGGATTGACGTTCTGCTCGTCGGTCGCGTTGGTCGCGTTTGTACGGTAGGGATCGCCAGGCCAGGCGGAATTGTTATCGGGCGGATGGCGTGGTGGTTGGCCCTGTGGTGGTCCAGGTGGCATTCCTTGCTCATCCCATGCGCTGCGCTGATTCCACGCCTCCGCCGCGCTTCTGCCGTCCCTGGCCGCGTCGCGCCGCCCGTCCCATCCGTCCATGTAATCCTCGTATCTCCCGCGTCCCCGAGGCACGGCAGACTCCGTGGCCGGTGGATCGCTTCGCATTCTACCATTGTCGCTCGTGGGCGCCAATGCGCCCACACGATCTACTACGCTCACATCATCGGACGAGTCAACGACTACCGCCCGAGGGCGGTAGCTTGCCCTCACCTTGCGGCAGGGCTTCAGGGGCGGTTGACAGCGCCCCGTCCAGCCGAGACTGGACATAGCGGTTGCGGATGTTCGTCGCCGCGTTGACATCTGCGTGTTGGACGTGCCCGCAAGAGGGGCAGGTGAACTGGTGGCGATGGCGCTTGCCACGCAGCCCACAGCGGCTACAGTTCTGGCTCGTGTAGGCTGGATTCACTGTAGCGATAGCCAGCCCCGCCGATTGGGCCTTGTTCGCCACCGCCGCCCGAATCGCGCCATGCTGCCACAGGGTCAGACGGCGGCGCAACGCCACCCCACGTGTCTGGTCGCGGTAGGGCTGCTCAATCCGCAAGTCCTCAAAGACCAGGACAGCATCCGCCGGCGCCCACGCTATTAGCCGTTTGGCCGTAACCCGCGCGAAGTCCTGGGTGCGCCGCTTGCGGCGACCAGACAGCCGTTTGAGGATGCGGCGCACGCCATGCGTGTCCGCCCCCTCTGCCTTCCTGATCGCCAGTTTGCGCTGCACGCGCTTCGTCGTTTGCATCGTGCGCTGGTTGTGGACTTTCGTCGCTTTGCCGGTGATGAACAATTCGCTGCCCATCCACATCCACCGCCACGACCGCATTCGTCTCGTTGAGATCAATGCCCACCGGCACGATCCCTTTGGGTTCTGGCGCGTCTAGCGTCAGGGCGACACGCCCATACAACCTGCCCTTGCGCTCGATCACCGTCACCGAGTCGATCTCTTTGGCGGCGTCAAACAACGGACGCAAGGCTGCGGGGACTTGGTAGGAGATATGCTTGCGGCCCGCCACTGTCCAGATGGAGAGCGTACCATCCGTGCGGAAGTCCGCATCACGGCCACGCTCGCCTGCCAGAAACAAGGCGGCAGGGCGGTCAAAGCGACAAATACTCACCGGCTTGATCTGGCGCGGTTTGTAAACCCAGCCCTTCGTCTCACAACGCGTCTTGCGTCTGGCTTCCGCTTGCATGCGCCGCGCACGGTTCCGCTTGGCGGAGGCATAGGCGCCAGCGACCAGCCGCAACGCTGTGATGGTCATCTGGCTACTCAGCGTCCCTTTCACCTGCTCGTAGACCACGCGCTGCAACTCGACGGCGCGCAGCGGCTTGCCGCCGTTGAAGGCGGCCTCGCTCACGGCGTTTTGCACCGTGCGAAAGGCCGCCACAGTTGTGTGCAGGTCGGGTCGTTGGGCAAGAGGATGGTGATCGTGCGCTGTATCTCCATACGCTTACTATGCCACATCAGGTAGGCGGTCGCAAACTATGCGTATGTGGTACTAGTCGCCTTCCCCTGCCACCTGACGTCGGCAGTCTCCTGGGCCTTTTCCGTGGAACGCGCCACGGAGTACGCTGGACGCGCACAGGTAGACACCAGGGGGCGGCATGGGTACAATTCCGCAAACAGGACGATGAGCTAGATGACGATGTGGTAGGTCGAGAGAAGATCCAGTACAGACGCCGGAGACGGCGCAGTGGAAAGCGAGCGAGAGCCAGTGCGGCAAGATGGCGCGGACGCATCTTCGGGCGCGGGGCAGGCGCGAGGACGCCTGATCGCGGTCTATCCCGGCTCGTTCGACCCTGTGCATCGCGGGCATATCGATATCGCCGGACGCGCCGCCCACCTCGTCGATGAGCTGGTGGTCGCCGCCTACGCGACGCCGTCGAAGAACCTACTCTTCTCGCTGGAGGAGCGCGTCGCCATGTGGCGTGAGGCGCTGGCGGAGGAGCAGATCGGCAACGTGCGCGTCGAGCCGTTCAGCGGGCTGGTCGTCGAGTTCGCGCGCTCGGTGGGCGCGCAGGCGATCGTGCGCGGGCTGCGCGCCGTGACCGACTTCGAGCTGGAGTTCCAGCAGGCGTTGATGAACCGTAAGCTCGCGCCGGAGATCGAGACGCTGATGATTATTACCTCGTTGCGCCATCTCTTCGTCAGCGCCTCGCTGCTAAAGGAGGTCGCGCGACTGGATGGCGACCTCGACGGCATCGTGACGCCCAACGTCGCCGCCGCCCTCCGCGCCAAGCTGCATAACGAGAAATAGACTACTGCGACACGCCGAGATGAGTGGGATGAGGTGATGAGGTGATGAGGTGATGAGGTGATGAGGTGATGAGGTGATGAGGTGAGGCGCCTGCGGCGATTCGCTCTGCTCTTTGCGATCTCCATGCTTACTGTCGCTCCGGCGGCAACGGTCCTTGTATTAGCCGCCTTTACCGAGCGAACGGTCAAGGATCCTGACGAAGAGCAATTCAAATGCTACAGATGTGTTTTCGACCTCACTATGGTCTCAGCTGACGAGGGATGGGCCACTGGTCAGAGCCAGCACATACTTCACTATCAAGATGGCATTTTGCAATGGGTGGATGGCCCAAGTGAATCTGAGATGGTCGCGTCATCCCCTAATGACGTGTGGGCGCTAAACTATGAGATCTGGCGCTATCAGGGAAAAAGCTGGAGGAAGAATACGGATCTTCCGCGCGCAGATTCTCCGAAAGCTTTTCAAGTCGTGGATCAGGCCTCAGTTGTTTCTCCCACAGATATCTGGGCCGTCGGTGAGGAATGGGTGACCTCGTATGATGTCAATGGTGTCGTTTGGCATTTCGATGGCGCGCAGTGGCGGCGGACCCAAACCTTCACGGACCTCCTGCTTCAGGATATTTCGATGATCTCTGCAGGTGAGGGCTGGGCCATTGGAACGCGCTATGTGGGCGGTGAGACACAGGCGAGCACATTTCTCCGTTACCAGAACGGCATTTGGCGCACAGTTGCCAGTCCCGAAGGACTGCTCTCTGCGGTGGCGATGATCTCTCCTACCAACGGCTGGGCGGCTGGGCGAACTGTCAGTGGAGAAGAGACTCTCTACCACTATGACGGAACGGTATGGCGGGTGATGGACTCCCTGCCCAATGTTCACGTCATGCGGATTACCATGCTATCAGCTTCTGCGGGCTGGGCGCGCGGATACATCAACACGGACTCGAACGAAGAGAGCGTGCTGTTACGCTTTGTGGATGGCGTCTGGATACGTGTCGCGATTCCAGAGGATATTTCACTCTATGCGCTTTCTTCGCTGACACCCGGAGACGCTTGGCTCGTAGGAGCGACGCGAACGAAAGACCAGGATGGTTACGTCCATGGAGTTCTCCTGCGCTACCTGGATGGCGCCTGGCAGACCGTCGCCATTCCACGGGAGCCTGTGACATCTTCGGACGCGATTCTCCTGCGCTTTGAAGCCCTCTTAGGCGCATATGTTCTTGTTCCCTGCGTGTGGCTGATCACTTTAGCGCGCAAACAAACGGGGCATCCGATCTCCAATAAGAGGACGCGCCGAGTCTTCATCGTCTGGTTTGTGGTTTTGCTCGCCGTGCTTCTGGCGTTTGCGGCGGCCTCGTTCCTCAACACAGAGTCAGTGGAAGCTATTCTGTGGCTCATCTTCGCTGGTGGGCTGGCTCTGCTGGTCTCATTCCCCACGGTGTATTTAGCGCTACCATTATTTTTCCCCGGCGAGGATAACTCGGCCCGATGGAGGCGGGAGACATGAGCGACACAGCGATCATCACCGCCGACTGGGCGATCACGAACATCAGCCGGCTCGTCACGCTCGAACCCAACACTGGCGCAGGAGCGCTGGGCGTGATCGAGCGCGGGGCCGTCGCGGCGCGGAATGGGCGCATCGTCTGGGTCGGGCCGGAGGACGCGATGGCGACTCAAGTTGACCTTGGCGGCGCGCAGGTTGTGGACGCTGGCGGGCGCGCCGTCCTGCCCGGATTCGTGGACTCGCACACCCATTTCGTCTTTGCGGGCGACCGCGCCGAGGAGTTCCAATTGCGCCATGCCGGCGTCTCCTATGAGGAGCTGGCGCGGCAGGGACGCGGCATCCTCAGCACCGTGCGCGCCACCCGCGCGGCGAGCGACGACGAGCTGGCCGACCTCGCCTACGCCCGGCTGCGCTCGTTTGCGGCGCACGGGACGACGACCGTCGAGGGCAAGACTGGCTACGGGCTGGATACTGAGACCGAGGCGCGCTGTCTCGCCCTGATGAATGCGCTGGCCGAAAAGCCAGGACTCCCTGCTATCGTGCCGACGTTCCTTGGCGCGCACACAATCCCACCGGAGTTTCGCGGCTCCCCGGATGACCGCGCCGCGCTACGTGGACCTCGTGGTCGAGGAGATGCTGCCCGCCTTCGCCGGCAAGGCGCGCTTCTGCGATGTCTTCTGCGAGGCGACGGCCTTCACCGTCGAGGAGACACGGCGCATTCTGGAGCGCGCGCGCGATCTGGGCTATCTGCTCAAACTGCACGCCAACCAGCTTGGCCCCTCCGGCGGCGCGCGGCTGGCGGCGGAGCTTGGCGCGGTCTCCGCCGATCATCTCGATTTCGCCAGCGACGAGGAACTGGACGCGCTACGTCAGGCCAACGTGACCGCGACGCTGCTGCCGGGCTGCTCCTTCAGCCTCGCGGCGCCCTATCCCGCCGCGAGGCGCTTTTATGACCATGGCCTGCAGGTCGCGCTGGCGACCGACTTCAATCCCGGCACGAGCTACTGCGAGAGCATGCAGATGATGGTCGCGCTCGCCGTCAGCGCGATGGGCATGACGCTGGACGAGGCGATCACGGCGGCGACGCTCGGCGGCGCATCGGCGCTTGGCATGCAGGACGAGATTGGCAGCCTCGCGCCGGGCAAACGCTGCGATCTGATTATCCTCACCGGACACGACGAGCGCGAGCTGGCGTACCACTTCGGCGTCAATCTCGTCGTGCGCACGATCATCGGCGCGCAAGAGATCGCGCTGTAGTGAATAGGGATAGGGACGCGATCTATCGCGTCTACTCCAACCACGAAGATCATGCCAGTAATATCGGTACAGTCTCGTTTGACACGCTCAGGGGGCATCCCTATACTCAAAGCGAGTGGGATCGGCGCAACGGGGCGCTCGCGCCCTGCGCTATTGTTGGCATGCGACACACGAGAGGCAAGACCCGAATGGAACAGAACCTGCGTATTCCTGGTCCCACGCCGATCCCCCCTGAAGTGGCCGCCGCGCTCGCTCGCCCGATGATCAACCATCGCGGGCCGGAGTTCGCCGCGATCATCGGCCGCGTCACCGAGGGACTGCAACACTTCTTCCAGACGAGCCAACCTGTGCTTGGCTTCCCCTCCGCTGGCAGCGGCGCGATGGAGGCGGCGGTCGTCAACGTCTTCTCGCCGGGTGATGAGCTCCTCGCCGTGACCATCGGCGTCTTCGGCAATCGCCTGGCGAAGATCGCCGAGGCGTTCGGGCTGAAGGTCACCCGCCACGAGGTTGCCTGGGGCCAGGCCGCCGATCCTGCGCAGGTGGTCGCCGCGCTGGACACGCTGCCGAACGCGAAGGTGTCCTGCTGACCCATAACGAGACCTCGACCGGCGTCACGAATGATCTCAAGGCCTGGCGCAGGCGATCCGCGCGCGCCGTCCTGACATCCTGCTGGTGGTGGACGCGGTCAGCTCGTTGAGCTGCGTGGATCTGCGGATGGACGCCTGGGATCTGGATGTCGTCTTTACCGGCGCGCAGAAGGGCTGGATGGTCCCGCCAGGACTGGCGATGATCGGCGTGAGCGCGCGCGCCTGGGCTGCAACAGAGAAAGCCACGCTGCCACGCTTCTATTGGGATTTCCGCACGGCGCGCAAGTCGCTGGAGAAGGGGCAGACGCCCTATACGCCGCCGGTGAGCCTCTACTTCGGGCTGGACGTGGCGCTGGGGATGATGCGCGCGGAGGGACGCGAGGCGATCTTCGCCCGCCACCAGCGTGTCGCCGATCTGACGCGGTCGCGCGCACGGGCGATGGGGCTGGAGTTGTTCGCAGAACCAGCGCATGCCTCCAATACGGTCACCGCGATCAAGGTTCCGGCGGGCATCGAGGGCAAGGCGCTGACGAAGGCGCTGCGCGAGCACGAAGGCGTGGTTATCGCGGGCGGGCAGGAGCGGCTGGAGGGGCAGATTATCCGCATCGGCCACCTCGGCTACGTCCACGAGCCGGAGATCGCGTCGTGCATGGACGCGCTGGAGCGCCAGCTGGTGGCGCTGGGTTATCGCGCGCCAGCGGCGAGCCGCGCCGAGGCATAACCCTTCCCCAGCCCTCCATTCTCAGGGGAGGGAGCCAGAGGCGATTCGCGTGGCGCGAGGTTCCCCCTTCCCTCGAAGGGGGGGAGCAGGGGGTTAGGTTTTCCTGCGCGATTTCAACTCTCTGCTCACCTGATACCCGCCGCCTAAGATGACACAGCAATACCACCAAAGGATACTTATCTATGAGCAGCGCCTCACGCTCGCATCCTAATACGCATCCGAACGCCAGCGTGCCACGCGGCGAGCGGCCACGCATCCTCGTCGCCGATCCCATCGCCGCCGAAGGCGTGAATTACCTGCGCGGATTCGCCGCAGTGGATGAGCGGCATGGGCAGAGCGCCGAGGCGCTGTTGGAGATCATTCCGCGCTACGACGCGCTGGTCGTGCGCAGCGAGACCAAGGTCACCGCGCCACTGATCGACGCGGGTGAGCGGCTGCGCATCATCGCGCGGGCGGGTGTCGGCGTGGACAACATCGACGTGGAGGCGGCGACCCGGCGTGGCGTCGTCGTCGTCAACTCGCCGTTGGGCAACATCGACGCCGCCGCCGAGCATACCGTCGCACTACTGCTCGCGCTGGCGCGGCATATCGCCCCGGCCTACGCCTCGCTGCGCGCCGGACGCTGGGAACGCGCGCAGTTCGTCGGCGCCGAGGTGCGCGGCAAGACGCTCGGCATCGTCGGACTGGGCAAGGTTGGCGCGGAAGTCGCGCGCCGGGCTGGCGACGGCGGGCTGGGCATGCGCCTGATCGCCGCCGATCCCTACGCCTCGCCGGAGACCGCGCGCAAGCTAAACGTCGAGCTGATCGACGTTGGAAGAGCTCTTGCCACAGGCCGACTTCTTGACGATACACACGGCGCTGACCACGGGGACGCGCGGGCTGATCGGCACGGACGAGCTGGCCCAACTCAAGCCAGCGGCGCGCATCATCAACTGCGCGCGCGGGGGCATCATGGACGAGGCGGCGCTGCTGGAAGCGTTGAACGCCGGGAAACTGGCAGGGGCGGCGCTGGACGTCCTCACCAAAGAGCCGCCAGGGGATGATGCGACGCTCCATGCGCTCATCGAGCATCCGCATGTCGTGGTGACGCCGCATCTAGGCGCCTCCACCGAGGAGGCGCAGGTCAGCGTGGCGCTGGACGTGGCTGAGCAGATCGGCGAGGTGTTACGTGGCGGAGCCGCGCGCGCGGCGGTGAACGCGCCGATGATTCTGCCGGAGACGATGCGCCAGTTGCAGCCGTGGATGGCGCTGGTCGAGAAGCTGGGCCGCCTGTATACCCAACTGCATCCAGGGCCGCTGCGCCGCGCCGAGTTGAGCGTCGGCGGCGAGATCGCGCAGCACGACACGCGCCCACTGACCGCCGCGCTGATCAAGGGGCTGCTGGAGTCGGTCTCGGACGCGCACGTGAATCTCGTCAATGCGCCGACGCTGGCGCGTGAATGGGGCCTGGAATTGGCGGAGAGCCGCTCGACCAGCGCCGAGCAGTACGCCAACCTGGTCTCATTGCGCGTCTTGCCTGATGGCGCGGATGAGGCTGAGGAAGCCGAGACGCTTGCCGGCGAGCCGTATGAGCTATCGGCGACGATCGCCTGGGGCGGGGAGCGCGTCGTACGTGTCGATCAGTACGCGACCGACTTCGAGCCGAGCGGCCACATCCTCTTCTGCCACAACCTCGACCGGCCTGGCATGGTGGGCAAAGTCGGCACAATCCTGGGCGCGGCAGGCGTGAACATCGGGCAGATGGATGTCGGCCCGGTGGCGCCGCACGGAGCGGCCAAACGCCCCGCGACGAACGGCGGCGAGGCGCTGATGATCCTCTCGCTCGACGACGCCGTACCCACTGATGCGCTGGAGCGCATTCGCCAGGCCGATGGCATCGCGGGCGTCGAGTACGTGATGCTATAGGCGACAACCTACGCGCATATGGTCCGCGATGGTCCATGTGCGCGAGATGGTTCGCGCGCTCTTGGAGGGAGTATCCGGCAAGGAGGCCCTGCGATGGCGAAATTTGCGTTCGTGACCTGGGATGGCGGTGGCAATGTGTCGCCAGCCATTGGCGCCGCGCAGGAACTGAGGCTGCGTGGTCACAACGTTGTGTTCGCTGGCTACGAGACGCAGCGAAAACGCTTTGAGGCCCAGGGATTCCGCTTCATTCCGCTGCGGCGGAGCGGTTCATTTGACATCTACCATCCACGCCGGGTCGCCGAACGCATCCCGTTCATAACGAATGTCTGGGCGTGTCCCGCGCACCTCGACGACATTCCAGACGCGCTTGAGGAAACGTCTGCTGATGCGTTGATCGTCGACTTCATGATGCAGGGCGCGCTGGCGGCGGCGCACCGACTCTCGATACCAGTCGCGGTTCTGGCGCATTCGTCGATCGCAGGATTGATCCCGCCGCCGGAGTCGCCGGTGGGAGCAGCGCTTCTGACTGCCACGAATCGCCTGCGGGAGCAGGCTAGGTTGCCGCTATTGACGCGCTTGAGCGATGGCTGGGCAGGGCGGCTGATCCTGGTGACAACTATCCCTGAATTAGACCCCGCCGCTACAGAAGCAGGCGCGCTTGTGCGCTATGTAGGACCAATCTTCGAGCGTCACACCGATATGGACTGGAACTCACCCTGGGAGGCTGGCTATGAACGTCCACTCGTCCTCGTCAGCTTCACGACGACCGGAGTCTGGGACCAGCGTGGACGCATACGCAACACGCTCGACGCGCTGCGCGACGCGCCGGTTCGTGTGCTGGTGACTGCGGCGGATCCCGGAGATATCGGCGCGATTCCTGCCAACGCGGCGATCCGCCCATTCATGCCGCATGCGACGGTATTGCCCTTGGCGACGGTCACCGTGACACACGCGGGTCATGGCACGGTGAGCGCATCCCTCGCCCATGGGGTCCCTATCGTCGCTCTTCCCAATTCGTCGGCGGATCAGCCGTTTCTGGCGGCGACACTCCAGCGGCTGGGCGCCGGTCTCGCGCTCGATGGCGAAGCGGAGCCTGACGCCATTCGGTCGGCGATCTGGGCGGTTATGACACAGCCATCCTACGCCGCAGCTGCGAAGACGCTGGCTGCCGCTATCCGCGCCACGCCAGGGGTCAAAGGCGCGGCGACCAAGTTGGAGCGGCTTGCTCTAGCGGCAAGGTTCTGACATCGCCGAGAGCGATCAATATTGCTCTTTGGGCTTTTCCAGCTCGTTGCGTTCGAGTTCCTTCTGCAACAACTGGAGCATGTGTCGCTTGGCCTCAACGGTTCCAGCGTGTTTGATCGCCTCGGTTTGCCCAGCCGTCGTGAAGTCCTGCTCGGTGATGTTGTCGGGGCTGCCCATGTTGTCGTAGGGTCGGTTGCAGCCGCAGGTGTAGCACATCTCGCGCGCTCCTTGCACTCGTGTGGTCTACCACGTACTCGCAGAGAGTACTCGAATAGTCTACGCCGCGCCTACCGGCCAACGCAAGGCGACGCCAATTAATGAACGCCGAGCGAACTCTTTCATTCGCCTGTGGGTGGCTCTTCCCAGGTGACGGTTGTGGCGGCGGATGCATCCTGTGGCGTAGGCGCTGGAGTAGCCTGCTGCGGCGCTGGATGCGCCGTCGTGGGCGTGTGCGAGCCTGTCGAGGAGTCGTCTGAAGATGCGGCTGGCGCGGTGAGGTTGCGGCTGAGGAAGTAGACGACGAGGCTGCCGGCGAGCGCGAGCAGCAGGAGATCGAAGCCCCAGACCGGCGGCTCGCTCCAGTTGGATGGCCCGCGCAGGAAGAGCGCCAGCGTTACGACCACCGCCGCGCCGAGCGCAGGCAGCTTCACGTTCAGTGGCGCATGAACACCGCGCCGCAGCAGGACCAGCAGCAGCGTGATGACACCCACGATGATGACGGGTCCAATCGGCGCGAGCTGATCCACCGTTGTCTGCGCGGAGGCGGGCAGCGGAGATTTGATGAGTGAGACCAGCGCAGCGTTGAGCGCGAGCAGCGCGAACGCAAGCACGAGCACGGGGACAAACGCCAGTACGCCGAACAGTCCTGGCGTCAGGATGTCGGGCAGAGGGACGCGCGCGCTGGTGGGCAGCAGCCGGCTGAAAACGATCAGCGTCGCGCCAACGATCATTACCGCGAGGCCGGCGAACTGCGGGCCAAGGAAGGCATTGTTCTCGGTAACCCGTTCATCTAGCAGTCCCCAGATCCAGACCGCCGCGACCAGCGCGCTCCCCGTTAGATACATGTACAATCCCACCGCGACGAGCGCAGCGAAGTTGCGCGCGACGCCGCCGAAGGAGAAGAGGGCGGAGAGATAGGCGCAGCAGCCACCGACGAGCAAGACGAAGCCAAGGTAAAACAGCCAGACGAAGGCGTTGGGATCAGGCCGATCCGCGGACACAAGCAGCGTGGCGAGCGAGAGAATTGCCATACGGATAACTCCTGTGTGGATGATGATCTCTCATGAGATATGGTGAATGACGCGGCGCATATGGTCTGAACGATGTATCGCTCTAGCGATCGTCCTCGTGCCTGGGACCGTTGGGGCCATAGCGTGGCAGCGGCGGACGCGACCACTCCGACCAATCCTGTCGCTCCGGCCACTCATCCTGCGTATCCTGTTCGGGCGCCGCAGGCATCTTGCGGTCTCCTCTTCGTCCTCGTCGCCATACTGGCCAGCAGGCGCATATCCACCGGAGAGGTTTCCCGACGCTGCGCTGCGTCCAGCGCCACTGTTGTAGACGGAGGGCGGCTGCGACGGCCGCTGGTCTTGCAAGACGGCGCGGATGCGGGGATCGATCTCGTCGTACTCTGGCCCGGTGAATTTCTTCGTCACCCGCGGACCTGGTTGCGGCGCCTCCTGCTGTGGCTGGCTGCCGCCTGCCGCGAGATCGCCCGCGCGTCCCGCGCCCCAGGGGTCAACTGGCCCGCTCGCGCCGGTGAGGTCGGCTGGCTGCGCCTCTGGCGGCGCCTGGTACGCCGGGGCGGCGGTCTGTGGCCGCAGCGCCTGGCGCGCCACCTGCTCGTAGAACTCGACCCACGCGAGCAACTCATCTGGCCGCGCCAGCCGGTGTAGATTGACGCGCACCTGCCGGCCCATCCCGCGAATCACCAGGAACTCCGGCGCCTGCGGCGTCCACTCGAAGCTCTCGACACGGCTATCCGCGCGCGCCGCCACCAGCAGCAGGAGATGACCGAACAGGATGCCAATGCGGTAGAGCAGTCGCGCCGAGGAGCGCACGCGTTCGACGCGCATGACGTCGCTCCAGGGCAGCGTTGTCGCGCTCAACGGGCGGCGCGCCGAAACCTCATTGCCATCCACCGTGTACATCTGCCGGCTAAGCCACACACGCGCGGTCATAGAGAGGCAGAGCAGCGCGCAGAAGATCAGCGTCAGGCCCAGAATCACCCCATCAGGGATGAGCAGCGCGAAGTACAGCCCCGGCAGCAGCGTCGCCGCCGCGCCGATCAGCCACCAGACGATCAGGTTGAAGACGTCGTCGGTGGCGGTGAACGGGCCGCCGTAGGTCGTGCCCCAGGTGCCGCCGTGGTCCTCCCAGAGGCGGTAGCGCTCGTAGACCTCGACGCGGAAGCGCTCATAGTACGAGACCATGTCCTCGCGGATGCGCAGCTCGCGGCCATCGCGGGCCAGCGCCACAAGCCAGCGGAAGCGCTGTCCGTTGCTGACTTTGGAGCGCTCGACGAGCCGCCCAACCTCCGCCCAGGACAGTTGGGTGCGCCAGGGGCCGCGCGTCAGGCTCATGCCGCCGGGGCCAACCGCGACGCTCACCGAGAGTTTGAAGGTGTAGATCAGCGCCGCCCAGAGCAGCGCCAGCAGCGCCGCGCCGAAGAAGACGGCGCGTCCGGCCGCGCTATCTATGCCGAGTTGCGCCCAGACCCAGGCGCCACAGCCCAAGACGACAACCGCGAAAACGCCGAGCCAGAGCCAGTCCGGCGCGCGTGGCGCGTGATAGACGCTATCCTGATCGGTCTGCGCCATCTCCTGCAAGCGGAGTGTGCTTCGATTGCGCGGAGGTTGCTGGGAGAAGTAGGGCGTGGACACACTTACCTGCCTGGGAAAGGCGCCGCCGTCGCGCCCGGAACACCTGCACACACAAGCCGCTCGGAACGAGGCCAGTATACCATCGTGAGTCAACGCGCTCTACGCGCAGACGCCCGGCGTAGGACCAAGAAGCGAGGAGCGTTGCCTGCGATCAAGTTTCAGAAGATTCAGTAGTTTCAGTCTTGACTAAACGTTCTGATGCGGCTATGCTTGCACAGGAAGATCTATCGTGCGCAGAGAAAGACCTGGAGAAACTATGATGCCTTCCCCGGACGAGGTAGCAAATGTGACCGCCAATGCGCCACCCGATGCGGAAGAAACGGAAGAAGATGCCCCAACACCTGAAAAGGTTCGCTTCGTCGAGAGCATGGGGCGCTACCTCGGGCAATACGGCCTTTCCCGGATTGGCGGGCGGCTCCTTGGGCTGCTCATGATAGCGGAAGAGCCGCTCTCGCTGGACGACATGGCGACAACGCTCAGCGTCTCACGCGCCTCGATTTCGACGAATATCCGCCTCGTCACGACCACTGGCATGGCTGAACTGGTGACGAAGCCCGGCGATCGGCGCGACTACTATCAGTTCACCCATGACGCCTGGGGACATGCCCTGCGAGCGGAAATGAACTCGCTGCCGCCGCTGCGACGTATGGCGGCCCGCGCATTGGCTGCTCTCGGCCCCAACGACCACCAGGCGCGCGAGCAGTTGGAAGATCTGGTGGACTTCTGCGACTTCTCCATCGAGGAGCGAGTTGGCATGATCGCGCGCTGGCGCGAACGACTGCGGGCGCGTGGGCGGCCTGCCCACGACGAGTATGACGGAGTATGACGAGGCGTAACAGCCAGCACGAACGAGCATTGAGAGGGAAACAGGCATGACGGCAATCATCGCGGTCAATGATCTGACGAAATCGTACGGCCGCAGTCGCGGCATCACCAACGTCACGTTCACTGTGGACGAGGGCGAGATCTTCGGCTTCCTGGGACCGAATGGCGCTGGCAAGACGACGACAATCCGCGTCCTGATGGGGCTGCTGCGTCCCACCAGCGGCGGCGCGACCATCGCCGGGCACGACGTCTGGCGCGAGTCGGTCGAGGTGAAGAAGATCGTCGGCTATCTGCCAAGTGACCCGCAGCTCGAGCCTGACCTCACCGGCGGCCAGATCATAGACTACTTTAGCCATCTACGTGGCGG
>CAVTFE010000020.1:0-35147 GCA_963733745.1 uncultured bacterium
ACCACGTATTGCTCGGCAGTTCGGCTTCGGGGCCGCCATTAAATTGTGACACCGCTCCCGCCTCGTTGCGCGCAGGCGCACGACCTCTTGACCCAAGATTGTCGACCTGCAACCAGAAGAAAGGAAAAGCGTTTGGCCGCATATCATCCACCTACGCACCCACATGGCCTGCTCCGCTGGGTCTACAATCTCCCAACCCTCCTCTACCGCGCGCATCTTGGCTGGCTGCTCGGTCATCGCTTCCTCTTGCTCACCCATCGCGGACGGAAGACGGGGAACATCCACCACACCGTGCTGGAGGTGGTCCGCTACGACTCCGCCACCCGCGAGAGCGCGGTGCTCTCCGCCTACGGTATGTCGGCAGACTGGTATTGCAATATTCTGGCCCATCCACCAGTGGCAGTCTCAACGGGCAGCAGCGAGTACCAGCCGCAATTCCGCCTCCTCGACCCCGACGAGCGGCTGGCGGCCCTGCGCATCTACCAGCGGCGCTATCGGAGGGCGTTTCAGGCCGTGATGCGCTTCCTCGGCCATGCCTATGATGGCACGGAGGAGGGACTACGGGCTCTGGCGAACACCGTGGTGATGGTCGCCTTCTGCCCAATGGGAGAGTCTCCAGAGACCTCGTTGACTAGTGAGGGGAGTGATGCGATGAGTGAGGGATGATTACCGTGACACAGATGTCTGGCTGAGGCTCGTTCGCATCGCTTGACTATGGCTTATGGCAGAAAGGATCAAGAATTCATGGCACATTCGTTGCTCTCGGTCCAGGGTGTCGCGAAAGCCTATGGCCGCTTCCGCCGTCACCAGGTCCTACGTGAGATCAGCTTTACCATCGCACCTGGGGCGCTTGTCGGTATTGTCGGCGAGAACGGCTCCGGCAAGTCGACGCTGCTGAAGATTCTCGCTGGCGAACTGCGTCCTGATCGAGGCCATGTCGAACTGGATGGCGCGCTTGGCTACTGTCCGCAGGACGTGATCCTCAACGACACGCTGACCGTCGCGCAGCACCTCGACTATTTGCCGCAGCCTATGGCGTCGCGATCTGGGCCGCGCGGACGAACTGGTTGACCGGCTGGCCTATAGGCAGTATCGAAATGCGCACTGTGGCGACGCTTAGCGGCGGCACCAAGCAGAAGCTCAACCTCACGCTCGCGCTCATGCACAACCCGCGTGTCTTGCTGCTCGACGAACCGTATCAGGGCTTTGACTGGGAAACGTATCTGCGCTTCTGGGATCTGGCGGCGGAGCTGCGCGCGCGCGGCTGTGCGGTGCTCATCATCTCGCATCTGCTCTTCGACCAACAGCGCTTCGACGCCCTCTATCAGTTGCACGACGGCCGTCTCCTGGCGATGGCGATCCCAGCTGGCCCACAGCGCCAACTCAGCCACAACCAGCGCAGGAGGCACAACGATGATCCACGCCTACCTCACCAGCTCTGCGCTACGCGCTCATCGAGCAGGCGCGCAATCGCTTCGCCCTCGGTCTGCTGCTCGTCTTCGTGCCGCTGTGGGACTGGCTCTTCGGTCAATTGATTCCCGCCGATCCGGTGGCGTTCAAGCTGCAGAGCACCGGCGCCTATCTGCAGGTCAATGGCCATGATCTGACGGTGCTGACCTCGGGGTTCAACGCCATCACACTGATCGTGGCCTTCATGATCTTCACCGCCACCCGTCGCAACGCCGCATTTGATCGGCGGCTGGCGCTGGCGGGACTTCCGCAGACGGTGGCCATCGCGGCGAAGACGACGGCGATCGTGGTGGTGGCGACACTGGTCTCCCTGTATGCGACCATCGTGCTGCAGCTGTTCTGGCGTCCTGAGGCGTTTGGCGCGGTGTGGTTGGGCTACCTGCTGGACGCCTTGACCTATGGGGCGCTGGGGCTGCTGCTGGGCGTGCTGGTCTCCAGCGAACTGGCTGGCTTTTTCCTCATCATCATGGTGAGCCTGCTGGATACGACCCTGCAAGCGCCCGTCGAGAATCCGCTGGCGAACAAAGATTTCCTGGCGGGCTTTCCAAGCTATGGGCCGATGCAGGTCGCCGTGAGCGGCGGGTTCGGCCACGGTGTGCCGGAGGCGGAGTTGCGCTCTCGCTGGCGTGGTTCGTGGGCTTTGCGCTGGCAGGCTTGGTGATCTACTGGTGGCGCACCCATGCGTGGAACCCTCAGGCGCGCCAACGAACTGGAGCCGAAGCGCCGGCGCCAGCGGTGTGTCAGCGGCTGCGCTCTGGTGGCAGGGAAGCGCTGCTGGTACACTGGAACCACGGCTTCAGCATCCAGCCACGTAACGGTGGTTGATCCGGAATCGACGGCTGGGGAAGGACTATGAGCGCAAGGTGCAGACGAGCAAGACACTCATCGAGCTCGCCATCATTCGCCTGCTGCTCCGACGGATAGCTACCAGCGCAACCGACGCCACAGCGGAGACCTGTCAGCCGCCATGAAGGCCTCTTAGGCCCGCCGACGTAATTCACAACGCTAAGCGGCGTAGACGCCGTTTTGGTTCTATGGCGCACAACGTAGCGCCCGCAGAGGGCATGATCACAGAGCGAGCGCGCACGATCAAAGGCGTAGTGGCCGATCCTTTCCATGGAACCGTCGTCCCTGGCAGTCAAGACTACGGCATAGAGTGGCCGTTCGGCATTCATCGCGCGGTGGGCGGCGATCATGATGGACCTAACCCACGCGACCTGCTGTGCGCCGCGCTGGCCACGCGCCTCGAAGTCGACGATCCGCATCATCGCAAACCGGCTTGCGATCACCCTCGTGTCGCTGGAGGTCGATCTGACACTCCATGGGGGCGAAAGTCCCATGGGTTCTCAGGCTACGCACGTCCTAACGGACCACGTTAGCGCCTGAAGGCGGTATCCCCGCCCACTGTACGGATGCCTGATCCGGGGAACAGGCGCTTATCGAGCCGTACAGGCGCCTCTTCTCACACACACGCGAGAAAACGGCAATGAGGTGGAACCACATGGGGCTGCGGGCTAAAGCTCGATTCTGTCAGCACGGCAGTCGATGTTCGTGGCACGCTGGTGGTCGATCGCGCAGTCGCGGTGGAATTACAATCGATGCGCTGCCAGGTGACGATCCAGGCTGCTGAGGGCACAGACCCGACCTTGGTGGAGAAGCTCCTGGCCGCCGCGGAGTATAGTTGCGTGAACCTCCAGACATTGCGTACCGGGGTCTCTGTTGAGCTGGGGGTGACAAGCAACTAAGTCTGGTCGTCGCTGGGGAGGTGGGAGCACAGGACCGCGCCTGACATGCGGCGCCGATCCCCACCCTGCTCACGCCACCTACAGTGACACCGGCAGCGAGACGAGGCCGCGCAGCGAGATGCTCGGCCGCCAGCGCAACTGCTCGACCGGCGCGGCGAGGCGCAGGTTCGGGAAGCGGCGGATGAGCGCCTCGATCGCGATGCGCGCCTTCCATGCGTGCGAGTGGCGCGCCGAGGCAGTAGTGCGGGCCAAGGCCGAAGGCGAGGTGGCGATTCTCGCCGCGGCCACGTCCAGTCGCTCCGGCTGCGGGGAAGCGCGTCTCGTCGGCGTTGGCCGAGACGATGGCGACCAGGACCAGCGCGCCGCGCGGGATGGTGACCCCGGCGATCTCGACCTCCTCGCGCGCGTAGCGCTCGGTGGCGACGTCGACCGGCGTGGCCAGGCGCAGCAGCTCCTCCACCGCCGAGCCGATCAGGGACGGCTCCTCACGCAGGCGAGCGAGTTGGTCGGGGTGACCGAGCAGCAGCAAGTACCCCCGTCGCGATCAGGTTGACGGTCGTCTCATAGCCGGCGATCAGCAGGATCCCGAGCATCGCCACCAGCTCATCCTCGCTCAGCCGGTCGCCACCCTCTTGCGCCAACGCCAGCCGGCTGATCGAGATCATCACCGGGATGGGCGCGGCGCTCGGCGACCAGGCGGCGCAGGAAGCGCATCATGGCGAGGATCTTGGGCAGTTTCATGAGCACGCTCAGGTTCGGCCGGCTGGAGGTTTCCAGGCCGATGAGCGAGGAGAACCAGCGGCGGAAGCGCAAGCGGTCGCTTTCCGGAACGCCGAGCATTTCGGCGATCACCGTCAGCGGCAGGGGCAGCGCAAAGTCGGCGACCAGATCGACCGTGTCGGCTATCGGCCGACAGCCATCGATCCAGCAGCTCGCCGACCAGCTCGTGCACGCGCGGCTCGAGTTGGGCGATGTGTTTGGGCGCGAAGGTGTCGCGCACGAGGGTGCGCAGGCGCCGGTGCTCCGTCCCCATCGGCGTCGAGCATCGTGTGGGCGAGCGGCTTGAGCGCCCGCGGCATCCAGGGCACGCCGAGGTGGCGCGCGTCCCTGGCGCTGCGAACGTCTTTGACGAAGCGCTCGTCGCGCAGTACCGCCGCGGCGTCTTCGTAGCGCGTGATCAGATAGGCCTCATCCATGCTGGTGTGCACGCGGACGGGCACGCCGCACGACCGGCTGGTCCGCGCGTAGGTGGGCGCATGCCGGCCAGGGATTGGCCTTGAAGTCGACTTGATGCGATGTCGAGCGGCGTCGTGGACTGGATGTGAGGCTTATTCATGATCGTCTCCTCTCCTCACAGCGGTGACTCAGTGCGAGCTGGACGACCTTCATCACCATGAGCGCCGCCGCGCTGACGAGGTCGGTCGCGACGCTGCGCACGCGCTGAAGTGTGACCATGGAACGTCTTCCATGATGTTGACTCCTCATCGACAGCGTACTTCCTAGAATTGGTCAGCGGAACGCCACCAGGCGATGACGCCAGCAATGCCGCCAGCGACGACGGCGAGAACCAGCAGGTAGCTGCCCACGCCGAGATTCTGCGCCTGCGGGCCAGCCGCGCCGCTGAGCAGCGCTGGCGCCGCCCAGGGAAACCAGGGACCGAGGCCCAGCGCGGATAATACCTGCGAGAGGAAGAACAGCAGGACCATCACGCCAATCGCCGGGAGGTAGCCACGACCGGCGCTGGCAGCCCAGGCGAGTGGCAGGACGAGCGCGATGGCCATGCCGCCGTCGCCACATATACCGCTGTCGCGTGACTCCATACATCCGCCGTCCAGCCGGGGAGGCCGAGTAGCGCGCCGAGGGCAAGGCCAAGCAAGTAAATCCAGAGGGCCAGTACAGCGCACCAGGTCACGGCAAGGAGCAGCTTCGACGCCACAATCGTCGCGCGTGGAGTGGGTAGCGCCAGCAGGTCCTTCGCGGTGTGATCGCTGTACTCGCGTCCGAAAAGCCAGATCACGATCAGACTGAAGATGATAGAGCCGCCCACCGCCAGCGCCTGCGTGAGTAGCCCGAAGTAGGTTGGCCAGTCGCCATGCGCCGCCGAAAACTGCGCTTTAGTCGTCAGCAACCCGAACCGTGCTGCCCAGGCGGGATCGAGCAGAATCTTCATGAAAAGCGCGCCCATCAGCGGGGCAAGTGCTAGTCCGGCCAGCGTCAGCAATGGCATCCGCGCGCGCCGCGCCTTCAGTTGTTCGCCCCACAGCGCCGCGCCCAACTCAGCGAGCATGATCATCTCCTCCCAGCGTCGCGCCGACCAGCCGCAGGAACTGCGACTCCAGGTCCTCTTCTTCCACACTCAACCGTGTGAGAGCGATCCCGGCTCCTACCAGCCGCCGCGCGATGTCTTCAGGATGATTGATAGCCTCCACGTTGAGAGACGGAGCGCGCCAGTTGTCTCATTCTCGCCCAGTTCCATGCCCAGCGCAGTCATCCACCGCGAGGCCAGCCGAAGTCAGCGCCGAGCGAGCGCCCTCGCGGTCACGCGCATCCACTACCAGCCAGCGCGTACGCTGGCGCTCCATCTCCGCCGCGCTCAACTCCTCCAGCAGCCGCCCCTGGTGGATCACCCCAATGCGGGTGGCGATACGCGCGACCTCGCCGAGCAGGTGGCTCGACAAGAAGATCGTGACGCCGCTGCTCATGCGCCAGCTCGCGCAGCAGTTCGCGGATCTCGACCACACCTGCCGGGTCCAGTCCATTGGCAGGCTCATCCAGGAGCAGGAGCGACGGATCATGCAGCAGCGCCTTCGCCAGCCCCAGTCGCTGCGCATTGCCCAGCGAGAGCGTCCCCGCGCGCCGCTCGGCGTAGGCCGTCAGCGCGAGTCGCTCGATGATGCGCTCGACGGCTTTCGGGTCGCGCAGCTCACGCAGGCGGCGAAAGACCTCCAGGTTCTCGCGCACGGTCAGTTCAGGATAGGCATGCGGCGTCTCGACCAAGTAGCCCACCTGCGCCCACAGGTCGCGCGCGTCGGCGGAAACTGGCCTTCCAAGGAGATACGCCGCGCCGCTGGTTGGCCGGATCATGCCCAGCAACATGCGAATGGTGGTCGTCTTGCCCGCGCCGTTGAGGCCGAGGAAGGCGTAGATCTCGCCACGTCCGACGCGTAGCGAGACGTTGTCCACCGCACAGATTGCGCCATAGCGCTTGGTCAGCCCGTCGGCGCTGATTGCATAGCCAGTGTCTGTCATACCATCTCTCATTTCCGTCGCTGCGCGTCGTTGGCGTCAGACTCGTATCTACTCCTCAACTCGCGTCCTCGCTCTCCGACGCTTCAGGACTAAGGCCAGGGAGGAGTAGATCGGCGAGCGCGTCGGGAATCTCGCGCCAGCGCGCCGCCAGCGTCTGGTCGCCGAGTAACTGCAAGACCATCAGGCCGAGGAGCGACCCCGCCAGCATGCGTGTCGTGAGTGAGGCGTCCAGCTCACGCATGCGCCCTTCCGCCGCTAGTGCCTCGAAGGCTCCTTCGCCCAGCGCCATCGTCGGCGCAATCACCTCGTCGTAGTAGCGCGTGCGCAGCTCCGGATTCGCCAGCAACTCAGGCAGCACAGCGCGGAACAGGTCCGCGTTGGACCACAGCGCCTCGACGCGCTCACGCACATAGGCGCGGAAGTAGTCTGCGAATGACGCCTCAGCCGCCAGCGCGAGGCTCGCTGGGCGGCGCTCGGTGTCGTTGAGGCGGTCGAGCAGCCCAAAGAGTAGGTCGGTCTTGTTGGCGAAGTAGTTGTAGATTGTGCCGTCGGCGACGCCAGCGGCCTGGGCGACATCGCGAATCGTCGCGCGGTTGAAGCCCTTGCTGGCGAAGACTCGCGTCGCCGCGTCGAGAATCTGTGTCCGCCGCGCGGCGACTAATTGCGCCTGGATCGCCTGGATGGGATCTGCCGGATCATTGACCTCTGGCATGCGTCACACTCCTCGCGTTTTGAATTAACATTCACCGTGGTGAATATTGATTCAACGAGAATGATAACCGAGGGTGATCGCACTGTCAAGGGTGTAAGCGGTGCGCTGCGCCTCTGCATGGTCACGATGCACCGTCAGGAAAGTCGAGATCTCAGGGCCTGTATCAGGCGAGCAGCGCGCTCACCGTCGTTCGGTGCGGCGGGATAGACATCATGTCATCGGCAAATTCGACCACTCAGTCTGGGCGTCACTGCTTCAGAACAATCAGGCGGCCACGCTTTCCTTTAGCGGGCACATGCCGAATCGGGGCTGGTGATCCAGTGCTTGACGTGACGCGCTTCGAGCAGATGTGGCGTGCTACACTGTGATGACAGGTATCACACGACGCGAATCACCGTCTGTCTTCGGTGTAAGCGGAACCGGATATGAAGGAGCGTCTCGCACGTGACGCACGAGCACTCGCCCGCGACGTCCGGCGGTTTTGAAGGATCGAGCGCCGGACACGTGGGAAGTCGGCTGGGACCGCTGCTCTGCTGGGGAGTCGTCTTCGCCGATATCGGCACGTCCGTCTACTATGTGCCGGGCATCCTCTATGGCCAGTTTGGACGCCTTGCCGCGTTCTTTGTCTTCCTGACCTTGGTCGTGTTTGTGCTTCTCGCGCTCAAGTATGCCGAGGTGAGCGCGCGCTTTCCCGAGGGCGGCGGTGTCGTGACGGTTGCGTCCAGGAGCCTGAGTCCCTGGGCCGGCGCGGTGGGCGGCATGTTCATCCTTGTGGATTACTTTCTCACCTGCGCGATCAGTTCACTCTCCGGCCTCCTCTACTTTCAGGCCATCATCCCGCGCGTCGCACCCTATGTGTTGGGCGTGACGCTGCTGGTGATCGCGTTGCTGGGGCTGCTCAACTGGTATGGCATCAAAGAGAGCGCGGGCGCCAGCATGGTGATCGCGAGCGCCGCCTTTGTGAGCGACCTGCTCATTTTGCTCCTCATCTTTGTCCGCGTGCCTGCGCCAGTCATTGGTTCGGTCTTCCGCGAGATGTTTACTGGGACGCATCTCACGCCCATCGCGCTCCTGGTCGGTTTTTCGGGCGCGTTTCTGGCGTTCTCAGGATTAGAAAGCATCTCACAGCTCTCTCCGGTCATGCGCCTGCCAAGGCGCAAGATCGTCCGCGCTGCGCTGACCATTGTCGTCCTCACCGTGGGCATTACCAGCCCGCTGCTCACCCTCTTCTCGACCGTACTGCTGACTGAACCACGCTACAAACTCGTGCTCACACATCCAGCCTATGCGGTAAATGCTGATCCGAATCAATTCATCTCGCTGTTGGCGGGAGCGTTTGGCGGACGGGCGCTCGAGGTACTGGTGGCGGTGACGGCCTCGGCGTTGCTGATCTTCGCCTCCAACACCGCCATCATCGGCACGTATCACGTGTTTCTCGCGCTCTCACGCCTCCGCTTCTTCCCTGAAGTGGTCGAGCGCACGAACCGGCTTCGTGGCACTCCCTGGGTCGCAATCCTCCTGGCGACCGCCATTCCGATGGCGATCCTGATTGTCGTGCAGGCGAACATCAACGTACTCGGCGACCTCTACGCGTTCGGATTGCTGGGCGCGTTCTCCCTCACCTGCCTTTCGCTGGACATCATTCGCTGGCGTGAACGCCGAGGCGCGCCACACGTTGGCGCGCTCATCGACCCCGAGTTGGTGCGCGGCGATGGCCGTATCCTCGCGCCGCCGGAGTACCCCTCGCCGGTGCGCGATACCATCCGGCGCGCAGTAGGCAGTGAGCGGATCGAGCAGCTTCACACGGCTCGCGCGGCGGTACGCCAGTGGACACGTCCGGCGACGCACGAATTCGAGCGCGTATGGCCCACCTTCACCTATTATCTCGGCTTCATCACCACCGCGCTTGTGATGATGGCCTGGGTCACCAACCTGTTCAGCAAGCCCCATGCGACGATCTTCGGCGGCGCCGTGACACTCGTCGGTGTTGCTATCTCCGCCTGGCACTTCCGCTATCAGTCTGAGCGGCGCCCGGTCGTCTTCCTCGATCGCGTGGAACCTATACCAGACGGGCGTCTTGTCGTGCTCTCGCCGCTGGGCGCGCATAATCGCGATGTGATCAACGCGGTGGTCGCCGGAGCTGACACGTCCAAGCTGATCTTTCTGTACCTCGCGCCGAAGCGCCCACAAGATGCGCCGCCGCGGCTCTTCGAGATTCGCGACCGCTTTGGTCTGGATAAGGTGGCGCAGAATACGCTTTCCATCGCCAAACGCACGGTGACGCGGGCAGGCGTCGCGGCGCGCTATCTGTACGCGGTTGGAGGCTCGCAGCAGCTCTTTGATATCGCCAGCCGTGTGCGCCCAGAGGAGATCATCGCCGAGGCCGTCGTGGCCACAGAGCTGACACAGGCGGCGCGCTCGAACTCGCGCCTGATGATCGCGCCGGAGTACGTGCGCTATGAACTGCTCGATGGGGTCAAGATCGCCCACAACTACATGCACGACGTCTATTCGCACCCATCGCCTTAGCCTGGTGGGTCTTGCGCCCGTTGACTTTCAGTGAGCACCGCGACAGCGTATGATGTGTGCGGTGTGGGTTTGAAGACGTCCCCTATCACATGGCTGATGCCGCTACATCGAGTGCTCAGATGGATCCTCTACTGCAACGACTTGCGTCACTGAATCAATGGATGGCGCAACGCCTTGATCTGCTCATACACGCGCTTCGACCCGAGTCTGTGCGCGCACACCTGCAGCGTAACGCTCGTGGGTATGTCGAATCGCTCCTTGGAATTGCTGTGGCCTCACTGTTCATTGCGCTCGTCAACCAGTTCGTGCAGATCGACAACATCTCGCTCGTCTACCTCCTTGTCGTGCTTTATCTGGCGACCAGATTTGGCCGCACGCCAGCGATTCTTGCATCTGTGCTCGCCTTTCTCGCTTACGATGTCTTCTTCATCCCACCTACTCTCCGCCTCACCGTGGATGACCCTGCTGAATGGCTCTCGCTACTGACTCTGCTCATCACCGCGTTGGTGATCAGCCAACTCACCGCCACGGTGCGACTGCGCGCCACCGAGGCGATGGAGAGTCGGCGACAGATTGCGATGCTGTATGAGTTTGCTGAGGCGATTGCGGCGACGACCGACCGACAAGAACTGCTCAACACACTCGCACAACACTTCCTCCAGGTGTTTCGCTCAGATGGCGTCATGGCCTGTGCGATTATCTTGCCCGACGCGTTGGGATGGCCGAGCGTTCAGGCCAGTGCGCCGCCTGATCATCCCGCGCTCGAGGCGTTCGACTTGCAGGTACGGAAACTAGCGGCAAACGCTTCCTATGTCTTGCGCACCGGATCGTCGGTATCTGAGACCGTCCAGGTGGCAACAACGGAAGGCACACAGCGCGGCGTCTCCCTCTTTCTTCCCTTGCGCAGTGGCAAGCGGATCGTTGGTGTGCTCGGCATTGTCGGCCGTGATGCAGTGCGCCATCTGATTGGCATTCCGCCAACAGCTGCTGAAGGCACGGAGGCGCCGAGCCACACTGTAGCGAGTAGCAATCCTTCCTCGCAGGTCGTGGATTCCGCGCCCTACGGCGAGGCGTCACAGGCGTTACAGGCGTCGCAGGCGCGTCTCTTCCTGGCGTTCCGCGACCAGATCGCCTTGGCGCTTGAGCGCGACACTCTCCGACAAGAAGCGATTCACGCTGAGGCGCTGCGCGAGAGCGACAAGCTGAAGAACGCGTTGCTCGGCTCGGTCACGCACGACCTGCGCACACCACTAGCAGCGATCAAAGCAGCGACGAGCAGTCTCCTGCAACCGGGAATACGGTGGAGCGATGAGGAGCTGCGCGACTTGCTGGAGTCGATTGATGTGAGCGCGGACCGACTCAATCGGCTGGTCAGCAATCTGCTCGATCTCTCGCGCCTGGAGGCGGGCGTTGCGACGCCACAGAAGGAGTGGTATGCGCTGCAGGACGCGCTCGCGGCTGTCCTCGATCAGCTTGACCTCTCCGGCCAGACGCGCAATCGCACCATCACGCTCGACATTCCCGACGACCTGCCACTCGTGCCGATGGATCACAACCAGATCGAGCAGGTCTTGACCAACCTGATCGAGAATGCGCTCAAATACTCGCCGAAAGAGGCGCCTATCGAGATCCAGGCGCGCACGCTGGATGATCCGCGCCGACTTGAGGTGCGTGTCGTTGATCATGGCATTGGCGTTCCTATCAATGAGCGGCGCGCGATCTTCGACAAGTTCTATCGTGTGCAGCACGTCGCGTCTACCGTGGGATCCGAAGCATCCGCCCATCGGCACAGGTCTTGGCCTGGCGATTTCCGCAAGCATCGTGCGCGCGCATGCTGGGAACATCTGGGCGGAGAGCACGCCTGGCAACGGCTCAACGTTCATTTTCACGTTGCCCATCCCCAAGGAGCGTTCGCATGGCGGGCTCTCCACATCGTCGAGCCGCGCGCGGCGTCTCCCGTCGCGCAGGAATACATCACTGCTCAGCCCGAATGGGACTGGAAATGGGTAGTCCAAGCATGGATGACCCGCAGGGTTCACATCAACCTGAAGCGGCTGGGGCGCGAAGAGATCACTCGCGTAGAACCGGTGCGCTCGAGTACTCTTTATCGACGATGAGGCGCAGATCGCCCGCGCGGTGCGTGCTGGGCTGGCGCTCTCTGGCTTCTCCGTCGAGTGGGCTGCGACGGGGAAAGAGGGCATGGAGCGCATCGCGCAGTGGCGTCCCGATGTCGTTTTGCTCGATCTGACGCTGCCTGACATCGACGGACTCGAGGTCTGTCGCCAGGTGCGCGAGTGGTCGCAGGTTCCCATTATCGTGCTCTCCGTGCGCACAGCTGACGCCGACAAGATCGCGGCGCTGGAGCTCGGCGCCGACGACTATCGTCACCAAACCCTTCAGCATGGGTGAGTTGGTCGCACGCATCCGTGTGGCGCTGCGGCATGTGGCGGAGCGCGCAGGTGGCGCAGGAGCGACGGCGCGGTTCCAGACCGGTGGCTTGGCAATCGACTTCGAGCGACGACGGGTGACCACGGACGGCGCTGAGGTGCATCTGACGCCAACCGAGTACGAAGTGCTCAAGTATCTCGCCACCAATGCTGGCAAGGTCATTACACATCGTATCCTGTTGCGCGCCGTCTGGGGACCGCAGTATGAAGATGAATTGCAGTATCTGCGCAACTTCATTGGGCATTTGCGGCGCAAGATTGAACCAGATCCCGCTCGCCCACGCTATCTCGTCACCGACCCTGGCGTCGGCTACCGACTGCTTACATCCGACTGATTCACATGCTACGCAAATCGTTACGAAAATATTATGCCGGCCCACTGAATTGTTATGCGGCCGTTATGGCGTCCAGCCTATCATGACACATGGCGCTGCGCACAGGCGCCATGCGTCTTTGCGCACGCGCCAAAATCATAACGCTTGCTGTCTGAACGATCAACGCGGATGACATGGCGACAAGTAGCCGGGAGTTGCCCGATGCAGAACGTGCTCATCGTCGAAGATGAGAATCCCGCTGCGTCGCATTCTGACGCTCAATCTGGCGCGACGCGGCTACAACGTCGTCGAGGCCGACACCGGCGAGGCGGCGCTGGATGCTGTGCGCGCCGCTGTGGCGGGAGCGATACCGTTCGACCTGATCTTGCTCGACATCAACCTGCCGGACCAGAGCGGCTGGGATATCCTCCGCCGCTTGCGTGAGGATCCGCAGCTGGCCATGCGACCGCCGCCAGCTGTGATCGTGATGACGGCGGTGCGTCCGCATGATAAGCGCCTCGTGGAGTTTCATCCGGATGCGGTGCTGCTCAAGCCGTTCCCGATTGATGCGCTTGCTGCGCCTGAGTGAACGAGTGCTCACGAAGCAACCTGCTGCCAGAGAGGAGGGAGAGGATGGCTGATCTGCTGTTTGCCGTCGTGACGATCGCAAGTTTCGCCGTGTTGATCGCGTTTGTCTACGCCTGCGCCAAGCTTTAGGCGGCGCGAAGGGAGGCATCATGAACATCGAGTATATCCTGGCGGGCCTCGTGGCCCTGGGCATTGCGATCTATCTCACGATCGCGTTGCTGCGCCCAGACGCCTTCTAGGCAACGTCCTAGGCAGTCGTCTACGGCGAGGTCTTGTACTAGACTTCCAGGAAAGGAATTGGTAGTGGAGTGGACACTGGAGTGGAAAGCCAGGCCATGAGATGACGTTTACGTTCTTCGGCGTCGCGACGATCGCCGTCTACTTTCTCTTGCTGCTGCTCATCACCAAGCCGATGGGGCTGTACCTGACCGCGGTCTTCGCCGGACGGCGCACCTGGCTCTCGCCGGTGTTGCGGCCCAGTCGAGCGCGCCATCTACTGGGTGAGCGGCGTGGACGAGGAGCGCGAGCAGGACTGGAAGATCTACACCGTCGCGATGCTGCTCTTCAGCGCGGCGGGCATGCTGCTGCTCTACGGCATCGAGCGCCTGCAGAACCTCCTGCCGCTCAATCCGCAAGGGCAGGTCGGCGGTGGATCCCGTGCTGGCGTTCAACACCGCCGCCAGCTTCACGACGAACACCAACTGGCAGAACTACGGCGGCGAGACCACCATGAGCTATCTGACGCAGATGGCTGGGCTCGCCTTCCACAACTTCGCCTCCGCCGCGGTGGGCATCGTGCTGGCGGTGGCGGTCATCCGTGGCCTCACGCGCCGCAGCGGGCAGGCATCTGGGCAACTTCTGGGTGGACCTGACGCGCTGCATGCTCTACATCCTGCTGCCGATCTGCGTCGTCTTCGCGCTCTTCCTCGTCTGGCAGGGCGTGCCGCAGAACTTCAACGCCTACACCCAGGTGACGGGCATCCAGGGGTTCCAGCAGACTCATCGCGCAAGGGCCCGTCGCCTCGCAGGAGGCGATCAAGATGCTGGGCACCAACGGCGGCGGCTTCTTCAACGCCAACTCGGCGCATCCCTTTGAGAACCCGACGCCGTTCATCGAACCTGATCGAGATGCTCTCGATCTTCTCGCTGGGCGCTGGGCTGATCTACATGTTCGGCAAGATGGCCAACGACACCAAGCAGGGCTGGATCCTCTTCTCGGCCGTGAGCTTGCTGTTCCTGCATCGGCGCCTTTGTCGCGCTGGGCGCGGAGCAGGCCGGCAACCCGCAACTGACCGCGATCGGCGTGGACCAGACGGCGAATGAGTGGGCGCTGGCGCAGCCTGGCGGCAACATGGAGGGCAAGGAGCTGCGCTTCGGCATCGGCTCCTCCACGCTCTTCGCCACCATCACCACCGACGCCTCCTGTGGCGCCGTCAACGGCTTCCATGATAGCTACACGCCGATCGGAGGCTTGGTCCCGCTGGCCAACATCGCGCTCGGCGAGATCGTCTTTGGCGGTGTGGGCTCGGGTCTCTATGGCCTGATGGTCTTCGCCATCCTCTCGGTCTTCATCGCCGGGCTGATGGTCGGACGCACACCCGAATATCTGGGCAAGAAGATCGAGCAGTACGAGATCAAGATGGCGGCGCTGGCGATCCTGATCCTGCCGCTCTCGATCCTGGTCTTCACCGCGATCGCGATCGCGATTCCCGCTGGGGTCTCACGCATCGCCAATCCCGGGCCGCATGGACTGAGTGAGATCCTCTACCTCTACACCTCGTCTACCGGCAACAACGGCTCGGCCTTCGCCGGGCTTGGGCGAGCAACACGCCCTTCTACAACTGGACCGGCGCGTTCGCGATGCTGATCGGGCGCTTCGCCTTCATCGTGCCGGTGCTGGCGCTTGCTGGCTCGATGGTGCGCAAGAAGCGTCGCGCCCGCGGGCCTGGCACCTTCCCGACGAACAGGCCGCTCTTCGCGGGCTGCTGGTCGGCGTGATCCTGATCGTCGGCGCGCTGACCTACTTCCCGGCCTACTCTCTTGGCGCCATCGTCGAGCAGCTGTTGATGCTCGCCGGCAAGACCTTCTAGCAGGCGAGGTAGTGTTCGCTATGACCAGATCCATACATCTTCGTCTGAGGCAGCAGAACGCGCATCCAGACGCCAGCAGGGCAGGCAGAGCGCCACAGCAGCCCGGCCGCATCGGCAGCCGGGAGGCGAAGGCGCGCCGTCCACGCGGCGCCGCCTCGCTCTTCGACCGCAAGATTATCGCGCCGCGCGATCGTGGACGCGTTCAAGAAGCTCGATCCACGCGTCCAGGCGCGCAACCCGGTCATGTTCGTCGTCGAGGTCGGCAGCGTCATCACGACGATCGAGTGGATTCGCTCCCTCATCGACTCCAGCGCTGGCGAGCGAGCGCGGTCTTCGTCCTCGGCGGTCACGCTCTGGCTGTGGTTCACGGTCCTCTTCGCCAACTTCGCCGAGGCGATGGCGGAGGGGCGCGGCAAGGCGCAGGCCGATACCCTGCGCCGCGCACGCCACGAGACGCTGGCCAAGCGCCTCACCGCTACGAACGGCCAAGTCGTCACCCGGGACGACGCCGTTCGAGGAAGTCGCCGCGCCGAAGCTGCGCAAGGGCGACCTCGTGCTCGTCGAGGCGGGCGACTTGATTCCCGGCGACGGCGATGTCGTCGAGGGCGTCGCCTCGGTGGATGAGTCGGCGATCACCGGTGAGTCGGCGCCGGTGATCCGCGAGAGCGGCGGCGACCGCTCCGCCGTGACCGGCGGCACGCGCGTGCTCTCCGACTGGATCGTCGTGCGCATCACCTCGAATCCCGGCGAGACCTTCCTCGACCGCATGATCGCGCTGGTCGAGGGCGCGAGCCGGCAGAAGACGCCGAACGAGATCGCGCTCAACATCCTGCTGGCGGGCCTGACGATCATCTTCCTGCTGGCCGTCGTCTCGCTGCAGCCGTTCGCCATCTACTCCGGCAATGCCGGTCTCGATCACCGCGCTGATCGCGCTGCTGGTCTGCCTGATTCCGACGACCATCGGCGGGCTGCTCTCCTCCATCGGCATCGCCGGCATGGACCGGCTGGTGCAGCGCAACGTGCTGGCGATGAGCGGGCGCGCGGTCGAGGCGGCGGGCGACGTGGACGTGCTGCTGCTCGACAAGACCGGCACGATCACGCTGGGCAACCGCATGGCGAGCGAGTTCATCCCGGTCGATGGGGTGCAGGAGCACGATCTGGCGCGAGGCGGCGCTGCTCTCCTCGCTGCCCGATGAGACGCCGGAGGGGCGCTCCATCGTCGTGCTGGCGCATGACCGCTATCATGTGGACGGACACCGCAGAGCCGACCGGCGACGCAGTGACCTTCATTCCCTTCAGCGCGACAACCCGCATGAGCGGCGTCGATCTCGAACGGAGTCGGGCATGGATGCGCGCAGGAATCGGTGCGCAAAGGCGCGGCTGACGCCGTGCTGACCTGGGTGCGTGAGCAGGGCGGGCCGACTGCCGGCGGACCTGGAGCCCAAGGTCGAGACGATCGCCCGCGCCGGTGGCACGCCGCTGGTCGTCGCACAGAAGATCGGCGAGGAGAAGCCGCAGCTGCTCGGCGTCATCTACCTCAAGGATATCGTCAAGACCGGCATGAGCGAGCGCTTCGACGCAGCTGCGCACGATGGGCATCCGCACGGTGATGATCACCGGCGACAACCCGCTCACCGCCAGCGCCATCGCCACGGAGGCGGGCGTGGACGACTTCCTGGCGCAGGCGACGCCTGAGACCAAGATGAAGCTGATCCGCGAGCAGCAGACCGGTGGACGGCTGGTGGCGATGACCGGCGACGGCACGAACGACGCCCCCGCGCTGGCGCAGGCCGACGTCGGCGTGGCGATGAACAGCGGCACGCAGGCGGCCAAAGAGGCTGGCAACATGGTGGACCTCGACTCGAATCCCACCAAGCTGATCGAGATCGTCGAGGTCGGCAAGCAGCTCCTGATGACGCGCGGCGCGCTGACCACCTTCAGCATCGCCAACGACGTGGCGAAGTACTTCGCCATCATCCCGGCGGTCTTCGTGATCACGTACCCGCAGTTGCAGGCGCTCAACATCATGCAGCTGGCGACGCCACACAGCGCGATCTTGTCTGCGGTGATCTTCAACGCGCTGATCATCGTCGCGCTGATCCCGCTGGCGCTGCGTGGCGTGAAGTATCGCGCGATCGGCGCGGCGTCGCTCCTGCGGCGCAACCTGTTGATCTACGGCGTCGGGGGGCATCATCCTGCCCTTCATCGGCATCAAGCTGATCGACGTGATCCTCGACGCTGCTGCACCTGGCCTAGCAGCCGTCTCTCGTAGAAAGGAGATCATCACATGACGACGAATACTGACGAGGCGCACGACTCCTGCGACGCCGAATGAGCCGCCAACGGCGACGGAGCAAGAGGAGGAGCGTGAGCCTGCGCGACGCGCGATCCTGCGGCTGATCCGCCCGGCGATCGTGATGACCCTGGCGCTCACGATCATCACTGGGCTGATCTATCCCGGCATCATTACCGGGCTGGCGCAGGTGTTCTTCCCGAGCCAGGCGAATGGCTCGATCCTCTACGTCAACGGCAAGCCCATCGCCTCGTCGCTCGATCGGGCAATACTGGACGCAGCCGCAGTACTTCCATGGCCGTCCCTCGGCGACCAACAACCCGCAGGGAACGCCCGCGCCCTACTCCGCCGACAACTCCGGCGCCTCCAACCTGGGGCCGACGAACCGACGCTGATCACGACTGTCCAGCAGCGCATCGACGACCTGAAGAAGGAGAATCCTGATGTGCCCGCCGGGACGCCGATTCCTGCCGATCTGGTCACGGCGTCTGGCTCTGGGCTGGACCCCGACATCTCGGTGGCCGCGGCGTACTATCAGATTCCACGTGTCGCCAAAGCGCGCGGCATGACGCAGGAGGCGGTTCGCTCGCTCGTCGACGCGCACGTCACGGGGCGGTTCCTGGGCATCTTCGGTGAGCCACGCATCAACGTGCTCGAACTCAACCTGGCGCTGGATGGCGTGCAGACCGAGCAAGTAGCAGAGAGCGCGCGCAACGCGGCTGAGGAGCAAGGCAGGTACGAGGGTATGCGGCGAACAGGTGACGTGGGACGACCTGCCCGACCCGGGGAAGATGCCAGCATATCGACTACTGGGTCTGGCGCGACGATCGCCTCGTACCGGCGACGCCCTGACGACATCGCGGGCATCCAGGAAGATGAGCGCCCTCACCGCGTGTCCCGGCGCTCTGCACACCTGCGAGCGCTGACCGACGCGCGTAGCATGAGGCGCGCAGGCGGAACGCGGCGGCGTCGCTCATGGGGTGTCCGCCGCTGGTCACGCCCTGGTTGCTGGCCATGCGATCGCACAGACGCATCGCGCACGAGGAGGGGGCGCATGCAGAGCAGTCAATCACACGGATGATAAGCGCCCCACCCCCGAGGAGCTGCTAGATCGCTATGGGCTGCGCGATGAGCGGCAGCAGGCGGCGCCTCAGGCTGACTCCGACATCAGTACGGACAGCCATCGGCCCGCGCGTGGACGGCTGCGCGTCTACCTGGGCATGGCGGCGGGCGTCGGCAAGACCTATGCCATGCTCAACGAAGGGCGCCGGCGCAAGGAGCGCGGGAGCTGATGTCGTCGTCGGCTACGTCGAGACGCATGGCCGCCCGCTGACGGCAGCAACAGATCGGCGACCTGGAGATCATCCCGCGCGAGCAGATCGACGTATCGCGGCGTGACGCTGGAGGAGATGGACACCGAGGCGATTCTTGCGCGCCATCCACAGATCGCGCTGGTGGACGAGCTGGCGCATACCAATGCGCCAGGCGCGCGTCATCTCAAGCGCTATGAGGACGTCCAGGATCTGCTTGGCCGCGGGGATCACGGTCATCTCGACGCTCAACATCCAGCATCTCGAAGGGCTGAACGATCTCGTCGAGTCCATCACCGGCGTGCGCCAGCGCGAGACCGTGCCTGATCAGCGTGCTGGACGAGGCCGACGAGGTCGAGCTGGTAGACATCGCGCCGGATGCGCTGCGCGCGCGGCTGCGCCACGGCAATGTCTACCCACCCGAGCGGGCGCAGCGAGCGCTCAACAACTATTTCAGTCAAAGTAACCTGACCGCCCTGCGTGAGCTGGCGCTGCGTCGCATGGCCGAGAAGACCGAGACGCAGCTCGAAGAGCTGATGCAGGGTCGGGATGACACCCATGTATCAGGCGCCGCCACCGAGTGCGTGATGGTCGCCTTCGACGCGCGTCCACTGGCGCGGCAGCTGCTCCGCGACGGCTGGCGGCTGGCGCGTGGACTCAAGGCGTCGTTCATCGCCGTCACGATTGTGCCGCCGGATTGGCCGACGCAGCTGACCGATGACACCGATCGGCGCGCCATCGAGGAGTATATCCGCCTGGCGGAGGATCTGGGCGCAGAGACGCTGCGCATCGAAGGGCACGATGTCGCCAAGGAGCTGGCGCGCATCGCCCAGGAGCGTCATGTGACGCAGTTGGTGATCGGCGCGCCCACCCATACGCGGTGGTACGAACAAGTCTTTGGGTCGGTGGTGACACGGCTGTTGCGGGCGCCACTCGCTGCCGATATGCACATCGTGCGCGCACGGGATCCCCAGACGAGGGGATATGGCGCATGTATATTCGCACCCAAAGAATGACGGTCAGTGAACTGGTGGGACGATATGCACAGGGCGAACTGGACTTCCCAGGAGCTCACATTGATCACGCGGACCTACGCAATGTCCGTCTGGACAGTGTGAATCTCTGCGGGGCGCGTTTGGCGGGCGCTGACATGCGTGGCGCGCACCTCACCGGAGCGTATCTGAGCTTCATCAATCTGTATGGGGCGAATTTGGAATCCGCTGACCTGAGAAAGAGCGACCTGGGCTACGCTGATCTGCGCTACGCCGATCTAGTAAACGCCGACCTGCGCGACGCCAACCTCGACAATGCGGATCTTCAGGGAGCCGATCTGCATGGCGCGAAGTTACAGGGCGCAAGCCTGCGTGGCGCACACCTGCAACATGCATTGCGTGATCCCGAGCCACCTTCCGACGCTTGAGTATCCTAAGCACGCCGTGCCTCAATTGCGGTAGACGTAACGTCCTTTGAGCAGGCGCTTGGGCAGCGACCGTGAAAAAGACGATGCGTGAGCGTGTGGGCCGCCATCCCGATCCGAGTGCAGCTATCATCGACGCCCAATCCACGAAAACGGTCGAGGAATCAGCCCACATTAGCGGGTTTGATGCGCATATGGGGGTGAAGGGCCGCAAGAGACACCTCTTGGTGGATACGCTCGGCCTGCCCATCGCCCGCTACATCACTTCTGCCGATCTGTCCGATTCCCAAGGCGCGCGGCGGCTCCTCGGCAGGCGGCAATTGCCATCGAGGAAGCCGCGCAGCGCATGGACCGGCCAGCCGATCTCATCAACGCCGCGCTCGATATGCTGGTACAGCAACGCTACGAACTGCCTGCGTTTAGTATCCTCGATAAGCTGACCCGGCGCATACGCGCCTTGGTGAACCGTCGCTTCTTTGCGCGCATCGATGCTCGCCTCACGTCGAGCCGAGCGAGACCGCTTTGCCGCGCTTCTTTTCACCACCCCGCGTCCGCTGTCGAGCCGTTGGGCGCCTGAGCGCGCTCCGCACGATCCGTCCCAGAGCGCTTCCGTGGGCGCCACCTCAGGACACGCCCGGCTCAAGGCGCGCCCCGAGCGCGTGACGCCGCGCCATCTCAAGACGTGGCTCGCCCATCTGGCCTGGCTCCACTCCCTCGGCGATACGGCGTGCCTGTTGGAGAGCATCCCACCCACGAAGATTGCGCACTGGGCGGCCGAAGCGCGTGCGCTGGACGCGCCGACGACCGCCGCCTTCGCGCCCGCCAAGCGGCAGGCGGTCGTGCTCTGTTTGGTCTACGACGAGCAAATCGCGGCATGTGATGCGCTGGTGACGATGTTCTTGAAGGGCGTCGCTACCTTGCATACCCGTGGCAAAGAGGCGCTGGACGCGCTGCGCGCCACGCAACGGCAGACGATGGAGTCGCTGATCACCACCCTGGGATCGATTGCGCAGACAGACCTGGACGAGCGCGACGATGCGCGCTTTGGGGAGCGTGTCCGCCAGTGTCTTGAGGATGCCGGCGGCGCGGAAGCGGTGCAGGCCCTGTGCGCCTCCGTCGTGGAGTATAATGGCAACCACTATTTTCCCCTCCTGCCTCGTCAGTACGCCTCGCTGCGACCCACCTTGCTGGCGCTGCTGCAGACGCTCAGCATGCACGCCGCCTCTCAGGATGACGCCGTCGAGCGCGCCCTGCGCTATGTCCTGCAGAATAGTCGCCGCCGCACGACAACGCTGCCAGCGGCGATCTCGCTCGCCTTCGCCACTGAGAGCTGGCAGCGCTTTGTCATGACGCCGGAGGGCGAGCGCCTCGTCTTCAACCGTACAGCGCTCGAGCTCTGTGTGTTGACCTACGTCGCCGCAGAACTGCGTACCGGCGACCTGTGGGTCGAGGGCGCGGGAGAATTTGCCGATCTGCGCGCCCAACTTCTGCCGATCGAGGAGTGCCGGCCCACGTTCGCCGAGTTCTGCCAGCAGATCGGCATCCCAGACACAGCGGCTGGGTTGGTCGCGCATCTGCGTACGCTGCTCGCTGACACCGCCGCGCGCGTCGATCTGGAGTATCCAGACAACACCGCGCTCACGATTGCGCCGAGCGGCGCGGTGACGCTCAAGCGGACGCAGCGTCAGGATCCGGCGCCAGGCGCGCTCGCGCTCGAGGCCGCGCTGCTCGAAGAGATGCCCGTGCGCACCGTGCTGGAAGGGTTGAGCAATGTGCAGCACTGGACCAACTTCGCCCAGTTTTTCGGGCCACTCTCGGGATCAGAACCGAAGCTGGAGGCGCCCCTCGCCAAGTACCTGTTCACCGTGTTTGGCTATGGCGCGAACCTCGGCCCGGCGCAATTGGCGCGGCACGTGCGTGGCAAGGTATCAGCGCAAACCTTTGGGCGCATCGATGCGCGTCACATCCCAGTCGACGGCCTCGATCGGGGGAGACGTCTCATCATCGATACCTACCATGCCTGCGCCTTACCGCACACCTGGGGCGATGAGCGCGTCGCCGCCATCGATGGCACGCTGCAGGAGGCGCGTGAGAGCGCCCTCATGACGGAGTATCACGTCCGCTACGGCCGCTTTGGCGGCGTCGCCTTCCACTACGTGTCGTCGCTCTATATCGCCCTTGTCTCGCACTTCATCCCATGTGGCGCCTGGGAAGGCATCTACCTGATCGACGCCTTCTTGAAGAATCAGTCCCTCATCCAGCCGACGACGATCCACGCCGATACGCAAGGACAGTCGGCGCCGATCTTTGGCATGGCGTTCATGCTGGGCATCAACCTCATGCCACGCATCCGTCACTGGTCTGGCCTCACGCTCTATCGCCCCGATCGCCCGGTCGTGTACGAGCACATCGACACGCTCTTTACCGGTGTCGTCGACTGGGTCTTGATTGAGCGACACTGGGACAACCTGATGCAGGCGATGATCTCGATCAAGGAGGGGCGCATCCTGCCCTCGACCCTGCTTCGTAAGCTCGGCAATTATTCACGCAAGAACAAGCTATACCAGGTCTTCAAAGCGGTCGGCGATGTCGTGCGCACGGTGTTGCTGCTGACCTACCTGTCGCGCTTGGATGTGCGCGCCGTCATCACGCAGGAAACGAATAAGGCGGAAGCCTATCATAGCTTCTGCTCCTGGGTGGCTTTCGGCGGAGATCGTCTGCTGGGCGGGATCGACGCCGACACCTACGAGAAGCGGGTGAAGTATACTGATCTGCTCGCGAACGCGCTGATCTTGCACAATGTCGTCGATATGAGTGTGGCGCTTGAACGCCTGGCCGCGCGGGGTTACCAGGTCAACCCAGAAACGGTCAGCGCGCTGAGTCCCTACACGACGCGCAATTGGAAGCGCTTTGGCGAGTACGAGATCGATGTGGCGGCGGTTCCCCCCCCTTGACGACGCTGACGCGCCTCTTTCAGGAGCGCTTCGGCGACACGTTGACTCGCCTGGGTGGCTCCGGCTCCTCCCGCGCCTGATCCCGTATGCCGTCCCGCGTGCAGCCCAACGCCCAACCCCCTATGTCCTATTTTTGGGCTCTCCCTCACTTTCGATGTGCCTGCTTGCGTCCAAGCGGATACACTGCGCGCCGACGCAGGAACACGTTCCTGCTCGCTAGGAGCGAGCCCGCATGGATCTCCCTTCGCTGCTTGGCTTCCCGCCTGGTCTCGCTACCAGGTCCCTGTGCCGTATGTCTACTGCTCTCACGGTCTCCCTGGTTTCGACAGCGGCCACAGCCTGCTGTCCACAGTGTGGCGTCAGCGCCGCACGCGTCCACAGTCGGTATCAACGGACGGTAGCAGATTTGCCCTGCGGCGGGTACCACGTTGTCTTGCGTGTGTGGGTACGTCGGTTCATTTGTCGCAACTTGGCCTGTGTTCGGCGTCTGTTCGCCGAGCGCTTAGCTGAGTTTGTGCAGCCGTACGCCCGCAGGACCACACGTCTGCGGCAGGCGTTGCGCGCGATCGGATTCACGGTTGGGGGAGAGGCTGGAGCCCGTCTCGCACGGCGCCTCCATCTGCCCACCTCCGCATCGACCCTCCTGCGCTGGATAAAAGCGCTCCCTCCTTCGTCAACGCCTCCCGTGCGCGTGCTCGGCGTAGATGATTGGGCCTGGAAAAAGGGCCAGCGCTATGGCACGATCCTGGTGGATTTGGAACGGCATCACGTCATCGACCTGCTCAAAGAGCGCTCCAGCGAAGGCTTCGCCCAGTGGCTCTGTACTCACCAGAGTATCGAGGTCATCAGCCGGGATCGGGGCAGCGTGTACATTGAGGGCGCTACACGAGGCGCTCCCCACGCCCAACAGGTGGCGGACCGCTGGCATTTGCTGAGCAGTGCGACCCGTTGGCAGCTGAACCGGCACATGAGGTCGGGAGGCTGCCGCACCCTGCCATGGGCAGGGTGACAACTGTTGGTTCATCGGTGGGCGCAATACCCACCCCTCATCGTGAACGGAGGAACAGCGCGGCCCCACGGAACGAAATTGGTTATCACGTTCTGGTTAGCAGCGGGCCGAACGGGGTACCAGGCCGAACGCCACGGTCAGCGGGCCTCCAGCAAAGTCGTCATGGTCAGGCAGACGAACGTGCGTCTGAAGCGTCGTCAAGGTGGACTGGCCTACGGGCGTTATCGGCCAGGCCCAAAATGGGCATGGTGTCGGAGCGGGGTCGTTGTTGAGGCTTCGCTCGTTCACGCACACGACACCCGGCGTATAGCACGGACCTACCGCGACACAACATGAACCAACGGAACGGGGGAATCACCAGCGGCGCGCTCCTCGTCGGTCGCGGCGAAGAGAGGGTAACCAGCCTCATGCCCGCTGGTGGAAGGATTGTCCAAGAAGCTAATGCCCGACGGAAAGCGTCGGGATACGCTGACGTGGACACGGGATGGCAACAGGCAGAGGCACGAGTCGCATGGCTGAAACGGAAGCGAACGCGGCGGCGCCGCGGATCGAAGACTGGACGCAGGCTCCCTGGCGGAAGCTGGAGCAGCATGTGTTCCGCCTGCAAAAGCGCATCTACCGAGCCCAGGCCTGTGGCAACACGAAAGCGGTCCACAGTTTGCAACGGCTGCTCATGAAATCTGAGGCCGCCCGTATGCTTGCGGTGCGGCGCGTGACGCAGGATAACCAAGGGAAGAAGACGGCCGGAATCGATGGGGTCAAAGCGGTTGGCCCAGCCGTCCGCCTCTTGTTTGTGGAACGTCTGCGCACGCCGGAGACCATCACGGCCCAACCGGTCCGACGCGTGCTTATTCCCAAGCCCGGCAAACCACACGAGTCCAGGCCCTTGGGTATCCCGGTCCTCCTGGATCGGGCACACCAAGCCCTGGCGAAGCTCGCGCTGGAGCCCCAATGGGAAGCCCGCTTTGAACCGGACAGTTATGGCTTCCGCCCGGGACGCTCCTGTCACGATGCCATCGAGGCACTCTTCAAACACGTCGTGTTTGCGCCCAAATACGTGCTCGACGCGGACATCAAGGGCTGCTTCGACAACATCGACGCCACCGCCTTGCTCGCTAAACTCGACACCATTCCCCTGCTGCGCCGGGCTATTCGGGCCTGGCTCCATGCAGGCGTGTTGGACGAGGGCCGGGTGAGACCGACCACCAGCGGTGTACCCCAGGGTGGGGTAATCTCCCCTCTACTCGCGAATATCGCCCTCCATGGTCTGCAACAGGCTGTTGAGAGCGCCTACGTTCGACGCGGCCGCACGCCGAAGGGGGATGCCGGCGCGCCGGTGCGCCCTCGCCTCGTGCGCTATGCGGACGATTTCGCCGTGGTTTGTCGCGATCTGGAAGGGATCATGACCGCCCAAGTAGTCGTAGAGCAGTGGTTGACAGGCATGGGTCTGCACCTAAGCCCGTCAAAGACCCGGATCACCCACACCCTCGATCCCTATCATACCAGTTTACGCTAATCGCTTTCCGTATCAGATAGCAATCCACCAGTGAAAGAGGGTGGCGCTTTGGAGTAGGGCGGACTGGCGTTGCAGGGCGTCGCAGCGGGTAGCAAGCGTGTCTTCGAGCGCGGCGAGCGTGGGGAAATGCTGGTTGACCAACGGATCGTCGGTGAATTGCCAGAGATGTTCGGCGGGTTGGAGCTCGGGGGAATACGGGGGCAAGTAGACCAGATGGAGACCGTCAGGGATCTGCACCAGCGGACTGACGTGATACCCCGCCTGATCGAGTATCAGCACGATGCGCTTGGCAGGACCAGCGCCCACCGCGTGGGCAAACGCCGCCAGCGCCACGCTCATGACCGCCGTGTTGACCGTCGAGGCGAACTGCCACTCGCTGCGCCCGGAGGCGGGATGGACAAACGCGAGCAAGTAGAGCCACTGGAAGCGGTGCTGCACCCGGGCGACGGGCCGCTGACCTTTGCGTGCCCAGACCGGACGCAGGATCGGCTTGAGCCCGATGCGATGCTCGTCGGTGGCCCAGACCTCGACCGCGGCGCTCGGATACGTCGCGCGCACCAGCGCTACCTGCTCGCTGAGTCCGTTTGCACAAAAGCCGCCTGAGCGGCTGTATCAGCTTTGGCGTGCTGCGGACGCGGGCGGTACCGCCGCCACTCCAGCCGACGCAGATACCGCCAGCCCGTCTCCTCGGCCACTGGTCGCCCAATCTGCTCCCCGATCCACCCCGCCACTTTCGCCGCCGTCCAGCGTCCTCCCCCCGGCGCCGTTCCCTCCAGCGCCTGGTCCAACGCCACCTCCTGCTCCGGCGTGAGCAGGCGTGGCCCGCCACGATTGGCATGGCGCCGATCGCCGATGCCCGCCGCTCCGTCCGCGTTGTAGCGGCGCGCCACGGTGCGCACCCACGTCAGCGAGTAGCCTGTCACCGCCGCCACCCGCTCGCTCGGCTCTCCCAGCGCCAGCAACCACACGATCTGCCACTGGCTGCGCGCCACCGGGTCTCCGGCCTGCCGGTAGCGGCGCTCCAGCTCCTCAATACTGGTATCCGTTCGGATGCTCGTTCGTCTTGGCATGCGCCAATCATATCATGCAATCTGGTATCAGGGGGCCGTGGGCTTGGACTTCCTGGGCTTTACGATTCGCCAGTACCGCGCCGGCCGCACAAGGGCCAGCCGGCTCAAAGGGAAGATATCGACGGGGTTCAAGGTGCGCATCACGCCAAGCAAGGAGTCCGTCAAGCGTCACATCGCGGATCTGAACGCAACGGTGCGACGGATGAGGGGTGCAACCCAAGCAGCCCTCATCGCCGCCTTGAACGCCCAGATTCGTGGGTGGTGCGCGTACTACCGTCATGTCCTGTGCGTTGAGGCGTTCAACGACTGCGACAACGCCCTGTACGCGATGCTCCGTCGCTGGAGCCGACGACGCCATCCCACCAAATCCGCCCGCTGGATTGTTCAGCGCTACTGGCACGAACGCGGCGGAGAGCGCTGGTGTTTTGGAGCCCCCGAGGGCCTCCGAGTCATCCAGCACACGGCGATGCACCACGAGCGGTACATCAAAGTACGGGATACAGCCTCGCCATACGACGGGAATCTCCGGTATTGGAGCACACGCCTGCGCACGCGTTGGGCGGCAGACACGCCAATGGCGCGTCTGCTCCGACGCCAACGCGGGCGCTGCCCCAGCTGTGGGCTGATCTTTCGGGATGAAGATCGCCTGGAACTGCACCACATCGTCCGTCCAGCCGATGGGGGGACGAATTTGGAGAGCGACCTCCAAGCGGTCCATGTCCACTGCCACGACCAACTCACCGCTCGACAATCCGCCGAGGGGAACGGGTCTCCGCGTCAAGGATTGCCATCACGAGGAGCCGTGTAACGCGAAAGAGTTACGCACGGTTCTGAAGGGAGGCGGAGGTTGGCAACAGCCTCCGCCCACCCAGTCATCTCCGCGAGGCGCTGGAGCAGGTGCTCGACCGCCACCGCTCTGCCTTGCAGATCGTGCGCGAGGGGCGGCGCTTACCCCTACCCGTCGCCGTGTCTCCGCCCAAGCGAACAAAGCGAACAAAGCCGAGCGTTGGCGCCGTCGTGCGCTCTCCTATACTCGGTACGAACAGGTCCTCGCTTTGCATGCGCGTGGTCTCGCCTGCGCAGAAATTGCCCGCCAAGTGGGTGTCACCGTCCGCACCGTCAGCCGCTATCTGGCCGCTGAGCAGCACCCGCGGAAACGTCGCAGCCGCTTGGAACCCTACCTGCCCTACCTCCGTCAGCGCTGGGCAGAAGGGTGTCACAATGCGTCTCAGCTGCTGGCGCGAATTGCGCGTACAAGGGTTTACCGGCACGCTGGCGTCTGTGACCACCTATGTCTGGTGTCTCCGCCACCCCGATCTGCTCGAACATCCCGACGCCTTGCACGTGACGCGTCAGACGTATTCGCCTCGAAAAGCGGTTTGGTTGTTGCTGCTTGCGCCTGATGAGCCTGACCGAAACTGAACGGGCAGATCTCGCCAGCATCCTCCAGACCACTACAGAAGTAGCCCTGGTCTATCCCCTGGCGCAGTCGTTTCGCCACCTCATTGCTCAGGGTGATCTATAGATGACCAATCGTGGTCCAGCTGGCGTTCTCTCCTGGGTAGAAGTGGCTGGGGCATCCGCGGCGCCGGAGGTGCGGCGCTTTGCCCGGGGCCTCAAGCAAGACCTCAATGCTGTGCTCGCCGCGTTCCGGCTGCCGTGGAGCCACGATTACGTTGCATACTGCACCTCGTCACTCGGATGGTGAACATTCCGCGGTTGGCGTTGCCGCCGGGAACGTGAAGAGGCAGGTCCCCCGGTCATTGTAGACGGCGCCGACCAGACGCCCGTGATGATACCGCCGCCACACCCTCGGTACGGAGATCTACACTGCTTGGCCATTTCGGCTGCCGTCAACCAGCCCTGCTCACGCAACGGTCGTATACCGATCAGTCAGCCCATGATGGCGGCGCAATTGCGCGACGTGCGTGGCATGAAACGGCAAGCCGGTAAACGTCGGGTAGCCCAGGGCATTCAACTGCTCGGCCGTCTGCGCATCGGTCAAGTCGTGCAGCAACTGCTGCATGACCTCCAGGGTCTGGGGCGCGGTGAGGCGCGACTGGGCAAAGGGCGGGGGAAACGGAACCTGGAGGGTCTGGGTGGCTCCCCCTTTGAAGCGAATGTGGGCCACAATCTGCTCAGCAGTCAGCAGCGTCACATCTTCAATGAGCAGCCGGACGACCCGTTTGCGGTCCCGGGCAGACGTCTGGGGATGCTGCCAGAACTGGGCCAAGCGCTCGGGGATCTCTCCCAGGTGCTGCCGTTCCTGCTGGCTCACGGGGTGCGCGTCGCTGCTGGCGAAACTGGGCTTCGGCTTCCTGGGCCTCGGCCAGCTCCCGCAGTTTGGCGTTCCATTCTGCCTCCAGGACCTGGGCCACGAGTCGATTGTCCGGATCGACCCGCAGATAGCGGCGCTGGGCCAAATCGACTTCGTACTGGGCGCGTTCGACCTGCAGATGGCGCAGGCGCTGGGCTTCTTCGGCCCGCTGCACGACCTCCTCTTGCATCGCCACAATGAGCGCAATCGCCTCGGGGCGTCACCATCTTGAGCACCAGGTCAGCCACCGCCCGGTCCAGGGCCGCGCCGGGATGCGCTGACAGGGCGGCTGCGCATGCGCAATGCCGGCCCGTTGACAGACATAATCCGGCACGATGCGGCGTCCCCCGCGTTGGTGGTAGCGGACCGTCATGCGCTCCCCACACCGGCCGCACAGGATAAGCCCTTGGAGCAGGGCCGGCCCTTCGCGAGGCGGAGCAAACCGCTTGGGAGCATAGAGCGACGAAGTGAGGAAGAGACGGAGGAGGGGATGGAGTGGTGAAGGAGTAGGGGGAGGGGGTGGGGGAGGGGGATGGGGGGGGGGGGGGGGGGGGGGGGGGGAGGGGGGGGGGGGGGGGGGGGGGGGGAGAGTGAGAGGGGGGGGTGGGGGGGAGGGAGAGAGGGGGGGGAAGGAGAGAGCGGGAGCGGAGGGGGGGGGGGAGGAAGGGAGGAGGGAGAGAGAAGAGAGAGAGCGGGAGAGGAGAGGGGGCGGGGGGGGCAGCGGGAGCGCACGCGGAGGGGAGCAGAGGGAGGGCGGGGAGGGGCGGGGAGAGAGGAGTCAGCGCAGAGAAGCGGGGCGGGAGCAACGCGCGGGCGGGAGCAGGCCGGCGCCGCGGAGGAGACGGCCGACGACGAGCGACGCGCGCACAGCGCAGGCCCGCGGGCGGGCGGCGGGGCAGCGAGGGCGAGAGCGGCCGCACGCCGAGCGCGCAAACCGCGGGCGGCGGGCGGCGAGAGGGCCGCCCCAGCCCAACGACGCGCGCACGCGGAGACGGCGGCGGCGACCGACCGCGCGGCGACGGGCACAGCCGGCCGCGGGGGGGAAAAGAGCGCGCGGCGAGGCGCAGACGGCAGCGGGAGCAAGGAAAGGGGAGGGGGGGAGCAAAGGGGGAAAAAGGAAAAAGGAAAGGAGGCTTGTGGCTATTCACGGCGAGTTGCTCCTGATTCCGCTCGTATTCCTCCCAGGTAATGTAGCCAACATGGGCATCGTAGCGCACCACCGGCCACTCCTCACGGGGGACCTCGTGAATGTGGATTTTGCCGTCAGCCGTTTTGGAGGTGCGTGTGCGTCCAAAGACATAGGCCCCCGCATAGCCGGGATGATGCAAGAGACGCAAGACATCATGATGCTGCAGCGTTCCCCACGCCAACTCGCCCCGGTGGCCACCACCATGGAGCCGATGCGGAAAAGGAATCTGCTGCTGGCGGAACTGGCGCACCGTTGCGCAGGCAGAACCCGTCTGCGCAAACGTGGCAAACACCGCCCGAATCGTCGCTTGCACCTGCAGATGCGGGTCCAGGACAATGCGCTCGTCGTCGGTATAAACAGGCCAATGGGTAAGGGAAGTTTGAGCGCGCCGCGGCGTGCCTTACTCAAAATCCCCCCTTGCAGACGAGCCCGAATCATGTACAGCTCGGCCTCGCTCATGGTCCCCTTCAAGCCAAGCAGCAGACGGTCATTGAAGGTGGCTGGATCGTAGAGCCCATCCTCATCCAGGATCAGGGTATGGGTGAGGGCACAGATCTCGAGCAAGTGGTGCCAATCGCTGGAATTGCGGGCCAGCCGCGAGACCTCTAAGCCCAAGACGAGGCCTACTCGCCCCAGTCCGACCTCCGCCACCAGCCGTTGGAACCCCAGCCGGTCCGCTATAGAGGCCCCAGAATGCCCCAGATCCTGGTCAATGACGATGATGTGGTCGTCCGGCCAGCCCAGCGCCACAGCGCGCTCGCGCAGGCTGTATTGGCGCGTGGTGCTTTCGCCATGCTCCAATGTTCCAAGACCTGCTGCAGGGTGCTTTGGCGCACGTAGAGACAGGCAAGACGACTCAGTTGCTGTGCGGTGACCTGATGCGCCATGTCAGTCCTCCTCCTGCTGACCAGAGGCTGCCGCCCTGAGCACCTCAGAGAGGCGCTGTGCGTCTATGAAGCGCAGCAGGGTGCGTCCCTGAGCAATCGTGAGGAAGGGATCGGGTGGAGCGAGACTGGTCCACCGCACCGGGATGGAGCGGAGTTCCTGGTTCGGGGGATCGTGAAAGAAGACGCGCTGCTCTCCCCAGGCCTGGCGCTGAGCTACAAGCTCAAAGGAGCGACCGGACAGGGGATGAAACGGGTGGGTGACCGTAAAGACTTGCGTGTCATTCAGGTCATTGGGTATAGTTGGCCACTCATTCGCAGGGCCAAGTCGAAGGGCAGGTCAACCGCCTCAAGACCCTGAGACGTCAGATGTACGGCAGAGCGGGTCCGCTGCTGTTGCAGCGCCGCTTGTGCTGCCTGATCTAACCAGACTTCAACGGCGCCTCACAGGGGCATGCTCTGAGGTGACCTGCTGCGTGATAAGAGCAGTGCGGGCATGATACGGCGGTGCGGGTAACTGTTGTAGGACCGGGACATGCCCAACCTGACCTACCGCGTCGACTCCTGGAGCGCTTGTCGTCAGCCAGCCTCAGGCGCAGCGCCGCCACGCGCTACCTCACGCGAGGACGGGCCCCGCGCCATCTTGAGCAGCGTCTCCGGCTGAGCCAAGAGCGCATCGCGGAGGCGATGCACATGCTCGGGGAAGGTGTTGGCTGGCAGCTCGTCAGGCGCGAAGAAACGCACGTCATCGCTCTCCTCGCTGGTCGTCGGCGCCCTCCCGTGATGCGGCACACGAAGCTGAAGATGACCTCATCCTTGCGTGGCGCCCAGCTGTACACCCCCACCAGCCGCTCGACCACCACCGTAAAGCCAGTCTCCTCGCGCACCTCGCGGATCACCCCGTCCCAGGGCGTCTCGCCCGATTCCATCCCGCCCCCAGGCTGGCACCACCAATCGCAGTCAGTGCGATGCACCAACAGCACTCGTCCAACTGTATCCAGGATGGTCGCAAAGACCCCAACACTGATCTTCATCGCGCTTCACTCCAGGCCTACGTCAGCTGTCTCCTGCCTGTGGCATTATTGCACCATCTGCCCCTCATGCCGATTTCGTCCCTGTTCATCTCCGCGCGGGTTCTACAACAGTTAGCTGCAACGCCGTATGGCTCCTGCCACAAGCTGCCTCGTGCTAAAGGCTCGGGGTCCCACCAAAGACGGCTTCCCCTGTCTTGCCAACCAGGCACATCGAAAGAGCGGGAGAACCTATTTTTGATCATATTGTGGTGGAACCCGGACCTACGGTCGATGCGCCAGAAGCAGAGCCTTCACGCGACCTGGGTGGAAGAAATCGCGCACGGCTGCGCTCAGTGAGGGCGACTTCTATCTCTATAACTACTACTCCGTGACCTGCGGTTTCATCACCGTGCGCCTCGAGGCGGAGCGCCTCGTAACATGCGGGGCCTTTTTATACCTCCGAGTGGCTATCGTGCAATACGCTCAAGCGCCGTGGCCAATCGCTCGCCTGGTACGCTGAGATTCAGCCGGAGGCCCGTCCAGCCTGGGCACTGGTGAAAGAAATACTTCGCGCTCATCGCCAGGGCGCCGCGCTCTGCCGCCAGCCGAGCGCAGTCCATATCGTCACCGTTGTTTGTGCGGCGAGCGGCGAGCGCATATGGGCCGGAATTGACAGGTGAGGCTTGAAAGCCGTAGCGCTCAAGCGTCGGACGCATGTGATCCAAATTCGCCTCGAGACGAGTGACTACGCAGCGCCGCCAGCGTAGCAGTGGACCGTCTTTGCTTCGTCGCGCCTCAGCATGCCAGCGCCGTAGGCAACACAGGTATGCCAGCGCCGTCTCTTCCAGCGCGCCAGAGACCGACCCCAGCAGCGACTCGCTCAGCGCCTCGACGCGACGGAGGAAGGTGGGCGTGGCGAAGATAAGACTCGTCTTGGCGCCAGGGACGAAGAAGAGTTTGCTCGGCGAGCGAATCACAATGGCTTGTGGCGGAAAGATGGCGTTATACCAGGGCGCCTCGCGCTGCCAATGCAGGCCCATACGTGTCTCATCCAGGATGATGGGACGACCTTGGGGCACTGCGGCGAAAATCGCGCGCAGTGTTGGCCAATCGTACTCCACGCCAATCGAGTACGCTGGGTTGGTGAGCAGCAGGGCCGACCGTGGCAACGTCATAGCCTGCGCAAGCGCGTCGAGATCCAGGGCGCCGGTCACGAAGTCCGCCGCCGGAATAACTGAGACCGTAAGACCCAATCGGTGGGCGGCTTCAACCGCCGAGAAGTAGACTGGCGCGGCGACGATGATACGCTCGACGCCCTGATCGCGCAACGCCGCGAGCGTCACCAGGAGCGCCTGTGTGCTGTTGGGTAGGACGGCGACATGGCCCGCAGTCAGCGGCTCATCACCCAACCGCACGCCGGCGCAAAAGAGGGCCGCCGCCCGCTCCTTCGGCTCGCGCAGATCGCGCAGGTAGGTATAGCCGCTCAGCCGCGCGGGAAGCGCTTCAAGCGCGGCGACTATTTCCTCTGGGGGTCGGATCGCTTCGTCCTCCGCCTCCCAGCCGCCGATCGAGAGCGGCGCCTGTCCGGTCGCACGCGTATGCCGCTGCAGCGCTTCTACCACTAGTGAGAAGTCAGGCGTGGAGCCTGTCCATGTCTGCGCCTGCTCCTTGTCGTACTCGTTACTCACAACGTACTCACTTCACAACAACTTTGATCTCATGCCAGCCAGTGGCTCCATTTGGCACGGTGCCACGCTTCTCCTGCGTCTGGAGCGCGCCCGTCCCGTCAGTCGCGCGAGCGGCGATGGTGTACATACCAGGCGCACTCGGGCGCCATGCCCAACTCCAGAAGACCCACGTCTGTTCAGAGAGCGGCTGCTGGAGTCTCGCGCGCTGCCATATGGCGCCACCATCCACGCTCACCTCCACCTGCTGGAGGCCGCGAATGCCGGCGAAGGCGACGCCGCTGATAGGGATCTCGCTGAGCGACGCCTGTTTGCGCGGCGCATCTATCCGGCTGATCGTCTCCAGCTGCGCCGCGCTCCAGCCCTGGCTCTGATAGAAGCCCTTGACCTCATGATCGGTGATCTCGACGCGCGTTAGCCACTTCGCGCTCTGCTCGCCGTAGCGGCCTGGCGCTATAGCGCGCAGCGGAAAGCCGTGGCGCTCCGGCAGCGTCTCGCCGTTCATCTGATAGGCCAGCAAGGCGCGCGCCTCCAGTAGATCAGGCAGTGGCAGACTCGTCACGTAGCCATCCACACCACTGAAGACGACATGCTTTCCTTCCGGCGCGCCAACGCCGCCCGCGTGCTCCAGCAGCGTCTTCAGCAAGACGCCACGCCACTGCGCCGTACTCATCAGGCGACCATCCACCTGATTCGAGATACACTCCAGGGTCACTGCGCGCGTCTCGGCTGGCAGCTGCAGCGCCTCGTCGTACGTCCATGAAACGGGCTTTCCGACTAGGCCGCCCACCTCCAGCCGCCAGCGGCTGACCGTCACGGTTGGATCGAGGACATTCTTGCTCACAATGTAGAAGTCAGTGTTGGGCGTGATCGCCGACATCACCGACTCCGGCACGGTATGCCCCTCATAGGAGAGGTTCGATCTGGCGAGATACCCGGCGATGAGCCGGTTGGTGGCGACGGCGCCCGCGACGAGGATGACCGCGGTCCCTCCGGCGACGGCCAGCGCCTCGCGCCGCGTTACCTGTCTGGACATGTTTCCAGACCCGTTCGCTGTAGCTTGGCCGCTATTCGTAATCGTCCGCGCCGACACCTCTCTCTGAACGCCTTCCACCCATGCGCCCCAGACGCGCCAAAAAGCCTGATAGGCCAGCGCGACAGTTGCGGCGTAGAGACCGAAGGTCAGCGCCAGCGCCGCGATTGTCAGCAGGCGCGCCGTGCTCACCGGATCGCCGTAGAGTCCAGCTCCCAGCACGGGCCAGAAGAGGAGAAGCGCGAGCAACAGCATTCCCAGCGCAATGGAGCCCGCGACGAGCCAGGCGCGCCAGCCCGGCAGCCAGGTGGTG
>CAVTFE010000021.1:0-13692 GCA_963733745.1 uncultured bacterium
CTTCCACTGGTGGCCACAGCGTCTCCAGGTACGGCACGTGTCCAGTGGCAGTCTAGTGCCACATCGCTTAGCGGCCCACGCATGGCGCGCGGCACAACCGTTTCTTCCTGCGCTCGGCTTCGTCCGTGAGGCGCTCGTAACGGCGACATCGGCACTCCAGATCGCTTCGTGGCTACGGGAACACAGCGACAATGCCTTCCATCGGCGTTGGGGTAGCTCGCGGCGCCCTTTATCGCCGCCGGTCGCATCCAGATCGGATCCAACGACGCTCGCTCGGTCACGTAGAAGTCGTAAATGCCCAACGTAGCAGGTCAGGCAGAGGCTGGATAGAGCGGCTGGCCGGCGAAGACCGTATTGAGCGCGGACAAGAGGGATTGGCCCTGCTTACGCAAGGTCGCTAGATAGCCGCGGATCGTCGCGTAGGCGTCCGCTCCCCAATCGCTGCGAAAGCCGCCAGAGACTTTCTGCTGGATCTTGAGCCCCCGTAGATCGCGCTCTGCTTGATTGTTATCGAAGGGAATCGCGAGATCGTCGAGGAAGGCGAGGACCTGGTCGTGCTGCAGCAGGAGGCGTTGGAGCAGATTGCGCGCGGGCGATTGCGCCAGCCGGCCACGCTGCCCCTCTCGGCGCTGCTGGTCGGGTGGCGGATTGGCGGCGAGGCCACACTCGAGCAGGGCGTGATAGCGCGCGAGGAAGTTCGCGCGCTCGGCAGGAGGTAGCTGGAGCTGTCCGCTGCTGCGCGCCTGCTCGGTCGCCGCCTTCATCTCGCGCAGGAGCGCTTTCATGTCGGTCGCCCACGCCTGCTGGTACTGTTCTTCGAGGAAGGTCAACTCACGCAGGTGGTGGACGTTGCACAGCGCATGGCGACAGGCGGTGTAGGCGCCATAGCTGCTCCAGCCGTCATGGACGCTCACCCCGCGGTAGTGCGGCAAGATGCCAATGCGCTCCAGCGCCTCGCGTCCGCGCTTGGGGTGGATGGCGTAGTGCGTGAGCCGACTCGTGCTCGTCACGTGCGCCCACGCCAGCGCCCCTGCTCGCCGAACGCCGGTCTCGTCGTGATGGAGGACCGACGCGCCGGTGAGCGCGTCCTTGATGTGCCGCTCGACCGGCTCCAGTACCCGCGCCGCCTGCTGGATCCAACTCACCAGCGTGCCGCGTCCCAACCGCAGCCGCCACAGATCGCTGAGCAGTTGTTGCACGCGACCCAAGGGCAGATGCTGCTGCTCCACCAGGTAGACGGCCAGCGCTCGTACCTGTGCGCCATACTGCGCCCGGCTCGGCGCCTCGGCGGGAAACGTGCCGACACTGACCTGTGCGCAGGTGGGACACCGCACGTGCAGCGCGCGATGCTCCCTGATCTGCAACCGCACTCCGGGCGGCAACTCGTGGACCTGGCGCCGCTCACGCAGCACCACCTCGGCGTCGGCCAGTGGCGTCTGGCACTGCGGACAGTGGCTGGGCCGATGCTCCACGACCGCGTCGGGCACAGCCACCAGCCGCAACGTCTCCCCACGATGCCCCAGCTGTCCGCCTGGCTTCTTGCCGCTCTTCGTGCGCAGGCTCTTCGTCTTGCGCTTGAGTCCGTCGCTGCTGGGCGGCTTGGAGCTGTTGTGGCTGTCCTTGGCCAGCCGCGCTTCCAGCTCCTGCACGCGCTCCAGCAGCGCCCGTACCTGCTCCCGCAGGGCGGCGTTCTCCGCTTCCAACTCGGCATTGCGTTCTTCTGGCGTCATGCGTCCATGCTACGCCTGCTCTGCAAGTCCGCCTGACCTGCTACATCCCAACAGTGGTAAAGGTGAGCGATGCGCTGCTCCCCGGCGCTATCTGCCTCGTCAGTGGGGTGGGATTAACCAGTCCATACCCCGGCGCGCTCTGCATCGTCAACGTGCGCTGGGTCTGATTGGTCCACGTGACGGTTCCCACAGGATTGATCACCGTCAGCCACGGCGTGAAGCGATCGTCTGCGGACAGAATGACCGACTGCTTGGCTACTCCGCTGATCCCCGGACCGAGTACATAGAGGAACCCATCCATCGGCACCGGATATGCCCGCATGCCGGGGCGAGCTGCGGCCGGGCCTTGACCTGGAAGATCGTGTGCGCGTCACAGTAGTAGTAATAGAGGCCCGGGTGACGAAGGGTGAGACTGGAAGCCTTGCCTGGTCCAAGCACGATCTGGAATTGCTCGGGTTCACCGCGCCTCCTGCAGCGGTAGGCGCGGTCAGGATCGTGTGCAGAATCGAATCCTGATTGAGCCAGGTGACGGTGTCTCCCGCATTCAGCACGGTCATGTAAGGCGCAAAGATGTCGTTGTTGGGGATGGTGATCACGTGGTTTGATGCGCCAGCACCTTGGGCTGCGCTTGTTGCCGTAGCAGTCTCAGAGGCAGAGGAAGTGATTCCGGCGCTTCCCATGCTACAACTGCTCAACAGTAACGCGCCAAACGCGACGAGGATCATGCTTGCCCGGCCAACTGTCCAGTGGATCTTCATCTGAGCGCTCCTTCCCAGATCCTATGGTCGCCTTGCAAGTAATCGACGGTTGGTAGGCACTGAGCACAGAGACGCAATCTACACAAGGGCAGTGTTCCATCCTGCGGAGCACCCCACCGGAACCCCAGCGATATATGCAGGCCGTTGTTATCTCACCAGGGTACCGCATGCCGCTCACAGCGCCGTCACGTCCACAGCGCTCGAAGACACATCGGGCTCACATCAGTTGAGGCCTAGCCGTTGCCATCGATACGGGCCGAGTATAGAAAGGTGTGCTCACTGGCACAGCGCGGCAACCACCTTACGACACTACCCTGACATCGACAGGACCGCGACAGGACCGCGACAAGACCGCGACAAGACCACGAACTAGGTTCGCAAATAACGAAGACACGATATCCAGGCGGCACACGTCAGGCGGCAAGGGGCAAGCTGACCCTGTAGACCTAGGCGAAGTGATCGGCTAAGAGCTGCTGCACACCGCCCTTCTCCTCTGCTTCTTGTTCGAGTACATCCAAATGCTGCAGCAGTAGGTCTCCCACCGAATATGCGGGCTTGAACTCGAGGGGCAGCGCCCTATTATGAAGTCACCATACTCGATGAGCATCTGAATGCGTTGCTCGGCCCTCTCCGTGTGGGATGATGACCCACATCAATTATGCCCCTAACAAATTCGATGCGACATGGCACATACATAGGCCGACGTTGATCGTGATACGCCGGACCACCCCATTAGTCGGTCAAATGTAGTGAGATATGCAGGGGTGACACTGAAGAAGGGTTCAAGTGTATGCTCGCGAAACTGGCTGTGTTGCTCCACAGTAAGATTGCGCTCGCCATCGTCGGCGCCGTATTCGTCGCCGGAACTGGCGCGGCCGTGGCGACGGCCACCGGAGCGACCTCGCATTTGCCCAACGCATTCTTCGCTCAGAACGGGTCACAGCACGCTGAAGGCACCCATACCCCTGGAGATCACGACGCAACGAAGACGCCTGAGGGCAACAAACTGAATCAGGAGCAGGCAGGCAAAATCAGCGCGATCGACGCAGCGGGATCGAATTTCACCTTGACCATCATCCACTGGACCGGTGATGACCAAAGCGACAAGAGCGATGACCATGCAACCCCGACGGCGAAGCCCACTCCCAAGACAACGCCGACGACTTCCTCGCTCACGGTGAAGGTAACAGCCGACACCAAGTACGGCGGCGCGGCAAAGAGCTTCGCCGAACTCAAGGTGGGCCTGTGGGTCGAGGTGGGCGGCGCCACGCAATCTGACGGCATCTTCCTGGCCAGCAAGGTCAATGTCGTCGCCGACAACGGCGAAGGTGATGACCATAACCAACAGCATGAAGGTGGGGTCTACGGCGCAATTGTAACGATCGGCGGGTCCTCCTTCACGGTCAAGGGCGTGCAGAATACCGTGACGGTCACGGTCGCGACAACGACGAAGTTTGTGGGGGTAAAGGGGATCGCGGACCTCAAGGCGGGGATGCGCGTCGCGGCGCTCGGCGTGAAGCAGTCCGACGGTTCGATCGCTGCTCAAGGTGTAGTGATCCTCGGTGATGGGCACGGCGACTAGTCAGTCGAGTAAAATCGTTCGTCAATTGGAAATTCGAGGCTGAGTGAGCGACGGCAGGCGGACAAAGGGATATCGCGGTTCAGTGGCCAGCGAGGCTCCCGGTGGCACAGGATATACCTGGCCGCCAGGGCTGCCGTTCGGCCAGACGCTGGAGCGCGCCCGCCAGCTGGATCAAACGGCGGTCAGCATGCTCTACCGGCGCTTTCTTCCCATCGTCTATCGCTATGCGCTCACCCATGTTGGCAACACAGCGCAGGCGGAAGATGTGACCTCGGAGACCTTCTATGCGATGGTGGATGGCATCGCCTCCACACGCGCGCAGGATGAGTCGAGCTTCACGGCGTGGCTACTTCGTATCGCGCATAACAAGGTGGCGCGGCACTATCGCGCCCAGCGCGCCCATCCCGAGGTCCCCCTCACACTCGCCGAGGACGTCCAGCCCTTCGCCGTCGCCGAGGAGGCTGATCCGCAGATCGTGGTCGCCATACGCGAGCGCTGGTCGGAGATTGTGGAGGCGCTGCGGTTCCTCACCGAGGAGCAGCGAACGGTCGTGGTGTATCGCTGCGCGCTGGGCTATACGACCACCGAGGTAGCCGAGATGCTCGGCAAGCCGGAGAACGCCGTGCGTGGATTGCAGTTCCGCGCGCTCGCCTCGCTCTCGCGCCATCGTGGCGGCGACCGAACGGCGCCAGGGCGACCAAAGCGGCGAGAACAACGCTGCGATGGGAAAGGAGAGGAGGAGAAATGGAACCACAAGATAAGCTCCACGAGAGGCTCGACGAGCTCCTCTCCTCTCGGCCCGCTGGCGCGCTCGTCGCTGGTCGCTCCCTGAAAGCCAAGGGTGACGAACTAGAGCCATTGCTCGAGGTTGCTGACGACCTCGCCGCAGTTGGGTTGATGCTTCCCTCGCCTGCCTTCGCCGACGACCTGGAGGCGCGACTGCTGGCGGCGCGCGGGAATATGAGCGCATGGAAACCGTGCAGGGCCAATGACGAAATGGAGAATGCACCGACGCTGCCCTCAATCATTGCGGCGTATCCAGGGCGGACCGTCGCGGGTCACATCCTGCCAGACATGCGCCGCATGCCTCATGGAAGGTCTGGACCTCGCTGGCGGCGGCCATCCTCTCTGGCGCTAACGGTCACGACGTTCACAGTGGCGGCGAACGCCAGTCCGGGCAGCGCGTTCTACGGCGTGCGCCGCTGGCAGGAAGACGCGCGCACGAACCTGACCAATAGCGACGCCGAGCGAACGAAGCTGCACCTCCAATACGCCACCGAGGCGCTCGACGCGCTTGACGCAGCCGTCGCGCAACACGCCTTCAGCGCGTACAGCGAGGCGTTGGGGCGTTTCACCGACGAGGTGCGCCAGGCGCAGGATGCCCTGGGGCCGGTTCCTGCAGGAGCGGACCGCGACACCATCAGCGCCAGTCTCGATGCTCTGCGCGCCCGTGGGCGGCATGACCTGCGTGCGGCGCTGCCATCGTTGGGCTGGCCAGGGCGCATCACGACGACGCAGGCGCTCGGCAGGTTGGGCGAGTCGGTGGTGACGGTGACAAAAGTGGCTGCTGCGCGCGCCAGGTCGCAGACTGGATATGTCTGGACCGTAACTATCACCGGCTCAGGCTTCCAGAACGGCGCGATCTTGCTGGTCAGGCAGCGACCGGCAGGGCAGCTGACCTCGGTGACGCCGACACAGGTCGTAGCGCAGCTCGGCGCAGGCGGGGACGATTCACTGCCACATGATGTCGGTGTCGGCAATCCGGATGCCACCGCCGCATCCACGGCTCAGGTGACGAGCGAGCACGACGACGATGATACCCCTGGGGCGATTGGCACACCCGATGACGATCACACCTCAGGTGGCTGCAGCAGTGAACAGGAAGATCACAGCGCCTCCTGTACGCCAACGGCCATGCCACATCAGTAAGGAAGCAGCCACTATGGGAGCAGGGTACTACGGCGAGACGCACCCGTGCGCCTGATCAGGTATGCTCGTAGCGCGCCGACTCCAAAGGACTGAGGACGCATACACGCACAGACGTCGAACGACAACAGGCAAGGAGAGGAGTTGCTTCATGGCTCGCGCCTCAAAGATCTTGACGAGCCGTATCAGGCTGGCGGTAATCGGTGTCGTGCTCCTGGGGAGCGCGGGCGGGGTCTGGGCTGCGACGGGCGGCCCGCCCCAACTACGCCAGGCGGCGAACACCCTCACGAACACCGGAGCCGATGCGACGAGCACGCCAAGCGGACAGGAGCCGACCGTGACACCCTCCGATGACTCCAGTCAGACGAGTGCGAACGGCAGCCCAACACCCACATCGCATGGCACACCAACCCCCAAGCCACGGAGCACGCCGACCTCCACGCCTGGATCAGGCGGGGGTCAGGCGGTGCATTGGCATACGGCAGTCGTAAGCCTCGGTACCAATAGCTTCGTCCTCCGGGTCGGTGGCGTGAACTACACCGTGCTCGTCAACGGAGCGACCACCTGGCCTGGCCCCGTGAAGGCGATCAGCGGCCTGCATGCTGGGTACGACGCCGACGTGCTCGCCACCAGGCAATCTGGGGTAACCTATCTCGCCAGTGTGGTGAACGCGCAACCACCTGTTGACAACTAGCTGCGGCTGTAGCGCCAGTGTCTAAGACAGGGGTCTGGCGCCCCTAACAAACGCCATGTGCGCGGGCACATTAGTGGTGACAGGGGGAAATAGCGTCGTCACAGGTCCTGTCGACACGCAGATCCGCCTGAGCGTACACGAATGAATTCTACTAGAGGAGCCTTCTCATGCAGCCAAAGCGGCCAAAGCGGGGAAAGCAGTCGCTGCGAGCAGCGCAGTCACGGCAAGTCGAGCAACTTATGTGGGAAGATGACCAACCCTCGCGCGCGTTACCCGTCGCCTCACCTGCCAATATGCTGCCCGTCCAGGTGGTGGGGCGTGAGGAGATCGCGCCAGATACGGTCTCGCTCCTCCTCGTGCTGCCCGGCACACGCCAGGCTCCGGCGCCCTATCTCTCCGGCCAGTTCGTCACGCTGGCGCTGCCGACAAAACGCGAGACCCTCTATCGCTCCTACTCGCTCTGCGGCGATGGCTCGCCCGACCAGCCCTGGGAGTTAACCATCAAGCGCATGGAGCGCGGCGCGGTTTCAACCTATTTCTACGAAGAAGTGGATGTTGGCACGCTCCTCTACGCCAGCCTCCCACGCGGCACATTCACGCTGCCGGCCAACGTCGGTCCCGAGATGACGCTCATCATGATCGCGATGGGCAGCGGCATCACGCCGATTATGGGGATGCTGCGCGCGCTGGCCAATATGCCGTCGGGCAGCCAGCCAGCGACGCAGTTGCATTACGCCTCGCGCTCGCCGGAGGAGATCATCTTCGGAGACGAGTTATACGACATGGATCCAGACCAGTTCTGGCTGCGGCAGCGCCACTACCTCTCCTCGGACGGCAACCGCATGAGTGTGGACGCGATTCTCTCGCGGGCTGGCGCGCGCGCCGCGAAGGCCTACTGGTACGTCTGCGGCGCGGACTCGCTCAAGCGTGACCTGCACAAGCAACTCACCCGGATGAAGGTTCCGGAGGCGCAGATACATAGCGAGATCTTCGCCACACAGTCCGGTCCCGGCGCGCGTGGTCCCGCCTATCGCATCACGCGCCACGCGGGAACGGGCCAGCCTGGCTCGTTGCGCATCGTCGAGACGGCCGCCGTGCTTGATGTTCAGCCCAATGAGACGTTGCTGACGGCACTGGAGCGGCACGGCTACAAGCCTGACTTCAGTTGCCGTGTGGGCGCCTGCGGCACGTGCAAGTTGCGCGTCGTCGAGGGGCAGGCCGAGCCAGCAGGCGATATGCTCTCCGAGGCCGAGCGCTCGGCGGGATACGTCCTGAGCTGTATCGCACGCCCTATCGGCGAGGTGGCGCTGGCCTCGGGAGGTCGCCCGCCCGCTGGCGTCCAGCGTGTCGCGGTCCCTGGATTGAGCGGACCCTCGCGCGCGGGCGCGATCACATTGACACGCTTCGCCTCGATTGTGGGGCTGAGCGCGCTCGTCTTTGGCGCGTGGCAGCTCACCAACCACCGCCCCGAGAGCTGGGGGCCGCAGGCGGATGCCGCGTCCAGCCAGCCGACTAACGGGATCGATGGCGCGACGCCAGACGCGAGCAACACGGCCCCAACCTCGACCACACTGCCTGGGCAGCCAACCTCCACTCCGCGTGCGGCGCAGCCTACAGCGACCCTCCGCCCAGGACAGCCAACGCCATCTCCCGCTCCACCAACGCCTACCCCTAAGCCGGGGCAGCCCACGGCGACCCCGACGCCCAAGCCGGCGCCACAGCCTACCGCGACGGCCAAACCATCAGCATGACGAACACCGGACGATCACGTGATGACAGCAACGCAAGATTGGGTTCTCGTCGAACGGCGCCAACGCATCATGGCGACGGGGAGAAATATGCGCGGAAGTAGCGAGAGTCTATGATTGTCCTGATCCCGTCAGCGACGGTCGCCGCTGGCTTAGGCGCGTTGAGCGCCCGCGCCGCACAGGATGCGCCTGTGCTGTGGTACCTGACGCGCACGACCGCCGTCGCCGCCTACGTCGCGCTGACCCTCTCGGTCATTCTCGGCACGCTGCGCACCATCGCGCGGACCTCCGGCGAGCGGCTCTCGTGGGTCGTGGATGAGCTACATACCTTCATCGCGTCACTGGCTGGCGGACTCATCGCAGGGCATCTCATCTCGCTCAAGCTCGATCCCTTCATCCCCTTCACCCTCAACAACCTCCTCATCCCCGGCGACCAGCCCTACCGTCCGCTGGCGTCGAACCTGGGTGTCTTCGCCTTCTACACGATGACAGTCGTCCTCGTCACCTCATGGATTCGCGCATTGCTCCCCTATCGCTTGTGGCGCTTCCTCCATGTCTTCAGCTTCGTCGCCTTCGGGCTGGTCACGGCCCACGGATTGCTTGCAGGGAGCGACGCTACTCAGCCGTGGCAGCGTGCGCTCTACGGGATGGCGGTCGGCGCGGTGGGCTTCCTGACGCTGCTGCGGCTCTTCGGCGGCAAGAAAAAGCCGATACTCGCAGAGGAATCCTAGTGCCGGCCAACCGCGCCATAACAATGGTCTCGCGCTTCTGTGCGCTGGCGAGCGAGCGTGGAAGTGGCAGCCGAGACGTACGCGCCGTGTCACAAGTTGAGACGTCGCCCCGCTGGCGCGCGCTTGACTGGCAGGTGGCTGTGGCGCTCGCGCTCTTCGCGGCGGCGCTCAATCTTGTCCAGCTCCCTCCATTCTCCCAGCTCAATCTCTATTACGCCACCACCGTCAAAAGCATGACGATGACCTGGAGCAATTTCTTCTTCGTCTCTTTTGATCCCGGCGGCTTCGTCAGCGTCGATAAGCCCCCGCTGGGCCTGTGGATACAGACCCTGAGCGTCAAGATCTTTGGCTTCGACAGCTTCAGCCTGATCCTGCCGCAAGCCATCGCCGGGACCGTGTCTGTCGTCGTCCTCTTCATCCTCGTGCGGCGTGCCTTCGGCCCTCTCGCGGGATTGATCGCCGGCGCGCTCCTGGCAATCTCGCCGATCAACGTCGTCGTCAATCGCTCGAATATCTTCGAGAGCCTCATCGTCCTCACCTCACTCCTGGCGGCGCTCGCGGCCCTCACAGCTGTGCGTCACGGTCGGTTGCGCTGGCTGTTAGTCGTCGCCATTCTCATCGGCGTCGGATTCAACATCAAGTCGTTCGAGGCGCTCCTCGTCGCCCCAGCCTGTATTGGGATCTATGCGCTCGGCGCGCCGCTGCCAATACGCAGGCGCTTTATCCATCTGGCGCTGTTTCTCGTCACGCTGATGGCGATCTCCCTCTGCTGGATCGAGATCGTAGACTATATCCCGTCATCGCAGCGTCCCTGGGTGGATTCGACGCTTACCAATTCTGAGGTAGATCTCGCGCTGAACTACAATGGCCTGCAACGCCTCGCCGGCCAGCCTGCGTATGGCGACAAGCCGCAAGAACTGTCTGCTGGCACGGGACAGCCAGGTCCGTTCCGCCTTCTCCAGCCTCCACTTGGCGCGCAGGCGAGTTGGTCCCTTCCACTAGCGCTAGTGGGATTGTTCGCTGCGCGCTGGGGATGGAGCAACCTCAGGCGGCGTGAACGTTCATCCCGAGCGATTGCTCAAGATGCGAGGCAGATGGATCTCGTGTTCTGGAGCGTGTGGCTGGCCACTCTGCTCATCTTCTTCAGTGTCGCGCGATTCTTCAATCCATACTACCTGGCGATCCTGACGCCGGCCGTGTGCGCGTTGGCTGGAATCGGCGTCGCCGGCCTCTGGCGTGAGTATCGCGCGCCTGGATGGCGGGGCGGCTGCTGCCGGTCGCGGTCTTCAGCACGGGTGTGGCGCATCTGCTCTGGATCAATTCCGCGCCTAACTGGAATCCATGGCTAACACCTACCCTCGCCTGTGGAGCCAGCGTAGCGACACTCTTCTTGGTGGAGCAGCGTCGGGTGAGCCTTAGAGCGGGAATGCCTGATCCACGCGCCGCGCGCGAGGACATCATGAGGCCAATGGCAGCGCTGAGTGTCACACTCGTGCTGGCCCTCGCGCCTGCGGCCTGGCTCGCGGGTTCATATGGCAAGAACAATACTGGGTGGTTTCCCGTCTCCGGGCCTGTTGCAGCAAAGGTGAACGCTTTTGGTCCCGCGCCCGCCGATGCCCGCCTGATTGTGTACCTGAGCGCGCATCATGAACGCCAGCGCATGCTACTGGCGACCGTAGACGCATTTGATGCGATTCCGATCATCCTTGCCACGAATGAGCCCGTGATGGCGATGGGCGGATACACCAAGTACGACCCTATTCTCACGACTCAGTCCCTTGCACAGGCGGTAGCGACTGGCGAGGTGCGCTACTTTCTGTTCCCCGCAAGCAATCTCACGCCAGAGCAGATGCGCGCGCTCTATCCCAATGATCCAGCCACCGGCGGCTTCCAAACCCACTATACAAACGCATTGACACAATGGGTGAGCGGCGCCTGTCAGCCTGTCCCTCCACAGGAGTGGTCATCCCAGAACTTGCCAGGATCCTTACAGCTGTTTGACTGCCGCACGAGCGCACTCGCTTGGTCTGACACCGTCATGTCGTGGCCCGAAGCCGCCGCCACACGTGTGCATTGCCGCAGGCCCCTGCGGTAGACGGGCAGTTGTGCACCATACCGGCGGTCAGTCACGTCCGCCTCACTTCCGCCTGAGGGCGCGCGGCGCTTCATCCCCCTCATACCGTGTCGCGCCATAGCGTTGGAGTTTGTCATCCTGCCAAGCGGTGAACTCGTCTCCAAGGGGATGCCGCAATGCGTGATCTGATCCCTCTGCCTGGAACGGCTCTCACAGCATCCACAGCATCGCGCCGTCTGCACTCAGACGCTTAGCGAGCCTCGGTCGAGGTGCTGTCGTGTCCAGAAGAAACCAGCGCGGCCACCGAAGCGAGCGAGGCCAACGCTAGGGCCGGCGTGAGATATGGCCCAGCGAGGGAGAGGTAGCGGACCGTATCGACTCCGGCGAACGCCAGCGCCGTGGCCGCCGCCAGCAGCAGCGTGGCCAGCCAGAGCAGCGCGCGACCGAGCGCAACACGCTGGAGGGCATGCAGCCCCGCGCCGATCGCCACCGCCAGGCTCAACAGCGCGGCGCCCACAAACAGCGGCAGCGTCGGCGCGACACCATAGAGCTCGGCGCGGCTGAAGTCGCCGCCTTTGTCGGGACCGACATAGTAGATCGACGCCCAGTAGAGCAGCACCCCCAGGCCTGCCAGGCTGGCGACGGGCGCCGCGACGCCGCTGAACAGCTCCAGCCAGCCAAGTGGGCTCGGGGGGCGCGGCTGCGCCTGGACACGCAGCAGCGCCACCAGTGACGCCGCCACCGCGAGGGCTGTGCCTGGTAGCAGGAAGACGCCGATGCTGAGCGCGCCCAGCATGGTCAGCAGTCCGGCGATTACCGTGCCGAGCCAGAGGAGCGCCACACCGACCGGACTCGCCGGTGTCTCGGCGGCATGCAGCAGCGCGCCCAGTCCGACCGCCAGAAATGCCGTGAAGCCCACCGCTTGGAAGAAGAGCGCGCCAGGCTTGTCGGCAGGGAGCACGCCGCTGCTGATGGCGGCAGCAAGCGCCGCGGTCACCGCGCATCCACAGGCCGCCGCTACCAGGCCAAAGATCGCCTCAAGGCGGCGCATGCCCTGTGGGTCCTGCATTGGGTACCGCCTGTCTCGAGCGTGTCGCCTCTTGGCGTGTCGCCTCTTGGCGTGTCGCCTGCTCCGGACGCATGTGCACGTGTCTGCACGTTCCCCTGGCGCAAGCATACCTGAGCATGCATGCAGACGCTATCGGGTGGACGCCTGATATCTCGTCAGGAATATCACCTACTTGGCTGCCCAAGAACCTGCGAGCGCAGGGGGCGAAAGTAGAGATGGGCCCAGCGCGTGGGCTCGTCGCAAGCTGGCACGCTCACTCTCGCTGTGGATCGCGTCGTTGCTTGATCCGCCGGGGCCACCAATGGAACAGCGTCGCGGAGCGAACCAGATCGGGGCGGGCTTGCAGCGCGACACAGCGCGCTGCCTGGGCGTCCTCCAGACTCCTCGATGGTGGCGAAGTGGCGATTGACCAGCACGGTATTGGTCAGCGGCCAGAGGTGTTCGGCGGGCTGCAATTCAGGAGAGTACGGCGGCAGGAAGAGCAGGTGCAGGTGGTCGGGCACGCGCAGGCGCTGGGCTGCTGTGCCAGCCCGCCCGGTCCAACACGAGCACGATCTGCTTGGTTGGACCCGCTCCCACCTGGCGTGCGAAGGCGGCCAGCTCCGCCTCGAAGAGCGGCGATACTCACCGACGTGGCCAGATGAAAGACCGTGCGTCCGGAGGCGGGATGGACAAAGCCCACGAGGTAGCGCCAGTCGTAGCGATGCTGGACCGGAGCGAAGGGACGCTCCTTGTCCAGACTCCAGACCTTGCGCAGGATGGGTTTCAGCCCAATGCGATGTTCGTCGACCGCCCACAGCTCGACGGTCGCGTGCGGGAAGGCCGTCGCCACCTCGCGCAGCAGCGGGCGCAGACGCGCCTTGAAGTCGGCTTGCGCCTGGGGGTCAGCATGAACATGGCGTGGGCGCGGCATGCGCAGACGCGCGCCCAGGCGCCGCAAATAGACCCAGCCCAGCTGACGGCGGATCGGTCGCCCCAGGCGCTGCGCCATCCAGGCGGCGACGGTGCGCCCGTTCCAGCGGTCGTGCTGCGGAGCCGGTCCGCCCAGCGCCGCCCGCAACTCCTCGTGGTGCGCCGCGGTCAACAGCTGTCGGCTGGGCCGTGCCTGATGCCGCTGGTCTTTGACGCCGTCCGGCCCACGCGCATTGTAGCGGCGAGCGATCTGGCCGATCCAGTAGGCCGAGTAGCCGGTGATGCTGGCAATGGCTTTGGCGGTGAAGCCACGCGCCAAGAGCCAGAGGAAGTGCCAGTGACTGCGCTCCACCGGATCCTGGGTCGTCCGGTAACGAGTAGCGAGTTCATCTGTGCTCAGGTGGGGTTCGAGATGGATGGATCGCGCCATGCGTCGCTTTGTACAACGCTATGGCACGACCGCGTATC
>CAVTFE010000022.1:0-19142 GCA_963733745.1 uncultured bacterium
ATTGGCTGGAGGGGGTGTTTTTGTGAGCAGGGAACAGCGATGGGATTTCTCGACGCCATCTTCGGTCGCCGCAAGCCTGTGCCCGTCGGACCGGAGCGGCTCTTCGCTATGTCTACCGCGCAGGTCGCGCTGGAGTCCGAGCAGCGCCTGGAGCCGACCGGCGACGCTGGCATCTGCTTTCGCGGCATCGAGTCGGGGCCGTTCGGCCTCCTGCAAGCCGATCTGGAGCAGTTGCTGAAGATCGCCGGCAAGGACGAGCAGGTGACGATGAAGTCGTTCGAGGACGAACTGAACTACCGCTGGTTTGTCTTCACCAGCACAGACTTTCAGTCGCTCGTCGCCACAATCCATATCGTCAGTCAGACGCTGATCGAGAAGGGCTACGACACGCAACTGCTCTTCGCCATCTTCGCCTTCAAGAACGCCGACGGCAAGCCGATCTACTGGATGTGTAACTACAAGCGTGGAACGTTCTATCCCTTCGTGCCGCAGACCGACAGCCACGACAAGACGCGTCAGCGCAATAATCCTGAGGAGATGCGCCTGGCCACCGCCATGGACAAAGAACTGCCCATGGAGAAAGACTTCCAGTTCTGGTATCCCGTCTGGGATCTGCAGCTTTAGGCGCTCATCAGGTCTCTTAGGTCGGCATCTTGACCTCAGCCGACTCCATCAGCGTGCGCACCTCGTCCAGCGTCATGTCTGGCGCGGGGAGGATGGAGTTCGAAGGGACAACCTCTTCCATCGGCAAGACCTCGCCATGTTCACGCACGAAGTCCACGAGTATTTTCAACGCGCTGGCGTAGCCCTCGGCGTCGCCCTTATCCAGCGCAGCTACGACGGGATCGTCCAGTTTGTCAAGTTCTGGCAGGAAGGAATCGTCGACGCGGTACTGATTGTCTGCCATGATGCGGATAATCATTTCGCCTCCTTTGGCGCCGCTCAGAGATGGTGCAGTATCGCATTCCGTGCGCGAAATGCCCCGGACTTTGTAACGCCAGACGGGTCGCGCCTGTTCAGGCGGCGGACGCGGTTGACCGCGCCCCTACAGGTAACCGTTTCAGGCCGATGGGGACGCGGACGGGCTACGAGTTGGTCGTGTCCGTCGCTTCCGTCGCTTCCGTCGTGTCGGTCACGGTGGCGTCCGTTGTCGTAGATGGAGCTGTGGTTGGCGTCGAGCCTCCTGCGGGAAGCTGCGCCTGCTGACCCGACGAACCGGAGGGCAACTGCATCTGCGATTTGAGGGCGGCCAGTTCCGCATCGACGGAGTCACCCTTCGAGAGCGCAGCCAGCTTACGATCGATGTCGTCCGTGCCAGGCGCGCCAATCTCCGGCAGCGCGCCAGACGTGGTCAGTTCATCCAGGGCGTCAGCGCGCGCCTGCATCTGCAAGACACGATCCTGCGCCCGCTGGACGGCCAGGTTGACGTCCGACATCTCCTCGGAGATGCCCGTCGCGGCCTCCTGAATCTGCACCTGCGCCTGCGCCGCGCCATACTGCGCCTTGACCATCTCCTTTTGAGTACGGAAGGCTTCGACACGGGTGGAGAGGCGATCCTGCATCTCGACGAACTTGGCCTGCTGGGCTTTGAGTTGCTCGATCTGCTGGTCGAAGGTGGTGACTTGCGTCTGGAGATCCTGCTTGCGCGCCAGCGCCTCGCGCGCCAGTTCCTCATCACCCTTCGAAAGAGCCAGGCGTGCCTGCTGGTCCAGTTTATCCACTTTGGCGTTGATCTGCGCCTGTTGCAGTTCCAGCCGCTTCTCGTTCATCGTCACGTCGACGATGCTCTTGCGCAGGTTCTGGAGTTGCTCAAGCTGCTTCTGATACGAGTAGTCGAGCGTCTGGCCAGGGTCTTCCGCCTGGTCGAGGAAGGCGCTCATCTTGGTCTTGATGAAGTTGCTGAACCGGGAAAAGACACCCACCATGCGCCTCCTTCAGGCTGCGGCGTCGCGTACGTGTCGCTCGCTCTACGTATCTCCGCGCTACTGTCGAATTAACTGTAACAACTCGTCGCGGCGCGCTTCCATCTCCTCCTTGGTATCCGCCTCGACGTTCAGCCGGATCAATGGCTCCGTATTGGACGAGCGGACGTTGGCCCACCAGGTTGGGAAGTTGATCGTGACGCCATCGAGATGGTCGATCTGCGCGCCGAGCGCTTTGTAGTGGTCCTCGATGGCCTGCTCGCGTCCTTTCTGATCGGCGACGTGGCTGTTGATCTCGCCGCTGCGGAAGCGCGTGTCAATCGTGGCGATCAACTCCGAGACAGTGTGGCCGCTCTGGCTCACTAACTCTAGCACAATCAAGAAGGCGATCAGGCCGGAGTCGGCGTACCAGTTATCGCGGAAGTAGAAGTGTCCGGAATGCTCACCGCCGAAGATCGCGTTCTCCTGGCGCATCGTCGCCTTGATGAATGAATGGCCCACGCGCGTGCGTATCGCGCGACCACCCTCGCGTTCGATCAACTCTGATACGGAGCGCGAGCAGATCAGGTTGTAGAGAATCGTGGAGCCTGGATGCTTGCTCAGGAGGCTGCGCGCCACCAGCGCCGTCACCATGTCGCCGCCAAGGAGGTTGCCCTTCTCATCCACCAGAAACATGCGATCCGCGTCGCCGTCGAAGGCGATGCCCATATCGCAATGCTGCTCCGGGACGACACGACGCAACTCCTCGGTGTTCTCTGGCTCGATGGGGCTGGCGGGATGGTTGGGGAACGTGCCGTCCAGCTCGAAGTAGAGCGGGACGAGCTGGCAGGGCAGCTTCTGGAAGACGCGCGGGATGACCATGCCAGCCATGCCGTTACCGGCGTCCACCGCGATCTTGTAGGGTTTGACCTTGCTCACGTCGATGAAAGATAGACAGTGGTCTACATAGGCGTCGGTCACATCACGCTTGATGATCTGGCCCTGGCGCGCTGGCGAGGCGAACTGGCCTGCCAGCACGATGTCGCGGATGGCGTCGCCGCCGGTCTCGGAGGAGATGGGAATCGCTTCCTCGCGGCACATCTTGATGCCGTTGTACTGTCCCGGATTGTGCGAGGCGGTGATCATGACGCCCGCGGGATAGCTGTACTTGCCGACGGCGAAATAGAGTTCGTCGGTCGTCGTCAGCCCCAGGTCGATGGCGTCCGCGCCCTGGTCGGTCGCGCCGCGTATGATCGCCGCCGCGATGGCGGGTGAGGAGATGCGCATGTCGCGCCCCACCGCGACCTGGTTGACGCCGAGATGCTGCACGAAGGCGCGCCCGATGCGGTAGGCGGTCTCTTCGTTCAACTCGGTGGGATAGATTCCACGCACGTCATACGCTTTGAAGATATCGGGATCGATCTGTTGCTGCGAACTCACTGGCCACTCCTTTGCCGAGACGCTAGATTGAGACGCCGCTAGAATCGCGGCATGAGCAGGAGACCCCGTCCAAGGATCTCGCCGATGAAGATGAAGGCGACGCAGAGATAGAGCATGCCCGTCGCCGACTGGAAGGACCGCTCGCGCGTCAGTCGCAGGGCCAGATACCCCAGGACCAGCGGCGCCGTGAATCCCATGAGGTATTGAAGCCACACAAACGCGCTGGTATCCAGTGGCGCCTGGCGGACCTCGCTGGTGGGCTGCTGGCCTGCGGTCCCGGTGGGCTGCGGGGTCGGCGTGGTAATCACGATACCGCCACTGCCCTTGTCAATGATGCTCGTGCCAGGCGAGAGCGCCACTCCAGGATCATGTAGCTTCAGCGTGCTCGGCCCCAGCAGCAGCGCACAGACAAAGGCGATTCCTAGCGCCACCAGCGTCAGCGTCGTCGAGAACTCGAGCGGCTTGCCGGAGGCGGTCGGCGTGTTGAGATACCAGTGACCCAGCAGCATCGCCGTCATGATGCCGCCGAGCGCCAGCGCGCCCGCGAGCAGCGCCACGACGACCAGCGTCCCACCCAGCCGGCTATCCGCCAGCGTCCGGTAGGCCATGCCGACGACGAAGACCGCCACCAGACCGACGATTGAGCCGATGGCGCCAACCAGGAAGCGCAGTAGCCGTACGCGTGGAATCAGGTCATCCACTGGCGCGGCGACGGGAGCCTCCTCGTCGTCGGGAGTGGAGCCGGCCCTCTTGCGCGCGTTGGGTGATGAGGTGGGGTCGAGCCAGAGCAGGACATTCCAGGGAATCATCAGCAGCGAGAAGATGAGCACGAACGGCCCCTGCCAGCGCAGCCAGGCGCTATCGAGGACGATGTTGCTCACCAGCTCCGGCGTGGCGAAGTTGTTCATCGCCAGCAAGGTCAGCAGCGCGAAGAAGAGGTAGAGTCCGCCCTGGAAGAGAATGAAGCCGCGGCTGCTGTCCCCGCGCACGTCAAGCACGAACAGGGTGACGAAGGAGCCGACGGTCAACTCCAGCAGGACGATGAACATGGCGATCTGGAGGGCAACGAACATAGCGCCTCAACTGGTCTATGGAAAAGGGACGATCAAGCGGAGAAATCGAGCGCAACGGCGCTCCGGCGAGCGCGTCTCGCAACAGATTATAGCGCGCCGCGCTGTATCCCGCAGCGAATGGCTGGACAGCGCCTATGTCGCCTACGACATGCGTACTGGCATTGTTGCGCGGTCTGGCGCCTTCTGCTACACTGCTTGCGTTCTTGCCTAACATGAACGATCAAGGACGATACACCAATCGAGGCTTAGAGCGCATATGTGGAGCGCGTACTACGATGCCAATCCGGCGCGGGCGTGGAGCACACGCCTGCTGGGAGCTTTTTCCAGGCGGGCCTACTACGGGCCGCTGGCGCCGTTTCGCGCGCGCTCCATTCCCTCCGGCGCGCTGCCGGGACGGCGCTGGGTGCGTGTACGCAATGCGCTTGCCGGCGTCTCCGACGACGATCTCAACCTGATCCACCTCGCGGGCAGCCCGCGCGTCTCGCCGATGGCGGCGCCACGGCGGCGGCGTACCTTCCTGGGACGCGAGGTCGTGGGCGAGGTGGCGGAGATCGGGCCGGATGTCGAGTTCCTGCGCATCGGCGACCGCGTGGTCTATCAGACGGATCAGTGCTGCGCGACGGAGAACGTCGAGCCGCCGTGCGCACAGTGCGCCGCCGGGAACTACACACTTTGCGAGAATCGCTACCTGCCCGGTCCTCAGCCGGTCGGGGGCGGCTGGAGCGACGAGATGGTCCTCCACGAACGCCAGCTCTTCCTCGTGCCAGACCAACTGAGCGACGAGCAGGCCGCGCTCATCGCGCCGACCGCCTCCGCGCTGCACGCAATCCTGCGCCACCAGCCGCCGCCAGGTGGGCAGGCGCTGGTCATCGGTGGTGGGGCCAGTGGGTTGCTATTGATCCAGGCGCTGCGGGCGCTGCAACCCAACAGCGCGATCACCGTGCGGCCCACGCATGGCTTCCAGGTAGGCTTCGCCACACAGAGTGGCGCGACAAACATCCTGGAGAGTGAGGACGGCGCTGCGGCGGCGCAGATCAGCGGAGCCAAGCATTTCAAGACACGGCTTGGCGCGGAGCTGCTGGTGGGCGGCTTCGACGTGGTCTACGACACGCTCGGTTCGGCGAACTCGCTCGAGCATGCGCTGCGCTGGGCGCGCGAGGGCGGGACAGTCGTGTTGGTGGGACGGCGGCTCGCGCCGGTGGACGCCGACCTCACGCCGCTCTGGCACCGCGAGATCACGCTGGCGGGCGTGCAGGCGCATGGCACGGAGAACTGGCCCGGTGGCCTGGGGCCGAGCGGCTGGGGCGTGGACGGCGGGCGCGTCTCCAGCTTCGCGCTGGCGGCGGCGATGCTGCGCGACCGGCGCATCGCCCCCGAACGGCTGATTACGCACCGCTTCCCGCTGCGTGAGGCGCGGCGCGCGGTGGCGACGGCGCAGGATGAGGCGACGCATCGCGCGGTCAAGATCGTGCTGGATATGCGTGCGATGCCGGAATACGCGCGCGAGGGCGTCCAATCGCAGGCGCAGGAAGTCGCGGGCTAGCGGTTCCTCCCGCGGCGTCCTTTCTTTGCTCTAGTGGGTCACGCTCTTCCCCAAAATAGGCGCGAAAATAGGCGCGTCATGCTCAGTGTTGATACCTCATAGCCTATCTCGCGCTTGTCACGCTGCCTCCGTCGCTATCCAGAGCCTTCTTGTCTCAACTCTGTCCAAGTCATCATTCACTATTTCTGTGACTTGCAGAGAGCCGAAGAACGTCTTGACAGAATAAGCGTCCACTGTATACTGGGCGCATCAGTTTCACATCCTCGTCCATCCATATGCTGAAGTTTCGTAAAGACAAGAAAAAGACAAGAAGGAGAGCGTCATGCGCATCCGTCTGCCTGCCATCTCCTGGCGGATCGCCGCCAGCGCCATACTCAGTCTCATCTGTGTTCTTGCGTTGCTTGGCGTGGTGAGCGCTGAATATTCAGCTGGCAATCGCGCGACCAGCAAGGCGACGCAGGCTACTCTGAGCAGCCGTGGATCAGCGCGCATGATGGGGACGGTCGATCTGCGCAACCTGTCTACTATGAAGGCAGGACAGACGACCAGCGCGCCGGGGCATGCCTCCCGTGATCGCATGACACAGCAGCAGCGCGCGGCGTACTGGGCGCAGCGTCAATATCCCCAAGGCGTCGCATGTTGACCCGCAACTTGCTTCGACTCGATCCACAACCGATCCAAAGTTTCTGGGTGGCGCAATTGTGCCACCTCTGTTGCTCAACGCGCCGACGTTCACAAGCCAACTGTCAAATGCGACCAGTCCGCCTGATATGGCGCTGGCGACTGACTTGAGCTATGTCATGGCAGGTATAGACGCCGCGGTTGGTATCTATCGCGCTACTAATGGTGCGCTCGCCTATGGCCCTTACACGGCGGATAGCTTCTTCCAGCCTATCAGGCATGCCAACGACACGTTCAGCGACCCGCAGATGAACTATGACGTGATGCGCGACCGCTGGATTGTCACCTACCTGGAATGGACGCCTGGCGGCCTCTCGTATCTGGACATCGCCGTCAGTACGTCCAACTCGCCGACACAGCCTGCCCCAGGCGCACAATATCATGAATTTCAGATCCCTACGACCTTCCTCGGCTCCGATACCGCCTGCGACTACCAGACGCTGGGGATCGAATATTACTCGCTGACGGTCACCTGTGTTGAGTTTGACACGAGCAACGTGTTCAAGGGCAACACGACGATTGTCCTCGACAAGAACTCGCTGCTCAGCAGCAATACAGCCACTTACTACACGTTTAATAACGCAGTCAACACGAGCCTCAACACCTGTAGCGGACCCTGCCCGGACTTCCGGCTGAGTCCTGCCATCGAGGATGGTGTGCAGGACGGCGAGTTCATTGTGGCGACGGACACGGGCTATGGCGTCACATCGAGCAATCTGACGCTCTGTGCGCTGATGAACCTGAACAACGTTTCCACGACGGCTCCGACGCTGACATGTGGCCTCAACAACCTGGGCGTCAGCTATGCGGACCCCCTTCCGGCGCAGCAGTTTGGCGGCCATCCTGACTTCACCGTTGGATTGGGAACAAAGCAGATCTACTACAAGGCGGGACGGCTCTTCGTGTCGTTCACGTCGGCGTTCACTAGTCAGGATGGCGCTGGAGACGCTCCCGTCTGGGTGGAGGTTCAACCGCACCTCTCGACCCTGGCCTCGCACTCCCCGCAGTGGGTCCATGGCGCGCTGATCGCCCAAGCGTCTACTTTCTTCTTCATAGCCCGCGCATACAGTTATAATCCGACGCTCATGGGGACGGACGAGGGTGATATGCTATTGACCTTTAACCAAACCAACCCCACGCCCAATCACACCTCCAATAGTCTGATTATCTGGACCGGACGTAAGGCGACGGATGCGCCCAACACGATGGGGCAAGATGCGGGAACCTTCTCCTATAAGAGCTTCGGAGCAATAGGAAGCGAGTACGTAGCCGCCTCACATTGGAGCGATTACGCCGCCTGCGCCGTCCCGCTCAACTCAGTTACACGCGGCAAGGTCTGGTGTGCAGGAGACTTTGCTGGGGAAGACCCTAGCCATAATCCCACCTGGAGCACGTGGATCTACGACCTGCGCCTGGAGTAGCGCGCAAGAAGGCGCGAGCGGATTAGGCGAGGGGTGACTCTATCCTCTCGCCACGCTATGCTCCTCTGATAGGCCTTGATTCGTGGCGAAGAAGGCGCGCGTGACAAGTCGCAGCTAAAGTCCTGCTGCGCACTCACGTGAGCAGGTGGAGCGCCGAGGCATAGAAGTAGACGACGATCGCGGCGAAGAGGAGGCTATCGGCGCGGTCGAGCACGCCGCCATGTCCGGGGAAGATAGTGCCGCTGTCCTTCACCTTCGCGCCACGCTTGAGCAGCGACTCCGCCAGATCGCCCACCGTCCCGAAGGCGCAGATCAACACGCCGAGCAGCAGCGCATGGTACCAGGGCAGGTGGAACCGGATGGCGGGCGCGAGGATCAGATCGGCGATGTAGGTGATGACGAAGACCGAGATCACGGACATGACCAGACCGCCCGCGAAGCCTTCCCAGGTCTTGGCGGGACTGACCTTGGGCGCGAGCTTCGTCTTGCCGAAGTAGTGTCCCGTCAGGTACGCCGCCGAGTCGTTCGCCCAGATCGTCAGCAGCAGCACGAGCACCCACCAGAAGCCGCGCGCCTGGAGGCCGATTCCCTGACCGCGCGTGAGGAGCAGGAGCGCCAGCGGCCACGCCAGATAGAACGGGATGGCGACGGTCAATGCCCAGTCGATCACGGTGCGATCACTGGCCGGGCGCACGATGATGAGCCAGACGAACGCGCCCACCATCAGGACGCTGAACGAGACCTCGATCAGGATGTCGCGGTAGTTGAGGACGGGCGGTGTCGAGGAGACAAGAAAGAGCAGCCCGATAATCGTGGCGAGGATGATGAGCGGACGCCAGCCAACATTGACGAACATCGCGCGCAGTTCAAACATCCCACCCAGGAGCACAAGGACGACGGCGGCGAAGGCGAACCATCCACCTAGCCAGATCACCCCGATGACTAGTGGAATCAGTATGACAGCGGACAACACGCGCTGTCGCAGGCTGGTCAGCCATCCTGTGCGGGATCGCGCTGTGGAGGCTACGGGCGCATCGCTTTCCACTGGATCAGCCGCGCCTTTCGCTGAAAACTGAATGCGCGTGGCACACGACAACGGCGTCGAGGCGGTTATCACTAGCGCCTATGATACGCTTTTTACCACATGCTCGGGTCGGAGCGGCGTCGGCATCGTACTCGCGGGCTTCACCGTGACGACCTCCGCTGGCGCCTGCTCCTCTATCTTACCAAAGCGGCGCTTGCGTGTCGCGAAGGCGTCGAGCGCGGCGACGAAATCGTCGTGGTCGAAGTCGGGCCAGAGGACGGGCGTGGAATAATACTCGGAGTAGGCCGCCTGCCAGACGAGATAATTGCTCAGGCGCATCTCCCCGCCGGTGCGGATGATGAGGTCGGGGTCGGGGAGGTCGCGGGTGTAGAGATGCCGGTGGATGAGGTCCTCGGTGATCTCATCCGGCGCGACGCCAGTTGACACAATCGCGCGCACTGCGTCCACAATCTCGGCGCGCCCGCCGTAGTTGAAGCAGACATTCAGGTCAAGCTTGGTATTGTCGCGCGTGAGGGTCATCATGTGCGCGATGGCTTTACGTACGTCGGGCGAGAGGCCGTCCAGCCGCCCGATATGGCGCAGACGCACGCCGTTCTGGTGCAACTGGTCCACGTCGCTGCGGACCGTCTCCCAGAAGAGGTTCATCAGCGCACCGACTTCTTCCTGTGGGCGCCCCCAGTTCTCGGTCGAGAAGGCGTAGACGGTGAGCATGGGAATGCGATAGGCGTCACAGAGGCGCACGACTCGGCGCAACGCCTCGACTCCGGCGGGATGCCCCAGCGAGCGGGGCAAGTGGCGGCTCGTCGCCCAGCGGCCGTTACCATCCATGATGATGGCGATATGTTGTGGCACGGCGCGCCCTTCTCGGAACGTCAGGCGCGATTGCTCCGCGCGACGCTCGGCCTCCCAGGCGCGTGCGCCACCATCGATGGCGCTGTTGATAACTGTCCACAGACTACGAATACGTCCCATTGCCATGTCTGCCCCGCTGATCCTCGCCAGTTATCGGCGATCAAATCTCCATGATCTCATGCTCTTTGGCCTGCCCCACCTGATCCAGCTCGGCGATCTCCCGGTCGGTCAGCTTCTGCAGGCGGTCCGTCTCTTGTTTGAGGTCATCCGCCGTGATGTCTTTGCTCTTCTCCTGCGCGCGCAGGTGGTCATGGGCGTCGCGGCGGATATTGCGCACGGCGACCTTTGCCTCGTCGAGCTTCTTATGTGTCTGCTTGACCAGGTCGCGGCGCCGCTCCTCGGTGAGCGGCGGTAGCGCCAGACGGATGACCGCGCCATCATTGGTCGGGTTGATGCCGATGTCGCTCTTCTGAATGGCCTTCTCGATGTCGGGAAGCGCCTTCTTATCCCACGGCTGAATCGTCAGCGTGCGCGCATCGGTGGCGTGGATGCCGGCGATCTGCAGGAGCGGCGTCGGCGTGCCGTAATACTCGACCATCAGCCGCTCGACCAGCGCGGGCGAGGCCCTGCCGGTGCGAATGCTCTGCAAGTCGCGTTGCAGCGCCTCGACAGCTTTCTTCATGCGACGTTCAGCGTCAACATATGGGTCGTCCGCCATATCGTTTCGCTCCTTTACCTCGCTTGTCAGCCGCTTATCTATCTGCTTCAGCCCAACGATACTCCGCGCCGTCAGGGAGATCGCGCACAAGCGTGCCGGTCGGTTCGCCGCGCGCGACCCTGGCGATGTTGCCTGGCGCGAACATGTTGCAGACGACGATGGGCAGGCTGTTCTCGCGGCAGAGCGAGAGCGCCGCGCCGTCCATGATCGCCAGGCCCATCGTGAGCGCGCGCATGTAGCTGACCTCGGCGAAGCGCCGCGCCTGCGGGTCTTTCACCGGGTCGGCGTCGTAGACGCCATCCACCTTGGTCGCCTTAATCAGTACGTCGCAATGTAACTCGACCGCGCGCAGCGCCGCCGCTGTGTCTGTCGTGAAGAACGGATTGCCCGTCCCCGCCGCCAAGATCACGACGCGCCCCTTCTCCAGGTGGTGGATCGCACGGCGACGGATGAACGGCTCCGCGACTGACTGCATCGGGATGCCGGTCTGCACGCGGGTGATGAGGCCAGCGGTCTCCAGCGCGTCTTGCAGCGCCAGCGCGTTCATAACGGTAGCGAGCATGCCCATGTAGTCGGCCTGGGCGCGATCAACGCCGGTGGCGGCGGCGGTCTTGCCACGGAGGAAGTTGCCGCCGCCGATGACGATGGCGACCTGCGCGCCAAGGGCATGAACCTGCGCCACCTCGTCGGCCATGTATTGGAGGACGGCGGTGTCGATGCCAAAGCCCTGCTCGCCCATCAGGGCCTCGCCGCTGAGCTTGAGCAGGAGGCGTTCGTATGTGAGCGCCGGTGTCATGCCGTGTCCCCCATTACTGTCTGGTCTCGCTTAGTCCTCGCCAAGCGCGAAGCGCGCGAAGCGCCGCACGACGACATTCTCGCCGGTCTTACGGATCACATCGTCCACGAGTTTGCCGACGGTGACCTTCTCATCCTTCACCCAGGGCTGCTCCAACAACACATGCTCGGTGAACTGCTTCTTGAGCTTGCCATCGACGATCTGCGCGCGCAGCTTCTCCGGGCGCTTGAGGACCTCAGGGTCTTGCGCCAGTTGCTCGCGCGTGGCGTTCATCTCGTCCTCGGGAATATCGCTGAAGGCGACGTATTTCGGGTTCGTGCCAGCGATCTGCAGCGCCAGCTCGCGCGTCAGCGTCTTGAAGTCCTCGCTGCGCGCGACGAAGTCGGTGCTGCAATTGACCTCCAGCAGTACGCCGAGGTTGCCGCCGTGATGGATATAGGAGACGATAAGCCCTTCGCGTGTCTCGCGCTCCGCCGTCTTCATTTTTTCGGCGCGCGCCTGGCCCTTCTCTTCGAGCGCCTTGATCGCCTCGTCGAGTGTTTTGGCGCTGGCGAGGGCATTGCGGCAGTCGGCGAAGCCCGCTCCAGTCAACTCACGTAGTTTGGCGACATCTTTCGCAGTGAATTCCATACCGTGTCATCGCTCCTAACGTACCCGGCTGAGCGCGTCGCAAAGGCCCATAGACTGCCCGGCGTACGAATGATTCAGCCGAATCATACTACCACGAGACCCAACGCACACGCCCGCACTCAAGTGCTTGTGAGGACGGAGGGGATCTCGTTTCAGACAGACAAACGCGCGGCGCGAGAGAGTGCGCCGCGCAGTAACACTACCCGAAAGAGCTACGCCTGCTCGCCTTCGTCGCTTGCCACCGCGACTGGCTCTGGCGTGGCTTCTGGCGTGGCTTCTGGCGTGGCTTCTGGCGTGGCTTCCGGTGCTGCTTCCGGCTCGCCGCCAAAGTCCTCCGCCGTGACTGGCGCATCGGTCATCTCGACCGCATCCTCCTCAGCGCTAGCGGCGTCCTTGCGGCGCGCCTCGGCCTGGGCGCGGCCCTCGATGGCGGCGTCGGCGATGCGCGCGCAGAGGAAGCGCACCGCGCGGATCGCGTCGTCGTTGGCCGGGATAGGAATATCCATCTCGTCGGGATCGGTGTTGGTGTCGGCCAATGCGATCACCGGAATCTCCAGGCGGCGCGCCTCCAGGACGGCAGTATGTTCCTTCTTGGTGTCCACTACGAAGACCGCGCCGGGCAGGCGGGTCATGTTGCGGATGCCGCCAAGCGTGCGGCTGAGGCGCTCAAGCTCGTCCTCGCGTTGCTGCGCTTCCTTCTTGGGGAGGCGCTCGAACTCGCCACTCGCCTTGCGCTGCTCCAGTTCCTTCATGTACTTGATGCGCGCCTGGATAGTCTTGAAGTTGGTGAGCATGCCGCCGAGCCAGCGCTGGTTGACGTAGAACTGGCCGCTGCGCTCGGCCTCTTCCTGGATGGTGGACTGGGCCTGCTTCTTCGTGCCGACAAAGAGGATTGACTCGTGGTTCGCCGTCAGGTTCGAGACGAAGCGGCTGGCCTCGTTGAGGCGCTTGATCGTCTGCGAGAGGTCGAGGATGTAGATGCCGTTGCGGACGACCGGCTGGCGGGTGTCCTTGTCCTTGAGCAAAAACGAGCGCATCTTGGGGTTCCAGCGCTGCGTCTTGTGGCCGAAGTGGACGGCCGCCTCCATGAGTTGCTGTAACGTTGCGGGTTTTGGCATGTGCTGATAGTACTCCCTTGAAAATCCTCCGCCCACGGGAAAAGCCGCGATGGACGCTGAACAAGCGCCAGGGATCGGGCCTGGAGTGAGCGTGTGTGCTGTCGTCGCGCAGCTCGCAATTCGAGCGCGCGATCCTGGCTATTCTACCACACGGCGCCCCTGATGTGATACACTCTCCGAACGCGCCGTGTGATAGGTCAGACGACTGATCGCGGCGTCGGGACACGGGGTAGGCCAGGCCTATCCCGCATTGCCGCGTGTCTGAGAGAAGGGGAAAGCGCTCCATGCTCCGGTTCTATCTCGAAGTGGCGCGCACGGCCTTCCGGCGGCAACTCGTCTACCGCTGGGCGAATCTCGCCGGGCTGGCGACGAACATCTTCTTTGGCGTCATCGTCAGCTACGTCTACATCGCGCTCTTTCAGGCGAACGGTCAGTCCGGCGGCGTGGTCAATGGCTTCACCTTGCGCGACACGCTGCGCTACATCTGGCTGGTGCAGGCGCTGATCATGGTCGTGCTGCCCTTCGGCTGGTTCGACCTCATGCTGACGATCCGCACAGGCGAGGTAGTCAGTGACCTGAGCAAGCCGAGCGACTTCTTCTGGTATTGGTTCAGCCGCGAGTCCGGGCGCAACGTGTACTACCTGCTCTTCCGCTGCATCCCTACCTACCTTGCCGGGATGCTGCTCTTCGGCATCGGCGCTCCCACTGGCTGGGACCACTGGCTGCTGTTCGGCGCGAGCCTCTTCTTCGCGGCGACGCTCGGCGTCGCTTATCGTTTCCTCTACAACATCATCGCCTTCTGGGTGGTGGAGGCGCGGGCGGCAGGCGGCTTCGCGCAGGTGATCGCCCTCTTCTTCGGCGGCAGCTATGTGCCGGTCGTCTTCTTTCCGCTCTGGCTGCGCGCGCTCAACGCTTTCCTACCCTTCAGCCCGATGTTCAACGTCCCGGCGCAGGTCTTCGCCGGTGCGCTGAGTGGTGGAACGCTGGCGCTCGCGCTGTCCAGCCAGGCGATCTGGGTTGTCATCTTATCCTGTTGGCGCGCGCTGTCACGGCGCGGGCGCTGATGCGCGTCGTCGTCCAGGGCGGCTGAGTAGTTTCGGCATCGAGATACGGAAAGCGGGTGATCTCCTATGCGCGCGCTGCTGCGTGACTTACGCCTCTATCGCCTGCTGGTGGCGATGCAGGCGCGGTCGCAGTTGCAGTACAAGGCCAACATCACCATCGACATTGGGACCAGTTTCGCCCTCACCACACTGGAGTTCACGCAGATCTTCCTGCTCTTCGCCTCGTTTACGACGCTGGCCGGGTGGAATGCGGGCGAGGTGGCGCTGCTCTACGGTGTCACCAGCGTCGCCTTCGGCCTGGCCGAACTGCTCGGCGCGGGAATCGACGGTTTTGACGAAATGATCCGGCGTGGCGACTTCGACCGCGTGCTGCTGCGCCCGGTCAGCCCGTTCCTGCAGGTGGCGGGCAGCGACTTTCGCATGCGCCGCTTTGGCCGCCTCACCAATGGCCTCCTCGCCGTCGGCGTGGGCTTGTTTCTGCTCGGCGGGCTGCCCTGGCGACCGCTCGATGCGCTCATCCTGCCGCTGGGCATCCTCAGCGGCGTCCTCGTCTTCCTCGCGGTGATGGTCCTCGGCGCGACCCTCTGCTTCTGGACCGTCGAGACGACCGAGCTGACCAACATCCTGACCTACGGCGGGCGCGAGATGTTGAGCTGGCCGCTCAGCGTCTACTCGCAATCGCTCCAGCGCTTCTTCCTCTTCGTCGTGCCGCTCGCTTTCGGGACCTATGCGCCGGTCTGCTACCTGCTGGGCAAGCCGCTGCCCCTTGGCCTGCCTGATGCGCTCGCCTTCGCCGCGCCGCTCGTCGCGCTGATTTTCGCGGGAATCGCCGCCGCGATCTGGGGCTTCGGCGTGCGCCGCTACCAGAGCACCGGCAGTTAATCGTTTTAACGCTCTCTCGGCTCTAAAGAGCCGGAGCACGGAAAACTGCGGACTGAAGTCCGCGCCAATGCCAACGCGCAACGGACGCCATCTCGCATCTGAAAGGAGCCCTCGCCATGCCGCTCATCGAGGCCGAGGGACTATCCAAGACGTTTCGCGTCGCCCAGCGCCGTCCCGGTCTGCTCGGCGGGCTGCGCGGCGTCGTCAATCCGCAGATGCGCGTGGTCCACGCCGTGCGCGACCTCGCGCTCACCGTCGAGCGCGGCGAGATGGTCGGGCTGGTCGGGCCAAACGGCGCCGGCAAGAGCACGACGGTCAAGATGCTGACTGGCATCCTCATGCCCTCCGGCGGGAGCGTGCGCGTCGCGGGACTCGATCCGCAGCGCCAGCGCCGCGACCTCGCCGGGCGCATCGGCGTCGTCTTCGGCCAGAAGTCGCAGCTCTGGTGGGATTTGCCCTTGCTCGACTCGCTGCGCCTGCTGCGTCACCTCTACCGCGTGCCGGAGGAGCGCCACGCCGCGAACCTGGAGCGGTTGCGCCATCTCTTGCAGCTCGACGAGTTCTTACAGACGCCGGTACGCCAGCTCTCGTTGGGCCAGCGTATGCGTGGCGATCTGGCCGCCGCGATGCTGCATGACCCAGAATTGCTCTACCTGGACGAGCCGACCATCGGGCTGGATGTCGTCGCCAAGGCGCGCATCCGCGAGTTCCTGCGCGCGATCAACGCCGAGCGCGGCGTGACGGTCCTGCTGACGACGCACGACATGGACGACATCGAGGCGCTGTGTCCACGTATGGTCATCATCGACCATGGGCGCAAGCTCTACGACGGCGCGGTCTCTGGCATCCGCGAGCGCTTCGGCGGCGAGCGCACGCTCATCGCCGTGGTGGACGAGACTGATCTTGCGCGCCTGCCGTTGGCGCTGGTGGCATGCCGCTCGTTCCCGATCTACCCGCCGGAGTGCGCCAGACGCCCGCCGAGCCGCCACGGGTCGCGCTCGCCTTCGGACGCGAGGCGCTACCCGCGCACGAGTTGGTCGCCTGGCTGGGCGCGCGCTACCGGCTGCGCGACGTCACCTTCGAGGAGCCAGACATCGAGAGCGTCATCCGCCGCATCTACGAGGAGGGTCTGCTGCTCGAAGAGCCGGTCGCGTGAGTGGTCTCGATGCGCTTTGACGAAACTTGCCCCATAGAATTAATGCGACACCTGTCTCATTGAGTTGACGGCGCGGGCCGCTCGAGCGTATAGTAAGTGGACAATCGCATACGCGCCAGAGACAGCAGGCGCGCTCCTGAAACGGGAGCGCCTAAGCGAGAAAGCCTGCCGAGGCGAAGAAACTTGATACCGCAGATGGTGTGCGCGTTGACTCGCGTGCCTGTCATACGGTTTCAGGCCTTCGGCTCGACAAGCGCGAAGGTCTTTTTGTTGCCCTTCGATCTCCTGCGAATTGTGGCGTGAACAGCGGATGCGGCGGGAGAGCGCTGGCGAGCGAATTGCGCGCGGCGTTTGGTCAGGCGGGGAGCGCGCCTGGTATCTTCTCTCGACTAACGCCCTGGAAGGGACATACACCACTATGCCTACACAAGCGAAAGCCCAGGAGATTGACGAACTGGTCGCGCAACTCGAGCGCTTGCGCGCCGCCGTGCTGATGCGCACCGAGGGGCTGACCGTCGCCGAGATCACCGACCTGCGCCGCAAGCTGGGCGCGCAGAACGTCGAGCTGCACGTCGTGAAGAACACGCTGCTACGCATCGCCGCCGAGCGCGCTGGCTATCAGGACATCTCGGAGTACCTGCAAGGGCAGACAACCATTGCGATGGGCTTCGACGACGAGGTCACCCCCGCCAAGTTGGTCTCGGACTATCTGCGCACTGCGCGCACCGGCAAGCCCGCCGCCATCAAAGCTGGCATCCTGGAGCGGAACTCGCTCACAGCGGCGCAGGTCGCCGATCTGGCGAAGACGCCGTCCAAGGACCAGCTCGCGCCCAGATCGTTGGCGCGATCCAGGGTCCAATGAGCCAGACCTATGGCGTCATCAGCGCGCCGCTGCGTGACTTGATCAATGTGCTCGAGGCGCGCATCCGCGAGCTTGGTGGCGAGCCTGCCGCCGCGTAAGCCCATCGTTCATCCCATCGTTATTGCCAGACCAACTAGGTCTGGCGCAGCAATCGCAAAGGAACCAACATCATGGCAGACGTCGACACGATTATCGAACAACTCAGCACGATGAGCGTGCTGGATCTCGTCAAGCTGAGCAAGGCCCTGCAGGAGAAGTGGGGCGTGAGCGCCGCGCCGGCGATGGTCGCCGCAGCCCCCGCCGCGGGCGCCGCCGCTGGCGGTGGCGAGGCTGCCGCGCCCGTCGAGGAGCAGACCGAGTTCAGCGTCATCCTCAAGGAGATTGGCCCGAACAAGATCAACGTCATCAAGGCGGTGCGCGAGCTGGTACCGGCCTGGGCCTGAAAGAGGCCAAGGACCTGGTGGACGCCGCGCCGAAGCCGATCAAGGAGGGCGTCTCGAAGGACGAGGCCAACGCCGCCAAGGCCAAGCTCGAAGAGGCCGGCGCCAAGGTGGACGTACAGTAGTCCGGCGCGACAGTCGCTTTCATCAGCCTCCTCTGAAGCGCCGGGCGCTTCAGGGGAGGCTGCTTTATGCCCGACGGTGTGATGGGCGTTGCCAAACCTCTCCCCGGCCCCTCCCCTAAGAAGGGAGGGGACCCAGAGATCCAGCGACACTTCTCGCGTATGGTTCCCCTTCCCTTGGGAAAGGGGGCAGGGGGTGAGGTAGAACTCGCGCTGAACTAAATGAACGCCAACCATTATCATGGAAGCCCTATGGACCAGCAGATCATCGAAGTACAACCCAATAGTATCCCCGCGCCGCCAGCCGCACAGCGCCGCTGGACACTCGCGCTTGGCCTCTATTCCATTACTTCCAATAGCCTCTTTAGCAACGCGATCTGGCTGATCTACCTCGCCGCGCACGGCTATACGCCGTTTCAGATCGGCCTCTTCGAGACGCTTTTTCATATCGCCAAGTTCGTCGCCGAGGCGCCCACCGGTGTCTTCGCCGATCTGGTGGGCCGGCGCGCCAGCCTGATCGTCTCCTCTGCGCTCTCCAGTCTCTCGGCGCTGTTCTTTCTGTTTCCCACCCTTCCCGTAATGGTCGCGCTGGGATTTGCGCTCTCTGGCCTGGGATTCGCGTTTCGTGGCGGCGCGGAATCGGCGATGATCTGGCGGCTGGCGGAGTTGTCTGGCGCGCCCGATCGTGCGGCGCGATTCAGTCGGCTCTTCAGTCGCATCGTCATCCTGGGACTACTCGCCGCCGCTTTGAGCGTCTCGGCTGGCGGCTTTTTGAGCGACGTCAGCGTGGCGCTGCCATTCATCGCACAATCGCTGGTCATCGCGCTGGGCATTGGGCCGCTGCTGCTCCTGCCGGAGAAGCGGCTCGCCCATGCCGAGTCGCACAATCCATTCGCCCATTTCGGCGCGGGGATGCGCGCGGTCTGGCGCGACGCCTGGCTGCTGGCGCTGCTGTTGATCTCGGCGCTCTCGGCCAGCGTCTTCACGACCGTCAGCTTCTACAATCAGCTCTATTTTCACAGCCTCGGCTTCACCGTCGCTGCCATTGGCGTGATCTACGGGGTGAGCTATGCGCTTGACGCGCTCTATACGCTCTTCGCGCCGCGCCTGATCGCTCAGCTACCTGCGCCTGGTCTCCTCGCCATCTTCCTCGGCGCAGGAGGCGCTGGGCTTATGGCGATGAGCTGCCTGTCCGCCATAACCTGCAGTGCTTCGGCTCCCTGCTGCTCTTCCACCTCTCAGACGCCGTGCTCTATCCCGCGCTCAACACTTACCTCAACCAGCGCGCGCCGGAGGAGCAGCAGGCAACAGGTGCTCTCACTCGACACCGGCCTCTACAGTGGGGCGATGATCGTCCTCTTCCCGCTCTTCGGCTTTGGTCTGACCAGCATCCCCTAT
>CAVTFE010000023.1:0-6765 GCA_963733745.1 uncultured bacterium
GTGCATGATCATGCCGCCTTGTCGAGAATGGTAAGGTGAGCTTCATGGGAGCAACCAAAGTGAGCACAGACCCGGTCAGCGACCTCGTGAGCGCTGAGCAACCGGGCGGGCTCGACGATGGCCCGTTTGCCATGGACCCATTTCGGCTCAATCGGGTTGAGCCAGGGACGCTTGATGGGCAGGAAGCCCGGCAGGAAGCACGGCAGGATGCGCACGCCCTGCCCGGCGTGCTTGACGTGGCGGTTGTGCGCACGGATCCAGGCGCGGACGCGCTTGCTCACGTGCCAGGAGGCGGTATCCCAGATCAGCAGCCAAACACGTACGCCCGTCTCCTGCAGCCGCGCGCAGGTCCACGCCAAGAACTGTTCGGTGACGGCGCTCACCGGATGGCCATCCACCAAGCGCAGCCAGACGCGCTCTTGCTGCCCGACCTGGCGCAGCAGCCCATAACACGCCAAGGCTTTGGGATCAGGATCGGCCTTGGACGGCGCCTGCTCCACCAGGCGCAGCGGTCCCTGCGCTGGGTCCGTCCAGGGGTGCGCCCGCGGCCGAGCGAAGCGGCTCCACCAGGTCTCATCCGCAAACCCCAGCGCCCAGTCCGCCTGCTGGCGCGCCACAGCGATCAGGCGGTCACGCCGCCCTTTTTTTGCGCGTATGCTGGATCCGGGCTCGTGATCCAGTGCTTGGCGCGTTCCCAGTTGATGCCCAGGTTGATGCCCAGGTTGATGCCCAGCCGCAACAACGTCTGGCGGATGGTCTCGCCGCTCACCCGCGTGGAGACAATGCCCTCGGCCACGCTGACCTCGGCGGCAAGGGCGAGGGTCCACAAGCTGGTGGGGTGGCCGAACTCGCGCGGGCGGCGCTGCAAGAGCGCGCGCAGGTGCTCGGCCTGCCGGGGTCCGCAGACCAAGCGCGTGCGGTGGGCACGCGAGGACTTCTTCTGCAGGCAGGCCAGCCCGACCGCGTTGAAGGCAGGCAGCGCGTCGAGCACCGTCTGGTCGTCGCAGCCCAGGTGCTCGGCGATGCGCGGAGCCCGCTCGCCATGGGCGCTGCCGAGCAGGATCTGGCAGCGACGCAAGACGAACGCGTCCTTGGCGCGCAGGCCCTTCTCCAGGGCACGGCGCTCGTCGTCGGTCAGCGTTCGCACAAAGATAGGAGCTCTCATGCCCTCGAGCGTACCACATTCTCGTTCATCCATCTTGCAAAGGCACTAGGCAACGTTGCACTTCTGGCTGTCGTCGGTGCCTAGTGGGTAGGACCACACCGTACTCACTATGCACCTTCTTCCTTTCCGGGGGCTGGTTGCGCCTAGAGCAGGCTGCAAGGGCTACCCGATTGGAGATTTTGAGTGCTTTGCTCGTCCGACCTTTCGAATTGACTACAAAACTGACTACATAGCGAGTGGACGGTGCTTGGACACCGCTGGACGATCTTGGACAGTGCGCCGAGTGCTCCAAAACGCAGGTTGCAGGTGCGATTCCTGTCCCACCTGCCCCTCACAAACCCTGAAATTATCTACGCTGCAGCCACTGAGCGTGCAGCCTGTTTTATGTGCCTTTGACCCCATTTGACCCCAACGGCGGTATTTTGACTTCATGAACGGACCTCTTGCAGACCTCCACAGTCAGTAGCAACCTTGCGAAAATTCTAACCCGTGAGGTGGACACACATTTGAGGAACCTCGCTGAGGGAGCACGAGGAGATGCTCACGGAAGCCTTTGTGGTAGGAGTGAAAGGCCTGAAAGTATCTCTTCCACGAGTGGCCTCTCATCTACTCGCGTGGAGCGGAACGCGAACATGATTGTCCCGTCTGTGTTGATGACGAGCGTTGCGGGCATGGCGATTGGCTGTTCAACCGCTCCGAATAAGAGCCGGTCGTACCAGGGCGCTCCTCTCCTGTCTACTACTCCGATCTGTTTCAACATTTCCTCTGAGACGCTACAAAGTACAGTGATATTGCTTCCTACATGCTCTTGAATTGCAGTCGCTGTCTCCGGATCATCGACAGACGCCGCATAGATACTCACTCCCCTCGTATGGAGCAGGTCGTAGTGCTCCATGATTGCATTAAGTTGCACTCTACTGGACGGGCACCACCACCCGCGATACAGGGCTAAGAGTGCAGGCGCGTTGGTGATCAGATCCTGCTCGGTCATCAGCGTTCCATCGGTCTTCAAGAAGGTCATGGCGGGCAATCGATCACCTGCGTGAAGGTTCAATGCTCTTGAGCCAACTATTCTCAATTCGAGTCTCGACACGAGGAACCAGGTAATACCCAAGGTAATTGTGCTCCATTGAAGCCAACTCCCTCCTTCTTGCAACCAGCTCAATGCGCCGATTACCATTCCTGCTCCAACAGTGAGGTCAAACACCCAGGTTTTATAGGTGAAACGGTGAAGCCCGAAAATCATGGTGAGATAAGAGACGATGGCTCCAAGAACGAGGAGTAGTCCTAGTATGTTCATAAAGGTTCCTCCAAGTAAGGGATCGTTGCCCTACGATCTGCGTTACCCGCTGTTATTCGGGACAAGGCCTGGCTTGAGGGTAGGGCGAGCCCGGACCTAGAACGATGCTCCTCAATAGCACAGCACCTCACTGACGACGCGACCCCCAGCACAGCTGCACATACACCCCGACGGCCTGTGTGATCATAGTGATCATGGTCGACCACATGGAGGAGAGTCTGCAGCGAATTATCGCAAACGAATTTTGCATCAATCATGCTGCGAGACTCTCATTGGCTGTGTCCCTCGACTAGAGCTGAGGGAAGGATCGCGCCCGTCGGCGGCGCCGGACGCTCCGCGGCGCGCCGCAGCAGGATGCGCAGATCGTGCACGATCGCCTCGAAGCAGCCCGCGGCCATCCAGCGACGCATCTGTTGGTACACGAGCGGCCACGGCGTGAGGTCATGCGGCATCAGCCGCCAGTGCGCGCCGGTTTTCACGATGTAGCGCACGCCGTTGAACACCTCACGCAAGGGATACTTGCGTTGGCTCACGTCTTCGGGCAGCAAGGTCAAATAGGGAGCGACGAAGGCCCATTCCTCGTCGCTGACATCGGTCTGGTAGGGAGTGCGAGTGTCCATGCTCGCATCCTATCACCCCCTCAACATCAAGTCCCTAACCTAGTGGGACTGGGTATCACACAACAAGTGGATAGGCTCTGTTATCCGCAGTTGACCGGCGTGTTGGGTGGATTGGCAGCGTCAAGATGCTGGTATCGGGATAGCTGTAGGCCCCTCCCGTGGCATCCGAGGGCGTCATGCCCTCGAACCACTGCAGCAGCGCCTCGGTCTGCGGATGATACGTCACTCCCGTTCATGGTGATGGGATAGTCCGGATTGGGCAGGACCTCGATCACGTCACCGGTCTCGAGATAGTCCAGGCACAGCCCCTTCGAGGCCCACCAAGGCGTGATGTCATGCGCGCCGTCACACGCCGACGAAGGGATCATTGAGCGTCTCGCTCAGCTCGTGGCTGAGCGCGGAGATGTCCTCTATGCCGGTGACGCGGACCCAACGACAAACTCGGCAGAGAACCAGGACGCCTCGATGTACGGGGAAGTAGCGCGGGAGGTTGCCGTTGCTGGCGTCGCCCGGCTCCGTATCCCAGGCGTGATATCCTGCGAAGATGAAACGCGTCACCCAACTCAAAGGTGTCCGGGAGGAGGAAGGTGGTGATGTCGTGGGTCGTGATCTCACCCGAGGCCTCCAAGCGCCCCCATGACCGTAGCTGCGTGTCCGGCGGCCAACTGTAGGTGGTCGGAAACATCAGATTGTCAACGGTTGCGCCATCGAGTAACACATACGCGATCTGCCCCGCTTGTGGTCCTGAGGCCCACACGGCGTACCCGAACGAGCCCCAAGGCATCTCGAGCGTCACCCCCGGCTCCACGACCGGTTGCAGCAGCGTGTGCCAGTCGCTCTTGGCTTTGCTCGCGAACTCGGCGCGCTGGATGGCGTCGTTGAACTGGGTGGGTGTGCTGCTGCTGGAATACGGCGCATTCTGGAAGAGCGGCGAGTTCAGTGTCGGCGGCACATCGTGATTGGCATCGACATGCACGAGCACGGAGCCGTCGGGGGCCAACAGATCGAGCGAGATGGGGATGATCGGAACGCGGATGGTGGTCGTGCCGCCGTGCTCGCGGCGGGGCGCCAACGGTGTTGTATACCCATTGCTTGTTCGGGGTCCCGCTCGGATCGAACCCATCGGCATGATACTTGCCGCTGAAGTTGGGGAGCGAGTCGATGTTCGTAATGCCGTGGGCAAGGTGGCCATTGGCATGCTTGTGTGCGGGCAGGTTCCCGCTGCCTAGGTGGTAGTGTGTGAGGGTGTCGAGGGGGACCTGGCCAGGGGCCATCCCACTGGCGGCCGCATGAGCGCTGACGTTGAGGACAGAGATGCCGCCAGCCACGGTCCCGGCCACCAGGATCAGGGTGGCGCCGAATGCCACCAGACGTGATCGTTTCATGATGCGCGACTCCTCTTTGCTCAGCGGTAGAAGCACGGAATGAGGACGCAGTCTGTAGTGACGCGATCGTTGGCAGTTGATGGGGGCGTGGCGCGCCAGAGGGTGTCTGAGTACATGACCAGGATTCACAATATCCTACATGGTAGGCGGGTGTGCCGGGTCCCATTTGAGCCAGCCGCCAACGCCCCGGCAGCGCGACTCCCCTCTCAGAAATCCAGCGAGGCTGCGCCGAGCGCGAGACGCTCCACCACATTCGCCGCCGTGACGATTCTCGCGCCCTCAGTCAGATGATCCGCCGTGATACCGCGTGGCGTCGCGCAGGCGCCACGCACCCAGATCTGCCCGCCATTGCCGACGAGTGATCGCACCACATCGCGCAGCGGCGGGAAGCCCTCTTTGTGGATGTCATCCGCGTAGCCCCTGGTGGCGAGCCAGGCCCCCTCGATGGTCAGCAAAACGACGGCATCCTGATCGGCGGAGGCGGCCACATTGCCGACGACAAAGGCCAGCGTCGCGCGTTCCGCATCTTCCCGACCGTGCGTGCAGTTCACGAGTAATTGAGCCATCGCAATCTTCATCCTTTCACCATCTCGATGTCAGCCGAACCAACTCTCCTGCCGCACGTCAGCCGGCTTTCTTGCGCAGCCAGGCGCGCAGCGTGCCCGGCGGCTCCTCGCGCGCCGCAAGCAACGCATTGCCCGACAACCGGCACCATGACGCCAGGTCTTCGCGCGCAGAGGGATCGCTCGCCCGCACCTCGAGCACCTGCCCCGCCGACATCTCGCGCAGCTTCGCCTTGATGGCCGGCGTCAGCACCGCGCACGTTGACCCCTCCGCCTCCGGCATGAACGCCAGGTCCAGGACCGCATCTGCTGAACGCGATGGGCCATACGCCATCTCCGCCGTCTCCGATTCATGGCTCATGGCGCTCTCCCTTCTTTCTAGCGCTTGGGCTATGGCCCCACGTGCAGGGCCTGCATGGTACGATGGAAGCGACATCCGCTCAACATCTGCTTAATGAGTGTGCCCTCTCTACGGAGCAGGCGCAATGACTGAAGCTCTGACTTCGTTGACTGAGACGCCGGGATTCGCGCCGGTGAAAGGCGACGAGTTGATGGACGTGCTTTCCGACACGCTCCAGGTTGTGCGCCTGAGCGGTGCCATCTTTCTGAACGCGACGCTGGCGGGTCCGTGGGCCTTCGAGTCGGCCTCGCCACGCGAGCTGGCTCAGTACCTCCACCTGCCCTCAGATTGCGTCGCGCTGTTTCACATCCTGGCGCACGGGCAGTGCTGGTTCGCGGTTCCCGGCGCCGCGCCCGTTCTGGTGCGCTCCGGCGACGCCATCCTCTTTCCGCACAGCGCGTCACACATCATGACCAGCGGCCAGCGCGCGATCCCAGTCCCGATGAGTTCCGTGATGCCGCCGCTGCCCCCTGGGGAGATCTTTACCATGCGCGCCGGTGGGCCTGGGGAGGGTGACAACTTCATTTGCGGCTTCCTCCACTGCGATCAGCGCTTCAACCCGCTCATCGGCGCGCTGCCGGCGCTGATCGTAATCCGCCTGCGCCAGAACGCTGTCGAAGACGAGGACCCCGCAGATACGACGGGCCCCGTGGCAGTCGTGCATGTCCCAGAGGGCGACTGGCTCGAGGGAACCTTGCGCCACATGGTGGAAGAAGCGCAGAGCGACCGGCCAGGAAACGCGGAGATGCTCGCCCGCCTGAGCGAGGTCCTCTACGTCGAGGTCGTGCGGCGCTACATGCGGCAGCTACCCGAGACTCATCAGGGCTGGCTCGCCGGTGTGCGCGATCCCATCGTCGGCCAGACCCTGCGCCTGATACATGAGCATCCCGAACGCGCCTGGACTGTCGAGGAGCTGGCGGACGAGGTCGCGGTCGCGCGCTCGACGCTGGCGCAGCGCTTCACCGCGCTGGTCGGAGAGTCGCCGATGCGCTATCTGGCGCGCTGGCGCATGCAGATGGCGAAGTCGCTGCTGAGGCATTCAGATCTGCGGCTGGGGGAGGTCGCCACGCGCACGGGCTACGACTCAGAGGCCGCCTTCAGCCGGGCATTCCGGCGCCATGTCGGTTGCCCTCCAGCGGCGTGGCGCATGTCTGGCGCCGACCATTAAGCACAGGCGGCTGCGAAAGTCGAGTGGTAGGGCTGACCTGCCTCCTGAAACTGTATCCAGGCGAAATTAGAATGACTGATTGCCTGGGGTGTCCACGCGAAATCACAGCATTCCAGTTCGTGAGCTGACCATCTCCCCGCGCGCGGATGCAGGTCACTTTGACT
>CAVTFE010000024.1:0-11210 GCA_963733745.1 uncultured bacterium
GCTAGTTGCATCAGGAGCCACGCCGCCGCAGACACCGCAACGCCTGCGCCCACCTGGGACCGGCGCAGCCCCACGTCCGCGGGCCGCAAGCGGCCAAGTCCGAGTGCGATGAGCAGGACGACGCCGAGCAAGATAAGGTTCGCGACCAGGGTCCGCGTCACCAGTCCGCCGGTGGCCCGCTGCACCGGGTTCAGCCAGCCAGCGACGAAGACAACCCAGGCGCTCACGACGACGAGCGCATACGCGACGACAAAGAGCGCCAGCTCCCAAGGGCGTACGAGGCGCGTCGGTGGCATGCGAAACATTGCCCGCACGCTGCGTGGGGCCGCGTCCCGCGGCGACAGCGGCAACATTGGAGTTGGGCTTCCCGCCAACCTTTCCTCAACTGTAGAGCCTATCATCTTACTTCTCCTTCTGCCGCCGCCGCTCGGCTCGGGCGCGCACAGGGGTTGTATTCATGCGCATTCTCTACCCCGACGCGTCGGGGTAAGCGCTGTGCGCTAGGGCCGTGTCTGCGCGAGCACATGGTTGACCATGACATCCACGAACTGCTCGGTGTCTGCATCGGTGAAACTGTGCCCTGACTTGAACCAGATCAGCTCCTTGTGCGGCGCCTGCAGGACGGTGTAATACCGCTCGGCGAGTGACGCCATCGCGTTGACGTCGGCGCGTCCTACCAGGAAGTACACCGGCACGTCCAGCTTGGCGGCGCTCTGGGAGAAATCGAGGTCGCGCAGCTGTGGGTATACGGTCGCGAACGTCTCGAAGAAGCCGCGCACGTAGTTGACGCGGTCTACCAGCCCATACTCGGGCGCAAGCTGCGGGAGCAGCGGAATTCCCAGCGTGAGGCTAGGCAGCCCCATGGCGTCCTGCAGGACATTGAAGACCGCGGCGTACTTCCAGATCATCCCGTCCCCCGCATAGGGCGGCGGCCCATTACGGCGCAGGGTGTCCACGGTGGCCGTGTCGTTGTGCTGGCTGGCGTAGGTGAGGGCGAACTGGTAGCCCAGTCTGTCGTTCTCGGTGGTGTTGACCATCTGCCCATGGCCGACGTAGGCGGCGAAGAGCGCAGGATACCGCTGCACGAGCCAGATCCCGAGGATGCTGCCCCACGAGGAGCCGAGCACGTAGATCTTCTCCTGATGGAAGCGTGCGCGCAGGTACAGGGTCAGGGCATGCGCGTCGGCGACAAAGCGCTCTGGAGTAAGCGCCTTGGTCGGCATAGCGCCATAGGATTTGCCGGTCCCCGGCTGATCCCAATTCACGACAACAAAGTGATCCTCGAGTGGCGCAAGGAACCCCTGATCCGGGAAACCGCCTGCGCCGGGGCCGCCCATAAGAAAGAGCAGCACGGGGTTGTGCATGTTCTTGCCACGGATGGTGACCCACTGGCGACTGCCGTTGAGGGTCACCTGCTCCATGGTGGCACTGCTACCAGAAAGCGGCTGGCCATTCGCGCCGGCTATAGCAGGCGTTGCAGCATGCAATTGCGAGCCAACCGCCACTCCCCCAAGGACAACCAGCACGGTCGCCACTGTAATGGCGAAGCGCGACGCGCGCTGCAGCCAGATCGTCGACTGCGCCTGATCTTATGCCTGAAAATCTCTGATCGCTACGCTGGCAACGAGCATACTGATGGCAAGCAGCGCCGTGATGGCAAGCGCCAGCACAATGGTCGCCGTGCTGAGCAACTGCCACACGGGTGATCCAAATGCGGCGACGAGCGAACGAGCAGCAGGACGAACAGCAAAGCGCCCACGATGACTTGTCCCCGGCTGGGACGCCATGAGTGAGAAACGCCTTCCCGTAGGGAGGGAGGTTCCTTCTGCAACATCGTAGACATACAGCGCCTCCTAAAAGCGCCTGCAAACTGCGATGCCGCTTGCGAGCATGTGGAACCGAAATCTCAGCCGATTCCTAACGGGCACTGAGGGTGACGGCGCCGACATTCACCTGGATCTGCAGATCGCCTGTCGCATCAGCCCCAAGATCACCGCTTGCCGCTGCGCTTGGCGGGGTCGGGTGTGAGACAGGGATGGACCAGCCCGTGACGCTGATGGAGCCGACATTCACCCGAGCATCCAGATGCGCTGGGGTGTTAGTCGGTAGCGTCAGCGACGCATTGCCTGCGTTGACCTGCACGTTGAGCGTGCGTTTCGGCGTCATCGACAGGTTGGCGGTGATATTGCCTGCATCGGTGCGCAACGACGAGCTGTCCTGTGACCTGCGCTCCGCTCACCGTGAGGTTGCCCGCGTTGAGCTGCAGGTCCATCTTGCCGTGAAGATCACGTGATCGTCGCGTTCCCGGCGTTCAAGCGCAGCGTCACCGCGGTCTGCTGGGGAGTGGTCACGAGCAGGTCAACGGACCGGCTAGAGCGCACACCATCAAAGAAGCTGGTCGAGTAGTTGGTCTGGACCTGGATCGTGTTGCCATTCTGTGTTGTGTCAACGACCATCTGGTTCAACTCGCGTGTCGCCACGCTCTGGTTGAGCGTGCGCACGACTTTGGTCACCTGCACAGTCACCTGATTGCCGGCTCCGCTGACGGATCGTCACGTTGCCAGCGGGATTCTGGATCGTGAGGGCCACTGGAGCGGCGACCATGAAGGTCTTGGTCGTGGTGTCCGTGTAGCGGGTTATTGCGCCACCGACGAGAAACCATCCGGCGACACTCGCCAGCAGTAAGCGAACAGGCCGAAGAGCAGGAACGCGCCGACGACGCCGCCGATGAGCCAGCCGATCGGTGTTCCCTGACCGGCGCTCTGGTGGGCGCTCAGGCTGCGCTTGGATGTGCAGGAGGTCTCTGCGTGGGGGCAATGTCTTGTGGAGGCATGTTGATCATGGTGGATGTTCCTTTCATGAGGGAGCGCTGAATGAGAGCGGTGGGTTGGTAACTCAAGGCTACTCACCTGACACGTGCACTCACCAATCCTCATTGGATGCTCTCCTTGTTACACCTCTATCTCACTGGTGCTTCTCGCCATCACACTTGGCGCACAGCCCTGCTTTCTTGCGCAGGAGAGGCGTCAGCGAGGTCATATCTCTGGGATACCGATGGAGAGCGCAGAGGGCCTCATGCCGGTCCGCATGCAGTCACCTGGACGCATCATCGCTTCCCTATTTCCTGCGGAGCGCGATCCTACTCTTGTGCAGCGGCGCCTTGCGCTTTCAAGGATCGTGACCCCTCCGTGCTGCCTATGGGTGCTCCAGAGACCATCATGTGAGCATGGCGAGCGATGGTGGGAGATGGAGAGCCTGTTCCACAGGCGTCCACATTGAGAATGCGAGGGACACAGATGAACAAGCCTTTGATCACGCGGATCTGGCTCATTGGCCTGATTGGCCTGGCGGTTGGGCTGGTAGTAGGCGGAGTCGGCCTTGGGCTCATGCTGGCCTACGGTGGCCAGTACACCCCCACCACACCAGGCAATGGGTATGAGTTTGTTCCCACCTTAGATGCCTTCTTCTGGACGACGATTGGCGTCATGATCACTGGTTTTGCGCTCGCCGCAGCTGGCGCCGTCACCCAGTTCGCCGCCTGGATTGGCGCGGTGGTCAATACGTATCAGCTTGAGGAGAAGACCTGGTTCTGGGTGCTCCTTGCTGGTGGGCTGCTCGGACTGGTGTGGGGCATATTCCCCTTCGCCACCATGGTCGCCTACCTCGTCGCCGGGCCGGATGGGACCGTAACTCCCATCGTCACGAAGCGTCACCACACCCACGAGCCCAAGCGTCCCCATGGTTGGCGCATAGAACGCGCGCCGACGAGTCGCTTTGCCGTATGCCGATCTGGGTCGCGCGCCAGAGCGATTGAACTCGTAGAGTGGCCTCGACTCGGATCGGGGTCATCGACGAATGCGAGCGGAGGAGGGTCCGCGCGGCGGCGATCGTCTCTTCCGCGAAGTCTCTCCCTTCGTAGGCGTGAGCGCGTGCCAGAGCGGTCGTGATCGGAGATCGAGGTGAATCAGTATGTATACGCCTACTGTGACAGCGCAGCGCGAGCTGCTGAGCCTGCCACAACGTGTGGCAGAGCCGTTCTTCAGCGCCATTGCGCTCTTTATCCTTGGCGGGTTCTTCGTCGCGCATCAACTCCTGCAGACCGGCTTCTTCACGGACCGGTTTGGGCCAGTGGAGATGCTGTGTCTGTATGGTCCTTTGATCTTGTCGCTTGCGGCGCCGCTCGCCCGCGCGCTCAGTGGCCAGCGCAACCCGGCGCGTCCCATTGAGGTCGCTACGCACCTCTGCGCCGCGCTGGCCGGGCTCTGGCTGTTGCGGGTGTTTCCCTTCGATTTCACCCATCTGGCCGACGTGCTGCCAGCTGAGTTCGCAGTTCATGCTGGCATGGATGAGCGATAGTGTGGGTAAACTCCTGCTGCTGTTGCAGGTGGCGGTAGGCATGCTTGCCGCCGTCTTTACCCTGGTGACCTACGTGTGGTAACGGTCACCCTGAACAGCAGGCGCGCCTAGTCGGGCTGCTTGGCGAGCAGGTAGCCGACACCGACCTTGGTCAGGAGGTAGCGTGGATGGGTGTGGTCGTCTTCGATCTTCTGTCGCAGCCGGTTGATGTTGACCTGGAGCATGTGGCTCTCGCCAAGGTAGTCGAGTCCCCACACATGTTCCAGCAGCAGGTCCTGCGTGATGACGCGCCCCGCGTTCTGCGCCAGATAGGCGAGGATGCGGTACTCGGTGGGCGTCAGCGGGACCTCACTCCCGTGCATCGTGACCAGATGCTGCGCATAGTCGATGGTCAAGCTCGCCGACGGTGGTTTTTGCGCTCAGACCCTGGGAATCTGCGCCCAACTGTAGCGCCGGATCACCGCGCGCACACGCGCCAGCAGTTCCTCGACGCTGAATGGTTTGGTCAGGTAGTCATCGGCGCCCAGGTCGAGGCCGCGAATTTTATCCGTGTCCTGCTCCACGCGCCGTCAGGATGATGATCGGCACGGCGGAGAACTCCCGCACCCGCTGTGTCACCGTAAAGCCATCCAGACGGGGCATCATGATGTCGAGCAGCGACGAGATCAGGAGCGTGGGCCTCGATCTGTTCGAGCGCCGCCTGCCCGTCGCTCACCGCGATCACTTCGTAGCCATCCAGTTCCAGGTTGCGAGTGACCAGTCGCAAGATCTGATGGATCATCATCGGCGGCCAGGATCGTCATTTTCTTCGCTGGGCATAGCGCGCCTCCAAATTGACTCAAAGCTGCGTCGGCGCGCAACGAGGGAAGACCTCAATAGCGCAGGTGGGAAATAGACACCGATACTATGTCACACGTGTCGCTTCCTTGCGCAGGGGCGAGAAGCATGCTGTGTTTGATGCGCTTGTGAACTGCTGCTGAGACAGAGATGTGTGCAACGACCTGCAGACTGTGAGGAGTTCTTGATGGCTATATCCTAGGGTAAGGAATAACGACTATCCTAGAAGGAGCACGCCACACATGATCATGCACACACAGCAAGCGGGCGCGGCGACCAGCGCCAAGAGTCTGGACCAACTCAAGGTCGAGATCATCGCCTCCTCCAAGCGTGGTTACCCGATCCTGGTGGCTGGCGCGCTCTTCTTCCTTGTCCTCGCGCTCTTGCCCGCCGTGTTGCCGCTGCGCGCCGTGCAGCTCATCTGGGTGCTGGGACTCATCGTCATCTTTCCCGTAGGCATCCTACTTGGCCGCGTGCTCGGCATCGAGGTGATCACAAGAAACAACCCCTTGGGGACCCTCGGGGGCTTAATCGCAGGTACCCAGGCGTTCTACCTCCCCGTCTTCATCGCCGTCTATCAGTTCCAGCCAGAACTGCTGCCCTTGACGATCGGGGTGTTAGGTGGCGCTCACTTCCTGCCCTATGCCTGGTTGTACAACAGTCGTGCCTACCTCTTCGTGGCGCTTGGCACGGGGCTAGCGGCCTTCGTCCTTGGTGGAGCGTTCATGGCGTCGTCGCTCCTGCTTGTTCCGCTGGCGATTGCGCTGGTCTATGCCGCCGGGACCGTCTGGATCCTACAAGAGAATCGACAGGCTCGCTGAGAGCTGAGATCCCATACCTCCGCTATCCTGCACGCGCGGCGCTTCCAGAGGCTGCAGGCTCACAGCCGCCTCGTACTCAGCAAGCGCCTGGCGATGGATCGCTTCCAATCGGGCAAGATGATCCGGCGTGGCGTCTCGGTGTTCAGTCTGTTCCACCGAAGCGAACCCCGCAGCCAGGCGCTGTTCGGCTAAGCGCAGCCGAGTAGCCTGCAGTTCATCACCGTGTAGGATACGCTCGAGCATGCGCTAAGTCGCCGCATCGAGGACGGTACGCTCCCAGCGTCGTCGTCACGGCACCGGCGGACGAGTTCACCGAAGTCCTTGTCTGGCTGTGCAGCGATCTTGGTGAGCGCCTGGAACAGGCCACGCAGCCCCATCGAGACATCGAAGGTCTTACCCTGTGGATGTAAGAGCGCCGTACGGCTGACGAGATAGCCATAGGCTCCTGCGTCGAGGTGCTCAACCGCATGCACATGCTGCTCACGACGCATGAGGCGGCGCGCCTTCGTGGGCACATCGATAAATAGAGTCATCTGGCTAGCTGTTCAGAAGGTATCGATCGGCGACCGCGAGCGACTGGCGCTCGCAGATCTGGGTGACACTACCTGACAAACTGGAGAGTGCCCGGCGCCCCGTGCTTCCTGAGTGGGACTATCTCCGATGGGTCTACGTCGCTTTAGCATCCAGGGTACCTGTTCACGGTCTGTGCCGCCTTCATGTTCAAATCTAGTGCTGTGGTATGGATGTCGGTGTGCAGGACGGGCCATCGACCTCCGGCTCGCACTCACTCGACCCGTGGCCACTGCCTCCAGGCGTGCCAGTCGCTGTGGGGCCATCGTCGTCTTCACTTGCCACGTGAGACGTGGTCGCAGCCGTATTGTCTGGGTTTCCGATGCCGATGTCATGTGGCAGCGAGTCGTCTCCGCCGCTGGTGAGCTGCGCTACCAGTCGTGTCGGCACCACCGAGACCACATGCCCCGCCGGTCGCTGCCTGACCAGTAGGATCGCGCCGCTCTGGAAGCCCGACCCAGTGATGGTGATGGTCCAGATATGTCCGGTTTGCCAACTGGAGCGTACGCTCACCACCTTCGTCACTGTAAGCACCGACTCTCCCAGCTCTCCCAACGCATTCGTCGTCGAGATGCGCGCTGGCCAGCCCATTACGGGCAGCGCTGCGTGCAGGTCATCTCGCCCACGTGCTCGCAGCGCGTCAAGGCTCGCGGTCAGGGCGTCGCGTTCGGATCCAGCAGATAGCAGGCTCAGCGCATCCTGCGCTTGGCGCAGCTCATCGCTAAAGCGACCCAACGCCTCGTTGTAGACGTTCGCACTGGCCTGGCGTGCCACAGCGGCGTCGAGCGCGTTAAGCGCGTCCGTCGCATACTGGAGGTGCAACTTCGCGCGCTCGGCGTCACTCTTGGTCAGATTGGTGCGTGCATCTTCCTGCCAGCGGCGCACGCCGTAGAGCGCAGATCCCGGACTGGCGTATGCCGCGAGAGTAAAGGTCGCGACACTCACGAGTAGAAGGAGCGCTGCCGCAAGTGAGGTCCAGACACGCCAGGGAGGGCGCGTGCTAACTCGCTTCAGCGCCGTAGGGCGTGAGGACTCAAGCGCGCTGATAGAGGGAACGGTTGGCGCATCCTCCACGTCGTCGTGGTGCAGCGCAGGTTCCATGTGCTGATATCCTGCGCGCGTGAGCAAGCGCATCTCCAGGTCGTCGGCGAAGGCGGACGCGGGGAGCATCCTCCGAACGAGCGCAAGGTCATCGGCGAGGTCGAGCAATGGCTCCAGCTCTTCATGCTGGCCCTCTGGGAGGGACCAGCGCTGGCGAGCTGAAGGGGGAGAGGAGAGCAGCGCGTCGAGCCTATCTTGGGGTTCCATAGCTCCTCCTCTCTCTTTCCTTCCCATGTTGCTTCTCGCCACTCTGGTCAATCTTGCGCCGCTCCGCCGCAACCAGATGACGAGTGAGCGCGGCAAGCCCGCGGAACTGTAACCCACGCACGGCGTTTTCCGGCTTGCCGAGCATCTCGGCGACTTCCGCCGTGGAGTATCCCAACGCACAGCGATACACCACAACCGTTCGCTGCTCCTCGGTAAGGAGCCGCAGCGTGTCGACGATCTCAGACCAGCGCTCGCGCATGGCCACCACTGTCTGCGGGTCGGCTTCCTCGGCGACGGCGAGTGGATGCGCATCCTCTGTAAGCGTGAGGGACGTCTCTGCTCGCGTGCGCAACGTGCGGTAATAGTGCGTCACCTTGTAGCGCGCGATGCCCAGGAGCCACGCTGTGAAGCTCGACTCGTCCTGTGCGCGTGTCGAGGCGATGCCGTCCACCATCGCGTAGAAGGTCTCTGACGTCACATCCTCCGCCTGAGGCGCGGCACCGACATGAGCAAGCGCGTACTGATACACAACAGGGAGGAAGCGCCGGTAGAGCATACTGATCGCCGTCTGATCCAGCTGGCGGGCGCGCTGAAGTGTCGGGCCGAACGGCAGCCCCGGCGGCCAGGTATATCCCGTGCCACCAGACGGCCCGCTGGCCACTGAACCGCGGTATCCCTTTGGATGCCTGCTGTCGCTCACTCGTCCTCGAATTTCCGCCTGACGTATTCCAAGTGGTCGCTAATCGCCGCTGTGTCCGCCGTCATCTGTCTGGACGTGTTGCGCTGCGATGGAGCCATCGCTCCCCTTCACGCCCTTCACCTCGACGCGCATTCCCGACTTGAGGTCTGTAATTCCCTTCACACCTACGAATGTGGTTGTATTGGAGACCGTGACAGTACTGGTATTCTGCTCACCTTTGACCGTAAACGAGGTCGCGCCGACCGTTACAATGGATCCGGAGACCTCAGCCTCCTGGTGAGTGTCGTCGTCGTCATTTTCGGCGTCGTTCCCATTCGACGCCTCAACCTTGGCCGCCAGGAAGCTGTCGCTAGACTGCGACGCGCCGCCCACCTCGGCCTGCATGCCCGCCTTCAGATCGGCGAACGACTTCGTTACACCCTCGAACTTCGTGTTGGCGGTCACATTGACGGTGAGGGTCGAAGTAGTTGGAGTGGACTTGGGAGTAGATGCAGTCGTGGGGGGTCCATACTCGTCACTTGTATCACCATGATCATCGTCGGCTTCATGCTGGACGGTGAGGATGAAGCTGGAACCTGCGCTGTTGACACTCGCCACAACACCATGGGTCTCCTGATGCTCGCCGACCCCATTTGACGTCTTTGTGGCGTCATCATCCTCATGATTGTGCGAGCCGTCCTGGGCGAAGGAGGCCAGTGGCAGATGGGATGTCGCTCCGGTAGCGGTCGCGATAGCCGCTCCGCCGCCCGCGACAAGGACCGCGCCGACAATGGCGATCCCCATCTTGCTATGAAGCAGCATGGCTAGTTTCGCGAGCATGGGACAAACCTCGTCTCCTCTAACACGTCTCAGCGTGAGATCATCTCTCCGCCGATACCATGGCGCAATCATCTGTATGTGCCATCACGTGCTCGAAATGTTAGGGGCGCCACGAGCAAGGCGCAAAACTGGCATTCGCGCTCAGACGTGGCCATGGCCCAGATTAGGCTTCCTCGGCGACTGCGACCTTCTTCTTGCCACCGAAGAGGCGCAGCAGCGTCAGGAAGCCCACCGCTCCTATCGCCATCCCATAAAGCGCGCGCTGCCACGGCTCGCTGGCGTCGCTTCCAGCGAGCAGTCCATGCGCCGTGACCAGTCCAAAGGCGACAAAGCTGAAGACATGCAGGAAACGCCAGAAGCGATAGGGGATAAGGGCGCGGAACCATGAGCTGACGAGGACGACGGTCATCGTGTAGAAGGCGAAGACGCCCAGGTTCGTCGCCAGCGGCCGGTAGGGCTGGTCGCCAGGGATAAAGAGGTTGTTCAAAGTGAAGGGGATGAAGGTGTCAAATTTGAGCGAGAAGAGATGTCCCGCAATGAGTCCGCCAGCCAGCGACGCGATGAAAGTATGCAACTCATCTACGACCCACGAGAGCCGCTCGCCAGAGGACCGCGCGATGGCGCGCAGCATCCCCAGGATGACCGAGAGCGTCAGCGCGACATAGGCGGCGACGGCGGTCGTGCGCGTCAGGTACCATAGCACAGGGTCATCCTGTGCGGCGCGAGTGCTCAGCGTACCCAGGGCCGCCGCGACGGTCGCCGTTGGGATCAGGACAACCATAGACTTCCACCACCTCCATAGCGTTCCAGCCAGGCCTCCAGATGCGCCGAGACATGAACCGCACCCGATCCCATCACCAGCAGCAGCGCCACGTCCACATCGCCATATCGTGGGCGTGGGCGCCGCCGGTCTGACTTCCAGCCGCGCGCCACACGCTCCATCGCTTCTGGATAACCACGCAAGAGGGCGACCTTCGCTGCGACCTCGGCGTGCGCGGCCGTTGGCGCGAAGGCCGTCGCCGTGGCGATCAGGTCTTTATCCTCAGGCAACGGCTCGCCGGTATTGAGCCAGATACGTGCGGGAGCCCCAGTGCGCGGATCAATCAGGTGATGGCGCGCGACGCCATCAGCATACCACCACCGCTCCGTCGCGCCAGAGGTCGCCGTACCACCTTGCCCCAGCGTCACCACCGCGACATTGCGCGTCTCTATTTTCTTCTCATCAGGCGGCGTGTGTGGATCTTCGATGCCGAGCGCCCACAACTCACCTGGCAGCACGCCGCCCCGCGCGCGCATGTCGCCGCTGGCGTTGATGAGCGTGCTCTCGAAGCCGCAGAAGAAGCGCTCCAGCGCCGTATCCGCTGCCCAACCCTTCACGATGCCGCCGAGGTCAAGTCTCGCTCCCACAGGCAGGTAGATACGGCTGCGAATGGGATCGAGCGCGATCTCGCGCCAGTCGATCAGTGGCGGCGGCGCGACCCGTGTCCCGATCTCGCGCTGTGCGATCTCATCGTAGTCGCGGTCGTACCCAGCCGCTTCGAGCGCGGGCAGCGCGGCAGGATGGAAGAGGCCATTGGTCGCCTCGGCCGCGGCGACGCTCTGCTCGACGACCGTGTAGAGCGTATCGGAGGCAGCATGCCATGACCCTGCCGCCTGATTGAGCTGGCTCAACTCACTCGCCGGATCAAAGCGCGTCAGGCTACGCCCTATCTCCTCCAGCCAGGCCAGGCAGTCCGAGATGGCACGTTCGGCGCGCTTCTCATCTTCTGGTGGGACGGCGACATGCACGCTCATCCCGC
>CAVTFE010000025.1:0-12579 GCA_963733745.1 uncultured bacterium
GCGAGCTACCCAACGCCAATGGAAGGCATTGTCGCCGTGTTTCCGTAGACGTCGCTGACTCATCTCTGGCTCCCTGCCAGCGCCTGCTGACCAGCGTGTGCGCTGCGTCTGCGCCAGCTCTTGAGCGTGCAGTTTCGGGTGGCGTGAGAGCGTCACCAGGAGGGCATCCATCCCATCATGAGCCACGCCCCTCCGCCAAAGAGCAATGACGCACGTCCCATGGGGGCAGGTGTTTACGCCATCGCTCCGAGCGGCATGCTGATCTGCCAGGCCGTGGCGGAGTGATCGGCGAGCACCTGTTGCACGCCGCCTTTCTCCAGCCTCCTGCTACAGCATTCATCCATGTCCACGCCGAACACCCTGTGGAACAAGTGCGTCGTGATCGTTTCGTGACACGGAGTGTGACCGGCGAGACGGCCGTGTGAGGGACAAAGGGCACACTTGTGGCAGGCATACTGCACTGGCGCAGCGCCGAAAGGCTGACCAGCGCCAAGCAGGCAAACCGAGGAATTCGTTCGGATCCAACAGGAGGCATCTTCCATGAGAGTCAAGCCAGTCCACTGTTCCGGTGGGCCAACATCGCCATCGCGGTCATCGCTGGCGCGTGGACCCTCTTCCACCTCTATTGGGATCTCACAAACAGACTGGCGAAGACTATTGGGGCCAAGCCTTGCTCGTGCTCTTCGTCCTCGCCCTCATTCTCGCCTTCGTCCGCTATGCCCAGGAGCGCTCGCGCTCATCGCGAGCACCCCCAACGACGAGTATCCTGAGCCAGCCATCTCCCGCTTCTTCCTTTCGACCGGCGGCGCCGCGGCGCTGTGGTTTGTGGTGCGCATGAACGTTGGCGCGCAGTGGTTCCTCGCCGGTTGGGAGAAAGTCCAAGACCCCGCCTGGGGGACCAGTGGAACCGCACTCAAGGGGTTTGTCGCCGGAGCACTGGCCAAATCCAGTGGCGCGCACCCGTCCGTGCAGGGCTGGTACGCCAGCTTCTTGCAGAATTTCGTCCAGCCCAACGCCGGACTGTGGTCATTCCTCATCACCTGGGGTGAGGTCGCGGTCGGGCTGGGCCTGCTGGTCGGCGCGCTGACCGGCATCGCGGCGGGCTTTGGCGTGCTGATGAACCTGAACTATCTGCTCGCCGGGACGGTGAGCATCAACCCGGTGTTGGGAATCATGGGGCTGTTCCTCGTGCTCGCCTGGCGGGTAGCGGGCTTGATTGGCTTGATCGCTGGCTGTTGCCGCTGCTGGGCTTGCCATGGAAACCAGGGACGGCTCTTGCCCCCTCGCCGGGGAATGCGACAAGTCGAGAGTACTGGATCATGAGCTATGAGCAGGACCCGCACCCCTGGCAGTGTGGGAGCCAGTTGTTTGCATGGGCCACATTCGCAGTGCAGTCGGGTGAGGGGTGACGATCTCTGAGCGGCTCCGACGATGACAGCGGCCCGCCTACAGATCTGGGAGGAAAGCTACGCGTGAGCTGCTATTCCCGGTCAAGCTCATCCAGATGTTGGTGAGCAATCCCGCACCGAGGAGGAAATATTTGAACTCCAGTGGCAAAGCGTCATGTGAGGAAAAGACCACCAGACGTGCGGACACGCTGCTCGAGCTGTCGAGAGGAGCAGAAAAATTCACCTCATATCTCACCCTGCCTCCTAGCGGTGGGTCTCCTCCGTACGGCGACATCACCGGAGATACAACGTTGTGCAGGCATGCGCAGCACACGATTGACTACTTCAGATCTCACGCCGGCCAGCGATAGTCACGAGTGCGCATAGGACACGTCACGCATGCTGACAGGCATGAGCTGAGACTCCTGTTGGGATGGTCCTTTGACGCGAGGACAGCGACAGCGCGGTATACTGAGCCGGCAACCAGTCCACAAGCACGAGAGATGCCGGAAAGGACGACGACCATGGCGTTCCACACAGATATCGTGGCGCTGGCGCAGCGCAACGACGATTTCCGACGCGAGGTGATCACTGGCGTGCACAGCCAGGTTGTCCTAATGAGCATTCCACCAGGCGGCGAAATTGGCGAGGAAGTTCATGTGGACGTTGATCAGACGCTCGTCTTTGTCGCTGGCGAGGGGCAAGCCATCCTCGATGGAGTGACAATCCCGGTCGTGAGCAATAGCCTCTATTTTGTTCCCGCTGGCACGCGGCACAACTTCGTCAATACCGGCGCTGGGCCCCTGAAACTCTATACCGTGTATGCGCCACCCGAGCATGCGCCCGGAAGGTGTTCAAGACGAAGGCAGAAGCCGACGTCGCCGAGCCGCATTGACACGTGCACAAGGTCCCGACCCAGTTCCCAGCTCCAAACACGATGCCCAGCAGCACACAGCCGCTCCCCATGGTTGCGGTGTAGGTAGCCGCGCCCGAGAGAGTATCGCCCATCAAGACCACATTCGGCGACGCATTGCACGCCATATCCGGTGCCAGAGGGGGACCTCGTAGGCGCGCACCACGACCAGGACGGAGTCGTAGCGATCATGGCATCGAGCGCACCTATGACCCAGACTCGGTCACACGCCGTTGCTGCGTCAGGGATCCTCAAGGATGATCCCGTTATCTCGAATCGCCTCATAGCGCCTGCCACGCGCCAGGACCGTTACGTCGCACCGTGCCTGGCAGAGGCGGTGGCGCAGATGGAGCCAGTCACGCCGGCGCCAATGACGAGCAATCGCAGCTGCTCAGCGCTCCCGTGCGCCGTGCAAATTGCCCAGTGTGTCGATTGATCTCATCCGTTCTTCGCGCATCCCCAGCTGAACGCGCGAGCGTGTGGATGTGTCGCGCATGTGCGCAAGCGCCTGGGTCTCGAGACACCTTTGAGACATGGCGGGGACTATCTTGCTTCATACGAACACCTCTACGACAGATGTCAGTAGAGGCAAAGTGTGCGGGAGGCGGGCTGACGGAGGCGAATAGGGGTGGAATGCGCGTATTGCGCATTCGATCTCGAGAGCAATGTGCTTCAGCTGCCCTCTGTGTAACGGGGCGCAAGCGCTCTGCGCCGCTGTGCTGCGTGTGAGCCAGCCGCAGACGGCTGCTGGCCTCTCATGTAACGCCACCTCGATGTGGCGTCGTGTGCTGCGCGCTGTCGGCGCGCCAAAACGTGCGCAGGAGGGACTGTCATGGACATGACCCATCAGCAACTCATGAGCCAACGCCAGACGCCAGATCCCTTTGACCCGAACCCGCTTTGTCAGGGCGACGTCGAAGCGGTCTCCACTGGCTTCTGGGACGATCTCCACTGGACAATCTACATCTGCCAAGACTGCCACACGCCCATCGCGGCGGTTGGCGGCGCGCCGCACTGGTGGAACCATGTGCTCTCGCATGAGGCACGGGAGCGTCTGTGCGTCTAGCGGACTGCACAAGTCAGACAGTTCCGATCTGTCGCCGTTCGGGGCCTAGGAGAAGGTACACATGCAAGCAGGATTCGTGGTCCCATCCATGGGACGTGTCGTGACGCTGATCTTCATCGCCTGGCTCTCCATGTTAGGTGTCGACTTCCTCGTGCATGCTGGGCTCTTGGCCAGTCTGTACACGCAATCGAGCCCCTTCCTGCTGTCTCCAGCAACCGCCTTCAACTTGATCCCCGTCGGCTATGTCTCCTTCCTGTTGCTCACTGTTCTCCTGGTGTGGTTGATGATCCGTCTGCAAGTGGTGGGCTGGCGAGGCGGCGTCATCTTTGGGCTTGAACTCGGTGGGCTCATGTGGGGCGCCTTCGTGTTGGGGCTGCTGTCCATCTCGACAGCTGGTGCGCCCTTGCTTGTCGGCTGGTTCGTTGGACAAACGGTGGAGTTAGGGATCGCGGGCGCCGTGGTGGGGAGTGGGTTGGCAGGCACGCGTGTGTGGCGGCTGCTTTGGGTAGTCGTCGGTGTTGTCGTGGTGTGCGTCCTGGCGACGATCCTCCTGCAGTCGATAGGAGTGACACCCATCACGCGCCTGCCCTCATGAGCGTGACAGGACAACGCGAGACGGCGAGCGATTTGCCAGGTATCCTACGGTGCAGGCGCACGGCTTCACTCACGGCGCTGCTAGTCCCATCGCTGGGGAATCTCAGGAGGAGATGCAGCGCCATAGATGGATCCGCCCCATTCGACACTGCGACGCAGGTATTCAAAACATTGCCGTGCGTCGCGTGACGCTCTTCCACGGGTGGATGAGATCTTGGGGCCTCGCTGAAACCTGTATAGCCTCGTATAGGCGCTGACCAAAATCGCCACTCAGCCTAACCTTGATGCTGCTCGCCCTTCGCAGAGTGTGGCAGATTCAGGTCATAGGCGGTTGGATGCTTTGACTGATAGAGGAACAACTCAGCTCCACTTGGAAGGTGGATGGACGCCAGGATTCCCCAGCGCTCGTCGCTTGGCGGCTGGGAGATGCGAACATCTTTGGCTGCCAGCTCTATCAGCGTGTCCTCAAGGTCGTCGCACATCAGGTAGACCTCGTGCTTGGAGGGTCCTTCTGTTGGATGCACAGCGACCTCGGCAGGCGGCAGTTTGAAGATCAGCCACCCTGCGCCTGCGTCGACCGAGGGAAATGCCAGCACATCCCGAATGAATGCGCGGTCAGCTTCTGCGTCGGGAGTGTAGAGAATAACATGCGCGCCACTGATCATTACAACGTCCTCTCGCTGGTGTTCGTGTCCGGTCCTCCTCATGTATTGCGATGGGTTGAGGACGCAGCATACCATGCCTTCGTGCGCGGCGAGACCGCTGCTGAGGATCTTCGCCGCCAAAGGCGTGTTGCCCTTGGAGTTCAAGCCAGCATACTCCGTGGGAGATCTGGTCACGCAGTATCTCGACGAGTTGGAGTAGGAGGCGGAGCGCGGGGGTGGTGTGCTGCAGATCCGTGCCAGCCACCTCGTCACAGTGTATGAGTAAACGATGCAAGTGGCGGCAACAGGTGAGACAGACTGCGTCTTCCCGGCGGTGTTGAGTGTGTGCGACTACACCTGGGAAGTCACGCCCAAGATTCCGGAAGGCTCCCTTTCCTGCCCTGACGGTGCATTGTTGAGCGCTCGTTGGCCTGCTAGGGCCGCTCGCGCCGACTGGGCAAGGATGATGACTTCCCGCTGGGTAGCAGGCTGGTCACGACGAGACGGGAGCTTGTCCAGACAGCTGCGCCAGGACCACGACGTTCCCATCGGGATCGGCGAAGTACGCCGCCTCCTCTCCCCAGTCTCGCAGCGCTCGCGGGCTGAGGACACGCGCGCCTGCCGCTTCAACGCGCGCGATGGCTGCGGCGAGATCAGTGGCGTACAGGTAAATCTCGGCGCCACTGATCTCCCCATGCGCTGGTGTGCGAGGGACTTGTCCGATGTTCTTTCCAAAGCTGGTACGCGCGTACAGGCCCAGGCGCTGGCTGCCAGGGAGCGCAAACTCGGCATAGACAGTTTCGTTGACCGTCTGGATCCAGGCAAAGGCCGCGCGATAAAAGTTGACCGCGCGACTCAGGTCTTCGACAGCGAGAATGAGGAGGGTCAGTCGAACTTCTGCCGCCATGGTCACCTCGCAATGGGCGTGACGATCTGACGAGTGCTGGAATAACGTGTCATCACGCCCTCTAGTCTAGCAGATCCTCCCCGTCACCTCCGGCTGCGCTCTTCCGAGTTTGCGTGCGAACCGTGATGAGTGAGCTTACTGCCCAAGCAGAGCTCTTGTCGACGGACGGGTGTGGCCGCCCTCGTGGGAGGAGGTTGGTAGGTGCGGAAACGTCGCCCCGATCTCCCACTTCCCCGCGCGATGAGCTGGTGCGGAGCAGCGAGGAAAACGTAACTACTGTGACGCAGTCGTAACAACCAGTTACGGGCAAAACGGGCATGGCGGACCCATGGAAACAGTAGAAGGCATTTCGGCGCAGTGACCCGCAGAGGGATACCACGGGGCGTCGAGAATGGAGGTAGGGGCAACAGGAATCGAACCTATGACCGAAGAGGTTTCTGCTCATTGGCCTTGGTGATGAGGTACGGCCAGAAGTTCACACTTGCCACTAGGGCGCGCCCTTTCAACGCAATACTATTGTGAGGCGATCTGCTGAGGGATGATCGACGAAGATCTGGAGATCGCGAAATGCCGCTGATGCAAGCTGTTGCGAAAGCGATGGAGTAGCAGGAGAGCAGTCTACAGGCGGTTCCAAGCCACTCGCCCAATGAAATAGCTCGTATGAGTAGCATTCATTTGACCGACAGCCAATGGCGCTTTATTGAACCGCTGTTGCCGCCCCCGGCGCGCACTGGACGGCCACGCGCCGACGATCGGCGCACTATCGAGGGAATCCTCTCCATTCTTATTACCGGCTGCCGGTGGCAGGATCTGCCACGCGACCATGGCACGCCGACGACAGTGTGGCGGCGGCTCAAACGCTGGGGAGAAGCAGGTGTCTGGGAGCGCATCTGGCGCACGGCGCTAACGCACTTGGATCACCAAGGCCAGTTCGACTGGTCCATGGCGTTCCTCGACGGCTCCTTTGTTCCGGCAAAGAACGGTGGCGCGGGCGTAGGTCTCACACGCAAAGGCAAGGGAATCACATGGATGCTCGTGGTCGAGCGGCATGGCCTCCCGTCCGGTCTCGTGCTCGCGAGCGCCAATTGGGCCGAGACGCCCCTGGCGGAGCAGACGTTGGACACGATCCATGTGCGGCGCCCACGCGGTCATCCAAAGCAACGTCCAGTCAAGCTCCTGGCGGATCGTGGCTACGACAGCAGCGCGTTTCGCCAATCCCTCCGTCGTGGTGGCATCGCCATGTGTGTCCCGCCGAAACGGCGTCCATCGAGGTGGCGCGCCAAGCGCGGTCGTCCGGTCGTCGCACGCAGGGCTGACTACCAGCGCCGCTTCATTATCGAACGCACGTTCGCTTGGCTCGGCGCCTATCGGCGGCTGCTCATACCGCGTCGCACCATATCATTGTAGAATGGCGCAACTCATCGGTTCTCACCTCCATCCTGGCTATTCCTCATCTGATCACGCAGCCGGACACGTGCCTCAGTTCGCTGGACGGATCATGTTCCAGATGCGCACATCGCTACCGGGGATGGTTCCCTCGCCGGTGACAACGAATCCAAAGTGCTCGTAGAGCGGTACATTCTCCGCGTTCATGGTCTCCAGGTAGCAGGGCATCTGAGCGGTATCGGCCCGTCCCAGACCCTCACGCAGGAGCGTGCCCCCAATGCCCTTCCCCTGGCAGGCCGGCTCAACTCCCCTGGTCCAGAGGTACCAGTGTGGCTCGCTCATGTACCGCTGATGCGCCTGGGTCAGAGAGGCCTGGGCATTGCGCAGGCGCGACAACGCCTGCATCCCCATCCTGAGCGCGCTAGACAGGATACCGCTGCGCAACAAGTAGGCGAGGCCGATGCCCTTCTCGTCTGGCGCAAGCCAACAGGCGACTCCGGTGAGGTCGGCGGTCGTGGTGACGTCACCGGCGCGCACGCTGTAGCGCACCGGGATGCTCCACAGCAGTGGCAAGCGGCGTGTCCGCTCCACCTCGTCAGGATAGAGATAGACCGAGAATGGATCGTGATAGAAGGCACGGCCGAACATGGCAATAGCCTGTGGTACCTGGCGCTGTGTGAGGCGCTGCGTCACTGGTGTCTGGCTCATGCTCAGTCTCCTGTTGATTATGGAATCCGTTGTGCTTTGTCTCCCTCTCAGCTCGACTTTGTACATTTTTCGGAGGCAGCACATGGCATGAGGCGCCTAGGAGCTAAGATAGCAGTTGCCAAACCTCTATCTTGCCCAGGAGAACGCTCATGCCATGCGCTGATCCCATTATAACCATGCTGGAACCGTTCCGTTGTTTGTTTACGGCCCCCACCTGGAAGAGAATGCTGACGCTGCTGAGAGGCACGCTGCTTGCGCGTGGCCGCCGCACGGTCACCACGGCGCTGTGGTACACCGGCCATGAGCAGGACCCGCATTTCAGCGCCTTTCACCAGGTGCTCAACCGGGCGCGCTGGTCGCCGCTGCAGGCGAGTCGGTACTTGCTCACGCTCATCATCGAGACCTTTGTCCAGGCTGGTGGCTCCCTGGATATCGTGATCGACGAAACGTTGGAGCGTCGCTGGGGAGCCAAGATCCGCAAACGGGGCCACTATCGCGATAGCGCCCGCTCCAGTCACGCGCGCTCGGTGAGCAGCCCCGGCTTACGTTGGATCGTGCTGGCAGTCGTCGTCAGGGTACCGTGGACCAAACAGCAGTGGGCCTTCCCCTTTTTGTGTGTCTTGGCCACGACTCCAGAGGTCAGCGCGCAGTTGGGGATCCGCCACAAAACCCTGGGGCTCCGGGCGCGCCAAGTGGTCAGTCTGCTGCGGCGCTGGCTGCCGGGCGTGTCGATCAAGCTCATGGGAGACATGGCCTACAGCATCTTGGAACTGGGATGGCAGTGCGCCGCACAGCAGATCACGCTGATTGCGCCGTTTCGCTTGGACTCGGTCATCCACCAGCCGGCTCCAGTGCGCACGCCCCACACCGTGGGACGTCCCCGCGTCGTGGGTCCGCGCCTTCCCTCCTTGGAGTACGTCCTCTCCGCCCCTGAAACGGTTTGGCATCGTCTCACCCTGGACTGGTATGGCGAAGGCCCGCGGACGCTGGAGTTGTGTAGTGGCGTCGCCTGCTGGTATCGCTTTGGCTCGACGCCATTGCCCATTCGGTGGGTGCTCACTCGCGATCCAGCGGGAAAACGACCGCCCAAAGCGCTGTTTTCCACTGACCAAACCCAGCCGGCGGAAGAGATTGTGCACGATTTCATGAAGCGCTGGAGTTTGGAAACCACCTTCGAGGAAAGTCGCGCCCATTTAGGGATCGAGACTCAACGGCAGTGGTCGGATCGCGCCATCGAGCGCACGACCCCGCTGCTCTTCGGGCTCTACAGCCTCGTGGCGCTCTTTGGATCGGCTTTGACGCCAGATGGGCATCCTCCTCACCAGCAGGCAGCCTGGTATCACAAACCAGCGGCAACCTTTAGCGATATCCTGGCGCTGGTGCAGGCGGCGCCTGTGGGGCGATTTCGATTTTCCTACAGCCCGTTCGGACCCCGATGTCGTTTTATTGCCTCGTGCGACGCTTGCGCAACTGGCTTATGCGGTCTGCTACTGAGCAAAAATGTACAAAGTCGAGCTCAGGCGGCAGGGCCAACACAAAAGCTCAACGCGATACAACAACTGTATGACACGACGGAGTATCATTCGCTGGGAGCGTCTCCTGGCGGTCTATCGCAGCTTCTTTACATTCGCCATCATGCTGCTCACGGCGCGTGCGCATGTCCGTACCACGCGCTCTATAGGCGTTGACAGGACTGGCAGTGCGTCAAGCGGGCGACGGAGTGGAAGGAGGCATCTGTCCTACTGTCCTAGTCCACGCCGGCAACGGACGGGGCTGCTGTGCGTCGCCGTGGCGATCCCCAAAAGACCCACTCGCTGTACCACACGAGGATGTTGGCCCAGCCATAGCGCTTGGCCTGCCGCGCCGGGGACGCGATGTCTGGACTGAGCTGCTCCCAGCCGCGATGCTCCAGGGTTACCCGCGCGCCGCCCTCGACTGGCTCGAAGCGCAGCTCGACCTCGGTGCCATCGATCTCATGGCCCACATCGCGGTAGCTAAAGGCGAAGCGGACGCCAGGTTCCCACACGGTGATGCGACCAGCCTCAAATCCCTCGCCGGTCTGGGCGTCTTCGATCTCAATCCAGCGTCCCCCCACCCACGGCTCAATCCGGACTCCCACCGCCTGGCGATTGTGGTTCCAATTGATCGGACCTGCGCGCCACCAGCGCCCAATCTCCTCCGTGAAGATGGCAAACGCCGTCCCTGGGTCGACGCCCACCTCGATCGTTACGACCACGGTGCTTGGCGATGGCGCACTCATGAGCGATCCTCCTCGGTTTCCTGTGCTTCCTGATCGGCGTCGAGACGCTGTTCCACATGGGTCTGAAAGGCGACGAGTTGATCTGTCCAATAGGCGTGCACCTGATCAAGCCAGACCTGCAGGGCGCGGAAGGGTTCGGGACGCAGCTCATAGAGGTGGATGCGCGCGTCTGCGTCGGTGCGCGCTTCAGCGACCACGCCGCTGCCCCGCAAGATCCGCAGATGTTTGCTCATGGCGGGACTGCTCACACCACAGGCAGCCGCCAGTTCCCCCGTGCGACGTGGATGGGCGCGAAGCAGCTCGACAACGTGGCGTCGTGTCGGGTCCGCCAGCGCGGCAAGCGCCGCATCAAGATCGGTAACCATCAGGGAATATAATAACTGGATGGCTACGATTTGTCAAGGCTGTCGTCATGCTCGTCCGCCGCCAAACCCCCATACCATGCGATGGTACATCAGACGTGCAGTTATGAAACCGCCTCGTAGTGAAGCCGCTGTGCGCCTGATGTTCTTGCAAGTAAACGAATACCGCCGCCTGGTTCATTGAAATGGCCCCTTCCTCGATGTGAAGAAGGGGCTTGGATTGATATGCGGGCAGCGAGCATGGCTAGGGGTAGATGCCCCGCATCTCCGTCGCCTCGGCGACGCGACCGATGGCCAGCATGTTCGCCGCGGTGCGCATATCGCACGTGTTCTCGCGGGCGAGACGCGCGACGTTGTCGTAGGCGCGCGCCATGATGACCGCCAGCTTCTGATGGATCTCGTCGTCGGACCAGAAGAAGCTCTGCAGGTCCTGCACCCACTCGAAGTAGCTCACCGTCACGCCACCCGCGTTGGCGAGGATATCGGGCACGACCACAATGTCGCGCTCGAAGAGGATGCGGTCGGCCTCCGGCGTCGTCGGGCCATTGGCCGCCTCGATCACGAACTGCGCCTGCACTTTGCGGGCGTTGGCCTCGGTGATCTGCCCCTCGGTCGCCGCCGGAATCAGCGCGTCGCAGGCGACAGTCAGCACGTCCTGTGGCCCCATCTTCTCCGCGCCGGGGAAGCCGACGACGGTCTTGTTCTTCTCTGCTTGAAGCGCACGACCGCCGGGATGTCGAGGCCATCCTTGTTGTAGATCGAGCCTTGCCGGTCGCTGACCGCAACGAACCGCGCGCCATCGCCATGCAGCAATTCCGCGGAGATCGACGCCAGCGTTGCCAAAACCCTGCACCGCCACACGCAGGTCGCGGATGGGGACCTTGCGCTCGTTCGCCGCCATCTTGAGCACCGCCACCGCGCCGGTCGCGGTCGCCTCGTTGCGCCCCTCGCTGCCGCCAATCGCCAGCGGCTTGCCGGTGACGACCGCCGGGACCGAGTAGCCATGATGCATCGAGTACGTGTCCATGATCCAGCCCATCTCGCGTGAGCTGGTATTCACGTCCGGCGCGGGAATGTCGCTGTTGGGGCCGATCAGGATCGAGATCTCGGTCGCGTAGCGGCGCGTGAGGCGTTCGACCTCAGTAGCGCTGAGCTTCTTGGGGTCGACGATGACCCCACCCTTGGCGCCGCCAAAAGGAATGTCCACAACGGCGCATTTCCACGTCATCCACATCGCCAGCGCGCGCACCTCGTCGAGCGAGACATTGGCGTCGTAGCGGATGCCGCCCTTGGCCGGCCCGCGGTTGATGTTGTGCTGCACACGGTAGCCGGTGTAGACCTTGACCGAGCCATTGTCCATCCGCACGGGGAAGTTGACCGTCAACTCCCGCTTTGGCACGCGCAAGATCGCCCGCATGTCCTCGGGCAGTTTCAGCCGATCCGCCGCCGCCTCGAACTGCGCCACCGCCATCTGGTAGGGGTTGATCGCAGCCCGCCCATCCATCTCCATACGTCTCGTGTGCTCCTCCGAAGAGTTTCAAGCTGTTCCTCCTTCTTTGCGATCCGCCGACAAAGTGCTGCAGCCGACCGAGTGTGCTACAAACAGCGTACGAGAGGGAGCATACGATCCGATCACAGCGCCCAGCCGCGAACGCACAATGCGCTCCCAATACTGCTGGGCGCATCAGTGTTGGCGCAGAGTTGCAGGTGGAACTCGCATTCGAGGGTAGGTGTGAGGATGATGTCATGAAATAGCGCTTCTTGGAGTTGCGGCGTAAATGGTTCTTGCAATCTGGTGACGGCAGTCGGCACGATACTGTTGGTCGACTCCAGCTCTGTTCTTTGGGCAACGCAAGCGAACGTCGTATCTCGTCGTAGCACACATCGTCCACGATGAGGCTTCTTACCTTTCAAGCGCCTGCCGGATGAGATCCTCCAGCTTCGCGCCACCGACCTCCTCCAGCTCATAGCGCACACGCACGGGTGGCTTGTTCACCGAGATCAGGCGTCCGAGGTCGATCGGCGTGGCGAATAGCACTATGTCGGCTGGTGTGGCGTTGATCGTCTCCTGCAATTCGCGCGTCTGTTCCTCGCCACAGCCCACCGCTCCGGCGCTGCCGACGACGGGCTGTGGCGAAGGGCATCTCACCATGGGTAATCGTCGGGCCGTCCTCGATGAACAGCGCCCGCTTGCCACACACTTGTTCGGGATTCTCCAGCTGCCGCCGCGAGTTGGTGTCCACCACGGCGGCGTGTGGGTTGACCGCGACGATGTTGGCCTTGAGCGCCTGCACAACGAGCGGGGCCGCTACCTCCTAGGCGCGGGCGCTGTGCGCCATGGCCGCATCTTC
>CAVTFE010000026.1:0-8519 GCA_963733745.1 uncultured bacterium
CTAAGCTAGACTTTTGCCATTTGAAGGTAAGAAAGCGGGAGAGAGAAGCTGGAGCCACTTCCTGGAAAGAGGTGGTCCGATGTTTACTCTCCCTGAGGACAGGTTCGCACTTTTGGCGGCGTTTGTGCCACTGTTCTTGCGCCGGGTGTGGCGCTATGTGCCGGGGCTGGTGGTCGGCGCGCTGCTGTGGTCGGCGCGCGCTGGTGGTCGGCGCGCTGCTGGCCCCAGGCCGTCGGATGGTCAGCAGCGCGTTGCACACGGTGGGATGGGGGCAGACGCCGCGGTTCCAGAACTACCATCGGGTCTTGAGCCGGGCCGTGTGGTCGAGTCGGAAAGCCAGCCGCATCCTGTTGGGCTGTTGGGCTTGTTGGGCTTGTTGGGCTTGTTGGGCTTGTTGGCCGCCACCTTTGTGCCGGCTTTGTGCCGGCTTTTGCCTTTGTGCCGGCAGGGCCGCTGGCGCTGGGGATCGACGAGACGATTGAGCGCTGGCGCGGCAAGAAGATCGCGGCAAGAAGATCGCGGCAAGAAGATCGCGGCAAGAAGATCGCGGCAAGAAGATCGCGGCGGCCGGCATCTATCGGGACCCGGTGCGCTCGAGCCGCAGCCACTTCGTCAAAGTGAACGGGCTGCGCTGGATCAGCCTGATGCTGCTCACGCCCATCCCATGCTGAGCGCGCCAGCGGCGCCGCTGCCACAGACGGCCTGGTATGCCAAACCGCTGCCCACCTTTGCCGATGCGCTGGCCGTGGTGCGCCGTCGCCTGTGGACCTCGCCTGTGGACCTCGCCTGTGGACCTCGCCTGTGGACCTCGCCTGTGGACCTCGCTGCTTTTTCACACGTCCCCCTTGGCGGCTGACCCGCAGAAAATCCCTCGTCCCCTCGTCGACCACCTGTGCGGCCTGCTGTGCTACGCTGCTTGAAATGGCAAAAGTCTAGCTAATACTGACTCGGTCTGGGCTCTTGGAGTATGATAGACAGCGGTCCACATGGGACGGCATGAGGCGACAAGGGCGACAAGCGGCGACAAGCGGCGACAAGCGGCGACAAGCGGCGACAAGCGGCGACGATCAGCCGCGAGATGGCGAGGAGGTGCGAATGGTGTGGGATCCCTTTCGCGGTCGGGCGCCGCGTACGATACGCTTCTGTACCATCCTGGTCCACTGCGGTGCCGCCTTGATTGTCGTCGGGTGTCTCGGCGTGCTCATCGTGCCAACGGCCCTTACTTTTGTTATGGGACTCATCGCTGCAGCCCATCGAGCCCGAGGGATGAACAGTGGGAGCGACCTTGGCAAGGATGCGCCCTACCCCTCTGGATTACTCGGGGCAGATCGCCTTAGCCCGATTCCTCGGGTGCGCTGGCGGCCCAATCCCCATGCCTGAAGTGGAAGCTTCGGCCTCTCCCCCTGCCTTGCCGCGCTGGTTCGGACCTAGAGCCAGCCCCGATGATCCGGCCGTCTCGGCCCTGATCGACCGCGTCGCGCGCGGGGCCGGGTGGGCAGACATCGGCGGTTCGTTCAACCTCAACGTGCGAATAGACGCTGAGCCGCCGGTTGTCCTCCGGGTTCATAGGCCGTGGGTAACGCGCGGCCGAGTGGCTGGACTGCGACGCCTGCGCGAGCGGCTCCAGCGCACCCAAGTCCGAGTCGCTCGGCCGATTCGGATGTTCGGCTCCGACCTCGTGAGGGTCGCTGATCGTTGGGCTGAGCTTGAGGAGTTCATCGATCACGTGCAGCCGCCGGCGACCCAGGACTCCTACGTCCGCCTATTCGAGGAGCTCGGACGTCTTCACGCGGCGCTCAAAGCAGTCTGGGAGCCCAGTCCGCCCGAACCTCTCGACGACCACAGGACATTCGGCCAACTGCGTTACTCGGTCGGCTTCACACGCCGCCGGCTCGGACCCCGTAGCGAGCCGGTCGTGCGTCGGATGCGCCAACTGACTGGCGAGCTGTCCAAGCTCCGGAAGGGTGTCGAACTGCCATTCGCGCCGATTCACGGTGACTACCGCTTGGGCAACGCGGTCGAACTGTCAGACGGCTCATGGGTCACCCTGGACCTGGATTTTGCGAGGGTCAGGGAGCGGCTGTACGACATCGCGGGCGCTCTGAGCCTGATGCGCGACCTTCCCGGCATCGCCACCAGCCTGAACCCCGGTGCACAGAGCGGCAAATGGCTCGAGCCGCGACTACTGCTCGACGCCTATGAGCGCACCGCTCCGGAACCCCTGACTCCCGACGAGCACCGTTGGCTTCCCGGGGCTCTGGCCCTTGTACCCTTGCACTGGGCTGCCACCGCCGGACTCGTAGGAGACGGCGTCGAGGAGGCGGAGAGCGCAATGAGCGCCGCCGAGGCCTGGTGGTCGCGTCGGGCTGAACTGTCGTCGTAGTCCGGCGGCCGCGCTCGCGGAACGGATCCGAGGCGCCAGCACTGGCCGAAGTGGGTGGCGGCCGTCGATGTGCCGCGGCGTGTCGTGCTGGGCCAGCTCGCCTGCGCGGGGCCAGCGAATGCCTCGGCGCTGTTACGTCCGGTCGTCGATCTGGCCCGACAGACCGGAGTGGTCGCGCTCGTCTTGGCCGACGCGGAGTTTGATAGCGAGCGCAATCATCACTACACCCGCAACCAGTTGGGCGCTGACAGCATCATCCCGGCCAAGCGGGGCAAGTCGACCTGGCAGCTTCACGGCATTCGCGCCCAGATGCGGGCCAACTTCCCGGCCGCTCGGTACCGCCCGCGCACGCTGGTCGAGAGCGTCTTCTCCGCCGCCAAGCGCAAGCTCTCCTCACGCGCTCCCGGTCGTCTGCCCGTTACGCAGCGCCTCCAGACGCTGCTCCTGGGCCTCGCGTACGACATCTACCGCGTTCGTCGTGCGCTGGCGCCCTTCGCTTCTTGAAGGATGTCAACAGAGCCAAACTGTTTGAAAAGGTCCCTGGTCTCGCGCCGTATCAAGCGAGCGGTGGTAAGACGGTTGCAGACCAACTTACTCAGAGGGAAGGGGAGACCATACGCGAGAAATGTCGCCACATTTCTGCCTCCCCTCCTCTGCGAGGAGTCAGGGGAGAGGTCTCTTCCGGCGCTAGCCTTGGTTCGTGGCCTGTGGCGTCCGCGCGGGATCGGCTGAGGGCGCCGCTTCCTGTGTGGGCTGTTTGGGCGCGGGCAGGCGGCGCACCGCTTTGTCGCCGTTGAAGCGCGCACGCAGCACCCAGAGGAATCCCTCGATAAAAATCGCGCGCGACATCTTCGACTTGCCCACACGCCGGTCCTCGAAGACGATTGGCGTCTCGCGGATGCGCAAGCCGCTCTTCCAGAAGTTGTAGGCCATCTCCACCTGGAAGGCATAGCCCTGCGCGTGAATGGCGTCCAGGTTCAGCCTGCGTAACGCGGCGGTGCGATAGCAGCGATAGCCAGCGGTGCAGTCCTTGACTGGAATACCAAGCACGGTGCGGGCAAAGATATTGCCACCGCCGCTGATGAACTTGCGCAGTGGCGACCAGTTCGGCGTATCCCCCCCAGGGATGTAGCGCGAGCCAATCACGAGATCGGCGTCTTGCGCGAGCGCCAGGAAGTCGGGCAGGTATTTGGGATTGTGCGAGTAGTCGGCGTCCATCTCGAAGACGAGCTCGTACTCGTGTTCGATGGCATAGTGAAAACCGAGTACGTACGCGGTGCCCAGGCCCATCTTGCCGGGGCGGTGTAGCGCGCTGACCCGCGGATTCGTCGCGCCGATCTCGTCGACAAGCTGGCCGGTGCCGTCGGGCGAGCCATCGTCGATCACCAGGATGTCGGCCTGGGGCGCGAAGCGCAAGACGTCCGCGATCAGGCTGGCGATATTCTCGCGCTCGTTATAGGTCGGGATGACGATCAGCGTCCTCACGCGCTACTCCTCGCAACATACAGCGGCTCTTCATAAGCCGCGCTCCGCATGGCGCCGCCGCCATTGGCGCCCTCGTATATAGGGAACTCGTGTCACTGGCGTGTATCTGGAATGTGTACGCTCCACTATACCGCCCCGGCGCCATATCGCGCGCACGCCAGCCGGATTTGGTTAGAGTTGGTTCGATTTGATCGGGCGCGGCGCCACGCCAATCTGACATCAGCCTATCCCTAACACACGACACGCGCGCCTAACATACGCGTCTACGCAGGTCGGCGAGTCGCAGAATCGTAATCTTGCGCTTCTCGGAGCTGATGAAGTTCTTGTCGACGAAGTAGCCGATCACCTTATTCACGCTCTCGCGCGAGGCGCCCACCAGCGCGGCGAGGTCGGTCTGCGTCAGCTTCATCTCGATGCGCACCCCTTCGGGCGTCCGCACACCATGTAGCTCGGCCAGATCGAGCAGCTTCTTCGCCACACGGCCATGCACGTCCAGGAAGAGCAGGTCCTCGATCATCGCGTCGGTATGCCGCAGGCGCACCGAGAGCGCGTGCATCACCTGGATCGCGATACGTGGGTGCCGGTTGACGGCGGCGATGAAGTCATTGCGCTGCAGGGCAAGTGTCTCGACGGCGTCGAGCGCGATAGCGCTGGCCGAACGTGGACGCCCATCCAGAATGGCCAGCTCGCCAAAGTAGTCGCCAGGGCCGAAGACGACCAGCGTCACCTCCTGGCCGTCCGAGCTGGTGATGTAGATACGCACCTTGCCCTGCTTGATGACGTAGAGCATCTGGCCAGGATCGTCGCGGTGGAAGATGATCTCGCCGGGGCGGAAGCTACGCTGGCGCACCGCGCGCTCCAGCTCGCGCAGGCTCTCGGCGTCCAGATTGGCGAAGAGCGGCACGTCGGTAAAGGGACCTGCGGGCGTCACGCTCTCCTCAACCTGCGTCCCAACGGTTTCCCGAACGGTTTCTCGGCGAACGGTCGTGGTGGGTTCCTGATCTACCGGCACGGCGACGCTCCCTCTCGGCCATGGACTCGGCCACGGAGTCGCGCGTATCCCGCTCCCTGCGCGGCTTCCGCACGCTCCCGCGCATCTTACGCCTTCTCTGGCGGCGATGCAAGCGGGTCCTGACGGATGTGCGCGCTCATCCTGCAGTCACGCCGCCGCGGTCAGCGTGAGGGTGTCGGCGTAGAGACGATAGCCGAGCGCATCGAGCATCTCCTCAGTGGCGTGATGCGTGGCCGGCGTCGCGTACAGCGGGATGCGCCCGCAAGCGAAGACCGCTTTGGTGGCGCGCGCGGTGACAGCGCGGGCAAGTTCCTGCGCGTCGTCCGGCGTCACATCCAGCCGCCTATCCAGCGGAGCGGTCGCCAGGCTGAAGATCTCGGAGACATGCGCCGAGGTATGTCGCAGTCCGGCGAAGGCGTAGATCGCGCCCTCGCTGCGCACGACGTAGACGCCACCACCAAAGCGCGCCAGCAAGCTCAGCGCGGTGGGATCAACTTCGCCGCTTTCGTCGAGCGGCTCCAGCCAGTCGAGCCAGCGCCCCAGATACGGCTCGAACTCGCCTGGCAGCGCGTAGCGCAATCGCGTATGCGTCTCGCTCTCGAACGGCTCCAGCAGCGGATACGCGCTGGCGACCAGGGACTCGAGCGCCATCAGGCCATAGGGTGTGAAGAGGGCGTCGGGCGACCACTCCTCCAGCAGCGCGCCGACGCTACGACGCAGCTCCGGAGCGCAGGCGGCGACTCCCGCGCGATCAATGGCCTCCGGCGTGGGGCTGGTGGCGAGCAGCGAGAGGAGCGCGCGCCGGTCAAAGAGCAGCGAAAAAGGGTCGTTCGGGTCAGGGGCGGCGGCGAAGGACCAGCCGGGACGGCGCAGGTCGCCCGCCGGACAGCGCAATTGCAGCGCGTAGTGCGCGTCGAGCAGCTCGAGCGCGCGCCGCTCGTCCAGCACGCGATGCTCGCCCTCAGGGGTCACGCCATCCGCCTCCCTCGTTCTCTCGCTTTCGCCAGCGCGCCTCCTGCGGCGCGGGGATAGAACCCATTGTACCCTACACGCAGAGATGGCGCGCATCGCGGCGAAGGCAATATGCTCCTGCCACGGACGCGCCATCGAGGTCAGCCTACGCACGAATCCTGACTATCCTGGAGGCGGTACCAAAACACGGCTGAGATGACAGAGCATGTCTGCATGCACAGGATTCATCTCACCGACCGGCAATGGGCCTGCATGCAGCCGCTCCTCCCACCGCCTGCCCGCACGGGGCGACCACGCCGGCGGACCATACCAGCGTCTTAGGGGGTAAACAGCTTCCAGTGTCCCTCGGAGACGACGTCGACGGCGCCGTCCACGACGCTGATGGCGGTCTCGTCGTCGATCGCGTACGCCGGAGTCGACAAACCGGCCGCCCATTTTTCTGCGGCGGCCATGGTGTTCTCCGGCAAATCGGGATGATCCACGTGCGGGAAGATCGAGAAATCGACGACGCCCAGCGTGCTGTCGCCACCGGTGGGTGGCTTCCACCCGACGAAGTCCTCCCCGATACGGGGGGTCATCACCATGCTCCCGGCGCTGAATCCTACGTAGACCGTCCCGCGCAGCGACGGCAAGAGATCGGCCAGTCCCGACTGCCGCATCCAGTGGCACAGGTACAGGGCATCGCCGCCATTCACCAGCAGGACGTCCGTCTCCCGGACCCACGGAACCCAGCGTTCTTCACCGATGCTGGGCAGCGCGGTGAGCTCCAGCACGCCCAAGGACTTCCACCCAGCTCGCACATGGGTTGGGCAGAGTGGCCGCTGATGAACCGCCATGCTCCGACGGGACTGCCGTAGAGGCTCCCGTACCCCGCGGTGGGGATACAGAGGGCGTTGGACTCGGCGATCGATTTGCCCAGGAGGTCGACCAGCGCGTGGTGGATGCTCGTGTTCTTGATGCCCGCGGACGTGAGTAGTAACCGCATGATGCCTCTCCTGTTGATACTTCCCATGAGGGGATGCGCAGGCGACGCAGATCACACCGGACGACGTTCGCGCCTGATGGACCTTCCCGCCCGCTGGAGTGTAGCACACCTGTTCTAGGTGACGCCGTCCCCCGACCTGAAGGGACGGGTCTGTGCGCCGAGAGGGAGAGATCACGGCGCCCAGGGCTTGCACACAGAGCCGACGGTCTCCACTGTCCGCTTGAGTAGAGGACAGACGCTGGCCGCGGCGACTTGCGCAACTGCCTGTAGAATCGCCATGCTGTAGGCTGTTGCGCTACGACTTGATCTCCACCGTGTCGGCTTCCTCGGCCACGGGTGTAGTTGGCGCGGGCAGATCATAGGCCGCCTCGCCATGCAGCGCCGCATCAAGCCCGTCGCGCTCCTGCTCCATGGGGACGCGCACCGGCGTCATCAGGTTCACGAGCTTGAGAATGCCAAAGGTGACGACGAACGAATAGATGGCGGCGATGGCGACACCAGCGACCTGCACGCCAAACTGGCGCGCGTTGCCCTCGATTAAACCGCTGTAGTGGTTGATGGCCGCGACGGCGAAGACGCCGGTGAGGATCGTCCCCAGCCCACCGCCGACGCCATGCACGCCCCAGACATCCAGCGCGTCGTCCCACTTGCGGCCGATGCGGAACTGGACCGCCCCATAGCAGATCAGCCCAGCCAGCGCCCCGATGACGACGGCGGCCCATGGAGGCACATAGCCCGCGGCGGGCGTCACGGTCGCCAGGCCCGCCACCGCGCCGGTCAGCGCGCCGGTCATACTTGGCTTACCTTCACGCCACCACGCCAGCGCCAGCCAGGTGACCATCCCCGCAGCCGCCGCCGTGTTGGTATTCACGAAAGCGACCGCCGCGACACCGTTGGCGGCCAGCGCGCTGCCACCATTGAAGCCAAACCAGCCGAACCAGAGCAGCCCGGCGCCGAGCGCGACGAAGGGGATATTGTGCGACGCGACCTTCTCGCCGGGAGCGAGCGCGCGTTTGCCGACGACGAAGACCGACGCCAGCGCCGCCATACCCGCGCTCAGATGCACGACGATGCCGCCAGCGAAATCAATCACGCCCCACTGGGCGAGGAAACCGCCGCCCCAGACCCAGTGGACGAAGGGGATATAGACCAGCAGGCTCCAGAGCACGAGGAAGATGAGATACGCCTTGAAGCTGACGCGGTCGGCGAAAGCGCCGGAGATCAGCGCGGGGGTGATGATGGCGAACATGAGCTGGAAGAGGAAGAAGGCGAGGAAGGGAACCGTGGTGGCGTAGGTTTGGCTGGGCGTGAGGCCGACGTTCTGCAAGCCAAAGTAGTTGAGATCGCCGATCAGCCCCCAGTGGTCGCCGCTGTAGGCGAGGCTGAAGCCGACGAGCAACCAGAGGATCGAGACGACGCCCATCGAGATGAAGCTTTGCATCATGATGGTCAGGACGTGCTTGTGGCGGACGAGGCCGCCATAGAAGAAGGCGAGGCCGGGGGTCATGAGCAGGACGAGCGCGGCGCTGAGGAGGATGAAGGCGGTGTCACCGGTGTTGAGGGTTCCCACGAGCGTTCTCCTTTGAACGGCAGTGGACGCACACACACGCTATGACAGAACACACGGCAGGCAACCATCGTACCAGTCCGCGCCAGCCCCGTCAAGCCACGCGCCGCTCTGA
>CAVTFE010000027.1:0-24773 GCA_963733745.1 uncultured bacterium
TGTTAGGTTTGGGCGCGATGGCAGGAGTGGTGACCGGAGAAGTCTCATTGGAGAAATCGCGCCAATCCACCACAATCCTCGCTTCCTTCTACCCACTCGCTCTCGAACAGGACTACGGCGCGTCGAGACGGCAGTTGCGCCTCCGGGCCTGATTTCTCACTCTAGTCGGCGTCTGTACTGAGCGAATAGACCGTCGCGCGCCTGCGTGCGATACTGGGGATACTGCTCGCGCTGTGCGTGATGGGCACGCGCCACTTCCACCTGCAATCACCAGCAAAGGCGTCGAAGCTATGCCAGAATTTGAGCCACGCTATCCATCCAGCGCGCTGGCGTTTGATCGTAGATACCGCCATGCGCACCGGTGCCTGGAACATGGCTCTGGATGAAGCCATCGTGGATGCCGTTGCGGCGGGCGAGTCGTTGCCGACGCTCCGCTTTTACCAATGGGATCCTCCCAGCCTCTCGCTTGGCAAGCGCCAGCCGCTAGACAATGTGGACTTCGCCCGTTGCCGAGAAGCTGGGGTGGATGTCGTGCGACGTGCCACCGGTGGCTTCGCCATCCTGCACACAGACGAATTGACCTACAGCGTCGCGGTGAAACCTGATGATCCGCGCGCCGAAGGGGCTGTCCTTGATGCCTATCGCAGGCTCAGCCAGGGATTATTCCGGTCTGCGGCTGCTCGACGGCCTGCGCAGATGAATCCCGTCATACCCGGTGGTGTCCACAATACCAGCGCGGCCTGCTTCGAGGTTCCTTCGGCCTACGAGATCGTCGTCGGCGAGCGCAAACTGATCGGCAGCGCGCAGACGCGATCTGGTGGGCAAGCGTGTTGCAGCATGGCTCGCTGCCGCTCCACGGCGATATCGCGCGAGTAGTCGAATATCTGCGTTTTGGCAGCGAGGATGAGCGCCAGTCGCTTGCGACTCATCTGCGCGAACGTGCGGCGACGCTCGAGCGCCGTGTTAGGGCAGATCGATGGATGCGAAGAGGCGGCGAGGCGATGGCGCGTGGATTCGCGAAGCGTTGCACTTGGATCTGATGCCGGGCGAGCCAACCGCGGCGAGATAGCGGCGGCGGAGGCCAAGACCGCAGGAGAAAATCGTGACCGGCGACAGGCGTGCAGGCCGATCTAGACGCATAAATCGCATGCGATATAACGGTGTATGTTTGGTTATAGGAGGAGCGAAACATGGGCGAGAAACTGCGTGTGGGCGTGATCTTTGGCGGGCGTTCGGGCGAGCACGAGGTCTCGCTGGCGTCCGCTGCCTCGGTAATGGTGCGCTGGACAAAGAGAAGTACGAGATCGTGCCCATTGGCATCACACGCAGGGGCGCTGGCTCGCCGGAGTAGACCCGCGCCGCTTTGCAAGGTCGCCACGATGGACGAGGCCGCGAGTGGCGGATGGCGTGACCGCCGTCGACGATGACCGGTGATCCCACCCATCATGGCCTGATCGCGCAAGATGAGCCAGACAGGCGAGTCAGATGCTGCGCAGGCCCCCTCGACTTAGTGATGCCTGTGCTGCACGGCACCTACGGCGAGGACGGCACGCTCCAGGGGATGCTGGAGATGGCTGGCGTAGCCTACGCAGGCTGCGGCGTGCTTGGCGCCTCGCTGGGCATGGACAAGGAGAAGGCCAAGCTGGTCTTCCGTGCCGCCGGCCTGCCGGTCGTCGACTGGCTCGTCTGCGCCGCAAATACGAGGTGGAGCGTGACCCCGGGCCGTCCTCGACCGTATCGAGGCGCGTTTCCCCTATCCCGTCTTCGTCAAGCCTGCCAAACTCGGATCGAGCGTCGGCGTAGGCAAGGCGAAGTCGCGCGAGGAGTTGGAGTGCGCTTTGCTGACGGCGCTCGAATACGACAGCAAGGCCATTGATCGAGCCAGGGATCAATTGCCGCGAGCTGGAGTGCGCCATGCTGGGCAACGCCGAACCCATCGCCAGCGTCGTCGGCGAGGTCATGCCCAGCCGCGAGTTCTACGATTATCGCGCCAAGTATCTCGACAACGCCTCGCGCCTCTACCATCCCGGCGGAGATTCCACAGGAGACGGCGGACGGATATCCGGCGCATGGCGGTGGAGGCGTTCGTCGCGCTGGACCTGAGCGGGCTGGCGCGAGTGGACTTCTTCCTCGACAAGGACTCCGGCGCGGTCTATCTCAACGAGGTCAACACGATGCCCGGCTTCACGCAGATCAGCATGTATCCCAAGCTCTGGGAGGCCAGCGGGATTCCCTATCCTGAGCTGCTCGACCGCCTGATCCAGCTTGGCCTGGAGCGCCACGTTGAGAAACAGGCCATCCGCACGAGCTACACACCGGACGATGCTGAATGAGGAGATCACCGAGGAGCAGGCGCGCGTTCTGGCCGCGGCGGAGGACTATGTGCAGGCGGAACTACGTCGACGAGGGCAGCGGCCACGACTGGTGGCATATCGAACGCGTGCGCAATCTGGCGCGGACCATTGCGCGCGAGGAGGGGGGCGATCCCTACATTTGCGAGCTGGCCGCGCTGCTGCACGACCTGGCGGACGCCAAGGTCGCTGGCGACGAGGCGACAGGCCAGCGGCGCGTGTGCGACTGGCTTGTGGCGCACGAGGTTGAGCCATCTGTCACTGAGCGCGTCATGGAGATCATCGCGACAATGTCCTTCGCGGGAGGAAATCGCGCGCCGATGACGACGCTTGAGGGGCGTGTCGTGCAGGACGCCGACCGGCTGGACGCGATCGGCGCCGTGGGCATCGCGCGGACCTTTGCCTATGGCGGCTCGCGCGGGCGGCTGCTCTACGATCCCGACATCTACCACAGACGCACACGAGCGCGGAGGCGTATCACGCCAGCGATGCCCCAACCATCAACCACTTCTATGAGAAACTTCTCCTGCTCAAGGACCGCATGAATACAGCCTATCGCGCGGCGGTTGGCCGAAGGTCGCCACGCCTACATGGAGGCCTTTCTCGCCGAGTTCTACGCCGAATGGGGCGGCGAGCGCTAATAGCGGATGCAAGGCAAGCGCGACGCCACGAACTCAGACGTAATATGATGGTCACAGAAGGAAAGGCCGAGCGGCAGCGCAATAGGCAATGGAGATCACCCATGGCGATTGATAGTGAAACCGTGAGCATGCGGGTCATGCTGGCAGGTGAAGAAACGGACATTGACCTTGCGTCATTGCAGGGCTTGTGGACCGTCGAGCAATACCTCCGGCTTACGAATCAGACCAACCGCCTGATCGAGTTCACTGATGGAACGCTTGAGTTTTTGCCTTTTCCCACGACATATTACCAGGCAGTTTCACGCGAACTCTTCCTCGCGCTTCACAGCAGGATGCGGCAGATTGGCGGAGACGTGTACTTTGGGCCGTTGCGGCTTCAAATTCGGCAGGGGAAGCTGCGCGAGCCTGATCTCCTGCTCGTGCTGGATAAGAGCGATCCACGGGCGCAGAATGAGTTTTGGCTGGGGGCTGATCTCGTCGTCGAGATCGTCAGTCCCGATCACCCAGAGCGCGACACTGAGCAGAAATGGCGCGAGTATGCCGAAGCAGGTATCGCGGAATACTGGATCGTCAATCCGCTCAATCAACTCGACCAGACCATCACAGTCTTAACACTCGATTGGACCAGCTATCGCGAGCATGGCGTCTTCCATCGTGGTCAGCAGGCCACTTCCAAACTCCTGGCGGATTTCGCCGTCATCGTTGACGAAGTCTTCGACGCGAAATAGCCTGCAGTAGCCTCTTGCTGCGCTTCTACTTGCTCCTGGCGCCAAGTCCGCCTGTCACGTTCCAGAGTAGCAGCCGTCTCGACAGCCTATGCTATACTTGTTCGCGTCAGCGACGCCGCTTGAAGGTGGCCAGAACGAAGTGGGAATGACGTGGGAGCTGTGTAGGGAACAATTCGTCGAGTGCGGGAGAGTGCGAAACAACATGGCCAGTTTTCAGGCGCAGGGACCTCAGACCGCCGATAGCGCGACATCGAGCGCGCCTCTGGTGATTGTGTATGAGCGCGATGACAGTATTGCGGTTCCGCTGCTCTCACAAGTGCGCATCGCTGGGTATGACGTGCGCGCGGCGCGCACTCCAGTGGAACTCTTCGATACCCTCAGCAAACAGCAAGCCTCCGTCGTCCTCGTCGATCTCGGCAACGCCACCGCAGGCCGGCGCGAGTTCTGGGTCGCGCTGGACGCGCTGCGACATGGCCGCACCCTCGAAGTCATGACCTTCCGCATCGCCGAGCCAGTCGACGATCTCGATCTGGATTTCGACGCCTCCGCCCAGGCGCTGGCGGATGTCGAGATCGCAGGCAAGCAGGATTTTGGCGCGGTAATCGAGGCGATGCGCCAGCGCGTGCCGCCGCAAAGCATGTCAGCGTCAGGCACGGCGCTTCCAGTCATGCCCGATATGAGCCGGCGCGTTGACCAGGCGCTGGGCGCGATGGCCTCGATGGCGCCCTTTGGGCGGCCGAGCGCTGGACCCGGCGACGCCAGCCCGTTTGCGCGTCCCATGGACGCCAATCCCTTCGCGGCGCCGACTTTCTCCCCGGCCGATTCTTCGCCGTTCGCACAACCCTTCAGCAGCAACCCCTTCGCCTCTGAGATCTCCGCTACCTCCGACCCGTTTGGCGGCAGCCTGGGCGGGAGCTTTGGCGGCCCATCCCAATGGCTGAACAGTGATCCTGGAGCGAGTTCGTTCGGCTCGAATCCCAGCTCGAATCTTGGCGCCGGAGCCTCGTTTCCGGGGCTGTCCAACCCAGGTGATGCCTTCTATAGACCCGGCGGAGCATTCGATCCTGCGGCGCAACAGTCTGGTCCCCGTCAGCCGCAGCCGCCCGCCTCGTTCTCGCCATCGTCTTCCGCATCGTCGTCTTCGCCAAGCCAGCCGTCGCAATCCACGGTTCGACCCTCCATCGCCGATGTCTGGACTCCGCCAGACGCCGGGGCGCGCGAGCCTGAGCCGGAGACGGGAATCATGCCGGAGGCGGCGTTCCCCCTCGGCGCCTTTGGCGCATCGCCCGCCAACAGCCTCTCCGCTGGCGACGCCGCCTCGCGCTGGGGCGCGCAAGCGTCTGCGGGCGGATTTGGCGCGCCTGCTCCTGAGAGCGTCCCGCTCAGCCCCAATGAGAAGGCGTTGAGCGATGTGCTGGTCGAGGGCGCGCTGCTCTCGCGCCAGACACTCGACATGCTCAAGGGTGTGCGCAAGATGCTCCGCGCGCAGAACATGCAAGTGAACATCGGCGAACTAGCCATGATGTTCAAATTCCTCACGCCAGATCAACTGCTGGCTGCCCTGCTGGTCAGCCGCGAGCTGGTCAGCCCACAGCAGATCGCCGCGCTAGGCCGCAAGAAGCAGGAACTGGCCGAACAGGGACAGGACATCGATCTGGAGAAGCTGCTGGAGATGTATCACATTGTCCCGCGCGAACAGCTTGACGAGATCCGCGCCGAGATGCGCCACCGCTCGTAGCCTCGATTTGATGACGCCTCGCAAGTGGTTCTAGAAGATCAGCGGCGAGGCGACCAGCACGAAGAGCGCCCAGCCAAGGTAGGAAATCGCCGCCCAGCGGAACGTATCATGCAGCGACGCGATCCAGTTCGCGCGCCCTCCCAGCGCCTGGCGGATCAGCAGCAGGATCAGTATCGCGATATTGATCGCGTTCCAGCCGATGATCGTCAGGCGGTTCATCGTCAGCGTGTCTTGCGCTGTGCGATACAGCACCGCCGCGAGCGCATAGACGCTCACTCCCACGACCATCACTGCCAGGAGGATGATGCCTGCACGCACCAGGCGCTGTATGCCCGGCGCGAGATCGTTGCTGGCGTAGGGCGTCGCGCCAAGTAGCACACCCATCACGCCGATCAGGACGACGTTGTAAATGATCAGCGTCTCGCGGTCGGTGAATGGCTCAGAGAAGTTAAACGGGATCACGAGAACATAGATCAGCATCACCACCAGCGAGAGCGCCAGCAACGCCTGCATCAGCACCGCCAAAATCTTGCCGAAACCTCGGCGGAACTCCTGGCGTTCCGGCATCGCCGATGTGTCGTAGACCGCGCTCACCGCAATCAGGGGAATCAATCCGGCTCCTCCCGCGAGCAGCAGCCGTGCGACCGTCTCGTCGAGGTTGATGTTGAGCGTCTGGAAGAGCCCCACCGTGAGGACGACGAAGATCCCGCCCGCGATGGCGAAAACACCCCCTGTCCCAATCGCCTCGATGGATTTGGTCAGGAACGCGAAAACACTGCTAGCGGAGAAGCTGAGTCCCACCAAGCTCAGTCCAACCAGCCCCCACGCCACGACCGGCAGGTGAATGATGGCCAGATATTGATAGGTCTCCGCGAGGTCAGCGCTCCCAGCGATATTCAACGAGCCGACGACCTCTACATAAACGGTCAGGGCGACCAGAGCCGCGATGAGGAGCCCCGCGCGCATATAGTGCGCCCGCGCGCCTACAGCCAGGAAGCCGATCAGAAACGCAGCGGCCAGAGGCGGCGCGATTAACACAAACGCAGGCGTCTGCTCAACGCTCAGCGTCAGGCCGGGCGCCGAAAGTACCCAGAAGAGGAAACCCAACAAAATACTCAATGGAATCGCCACACGCCACTGCCATACCGTGCGGTCACTGACTTGACCATCAGATGGTGATGCTGCTGGCGCCTCGGCGGCTGGAGCGCTCAGGAGCCGGTAATGCCACGCGCCATAGAGCGCGTTCGCAGGCTCCTCTGCGTAGGCCGACTCGATCGCGGCGGCGAAACCTTGGGCGGCCCCTGAAGCGCGAGCGCTCTGGTAAAGCGTCTCAAGCCTCGCCGGATCACCTGCGGCGGCCTGGATGGCGCTCAACTGACCGCCTGTTAGATTCGTTGCTCCCTCGACGCGAAACTCATCCTGTCGATCATCCATAGCGCTTCTCCTGCTCTATCGCCTGGCGCTTTGTCTTCATGAGCGCTCACACACCCCTATCGGCGTTGGCGCTAGAGTAGCACGACAACAAAGAAAGCAGGCGCACCTGTGTGCCAGGCACTCGTGTCTCATGTGGAGAATAAGGTGAAAGGCCTCACAGATTGCGGCGCGTCGCGCCAGTTGAGGTGAGCAGATAGACCCCGAGGATAAAGAGCAGGACGCTCAACCCACCGAGGCTGAGAACGCCGACCAGATCCGCCGCACTAACACTATTGCCGGAGCCACCACCATTGCCCGGCGTTGGCGTAACCCCTACAGTCGGCGTCACGGTTGGGCCAACCGTTGGCGTCGGTGTGGCCGCTTGTCCAATCGTGATCGGCTGCGTGGCGATCAGCGCAGGCAGATACTTGCCACCGCTACTACTGCCATCGTTCGAGACCACATGCAAGAAGAAGCTACCCGTGAAAGCGGGCAATTTGACCGTGACCGTGAACGAGCCATTGGCGTCGGCGGTAAATCCGGTGTTATTCGTATCCACGCGCTTTAGCGCGTTCCCCGACTGCAAATCGCCCGGCGCAAAATTCTGGTTGAGCGTCACGAAGGCGAGCAACTGCGTGTGGTTCGAGAAATAGTTCTTGCCGCTGATCTGGATCGGCCCGCCAGCGGGATACGTGGGAGGATTTCCAGTATTAGGCGTCGGTGATGGCGGCGGAGCAAGCGTGATGGACGGCGGGCTTCCGGCGTCGACTTTGAATTTCTGGTCGGAGTCCTGCGCCAAAGCCGGACCTGCCGACGTATCCTTGTAGCAGATGACGTAGGTGGCGCCAACCGCACTAGCCGTGTCCGGCCACTCAACGGTCGTCGTGAACTTGCCGTTGGCGTCGGCTGTGGCCGTCCCAAGTGGTCCACCGGTTGGACACCCAGGACCAGTCAACGCAGCGCTGAGCTGATACCCATGCCCTGCCGTCGCGCCCTGTCCACTAATCGTCACATTCGTCCCGACCGGTCCCTCGGCGGTGTTACTCTGTGTTTTGGGTACGAGAATAGCCAGCGACACGGAATCGGCGTGCGCCACAGGAGCAAAACTCAGCGCCGTAGCGCCTAGCGCCAGCAAGCTCAACGTAAGTAACGCGCTTAGGCGCGCAATACGAGCGAAACCAGCCGCGAAACCTGCGGCGCCACGCGCGCCATTCGATCCAGACCTCAGCCGCATGTTCGACTCCGCCTCACGCTATCTCGAATGATCCCGACGATGATTGCCGTATGATGCCGCGCCGCGCTGCTATGCTGCACGCGTACAAGGAGCGCAGGGCTTACCCAGTATACCATGAGCCGCCTGACGCGCTGGCCACCACATGACGCCAGCCACAACGCAAGCAGGATGCTATACTTTGCCTATGCCACGCTCATCTCCCCCACCACCTTCCGATACGCCTGACGAGGATACTGGGTTGCCCTCGCTGGAGGCCAGTCCCGTCGAGGCGCAGACGGTCGGGTTGCCCGCAAGCCTGCTCTCGCTCGAACAACTGCGCTCGGTCATCGAGAGCCTGCTCTTCGTCGCTGGGCGTCCGCTCGACTTCGGCGAGTTGCGACGGCTGCTCCTGGTCGAGGAGCGGCGTCTACGCGAGGCAACGCGCTCGCTGGCGGCGGAATGTGAGACGCAGGGACGTGGTCTGCGCGTCCAACTCCTCGGCAACACAGCGCAATTCGTCTCGGCGCCAGAGAATGCGCGGTTCGTCGCCGCGCTACTGGGACTGCCCACACAGGTCAAGCTGACCACCGCCGCGCTGGAGACGCTCGCCGTCGTCGCCTATCGTCAGCCGATTACCCGCTCGCAGATCGAGTTCATCCGCGGCGTCAATAGCGACCGCGCGCTGGCTAGTCTCCTCCAGCATGGCCTCGTGATCGAGGTTGGGCGCGCCGCCACCGTTGGACGACCGGCGCTCTTCGGCACAACGCCGGAGTTCCTCCAGCAGTTCGGCCTCACCAGTCTGGACGCGCTGCCCAAGCCAGAAGTTCCCACGACCGAGGCCGAGGCAGAGCGCAGTCGCGCGGCGCAGCGCGTGCGGCAGTCAGTCGCGCTGGAAGAAGAGCCGCCAACTCCACCAGCAACGGACCAATGATCCGGCCAAGACAAGACAGGAAGAGGATTACGCATGCGCATGGGTCGCCACATGCCCGTTGGATCGCACGCCACACAGGCGCTTCAGTTGACACAGGAGATTGGCGGCGATACCTTGCAGATCTTCGTGACGAATCCGCGCGCCTGGCAGCCTCCCGCGCCCAACCCCGCCGCCGAGAGCGCCTTTCGTACGCGCGCCGAGGAGCTTGGCTGGCCGGTTGTGGTTCACGCCGCATACATCATCAACCTTGCCTCGCCACGAGACGACATCTTCGAGCGCTCGATCTCACTCCTGCAGGTGACTATGCGCCGCGCGAAAGCGTTTGGCGCTGGAAGCGTCGTCTTCCATATCGGCAGCCACACGGGCAGCGGCGAGGAGGCCGGACTGATCCGGCTCGCACAGGGCATAGAGCGAACACTCACGGATGCTCCTGACGGCGTCATGCTGTTGCTGGAGAACGACACCGGCGGCGGTGGCAAGCTCGGTTACCGCATGGAGAACCTGGCGCGCGCGCTGGATCAGGCGTCGCAGTATGCGCCTCACCTCGGCGTCTGCATCGACATCTCGCACCTGTGGGGCGCTGGCTACGATGTCGGCACGGTTCAGGGCGCGCAGGCGACGGTCGCCGAGATCGACCGCACGATTGGACTGGCGCGCGTTCCCGTGCTCCACGTCAACGACGCGCGCGAGGCGCTGGGCAGCCATCGTGACGTGCATGCGCGCCTGGATGAGGGGCAGATCGCTTTAGAAGGGATGCGGACATTTCTGCGCCATCCAGAGCTCGCGCACACGACCGCGCTGCTGGAGACGCCAATTCCAGAGCTAGCCCCTGGTAAGTCAGACTGGGAGAAGGAGCGCGTCTTCATGCTCCAGGCGCGAGAAATAGCAGGACTGCCCTTGCCGCCATCAGTGGATGAGGGAGAGTCGAGCGGCGCGACCGACCCGGCTACCAGCCCCGCGCGGTGAAGCCGATGAGCAGCGAGAACACGCCCACAACAAAGATCGCCAGCGTCGCCACCGCCAGCAAGAGCGCGCCTGCAACGTGCAGCGCGAAATAGAAATCACTCCACTCGGCCAACCACATCTGCGGCGCCGTCGCCAAAATAGACTCACCCCAGCCCATGAGGAGCATGGCGAGACCCCAGGCTACGGTGAGCAACCCCAGCCCCAGCAAAATCCGCACAGGCCGCAGATACCACGGCGGCTTCGTGCGGTAGACCGGCGGCGTCGATACCGGTCGTCGCGCTCTCTCCGCGTCCGGTGGTCCATTGAGACGCAACGCGGGAAGATCGCGCCCCCAACTATAGCTCTTGCGTGTCTCAGCGCCCGGCTCGTCCAGTATTGGCTCCCAGGCCCCGTTGACTGCGGACTGGTCTGGAGGACGCGCGGTTGTTGGATCGGGATTTGTCATAACCTGGTGATCGCCTGCCCTCGATACGCAGGCTGTGGAGCGCTGCGCTGGTCGGCCCATGTCTGCGGGCATAGCGTACAGCAACGCCCCTGATCAGTCAAAGCCCGGCGCCATCTGGGCCTTGCTCACGACGTAGGCAGATCGTCTATGTTCATGCTGCGGCGGATGCTTCGCTTGCCCGTGCCCAGTGTCCAACTGCCCAGGTCATCCTCCGCCAGGCGAGCGGAGCAGAGCAACGCCGCGCCCATCTCGGGAGGATGCAGTGGCAAGCGTAGCGCGGCGCGCGGCGCGAGCATCTTCACCGCCGCCTCGAATGGCTTGGCGACCCAGGGATCGTCGCGAATCACGCTGCCGACTGTCGAGATCGGAAACTCATCATCCTTCATATCGAGAATGCGCACAATCGCCGCAACGTTCTCCGCGAGCGCCTCACCTGCCTGACGCAGGAGATCACGCGCGATAGGATCACCTGCCTGCGCTGTTTCGGAGACGTAGCGTGCGAAGGACGCCACCTCATACTTGCCGAAAGGAGTGCTATCCACGAGCCGGCGCATGTCCTCGGCCGAATGCACGCCATAGGCCTGGCTCAGCGCGTGGACGAGCGGCGACGGCGCGATGCGGCCGTCGAGCATGCGCATCACGATGTGGATCGCGGCCAGGCCCAGCGCATAGCCACTTCCCTGATCGCCGAGCAAGGTATCCCAGCCATCCGTGCGCCAGAACTCGCCGCGCCTATTCATTCCCAGCGCCGTCGCGCCCGTGCCGGCGATGACGACGATGCCTGGGTTGACGGCGGTCGCGCCTGCCCACGCGCCCACCACGTCATTCTCGAAGATAGCCGCGCCAGTGTAGTTCAGGATGCGAAGGGTGCGCTGTGGCACGGAGAGGTCCAGATCGGTGTCGAAGCCAGCGAGGCACATGCAAATACCCGCCAAATCGCCCAGCGAGACCCCCGCCTTTTGCAGCGCCTCAGTCACCGCCTCGGCGATATTGGCGCTGGCGGCCTCCATCCCGACCGAGCGCCGGTTCGACGGCCCGAAGGTCGCGCTGGCGACCAGCTTGCTATCCTCGCCCACGACCGCTGCGGTGGTCTTCGTGCCACCGCCATCGATCCCCACGACGTAACGCATCCATCACCCTCCGCTATCTTCATCCTCCGCCACAATCGTCGGGGCGAAGGTATTCTCTATTATGCGTCGAAGCGCAGCGTCATCGAGCGGCGTGTCTACCAGGTTGGCGCCGTGAGCGTGCTGAGCGCGCAACTCCAGCAGATACTCGTGATTGCCCTCGCGTCCGGCGATAGGTGAGCCAACGAGGCTATGTGGAACTAGAAATTGTGTATCTGGCGCGCGTGCTGGCCATTTGCTTAGCCACTCCAGCAGATCCCGCAGCACACGCAGGTGAACCTCAGGATCGGAGATGACGCCTCCGCCACGATTCGCCTCGGCGCGCCCAGCCTCGAACTGGGGCTTCACCAGCGCCATAACCCAACCGCCAGGGGCGAGCAGCGCGGCGACCGGCGGCAATACCAGGCGCAGTGAGATGAACGATGCGTCGATCACGGCGGCCTCGACAGGCTCCGGCAACGCGGTCAGTGTGCGGATGTTGGTCCGCTCCATCGTGATAACACGCGGATCGGTGCGCAGCGACCAGGCGAGTTGTCCGTAGCCAACGTCCACGGCGTACACTCTGCGCGCGCCTGCCCGCAGCAGGACATCGGTGAACCCACCCGTCGAAGCGCCAACGTCGAGGCAGACGCGGCCTGCTGGATCCAGTTGAAACGCCTCAAGCGCGCGTTCGAGTTTCAGGCCGCCGCGGCTGACATAGCGGGTCTCGGCGGGCTGGGCGACGATCTCGATTGCGGCGTCTGTCCGCGTGAGCGCGCCCGGCTTCAGCGCCTCGCGTCCATCCACCAGCACGACGCCCGCCATGATGAACGCTCGCGCACGCTCGCGTGTCGGCGCCAATCCACGCCGGGTCAGCAACACGTCGAGGCGTTCGCGCGGCGCGCGGCCCTGGGTTTTGTTTGGCGCCCCCGTCAGATCAGTGTTGTCAGTTTCAGCCATCGCTCGTACAGCCGTCCCACTGGCGCCTTCCTGCTTCGTCTGTTGAGCGTCAGTCTAGCACGCGGCGGTGGATCATTGCAGGCAAGGGAACTTGGGTGGCGATCAGCGCCGAAACCAGGTATCGGATTCCATCAACGTCTCGAGGTCGCCCTCCACCTGATACTGCCCCGCCTGATAGGCCATCAGGCCATCCACCTCGTAGCGAAGAATGCGCAGCCAGAGATCGAAATCGACCCATACCGTGGTCATTGGACTCGGATGCGTCCCCTGCGCGACGAGCAGCGTGTCATTCTCAATCCGCACGTAGCAACTTCCCGTCACACGACCTGTGAAGTGATACTGCAGCACTGCACTTCGTCCATGCGCATACTCCGGCAGGAAGCTCTGGCGCGCCATACGCATGTAGTCCTCAATCGTCGTGATAGGCATTGGCTCGCTCCTGATATCGTCCTGAGTCGTCTGCTCTCTCCTCCCGCAAATCCGGTCACGTTATGCGCAATCGCTGTTTCGCTGGGCCGTTGGTCATCCTCATATCTCTTACGCCACAGGGCCATGGTACCATACCAATCAGACCGTAAATGCGCAGGGATGACGCCAGGAAAGAGGAGGCATCTATGTCATCGCAAGCGACACGCCAGAGTGGGGCCGGCGTCGCGCTGGCGCGTGAGATCGCGACAGTCGAGGATGAGTACCGCGACGCGTTACAGGCGGCGGCGCGTGACCTCCAGCCGACCAAGGCTAGCACGGCGGCGGTGGAAGGCAGCGTGGCGAGTGGACCACTTGTCGAGTTGAATCCTGACGCGGCGATGGCCATCCACACCCTTGAGACGCGGCTCGATCAACTCAAAGAGATACAGCAGTGGGCGAAGATTGATCCACGCCTTCTGCGCTTCGCCGAAGGGCAAGCGACCCGCCAGACTCCGGCCACTGCCAGTTCGCCGCAACAGCCGAATGCGCCCATCCAGCAAAGCGGCTCGCGACGGAGCGCGCTGACTCTAATCCTCATCTGCGCGCTGGCGTTGATTGTGGGATGGCTGCTTTCGCTCGCTCTACCGGCGACCGTCCTGCTCGGACGCTAGAAGATGCTCTGCGGCGTGTGTCGAGCGCTGTTTTTGGGACTCCTGAGGGCTTCTTGTCTCACATCATAGATCGCCCTGGCTCCAGTGAAGAGCACGACGAGGCTCACCACGCCCAGAACCGCCCAGGCAAGGATATATTGGGATTCATCGTTCCGGCTAATCGAGCCTGCCCATCCCTGCGCCATGTAGGCGAGCGCCAAAGCAGCGACGACACATAGCGTGACGCCCAAAATCATGCCGACGATGCGTTGGTTGACCGTCGGCGGTAAGAATGCCCTGGCCAGGAAGCTGATACCGCCCGCGAGCGCGACGACTCCCAACAGCGCGATGAGCGCCAGATTTGGCCTGTGTCCCAGCGCTTCTGAAGGATTCATAAACAGGGGAAACCATTGATGCGCGGCGGCGTAGAAGATGAGAACGCTGCCAAGGCAGAGCGCGCTTCCGATGACGATATAAATTGTCCGGCGAGCCTGTGGCATCCCAGTCCTCCCTCAAGTGTGCCAGCCAGCGCATTGAAACTATTGACCTATACGTACCGGCGTTTCGTATGGTCGCTCATGTGAACGTGCTTCCTACAGGCTAGCGCAGGCGCCAGACAGCCTCCGCGGGAATTGCGCCCTCGCGTGCGACCCGATCCTCACGCTCCAGCTTGAGCAAATGCGCCTCGACGGAGAGCGTGGCGACGGGATGGAGTTGTGGGTCCACGTCAGTATAAATACGCGCGACCAGCATGGGAATAGTCGCTGGACCAGCGGCAAGGCCGTCGAGTACCTGACGCTCCCGCTCCTCACGATGCGCCAGATAGTGTTCGAGCAGCGCGCGCGGAGCGTCAATCTCCGGCCCATGCGCAGGCAGGATAACGTTCAGGTCAAGGGCGAGCAGCCGCCGCAGCGAGGCCATGTAGTCGAGCAGATCGCCCTCCGGTGGCGCGATCACCACCGTCCCGACGCCCGCGACCAGATCACCGGCGAAGAGAGCACGCGCATCCTCCAGCAAGAAACAGACGTGGTCGAAACGATGCCCCGGCGTGTAGATAACCCGCAGCGTGCGCTCGCCCAGCTCCAGAACCTCGTCGTCCTGAAGCGTCTGGTCGGCTACAGGAACTCCCTCGCGGCTCCACGCCAGGATCGGCGCGCCCGTCCGTTCGCGCAGCCCCGCCGCGCCCTCCATGTGGTCAGGATGGCCATGCGTGATGAGAATCGCCTGCGCGCCGCCGTGCGTCGCCGCCAGCTCGGCGAGCGCGTCCAGATGCGATACGATGTCCGGTCCAGGATCGATGACCGCGCAGCCACCTGTCGCGCTGGTGACAATGAACGAATTGGTGCCTGGCCCAGTCATCAGCGAGGGATTGGGCGCCAGGACGCGCAGAACGCCACGCGGCGCCGCCATCGACGCGCCATCCTTCTCCCGCTCTACGCTCACTCGTTGTTCACTCCTCGCCAGGCATCAGGATGACGCTGGCCCCCTCGCGCTCGACAATACGCGGCATAATGGTCTCCGGCGTCACGCCCGCGAACCGCTCGCGCGCCCTGGCGTAACTGGCGAATTCGCTCAGATCGCGCAGTTGGTGGACGGTGGCGAAGACGAGCGGAAATGCGCCAGACTCGAAGCCGCTGAGCGCGACCTCAGGCGCGATCCAGACGCTCTCCGTCGTCTCCAGGTCGTCGTGCGCGGCAAGCTGTCCCTGCGGCGCTTCGGCGAGGAAGAAGTGGGTGTCGAAGCGCTTGGGCCATGCATCGGGGGTGATCCAGTGCGCCCAGTGCAGCAACGCGTCGGTCATCAGTGTCAGTCCTTCCCCCGCCACGATCTCATTGAGCGTGATCTCCTTGCGCTGGAGTTGCGCGCGGTAGCTGGCGAAACGTTCGGCCTCCACGCCGGTGAAGTCGAGTGGCTGGTCGCCACGGCGCGCCAGCAGGACGCCAGCCTCCTCGAAGCACTCGCGGATCGCCGCCGCGCGAAAGCCCGTCCCAAGAGCGGTGGGGCCGTCCTGTGCGGTAGCCCTCATGCTGGATTCGAGTGTACGATCTTCCTGCTTGACCGTGCCGCCGGGAAAGACGAAGACATCGGGCGCGAAGTCGCTTTGGATGTGCCGCCGCACCATGAAGACCTCGATACCCTCTTTGCCATCCTGTATGGCGTCGCGCAGCAGGGCGAGGGCGGCGGATGGGCGCGGCGTGGCGGGAAGATTCTCAGACATGTGGCGCGGCTCCTCCGGAACATCGGTTGTGCGGCAATCGTACCACAGGAAAGCGCAGATATACGCATCCTCGCGCCACACTTGATCGAGGTTTGGCGCAGACGCGATAATCTGAAGCGGTATCATCCCATCAGCCCGGAGCTTGCCCGCTATGAGCTATCTGCGCACGTCGGACCTGGCTAGAGCCGTCGGCGCCCACCCCAATACCGTGCGCCGCTATGTGGATCGCGGCATCCTGCCGCCTGTCGAGCGCAGCCCGTCCGGCTATCGCCGCTTCACCCAGCGCCACCTCGACTGTATGCGCGTAGCGCGCCAGGTCTATTGCAACCAGTATCTCGGCACAGCCATCTTCCAGTCTGGCGTGCGCATCGTTCAGGCAACCGTCAGCGGCGATCTGCGCAGCGCGCGGGAACTCGCCCACAACCATCTGGCCCTCGTGCGCGCCGAACGCGTCCAGGCCGACGCAGCCGCTGCGCAACTCGAACGCTGGGGCTTTTGGCCCACCAGCCGAGGGCGCCGCTCCGCCGCTCCAGATCGGACAGGTGGCGCGCCTATTGGGCGTTTCTCTCGACATCGTGCGCAACTGGGACCGCAACGGGCTGATCGACATCCCACGCGACCCCATCAACGGCTACCGGCGCTATGGGACGCGGGAAATCAGCCGTCTACGCGTCATCCGCATGATGTCGCGCGCCGGATACAGCACGGCGGCCATTCTGCGCATGCTGATTCAGCTCGACCGTGGTGAGACCACCGACCTGCGCCGCGCACTCGATACCCCTCGCCCCGACGAAGACGCGCGCCTGGCCTCCGACCGCTGGATTTCGACACTTAGCGACCAGGAGCGACGCGCCCACACAATCATCGCCCTGATCGACGAGATGATCCAGAAGCAGGCGCGCGAGAACCGCTGATCCACCTCGTTCTCTGACAGAATAGGGCTTTGGGCCGCCGCAGGCCGCAGGATATATCCCGTGTGGTCAGGCGTATGCGGGCTTTAGCCCACTCTCCTTTCCGTCTCCTCGCCAATGTGCGAGAATCATCTGGTAGGACACTTGCACCTTGCCAAATCAATCATGTTTTGGGGAGTTCCAAGCTAACTCGCTCGCTTGGGTAAAAGCATGAGCGCAAATTGGAACGGGTGCGCTCCGCTTGAGCGGCGGTTTTCGAGCTAACCACGCCGCGATGGAGTCAACTGTCCAACCGGGGCCGGGCAGGCCCTTCAGGAGCTAACGTGATGGGTTGCCATGTGCGTGCTCCGAGAATCTCCTGGGTTTATCTAGGAGAGTGTTGACTCAACCCTCCACTACCACACCAGAGTTCATGAAAGGTCCCTGAACAGTCCAGTTCTCCAGTACTTTCTGTCACTTTCTTGCCGTTGAGTGGCGGAGAGCGTATCGTGCGGGCAGGAAGCGAACATCTGTTCCTCAGGAGCGGCATGGTGGGGACCCGCGGCGCGCAGCCCTTGAGCTATGACCTCCGCCTGCCCGATGAAGCCCAGGCCGACGCGCTGCGGCTCCTCGACGCCAGCCGGGCCGTCATCAACCGGGCGCTCACCACCCTCTGGCCGCAGCTGGATGCCTTCGCGGCCGAGCGCTCCGGTCCCGCCTGGAAACAGGTGGACGCCCTCCTGTCCAGCCCGGAGCCCCATGGGAGTCGGCAGTGGCGCTGTGAGGCGGAGGTAGTCGGTCGCATCCTGCGCGCCCAGGCCAGCCGCAAGCAGAACTTCTTGCAGATCCTGCCCCTCCTGAGCGCGGGATTCATTCGCGCCAAGACCGAGACGCGGCAAGCAGGCAAGGAGCGCACGGTCATTGCCGCGGCTGTCGCTTCCCTCCAACGCGATCCCGATGCGGACGATGCGAGCTTCATGGCGCGGCAAAACGTGGTCGAGCAGTGCTGCAACTTCTTCCTCCTCCACGAGCGCTTCCCTGCCACCTACGAGGAGTTGCAACCGATTCCGCTGGTGAGAAGCGGGTTGCTATCCTATGCCGGCGATGATGGTGGTGAGCAGGGGCAAGCCTATCGCCTCGCCCTCGACCTGGAGGCGGGCGTCGTCCGGTTTCGCTTCCGCTGCCCGGACCCCGACGGGGCGTGGGGCTGGCGCAGCGACGAGGCGATCATCCCGCTTCCCGAGCGCCTCCTGGCACGGCTGCAGGCCGGGGCAGCGCTGTTGGCTCCCACGCTGCGCGAGGTGGTCGCAACGTCAGGGGGGCGCTACTCCCTCCTCGATCTGGCGCTCGCCGTCCCGCCGCTGCATCCGCTGCCGGCTTGGGGGGAGGTCGCGTACGTCCTGGGGGTCGACTGGGGCGTGCATACCCTGATCACTGCCACGGCAGTGGCCGCCAACGAGGGGGATGAGAAGAGCCAGCAAGTGGGCAGGCCGTTCTTCCTCGACACTGGTGGCTTCGATGGACGCCAAGCCCGCACCCGCCGCCAGATCGACCACCTCCAGCACAAAGTGCACCGGTACAAGCGGGAACGAGACGCCCTCCCCGAGAATCACCCCAAGAGCGCCTGGTACGCCGGACGCATCCAGGCGCTCTTGGATGAGAAGAGCCGCTGCTGGCGCAGGTATAACGCCCGGAATCGCGCTCTGGCCCACCTGGCGAGCAATGTGATCCTCCTGCTCGCCCGTGTCCACGGCTGCTCGCTGGTCGCGATAGAGAATCTCACGACCCTCACGAGTCCGGGCCGGGGCAAAGGGGTGAAGGGCCGTTGGCGGCAATACCGCAAGAACACCACCATTCGCGGTGAGATCTGGCGACTGCTCAAGTACAAGTGCTTGCTCGCTGGAGTCCGCTTGCGCACCGTCCCACCCCAGCACACCTCGCACACCTGCCCCCGCTGTGGCCAAGCCGCCCCCACCTATCGCTCCCCGTCAGACCGGAGCAAGGTCGTGAAGGAGGGGCGCTGGCTCTGGTGTGGGGAGTGCGGCTACAACGCCGACCGCGACTATGCCGCCTCCCTCAATATCGCTCGTCTTGGCGTGACACTTCTCACGCAGATGCAAACCACAAGTGTCTGGCATCCGTCTCAGGTGCGTGACGCATCAGTCAAGCCTGTCTCCTACACAGGGATGGGCGCGGGGCTGCTGTTGCCCCCGCCGGGCTCCCATGCCCGCCCGCAGTGCGCGGGGAAGATCTGCTACTATCCTGGCTGGCTCAAGACCGCCTACCTGCAATCGTCTCAGCCGCAGCACACCTTTCTGCGCCTGTGCGGCTGAGGATGGTGGAGAGTAGTAGATTCTTGCAACGGTTATAGGATGACACTTGAAGTGGTGCCATTATCGTCGTTCTCCTCTCCAATGCGCCAGCCCTGGAGGCCAAATGGCCGATCACATCACCGATCACATCACTGTTCGCGGCGCCCGGCTGCACAACCTGAAGAACATTACCCTCTCGATCCCGAAGAACCAGTTTGTCGTCCTGACTGGTCTCTCTGGCTCCGGCAAGTCCACCCTCGGCTTCGACATCCTGCACAGGGAGGGGCAGCGTCAGTACCTGGAATCGCTTGGCATGGTCCCCTTTGGCATGGCGAAGCCTCCAGTCGACTCGATCACTGGACTCTCGCCGACGGTCAGCGTGGATCAGCGACTCAGCAACCACAGCCCGCGCTCCACGGTTGGCACGACCACCGACGTCTACACCTACCTGCGCGTGCTCTTCGCTCGCCTAGGCCACCGCCCCTGCCCCACCTGCGGAAAAGATGTTCCGCCCGCATTCGATGTTTCCGACACAGACTGGGAGAGCGACGCTACCTCAAACGACGATGGCGGCGCTCTGGAAGAGACGTTTCCCTGCCCACACTGTGGCGCGCCCGTGCCGGAGATCAGCATGGCGCATTTCTCTTTCAACAAGCCAGAGGGAGCCTGCTCCACCTGCACTGGACTCGGCAGCGTCCACGAGGCCAACATCAGCCGGCTGGTGGACGAGCGCAAGAGCGTCCTGGATGGCGCCGTCTCGGGTTGGGATACCTTTCAAATCAACTATCACGCCGCCATCCTGCGGGCAGCAGCAGCCCACTACGGCTTCGCCTGGGACCTCGCGCTGCCGGTCAAGGACTACACGCCGCCCCAGCGCGATCTGTTGCTCTTCGGCGTGGAGAGCGCGCGCTTTCGCCGCCACTTCCCCACCAACAAGCCACCGGCTACTGTCCGTGGAGGGCGCTTCGAGGGCGGCGCCACTAGCCTCTTGCGGCGCTACGCCGACCACATCAGCGCGCATGCCGGAGAGGCCGGCTACCGCGACAAGCTGGAAGATTTTCTGGTCACCCAGACCTGCCCCGACTGCGAAGGCTCGCGTCTGCGTCCCGAAAGCCGAGCCGTGACCGTCAACGGAGAGACCATCGTCGCGCTATCGCATCTCTCGCTCGAAGCGCTGGGCCCCTGGCTGGACGATCTTCCCGCTGTTTTCAGCTCGGATGAGCGGCTCGTCTCCGGACCTGTCCTGGCCAGCTTGGATGTAGGCATCAGACGGCTGATCGAGGTCGGCGCAGGCTACCTGACGCTGGAGCGTGGGACGCCGTCGCTTTCCGCTGGCGAGGCGCAGCGTCTGCGCCTGGCGTCGCTGCTTGGCTCCGAGCTGAGCGGCGTACTCTACGTCTTCGACGAGCCGACCATCGGGCTGCACCAGCGCGACACCCAACGCCTGATCGGCGTCCTGCGCCGTCTGCGCGACCTCGGCAACACCGTCCTCGTCATCGAGCATGACCTCGATGTGATCGCCGCCGCGGACTATGTGGTTGACTTCGGTCCCGGCGCGGGCAAGCATGGTGGGCAGGTGGTCGCCGCTGGCGCGCCTTCTGAGGTCGCCGGGCAATCCGGATCGCTCACCGGCGACTATCTGGCTGGGCGAGCGTCCATCCCCATCCCACGCAGGCGTCGCGCGCCAGGCGACAACGCCATCGTCATCCACGGCGCGCGCGAGCATAACCTCCAGAACATGACCGTGCGCCTGCCACTAGGCCTACTGATCGCCGTGACGGGTGTCTCCGGGTCCGGGAAGTCGTCGCTGGTCTTCGACATCCTCGACCGCGCCCTCCGCGCCGCGCCTGTATGGCTCCAGCGAGCTCCCCGGCGAGCATGACGCCATCGAGGGCCTTGACTTCCTCGACAAGGTCATCACCATCGATCAGGAACACATCGGACGCCTCCCGCGCTCGAACGCCGCGACCTATTCCGACGCGTTCACCCCGATCCGCGAAGCCTTCGCGGCCACTGCCGAGGCGCGCCGCCTGGGTCTCTCAGCCAGACACTTCTCGTTCAACGTTCCCGGTGGGCGCTGTGAGCGCTGCCAGGGCGCTGGGGTTCTGGCCGTCAAGATGCAGCTTCTGCCCGACGCGGAAGTGCGCTGCCCGGCCTGCCACGGACGGCGCTTCACCCGTGAGACGCTCGCCGCGCGCTACCACGACCACGACATCTCCCAGATCCTCGATCACACCGTCGAGGATGCCCTGGCATTGTTTGAGGATGTTCCCGCCGCGTTCTCGCGGCTCAAGGCGCTCACCGATGTCGGCCTCGGCTATCTCCAGCTCGGCCAGCCCGCCACGACGCTCTCGGGTGGCGAGGCGCAGCGCATCAAGCTGGCGAAGGAGCTGGGGCGTCGCGCCACGGGGCGCACGCTCTACCTCCTCGACGAGCCAACCACCGGCTTACATTTGGCGGATACCGCGCGTCTGCTTGGGCGTCCTCCAGCGCCTCGTGGAGGCGGGCGCCACCGTGCTGGTGGTAGAGCACAACCTGGAGGTCGTCAAGACGGCGGACTGGGTGGTTGACCTTGGCCCGGAAGGCGGCGCGGCGGGCGGCAGGGTGATCGCCGAGGGAACGCCAGAGCAGGTCGCTCAGATATCCGATTCATTCACAGGGCAGGGCTTGCGGACACTGCTATAGTTGTCGGGCGTCAGCAGCGCAGCCAGCCATCAGGCGCGTCGAGGGCGCTTATGGCGATATCGCCCTGGCCTGAGAGCGGTCGCGCCTCGACAGAGAGGCATTCGCCTGTGGTTCACCCTCGCTGGGAGGGAGTGGACACAAGGGGTTTGGTTAGTGGCGCCTCGACACGGAGCGACCCAAGCAAATTCGATACCATACGGATGGCGCGCAATACCCGCTGTGCGATATACTGGCGCTTGTTTCAGGGAGGCAGATCACTGTGGAAGACCTGCTCTTAATCGTCTTGCATGCCGTTGCAGGAGCGGCTCTGTTTCTGTTCCATGTTTTGGTAGATGTATTCGGCATCATGGGTGATGTGATCATCGGTCTGTTTCGCAAAGAGGATGATGACTCTGTCTAGCTACTGAAAAGCAGTCTCCACGCCGCTGGTATCGGCGATAACGCATAGTCTTGGCAGCCGCAACCGAATATCAGCGTGAAACGATCTGGCAATTCCTGCGATAGCCACATGAATAACGCTTGATGCGACAACGCCCCCAGCGCTCATCCCTCGGTAGGGATCAGACCAGGGGCGTGTGGCTGGTCGCGGCGCAGTGGGAGCATAGCCGAGCGCCTGCGGCGCGCCTCTTCTGCTGTATCGGTCGTATGGCAATCGTCCCATTGGGGGGCCAGGGAGCCCCGCCCGCGATCGCCATAGATCCGAGCGCTCTGAGCAGAAATGGGTCCAGGGGAGTGATTGCTACATGACTCACGCAACTGACCTCTCCTCTCTTCTGCATTCCTTAGAGAGTCAGGCGTTTTTCTGATAGTGCAAGCGCGCTTGACCACTATTGACAGTCTCTGTATAATGGCCACAACAAACCAAATCGGAGCCCCAGATGGCCGATCTATTTTTGTTCCAGGCGCCGCTACTGCCTGGCGCATTTACACGACTATCCTGTCGCCCGACCCGCGCCAGGCCTTCGCCTGACGTGTCCTAGTTGAACGATGGCTACGGGCAAGAGCCAGCGCCCCCGGCAAGGTCCACTCTCCGTGTTACTCTCCGTGTTGCTCACCATGTCGATCTATTCAGGAGATGCGTGTCGAGAGTAGTAGCGTTGTTCTGGCGGTAATCGATTCAGTGGAGGTCAGGTTATGATCTGTCCGACATGCCAAACGGAAAATCCAGTTGGCGCGCGGTTCTGCATGAATTGCTCTACTCCCTTGAGCATGGAGGGACAACCAGCGCCTTCTCCCTCACCACAGTCTCAGCCACTCGCAGGCCCTCCATTCCCTCCTTATCCGCAATATTCCGGACACCCCTCCTATCCTCCACCGTATGGCGCGCCCACTACCCCATCGCAGCCCTATCCTGCGGTCCCCTCCTATCCATATTATGCGGGCGCTCCCTCGCAACCGTACCCCAGCGTCCCTTCACAACCCTACACCGGCCCTCTGTCGCAGCCGTATGCTCCCCCTGGCAATCCCCCATGGTCGCCATCTTCGACCCTGCCCCCTATGGCTGACCAGCAAAGTTGGGCGCGCGAGGCGCCAGTTACTATCAAATTGCTGGGGCCGGACGCCAACCCTACTGGCGTCGTGCCGAGCACCTCGCTTCAGGCCTTCCTTCTTCGCAATCTTTCAGCGCGAGTCGCGGTGAATGTCTGGTGGATGGCGGCGCTTGGCGCGGCGGCGGCGCTCCTCATCGGGCTGGCGATCACCTATGTCATTCAACTCCTGCTTGCGCAGGTCGTTTCCAATGCGATCGACGCCGTGACTGATTCGTCCATTGGGGCGCAGTTGGCGGCAATTGTCGCCAAGAGCTACTTAACGCCGGATGCACTCAAGCTCTTTGCCATCGAGCATCGGATTCCACTCGTTCTTTCCGTCGGCACTAGGTAAAGTGACAAAAGTTCTTGGCGTTTGAAGGTCGGGGGACTATCCTTTCTGGCACAGGAGAGGAGGGAAGGCCATGAGCAGTCTTGGTCCCCTGGCAGAGAGCGAACGACGACGGTTGAAAGACTTGGCCCGGCGCGCGGTCGGACGGGTGAGTGACCGGATGCGCATGGTGCTCTTGGCGAGTCGTGGCACTCCCTCGCGCAGATCGCCGCCATCTTCGAGTGCGACGAGGCCACGGTCAAGCGCTGGGTGGAGCGCTATCAGCAGGAGGGGGAGAGCGGGCTGCAGGACCGCCCTAGGTCGGGGCGGCCGCGCAAGGCGGACGCGGTCGCCCGCAGCGCGCTCTGCCAGGCGGTGGAGCAGACGCCTGCCCGGCTGGGGTATCGCTTCGGCTACTGGACGACGGGAACGTTGGTGGCATAGCTGGCGCAACGGGTCGGCATCTGCCTGAGCGCGGCGACCGTTCGCCGCCTGCTGCGCCTGCTGCGCCTGCTGCGCCTGCTGCGCCTGCTGCGCCTGCTGCGCCTGCTGCGCCTGCTGGCCTATCGCTGGGGTCGTCCCCGCCTCATCTTGCCGGTCGTCATCACGCTGTCGCAGTCCGGCGAGACCGCCGACACGCTCGAGGCGCTGCGGATGGCGAAGCAGGGCGGCTACGGTGGGCTCGCTCAGCGATCTGCAACAGCGCGCACAGCTCGATGAGCCGCGAGTTCCGACCTCGTGATGATGACGCAGGCCGGGCCCGAGATCGGCGTCGCGAGCACGAAAGCTTTTACGACGCAGCTCTTGTCGATCCTGCTCATCACGCTGATGTTCGGGCGCCATCGCGGCCTCACCGCGAAGCGCGACCCGAGCTCATCGCTCATCTCTATCATGCGGCGGCGGCAGTCGAGCAAGTGCTCGCAGATGAACGACATGCTGCAGCTGCTCGCCGAGGACTTCGTCGAGAAGCACCACACGCTGTTCCTCGGCCGCGGCCCGATGTGGCCGATCGCGATGGAAGGCGCTCTGAAGCTCAAGGAGATTTCGTACATCCACGCCGAGGCGTACGCGGCGGGCGAGCTCAAGCACGGGCCGCTCGCGCTGATCGACGAGGAGATGCCGGTGATCGTCGTCGCCCCGAATAACGACCTGCTCGACAAGCTCAAGTCGAACATGCAAGTCGTGCGCGCGCGCGGCGGGCAGCTCTACGTGTTCGCGGATCGCGAGACCAGGCTCGAGTCGGAGCCCGGCGTGAAGGTGA
>CAVTFE010000028.1:0-44825 GCA_963733745.1 uncultured bacterium
ACTTCACCATAGGGGGCAAACAGTTGGGCGATCTCCTCCTCACGATACGTGTAGGGGAGGTTGCCGACATAGATACGGATACTCATAGCAGTCAATGCTCCTTGGCTGGATGGCAAATGACACGCGAGGTGGGACGAGGTCCAACCAATACGTCCGCGCATGACCCGACTGTCAGCGCTGGTGGCGCGCAACCCAGGAGGAGTATGGGAAGGGTGAGCGCAAGAAGGGGGACTAGGCCATCTCAGGCTAAAGAAGCAGCCATACGGCTAAGGAGAGACGCAATCACTTGCGTTGAGAGTGTACCACACAAAGATGTGCGCCGTTTCTCCGAGCCATGAGTTGACTGCCTCTATGCACGGCCATTGGCCCATGAGTTGACGGGCGTACTTGACGCGCTTGCGTTCGTTCAGCCGCAATGGACTACTGCGTCATCTCTGCGTCTGCGCTCAAGCCATGATCATTGCCTCTGGCAAGCTCATGCCGCGAGAAACTGTTGCACGAGCGCCATGTAGCGTTGGGGATCATGCCCGTACGAGCCGCAATGGATCGGGGAGGGAGTGTAATACGCTTGCACTGGGGTTCCCACCAGGCGCGCAACCGCCACGAGACGGTGGGCATGACGCACGGCGATCAAGGGATCGCGCTCGGCGTGGATCAAAAGCATCGGTGGCGCCTCGGTATGTGACTCGCGTGTCTTCGCCCATGGGCGCCGCTGGATCGCTCGCTCTGGGCGCGCAACGAGCTGGCGATGATACCGCGCGCGGAACAGGATCCGTCCGCTGGTGAGGGTCAGATACGCCAGCAGAGGAATTAGCCTGCGCACGACGCGCGCCGGGCCTCGAAGTTGCGCCGTCTCCTGGTCGAAGATCTGTGCGATGACCGGCAGGATCATCTCATCCAGGCGCGCGTACGGACTATCAGCGATGATGCCCGCCACGGCAGGCTGCGGCGGCATCAGCAGGGCGACGGCGGCTCCCATCGAGAATCCGTGGATGTAGACGGCGTTGGATTGGGTTTCCGCTTGTCCTGCCGCCAGTTGGACCGCAGCGATCAGGTCATTGACCTCCGCTGCGCCACAGGTCGTGCGTATCTGCGCGCTCTCACCATGTCCCCGATAGTCGAACAGCAGGATATTGGCCCCATAGGCATACTCAGTGCGGCGACTGAACGGAAATGGACGGAGGGCAGGTGAAACCCGTGGCTGATGATAATCGTCGGCGCCGCCTGTGGTTGCGCCCAGAACTCGCCGCGTAGAAGCGCGCCATCTGCTGATACAAAGCGTACGCTGCGTTGTCGTTCGCGAGGCGGCTCCTCAACGGCCTCAGGAAATTTCCAGCCGCCCCAGAGAGCGCCGTGGGGATGAGACTCACCCCTGGGCGCGTGAACTCGCTAACAAAGCGGTGGCCAAGGGCGAACATGGCGCCACCGGCAAGGAGGCTTACACCTGCAGCGCCACTCGCCGCCACTCCTGTAGCCAATACCTTCATATTGGGCATGAATACCTCTTACCTAGCACACGCATGGCGAACCATTTCATCACCTGGATTCGATGGCTCTGATGAATTTGAGAGGAATAGAGAATGGAATGTTTCAGCGTGTATTCCTGTCATGGTCGTCGATGGCGAACTCGCGTTGAAACCTACGAAACTGCGCTGCGATCAAATGTTGCGGAAAGTGATCGCGCGCCATTGTTCGAGGTTGTCTTCCTGCGATAGGAACAAGTGTAGGGCCATCATGAGCCGAGAACATCATGCTGAAACATAATGGATGGCCGCGCTCTCTAACCCGCTGGGATCGCAGGATGGGCAGTCCGCCTGCTGTACGGAGTGTAGAGAGTAGCAGTTCATGGTGGCGCAAGCCAGGGCAACACAGATAGAGGTTGTCAGACAGGACACGGATGGGGCGTCGTACGCCGAGTTGAAACGACTGGTAAAGGAGCAAGGATTGCTCGAGAAGCGACCAGGGAGAGCGCTGGCGCGCATCCTAATTGTAGATAGCCTGGTCGTCGTGGCCATCGTGGCCTTCATCGCCGCGCGCGAGACCTTCTGGCTGGAATGTCTGGTCGCACTGTTCTTTGCGTTCGTGACGACACAACTTGGCTTCGTCGGGCACGACGCCGGCCACCGCCAGCCCTTCGGCTCGACCCGGCTGAACGACCTCAGCGGCCTGTTTCATGGCAACCTGCTCGTCGGCATGAGCTTTTCCTGGTGGCTAGGTAAACACAATGCTCACCACGCCAAGCCCAACGAGGTGGATAGCGATCCCGACATCGACATTCCGATGCTCGCATTCTCACGCGAGCAGGCGCTGAACAAGGCGGGCGCCTACCGCTTCATTGGCGCGCATCAGGCGTTCTTCTTCTTTCCGCTGCTGACGCTGGTGGCGATGGACTTGCAAAAGGCAAGCGTGATCTTCCTCGCGCGGGGCAAGGCGCGCTACCAGAAGACGGAGGTCGCGCTGTTGCTGCTCCACTACATCGCCTACTTCGGGCTGATCTTCGCCGTGCTCCCTCTTTGGCAGGGGATCATCTTCGTGCTCATCCACCAGTTGGCGAGCGGGCTGTACCTCGGCTCGGTCTTCGCGCCGAATCACAAGGGCATGCTCATCACCGAGCACAACAGCAAGATCGACTTCCTACGCCGCCAGGTGCTGACCGCGCGCAACGTCTATGCCGGCTACCTCACCGACGAGTGGTACGGCGGGTTGAACTACCAGATCGAGCATCATCTCTTTCCGGCGATGCCACGTGGCAATCTGGCGCAGGCGCAGCGCATCATCCGCGCGTACTGCGAGGAGCGCGGCGTCTCGTATCATGAGACGAGCATGCTTCAGTCCTACCGCGAGATTCTCTCGTTCCTGCATGAGATGGGCGAGCCATTGCGCGCCTCCGCCGCATAACCCGTCGCGCCATCCAGGGTGGTCGTTCAATGCGCCTGCTCTTCTGCTGCGAGCCATTCAAGCCAAGCCAGCCTGATCCCGACTACGTGCGCGAGGTCGCTGCGGCGGTAGACGCTGGCTTTGGCTGGAGCCTTATCGACTTCGAGGCGCTGGTCGAAGGGAACGTCGGACGGGCGCTACGCCGTGTCGATCCTGCTGAGGCGCCAGATTTGGCGTTGTATCGCGGCTGGATGCTGCGCCCCGGCCAGTATGGCGCCCTCTACGATGGACTGGCCGAGCGCGGGCTGCGTCTGATCAACACGCCGGAGGAGTACCGGCGCTGCCACTATCTGCCCGACTACTATCCCCTCATCGAGGGGCGCACACCGCGATCCGTCTGGACCGCCGATCCGTCGCTCCCAATAGCGCAGGTCATGGCGCTGCTGGAGCCGTTTGGCTCCTCGCCGGTGATCCTCAAAGACTATGTAAGCTATTAGGGTCTGTCTGACGGATCAGGAGTCGAGCCAGAGGACGATCGAGGCGAGGACCACCAGCGCCCGGTAGTTGACGGCGCGCTTCTCGTAGCGTGTCGCCAGTCCGCGCCACTGTTTGAGCCGATTGATGCACCGCTCGACCACATTGCGCCGTTTGTAGGTGGCTTGGTCGAACGTCAGCGGGCGGCCCGGTCGCTTGGCTCTGCGAGCGCGCTGATCGCGGCGCTCGGGGATCGTGTGCGAGATCTGACGTCGACGCAGCCACTCACGACAGCGCGCATAACTGTACCCTTTGTCGGCGATGAGATGATCTGGGCGGGTGCGTGGTCGCCCGCGTCCACTGGCGCGTGGGACCCGGATGCCTGCCAACACCGGCTCCAGCTGCGTACTATCATGGCGCTGCCCTGGGGTGATCACGATGGAAAGCGGTCGCCCGCGCCCGTCACAGGCGAGATGAAACTTGGTGGTCAGCCCGCCACGGCTCCGTCCGAGCCCTTCGCTCGGCGGATGGTGGATCCCTTTTTTTCGTCGGCTCGGCTGCGTCGACGCCGCGCCCCACTGGCATGCTGATGCGCACGAGCCGTGGAACTGTCGATGCTGACCTCCCAGATCACCTCGCCCACCGCGTCCGATTTGGTCTGCACGTGCGTGAGGAGGCGATCCCACAGCCCCTCGCGTCGCCAGCGAGAGAGCCGATCCGCGCACGTCTGCCACGGCCCGTAGCGCTCCGGCAGATCGCGCCAGGGCGCTCCGCGTCGCGCAGCTTCCACACGATGCCGTTGATGACGGTGCGATGATCCCGCCATTGCCCACCACGCCTGCCGCTCCGGGCAGCAGTGGTTCAATCGTCGCCCACGCGCTCTCGGTCAACTCCCCTCGTCCCACCATCTCGCTCCCCTCGTTTCGCACTCACACGAGGGTAGCACATCACCAGCGATTCGTCAGACAGACCCTAGTACTACTACGACAACGAGACTTTGAGCGGCGTGATTAGCCAGGGTGAGCGAGCTGGGCGAGGAGGCGTGTGCGGTGGGAGCGGTAGGCGGCCACCTGGCGCTGCTGCTGGTAGGCGAGCCAGGCCAAGGCGGCCGGCAGGTCGAGGACGGGTTGTGGCAAGGTAACCCGCAGCAAGAAGCGCACGGTACGCAGACTGAGGGGTAGCACCGCCAGCGGAGGCCAGGGCGCTCCGAGTGGGCGGACCTCACCGTCCATCGCCCGCTGCCAGTCGGTCGTGGCCCCCCTCTCTCACCCGTCTCTCTCCTGGCGGCGGGGCAGGGGTGGTGGCGCGGGCCATGAGCCGTTGACGCAGGCGCACCAGGAAGTGATGCGCCAGGATAACCAGCGTCATGTGGTGATACCATCCCCGCCAGAAGCGCAGCTCGTACTGGTCCATGCCCAGTTCGCCCTTGCCCTCCTCAAAGCAGCATTCAATCGGCCAGCGCATGCCGCAGATGCGGATGAGCTCGGCGAGCGGCGTGTCGGCGGCGGCATTGGAGAAGTAGTACTTCAGCTCGGACGGTTTCGTTTGCCCTGGCACGGGCAGGGGCTGACGGAGCAGCACCCAGACTTCAGGACCAGGCAGTCCTTCCCGATAGCCGGTCCGACTGGCCAACACGCGCAGCGCGACGAAGTCGGCGACGATCGGCCCCTTGCGCCCTTCGAGCAGGCGGTAGCGCCGCCAGCGGCGGCGCGTGAGCTGCGCGGCCAGCGTCTCCACCGGCACGGCGGGCGGGCTGTGGGGATGCAGGCGGTCGTGCGTGCCTCTGCGTCCCTTCCCTGAGGCCGCGCGCGGGGGGAGCCAGGCGCGTGGGCGTGGACGGACCCGTCGCCCGTCGGTCGGCTCGCGCAACGGCCAGACCTGGGTGCTCCGGGGAATCTCCGCCAGGTACCAGAGTCCGGCCGCATCGATGCGGTCCAGCAGCGCCTGGTTGCGCCCAAACCACTCGTCGCACACCAGCCACGTCGCGGACACTTCCCCACGCGCCTGCAGCCGTTCCACCATTTCGGCTCCCAGCTCCGCTTTGGTCTGGAAGACGACCTCCCCCGGGATGCGGCAGGCCTGCCAGCGCGCCGCATGCTCGTCGTCAAACCACGCCTCGGGCAGATAGAGCCGCCGGTCGAGCAGCGTGTAGCCGGTGCGGCTGGCGTAGCCCAGAAACACGCCGGCTTGGCAATTGTCGGTCTTGCCGGTCGCCCCACACCATTGGGCGGCCACTCCCGCCGAGTGGTCGCCGCGCTTGGGTATATCGCTGCCATCCAGGATCAACACCCCGTCCGGCTCGCCCAGCGTCTGGGCGACCAGGCGCTGGTGTTCGGCCAGGATGGCGTCGTCGTCCCAGGCGCCCTCCCCAATAAACTGCTGCAGCGCGCGCACCTGGCGCGCCGCGTCCGGTCCCGCGCCCAAGAGCCGCAGCGCCATCGCCTCCACGTTCTTGCGCCGCACATCGGCCAACAGCAGACCGCGCAGATACACCTGCGCCCACGCCCGTTGCTCGCGCCGGGCAAACAGCGGGGCGAAATGGGCATGGTAGGCGGCCAGTTCCTCACCCACGTCCGCCAGGTCCTCCGGGCGCAGGGCCACAATGGCCGGTCCGAGGACGGTGAGATCCGCGACTGGTACGCCGTCAGCGCTGTCCATCATGGCCCTCCTGCTACGCTCCAATCGCCTACGTAGACAGGAAACATACCATATGTGTTACCCTCATTTCTCGTTGTCGTGATCGTCTGGTCGGCGCTTACATGATAGGATGGGGGAGACCAGCGTGAAGGACCCAGGAAGGATGGTCTCCCATGCCGCAGCAGACGAAAGTCCCCGCAGCAAAGCGCCCTTTCCCGCGGAAGCGGACTTGCACACCTGGGCGGCGGAGTTGGATGTGGTCGGCGCGAAGCTCGCCCCGCGCTTTGAGCGCGCGGAGCCGCGCCAGCGGGTCTTGGCGTATCTGACGGGCTTGCTGAGCAACGCCGAACGCAAGAATAGCTGGCAACTGGCGGAGCTGGCGGGGGAGGCCAGCCCGGACGGGATGCAGCGGCTCTTGAGCACGGCGCACTGGGATGCGGACGCGGTGCGCGACGACTTGGTGAGCTATGTCCTGGAGCAGCTGGCTGACCCGCAGGCGGTGCTCGTGCTGGATGAGACGGGCTTTGTGAAGAAGGGCGCGAAGTCGGTCGGGGTCGCGCCCCAGTACTGCGGCGCGGTCGGCAAGATCGCCAACTGCCAGATCGGCGTGTTTCTGGCCTATGCGACCGCGGCCGGGCCGGTGCTGCTGGATCGGGAGCTCTATCTGCCCAAGGCGTGGGCGGAGGATGCCGAGCGGCGCGCGGAAGCGGGCGTGCCGCCGCAAGTGACCGCGCAGACCAAACCGGCGCTGGGGCAGGCGCTGCTGGAGCGGGCGTTCGCCGCTGGCGTGCGGGCGGCGTGGGTGACGGCCGACAGCATCTATGGCGGCGTCTACGCGCTGCGCCACTTCCTCGAAGAGCGCGAGCAGCCCTTTGTGCTGGCCGTGCCGAGCACGCAACGCGTCGGCCTCTCGGCCAAAGCCGCGCAGGTGGTCGCCTCCTGGCCCGCTGAGGCGTGGGAGCGGCTCTCGGCGGGGGAGGGCAGTCAAGGGCCGAGATGGTACGACTGGGCGTGCATGACCATGCCGTGGCGCGACGCGCCAGCGGGCATGGCCCACTTTCTGCTCGCGCGCCGCAGCGTCAGTCACCCCGAGGAGCTCGCCTATTACTTCGTCTTCGGCCCTACCGAGCGTGACGCTCGGCGCAGCTCGCGCTCGTGGCGGGGACCCGCTGGCAGGTGGAGCAGGCGTTTGAATTGGCCAAGGGCGAAGTCGGACTGGATGAGTATGAGGTGCGCACCTGGACGGGGTGGTATCGCCACGTCACCCTGGCCATGTTTGCCCTCGCCTACCTCACCGTCGTGCGGCTCCATGCCCAGCGCACGCAGGACGCAGCAGCAGGCGGCAAAAGGGGCGACGCACAGCAAGCCGACGCAGCGCGCCCAAGCAGAGGACCTCGTAAGCGCTGCTGCGAGCTCTTGCCGCTCACCGTGCCCGAAGTGCGCCGCCTGCTCTTCGCGCTCGTCTGGCAGCCGCCACCCGCCGCCGCGCAGATCCTGCACTGGTCGGCCTGGCGTCGCCGCCACCAAGCGCAGCGCCAAACTGGCCCACATCCAGCGTCGTCAGCGCCTCATGTAAGTGCGACTGTAGTACTAGTCTGTTTCTCTTCCTATGGAGGAACCGCTGAGATGACGACGCCTAATCGCCCTAGCGCCTTTGCGCGGTTCCTCGGTCATCCACCCACCACACTAGACCGCGTGTTGCTCACCGCGCTTAGGGCCCGTCAATAAATAACCAAGTCGATTTAGCTAGCATGGGGAGAGATGGTGTAGTTCCATTCGCCGTGGAAGGCGTCGCGCTCGAGGTGGATCGTGGCCATCTGCGCGTCGGAGACTTTGATCCCGGCGGGGTAGGTCTGGTGTCGAGGGAGCTCTCGACGGTCAGGCCGGTGGCGGTGGTCGTCGCGGCGATGAGGCTGAGGATGACGGCGTAGCTGACCAGCGGCTTGCCCCGCCAGTTCTGGGTGATGAAGGAGAAGAGCCGGTGCTCGATCTTGTTCCACTTGCTGGTGCCGGGCGGGAAGTGGCAGACGCTGATGGTCAGCCCGGTCTCGTCGGCCAGCCGCTGCAGCTCCCACTTCCACAGGCGCACGCGCGACCCGTTGCTGCCCCCGCCGTCGGCGGTGATCAGCAGCCGCTGCGCGCCGGGGGTAGCGCGCCCGCCCGCGCCCTCGCCACCAGCGGCGGATCGTCGCCACCGCGAAGGCGGCGGTGTCGTGGTCGATGCCCGACGCTGACCCAGCCCGCGTTCGCGGCCAGGTCGTACACGCCGTAGGGGCTCACCCGCCCCAGTTCGGGGATCGACGAAGTCATGCACCCGCACCTCCTCCGGCTCGCCCTTGGGCCGCCATTCGCGCCCGCCGTTCTTGAAGTCGCCGACCAGTTCCTTCTTCTTGGTGTCCACCGCGATCGCCGGGTCGCCCGCCGCCAGGAACGCCTGCGGCCGCGGCGTTGATGTGGGCGAACTGGGCGTCGCGGTCGGGGTGGTCGCTGCCCTCGCGCGTCTTGCGGTTGCCTTGCAGGCTGTAGCCCAGGTCGCGCAGCGCCTCGGCGACCCACTGGTGGCTGACGCGGTGCCCCAGCTCGCCCAGCGCCGCCGCCAGCTTGCGCACGCTCTTGCTGGTCCAGCGCAGCGGCGACTCCGGGTCCCCGCGCGTGGCCGGCTCGACCAGCCGCTCCAGGTCCGCGCCACGCGTCGGGTCGCGTCGACCGTCTGCTTGCGCCCGCCGCCCGGGCGGCGGACGCGCCCCGGCGCGGCGCCGGGGACCGGCCCGCGCAGCTCCTTGATCCCCGTCCGGATCGCGTCGCGCGACAGGCCGGTGGCCCGCGCGACCGCGCTGATCCCGCCCCAGCCGAGGGCCAGCGCTTCCGCCGCCGCCACCGCGCGCCGGCCCCGCTCGTCCAGCGTCCCCGCGACGCGGGCAAAACGGGCTGTGATGACCTCTGGCTTCTCCATGCCATCCAGTATATGCTCTGCCCTGGGCACCTCCTCAACGGATGGGGATCACAGAGGGGCAGTATCGATGTCGGATACTGCGGTGAAAAGGCGAAGCCCTGCTAGCGCCTGGCAGCATGATACGACGGGCCATCGAGGTCGGGGGCTCGCTATGCGCTCTCATCTTCTCCAGTCCTGTTCCAGGATGGCATAGAGCAAGGAGTCGCGCCAGTGGCCCTTCATCCAGCGATGCTCGCGCAGATAGCCCTCGCGCTGCATCCCGATTTTTTCCAACACGCGCATCGAGCCGACATTGGCTGGGTCGCACGTGGCCCAGATGCGATGCTGGCCTAACTCGCCAAAACTGAAGGCGAGCATCGCCCGTGCTGCTTCCGTCGCGTAGCCCTTTCCCCAGGACGCGCGTTCGTAGTTGTAGCCAAGTTCGGCCTCGCGTGAGGGCGCCTGGGAGAAGGCTACTGAGCAGGAACCGATCAGACGGTTCTCCTGCTTCAGCAGGACGGCAAAGTGAAAATCAGGGCGCGGCTGCGCGCGCTGAGCGGCCAGGGCTTGGGCAAGGAAGGCACGGGTTTCTGCTTCATGCGTATTGCGGCCCCAGACCGTATAGCGCGTGACTTCCGGATCACTCGCATAGCGATGGACGGCTTCCCAATCCTCCTGGACAAACTCGCGCAACAGCAATCGGTCTGTTTCTAACTGAGCCGTGAGCTCCTGCTTCCTCTGGATCGGTTCGCTCGCACCGTTGGCTTTTCAACCCAGGCAGGGCGCTCGCCTGCGAGATACGACTCCATTGGGTGCAGAATACGCCGCTTGGCCTGGTTTCGCAAGGGCTGTTCCGACACTGACACTGCCCCTCTGTGATCCCTATCCGTTGAGGAGGTGCCTGCCCCTGCATTTGACCACGTTGTTTTATGACGATCCCTTATTAGCGTGGTGTCCTTGATATTGATCTGCGCCTGTTGTGTTTTCGTGCCCGGCCTGCTGTTTCGCCCTGGGGGAAGCTCAACAGTCAATAACCAATCGAACGCAGGAGCAACCGCTACCGCAACCAGCAAGCCGCTCCCAACGGCTACCCCCAGCGGGCCCCAGTCATTGATTGAAGCCGTGTTAGGCGGCAAGAAGGAAGCGTTTACCGCCTCATACGGAGCGCCTTCACAGAGTTGGGATGGCGGCGGCATTTACTCGTCTACCGTCAAAGGCACCCCAGTCATCATCAATGTGTCGTCAAATTCCGGCCTTGATGGGTCGCTCCACGTCATAACGGTTGACGTGTCTCCTGACAGCGGCGTCGCTGGTCCCGGTCTAGACCTCCAAACAGCACACAATATTTGCTCGACATTCCTGCCGAGCGACGCTGTACACGTCACAGACAAGACACTCGATGACGGTTCACATGACTATGTATATACGAGCGCGCGGCTAGCAGCTACCTTGCCAGCAAGATGGTTCCATGACCCACATAACCAGCCCGTCCCTGCTGGCACACTCCACTGCAATCCCGCCCCTAGTGATACAGCACCAGGGCGTGTCGCCTTCTGCAAAGTGGAGCCAGGGCGCTTTTAGTTCGCATCGTCCCTCAAAGCCCTCCACGCGAGAGCCTGCGGAAGCGTCCGCGCCGACCGTGTGTCTCGTCCACAGAGTCAACGCTCGGCCACGATCTCGCCCCTCGCGCCTTCCCCTTGCCTGGTGGCGTGGAGTATCCTATCTGGCAATCACGTCACCATGCGAGGGAGTTCGGTATGGCCAAGCCGAAGGTATTTGTAAGTCACAGCACCAAGGACATCGAGTTTGCTTCTAAGCTGGTGAACGACCTAAACGCCTCAGGCGCGCAGGCGTGGCTTGACTCCAACGACCTAGGCGCAGGAGACTTCCAAGAGCGCATAAGCCAAGCACTAGCAGATTGCGAGTGGTTCGTGGTCGTATTGACTCGGAACGCGCTGTCTTCTCCATGGGTACGTCAAGAGGTGAATGCGGCCAATCGTCTCAAGCATCAAGGCCAGATACACGATCTCATTTTCGTCAAGGCGGCAGAGGTCAAGCACACCGAAGTCCCGGCGCTCTCCTTGCGTGTACCCTACGGCTGATAGGGGCGATGCGCTGAACTCGTGTCTGTGACCGCCGGAATTTGTCCGTACCCACTTATCCTGCCCAAGCGTCTGTCGTGTTCGGCGCTGTTGGTAGAGGCATGGCATGTCCAGGCACGTATTGCGACCGGCCAGCGTTTGGACCACCGCCACGTGGTAGTATCCCCTACGATCCACAACTGGATCGCTTGACGGTACGCAGTATCACCAGATGCCGATAGAAGCGAAGGAGAAGGCACATGGAGTGGATGGATTGGCAGGAGTTCCTCGTCATTGGTTCCAGCGTTGGCGCTGGTCTCTTGATTGTCACGGCGGTTGCCAGGGCGGCTTTCTCTCGGCCTAAACGCCGCTGATAACTTGCCTCAATCCCTGCGCCACCTCAGCGCCGGGCGACATCTTTTAACCCAACCGCCGCGCGCAGGGCCGCAACCTCATCTGGACGCAGTTCGCGCGTCGCGCCTGGCTCCAACCCGCCGAGCGCGAGTGGTCCAACGCGCACACGACGCAGCCGCAGCACCGAATGTCCGATCGCCTCGAACATGCGCCGCACCTGCCGGTTACGCCCCTCGTGAATCTCGACGCTGATCCAGGTATTGCCGCCTTCGACGCGCAATGGACGCACATGCGCGGGCGCTGTTGGGCGCGTCTCACCCTCTAGCGGCAGGCCACGCTCCATTCGCCGCAACGCCGCTGGCTCTGGCTCACCCTCGACCAGCGCGATATATTCCTTCGGCAGGGCGTAGCGCGGATGCGTCAGTCGCAGCGTCAACGCGCCGTCGTCGGTGAGCAGTAGCAGCCCTTCGCTATCCCAATCCAGCCGTCCGACGGGATAGACGCGCCGCGACGCCCATTTACCAGGCAACAGGTCGAGTACGGTGCGCCGCCCCTCGGGATCGTCGGTCGTCGTCATCGTGTGGATTGGCTTGTTCATCATCAGGTAGAGATGCGCGTCGCCGGACGCCTGGATAAGTTCACCACGCAGGCGCACCTCGTCGCGGCCAGGATGCACACGCACACCCTGCTCGCGCACGACCTCGCCGTTGACTGTCACCAGGCCCGCCGCAATCAGCTCCTCAGCGTGGCGGCGCGAGGCTACTCCTGCGCGCGCGAGGTACTTTTGCAGGCGTTCGCCCTGTTCGCCAGTGTCATCGGCGCCCGGCATTACTGGCCCTCCTGCCCGCCACCTACGCGGCGCGAGAGGAAGAATGCGCCGAGATCGGCGATAGTATTGACCTCCTCCGGCTGGAGCAGATTGACGATGCGGCGGATGCTGATGCGCGGGGCAGCTTCCTCGGTCTGCAGGAAGCCAATCGCGCTCACTAGCGGCTCCTCCTGCGGGCCGCGTAGCTCGTCCGCGACCATCTCCAGCAAGTCAGGCAGCGGGATGTCGAGCGAGAGCGCCAGCCGTTCGAGCACGGTCGAGGAAGGGTATTTCTTGCCACGCTCGACCTCGCCCAGATAGACCTCCGAGAGCGCCGCGCGGTCGGCCAGCTCCTTCAGCGTCAGATGGCGCTCCTTGCGCTCGCGGCGGATGACCTGCCCCACCGTTTCCTGTAAATCCGCCATAAACGCCTTCCCTTCCGTCTCATCGCGTCGCCCTATGCTGTCAGCATCGCTCTTCGCGAGCCTATGCTGTGAGCATTTCTTTTCCCTCCCAAGATACGCTATTGGCTGCTCATAATCAAGCCATCCCACCAACGGGGGAGAACCGCCATCACAGGAGGAGACGCGATGTTCAACATCGGTAGAGGCGTCATGGGCGACGATTCGCCGCGTAGTCCGTTCGTTCCCACGCCGTTCGTCTACGAGCCAGCGCAGCCGCAGAAGTGGGAGTATCGCGTCGAGCGTATCGACCGCGACGAGCGCGGCCCGCTCGACCAGGAGCGGCTGACGGCGCTTGGCGCCGAAGGGTGGCTGCTCGCGGGAGTGGTCAACTGGCCGGGCGCGCAACCCGCTACTTACTACTATTTTGTTCGCGCCGCCTGAGCGCCCGAAAGGATTGCCATCATGTCTGATATTCAGCCCATCATGAGCAACGCCAGCCTCGTCATTCCCACCGTCATCGAGACGAGCGGGCGTGGCGAGCGCGCCTACGACCTCTTCTCGCGCCTGCTGCGCGAGCGTATCATCCTGGTCAACGGCCAGATCGAAGACAACCTCGCCAGCCTCGTCGTCGCGGAGCTGCTCTTCCTCGCCAGCGAGAACTCCGACCGCGAGATCAACATGTATATCAACTCGCCCGGCGGTGTCATCACTGCGGGCATGGCGATCTACGACACGATGCGCTCGATCCGCGCCCCTATCGCCACCACCTGCGTCGGCCAGGCGGCGAGCTTTGGCACGATCCTGCTGATGGCCGGCGATCCGGGACGGCGCTTCGCGTTGCCGCACTCGCGTGTGCACATCCACCAGCCGCTCGTCTCCGGCGGCATCGGCGGCCAGGCGACAGACATTGATATTCAGGCCAGGGAGATTTTGCATATGCGTGAGACGATCAACGACATCATCGCACTGCATACCGGCCAGCCGCTGGAGCGCATCAAGCGCGACACCGAGCGCGACTACTATATGAGCGCCGAGGCGGCGAAGGAATACGGTATCGTGGACCAGGTGCTGCCGCTGGAGGACTGGCATGGCCGCACGGCCGCCGCTGAGACGGCGGGCAAGCGGTAGAATGTGATCGTTGGCTAGTAGATGGGAGGACCGCCATGCGTGTGCTGATTCTGGGTGGAACAAAGTTTCTTGGCCGTCATCTGGTGGACGCGGCGCTGGCGCGTGGCCATGCGGTGACGACCTTCACCCGTGGCGCGCATGATGACGTCCTCCCGCCCGCCGTCGAGCGGCTGAACGGAAACCGCGACGGCGACATGAGCGCGCTCGCAGGCCAGCGCTGGGACGCTGTGATCGATACCAGTGGCTATGTCCCGCGCGTCGTCGGCGCTTCAGTGCGGCTGCTGGCGGAGCAGGCCGACTTCTACGTGTTTGTCTCCTCCATCTCCGTCTACAAGGACTGGCCAGGCGTGAGCGCGATTGACGAATCGCATGCGGTCGGCGTGTTGGAAGACCCTTCAGTCGAGGAGGTGAACGGCGAGACGTATGGGCCTCTCAAAGCGCTCTGTGAGCGCGAGTTCGAGGCGGCGTTCAATGGGCGTTGCGCCATCGTGCGCCCAGGGCTGATCGTCGGCCCCTACGATCCGACCAATCGCTTCACCTACTGGCCCGACCGTGTCGCGCGCGGCGGCGAGATCCTCGCGCCGGGGCGGCCGGAGAACCTCACGCAGATCATCGACGCGCGCGACTTGGCGGACTGGATCGTGACGCTGGCCGAGCGCCAGACAACTGGCACATTCAACGCCACTGGGCCAGACCACCCCCTCACGATGGTAAGCGCATTGGAGACGATGCGTGAGGTGAGCGGGAATGATGCGCGCCTCACCTGGGTCTCTGACGGGTTCCTGGAACGCAACGAGGTCGGCGCGTGGATGGAGATGCCGCTATGGATTCCAGAGAAGGAGGGGCCAGGGGTAGGCGATGTCAATTGTGGGCGCGCGCTGGCCGCCGGGCTGACCTTCCGCCCGCTGGAAGAGACTGTGCGCGACACGCTCGCCTGGCGCAAGACGTTGCCAGCCGACGCCGAGTGGCCCGCCGGACTCAAACCCGACCGCGAGAAGGAACTGCTCGCCCTCTGGCATAGTGAACAAAGCTCGTAGAAGCTCTCTACGCCCCTTTACCCTGTTGCCCATGCCCTCACGTTCGTTCTAGACTAGAAGGATGATGGCGCGGAGTTCGGGGAGTGTGGGGTGATGTGGAAGTCGGTGCGGACTGTCGCCGCTGGCGTCGCCGGTGGCGCCGCGTTGCTAGGCGCGGGACTGGCGGCGTTTTCGTATGCGCGTGCGCGGGCGCTACTCAAGCCCTACCGCAAGCCGTTGAAAGCCGCGCCTGAAGACTACGGCCTCATCGTCGAGGAGGTGCGCATACCTGGGCCACGCGGCGCGATGACCGGCTGGTATCTGCCATCAACCAACGGCTGCACGCTGGTCTGCCTGCACGGCATCAACGACAACGCGGGCCAGTGGCTCGACCAGATCGCGGAGTTGCACGCCCGCAGCGGCTACGGCGCGCTGATGTTCGACTTCGCCGGACACGGACGCAGCGACGGCAATATCGTAACCTATGGCGCAGGTGAGCAACTGGATGTTCACGCCGCGCTGGCGTATCTGCGCGCGCGTGGCGATGTGGACATGAGCCGCCTCGGCCTGCTGGGCTACTCGCTCGGCGCGATCACCGCCATCCTCTACGCGGCGCGCCATCCCGTCTTCAAGGCCGTCATGATCGAGAGCGGCTTCGCCGACATCGAGCGCGACATCGAACATCTCTTCACACGCTACACCGGCCTGCCCTCGTTCCCCTTCGCCAACCTGATTATCTTCTGGATGGAGCGTATCTCCGGCTATCCACTGACCCACCTGCGCCCGATGCGCGTGATCGGACGCATCAGCCCTGGCGCGGTCCTCATCATCTCAGATTTGGAAGATACCCTCGCGGTCGAGCCGTTCGACGGCGAGCATCTCTACAGCGGCGCGGGCGAGCCGAAGGCGTTGTGGCAGGTTCCAGCGACCGACCACGTGCAGGCGTTCAAAACGAACCGCGCCGAGTGGATCGAGCGCGTGGGGACGTTCCTTGACCGCTATCTCGCCGAGGCGCCAGAGGCCAGCTAGGGCAGTACACTATCTCATTTCCCGTGATGAACGAGCAGAAAGTTAGACAGCGCGTGCCAGAGCTACCAGAAGTCGAATACGTGTCGCGGCAGTTGCGCCGGGAGTTGCCGGGGAGGCGGATCGTGTCCGTCGTGGTCGAATGGCCACGCACGCTCGGCGGCATGGAGCCAGCGGAGTTCGTGGCGCGCCTCACCAGCCAAACCGTGCGCGCGATTGGGCGGCGTGGCAAGCATCTGATCGTCGAGCTTGACGGTGGTGACGCGTTGGTCATTCACCGGCGCATGTCGGGCAACCTGATCTTCCTGTCGCCGGAAGAGCGCGACCCCTGGGCACGCGTCGTCTTTGGCCTCGACGATGGACGCACGCTCGTCTTCAGCGACCCGCGCAAGTTTGGGCGTGTGTTGCTCGTGTCGCTCGATGCGCTGGGCGATCTCTTCGCCGACCTCGGCCCCGAACCACTGGAAGATGAGTTCACACCGGCAGAGCTTGAGGCGCGTTTACGCGGTTCTCGCCGCGCGATTAAAGCGGCGCTGCTCGACCAGACAGTGGTAGTGGGCCTGGGCAACATCTACGCCGACGAGGCGCTCTTCCGCGCCGGGATCAATCCGCTGCGCCCCGCTGCGTCACTCTCGAGTGAGGAGATCGCTCGGCTCCGCGAAGCGATCCGCGAGACGCTGCTGCTCGGCATCGAGAACGGTGGAACGACCTTTGGCCGCCATCGCGATGTGTACGACGAGGCCGGGACCAACCTTGAGTACTTGAACGTCTACCGGCGCACTGGCAAGCCATGTCACACCTGTGGGCAACCAATCGAACGCGTCGTCATCGCGCAGCGCAGCGCGCACTATTGCCCACATTGCCAGCCATTGGCGCCCGCGCAGCTGGCGCAGTGAAGCCCTACGGGGTCGGTGACCCACTAGGGCTGGGTGACACGGTAGGTGTCGGCGGGTGGCTCACATCCGGCGTGAAGAGCGTCTCGGCGGTGTAGACCTTGCCCTTGTAGGTGACCCTAACGCTGACGCGCACCGGCTTGCCTGTCGCCGCGCCGACATAGGTGATCGGGATCGCCGCGAGACCTTCCGCGTCGGTATTGCCATCAGCATGCTTGTCCAGGTCCGGCACGTCGACATGCACCGACAGCGAGCCTGCTGGCTGCGATGGGGTGTTCATCGTCGCGTCCTGTATGCGGCAGAGTACATAGATCGTGACGGTGTCGTTCTTCTGCGGCGAGTAGTTCGAGGGCCATGTGCCGACGGTAAACGGTGGGAACGTCGGCGTCGGCGTGAAGAGACCGGGATTCGGCGTCTTGAAGCCTGGGATAGGGCCACTGCCATTCGACGCGCCAGGGACCGCCCCTGAATCGCACGCGACCAGCGTCATGGCGAGCATGCATAGGGTAACGCACGCGATCAGCCACCGCTTCGTCCCACCAGTCATGCCGTCCGCTCCCACTCGCTACTCCTGTTGCCATTGAGCCGTCTTGGCGTTCCGCAGTATAGCAGTGACGCCATGGGCTGACAACAGATATTGCCGCAATCTCTCTTCGCAGCATACAACTCCAGGCAGCCCCTGCGCTCACCCTTCTCCGTGTCTTCACCCGAACGGGCTATCGCTCGCGCAAGCGGCGCATGTACCGAACGCGAGCCAGCGCCCTGACGATGCTACAATTTGTCGGATAAGATCGCACAGGTTCGATTAGCGCCGCCCCCATAGAGAGATGTGACACACATGACTCAGCGCAAGCGCTCGTCTGACAATCTCCATACGTCAACAGCGGCTGATCTGGCCGCGCTCGACACGCAACTGGATTTTTACCGCGAGGCGCGCGCCGGTATTCCAGAGATCGTCCTCGCGGACGTGAAGAGCGACGAGCAGATCTTTCGCATCGCACGCGCTTTCCTCGAACGGACTGGGCGCGCGCTCCTGACCCGGCTGCGCCCCGAGACGATGACGCGCCTGGCTGAAGAGTTCACAGGATGCGTGGTGGATACACGCGAGGTCGCGCGCGCCGCCGTCATCTATACGCCAGAGTATGAGCGGCCAGATACGGGGGGAAAGATTGGCGTCCTCACCGCCGGCACGAGCGATGTCCCGGTGGCGGAGGAAGCGCGGCTGGTCGCGGAGGCGATGGGATGTCAGGTTCAGACGCTCTACGATGTCGGCGTGGCGGGACTGCACCGGCTTGTGGGGCCATTGCGTGAACTGCTGCTCAGCGACATTACGGCCCTGGTCGTCTGCGCCGGTATGGATGGCGCGCTGCCCTCGGTCGTGGCTGGTCTCGCGCCCATCCCCGTTATCGGCGTGCCAACCAGTGTCGGCTACGGCGCCGGAGGCAAGGGGCGCGCGGCGCTGCTCTCGATGCTCCAGACCTGCGCGCCAGGGCTAACTGTCGTGAACATCGACAACGGCGTGGGCGCAGGCGCGACCGCCGCACTCATCGCGAACCGTATCGCCGCGGCGCAAGGGCGATAAAACTCGATCTTCCAACCATCTCCAATGCTGAGTTTGTCATAACACAGGCTGGCGGCGTACAATGGTCCTAGCCGGCGGCCTCTCTCTTCTCCCTCTGCGCGTATGGCTCATCCACTGTCCGGGAAACTGAGCGCTCGCCGTAGCGTCGTCGCAGTGTCGTCAAGGAGTGCGATTCACGTACAGCGTTCGACTATCTTCGGCTATCAGAGAGGCGCAGACTATGGCTGGGACGAAGCGTGGGCCAGCGCCGGGATCGGAGAAGGCGCGGCACGGAGGCCAGGCGGTGCGCGAGAAGTATGGACGTGAGTTCTACTCGCGTATCGGCAAGAAGGGCGGCGAGGCCGTCAAGCAGAAACACGGCCCGACGTTTTACGCGGAGATTGGCAAGAAGGGTGGGGAATCCACCAAGCGGCAGCAGGGTCCAGAGTTTTACAGCCGCATTGGCAAGAAGGGCGGCGAGCGCGGGCGCGGCACGCCCAAGCAATCCGCTTCCTAGCGCAACCGAGAGCGAGGCTGTCTAGCCTTGCCCATGATGCAACAGGCCTGTTCCATGTGGATAGGCCTGCTGTTTTCTTTGCTCTCTTCACTACAAACTGTTCATGCTGAATCGCCGCAATCGATCAATTTGGTCATCTAGATAGCGCTGCACGTCAGAACCTTTACCAACCCTCCCACTTCGCTACCGAGTTCTTCACCTCTCTTCCACTATGCGGTTTGGTCGCCATGAGAGACTATTTCAGAGATTGCTCGTCGTACACAATGAACCAGTTTTTTTCGCGCCACCCACCCCTGGAGACCCCATCCAATGACTTCTGAACCAATGACGCTGCCACGCGAAGCGCGGCCTTCGCGCGGTAGAACGACCCCTCCACCGCAGTATGCTTTCGCCACCCACGACAACAAGCTCATCAAACTCCCCATTCCACGGCAGATCTGGGGATATGCGCTTACGAAACGCGCCATCGACATCATCGCCAGCGGCGTCGCGCTGGTCATGCTGACGCCGCTCTTCCTGCTGGTTGCGGCGCTGATCAAACTAGGGTCACCCGGCCCGGTCTTCTTTCCCTCGCAGCGCGTCGGCGAGGGCGGACATATCTTCACGATGCTGAAATTCCGCTCGATGCGCAGCGACGCCGATCCCCACCTGCATAAGAAGATGTACATGGACTTCCTGGCGGGTCGCGGCGGCAATGGCAAGGTCTCCGAGTCCTCAGAGGATAGCGCCCAGCGCAAGCCAGGATGGTTCCATAGCGATGACCCGCGCGTCACGACCATCGGCGCATTCATCCGCCGTACGAGCATTGACGAACTTCCGCAATTGCTCAATGTGTTGCGCGGCGAGATGTCGCTGGTCGGACCTCGCCCGCCGATCCCTTATGAGGTGCGCCACTATATGCCAGATCATCTCGTGCGGCTGGCCGTGTGTCCCGGCCTGACCGGCATTTGGCAGGTCTATGGGCGCAATAAAGTGCAGTTCGATATCATGGTCTCTATGGACGAATGGTACATCAACAACCGCTCGCTGTTTCTGGACCTGAAGCTCATCGTCCTCACCCTGCCTGTGGTCATCCTCGCGCGCGCGCGCTGATCGGGCGTGATCGGGGCGGGAAATTGTAGCGCATATGCGCCAATGATGCGCCAATGATGCGCCATTTTTGTAGCATAGCCCTCTACGCGCTAACCTTCATGTGGCGGTCCCGTAGTCATAGGCGGATGGATGGCGAGACGGCGGATGCGTCTCGTGACCATTCAACTATGGCGCGCTGATCCGCGCGCATGAAGGAGCGCATCAAATGCAGGATCCAACGCAGAAATCGCAGCACGTGCTGCGTCGGCAGAACGGGATCATCGGCGGAGTCTGTGGCGGCCTCGGCGCCTATTTCGGCGTGACTCCATGGCTGTTCCGCATCCTGTTCCTGTTCCTACACGTTCCAGGCATTATGCCTGGGCTGCTGTTGTACATTATCCTCTGGGTCGCCATTCCAAAAGCGGACGCGCCGACCCCGACAAATCAGAGCACGTATACGCCGCCAGCGCAGACCTACCAGCCGCCAACGTATACTCCTCCAGCCTACACGCCGCCTGAGCAGACGCCACCGCCTCCGGGCAAGTACGACTAGCGCGGGAACACCACGTTTATGGGGCAACGTTGCCGATGACGTTGCCCTGCTCATCTGTCTCTAGCGCGCCTTTACTCTTATCAAGAAGCGCCAGGCGGTTATTCCAGGGGTCCGCGACAACAACGCAGCGCCCGATCTGGATATCAAAAGGCGCGACCAGCATTCTGCCGCCTGCGGCCACAATGGCCTGCGCCGCCGCATCGGCCGAGCCTACCACCAAGTTGACCTCTAGTTCTGGGCGCTCGGTCTGGAGGACGATCTCGGCGCCGGAGTCAGGAAGGCGCAGGCCAGCCTGGGTAGCGCTGCGCCAGATAAGCGAGTGCCCCAGGAGTTCCGATAAAACGCTAGCCCGGCGTCGAGATCAGGCACGGGAATTTGCGAACAGTCAATTTTGCGGAACAGCGACTCGGAAGGATCGCCGGACATCGCTTCTCTCCAGGCCCAGAACCCTCACTTAAAGCGACCGATACTCCGGTTATCGGGGTAAGAACGTTACGCCTACGCGCTGTCCGTCGTGGCTGGCTGCGCCTCCAGTGCGCGCGCCAAAATCTCCGAGATATCCTCGACGGCGAAGCGTTCCTGCGCGCCGACGGCCTTGATGCCGTCCTCGAACATCGTGATGCAGAAGGGGCAGGCGGCCGCCATCGCGTCCGCGCCGGTGGAGAGCGCCTCCTCGACGCGCGTATTGTTGATGCGCTTGCCGGTATTCTCCTCCATCCAGACGCGCCCGCCGCCGCCGCCGCAGCAGAACGAGCGGTTGCGGTTGCGGCTTCATCTCGGTCGACCTCGTCCGCGTTGATGACGTTCAGCACGCGGCGCGGCTCGTCGTAGACGCCGTTCCAGCGCCCGATGAAGCAGGGGTCGTGGTAGGTGAGCTTGCGCTGGTCGAAGCCTGCCGGTAGCTTGAGCTGGCCGGTCGTGATCAGCCGGTCGATGAACTCGGTGTGGTGGACGACCTCGTAGTTGCCGCCAAGCTGCGGGTACTCGTTCTTGATCGTGTTGAAGCAGTGCGGGCAGGTCGCCACGACGGTCTTGACGTTGTAGGCGCGCCCGGCGGGCACGCCCAACCCTGAGCCGTTGCTCGCGGCCGTCTGGCCCGCCATCGGCGCCGCTGCGCGCTTGCCGAGCCGTTCTGTGCCGTTGGCTGGTCATCGGCGCGTCCTTTGCCGAAGCCATAGCCGTTGAGCGTCTCGACGTTCTGCTGGCGCCAGCGTCTGCCAGAGATACTCGTTGCCGATGCGCCGCGCGGGGTCGCCGGTGCAGCTCTCCTCCGGGCCGAGGATGCCGAAGCGCACGCCCGCGTGCTGCATCACCTTGGCGAAGGCCGTGGCGACCTTGCTGGTTGCGCGCGTCGAACGAGCCCATGCAGCCGACCCAGTAGAGTACCTCGACATCGGGGTCTTCGGCGAGCGTTGGCACGCCCTGACCTTCTGCGCCCACTCGGCGCGTGTATCGTTGCTGATCTCCCAGGGATTGCCGTTGCGCTCCAGGTTGGTGAAGAGCGGCGTGACCTCCTGCGGGAAGCGGCTCTCCTCCATCACCAGGTAGCGGCGCATGTCGTCGATCTTCTGCACATGCTCGATGGAGACCGGGCAGATTTCGACGCAGGCGCCGCAGTTGGTGCAGGCCCAGAGCGACTCCTCCGATCATGCGCTGGCCGACCATCGGCTCGGATCCTGGCCGTCTTCGCTCGGCTGCGCTCTCGCCATCGCGCGGCAATTTCAGCAGGCGCGGGCCGTCGTCGAAGAACTCCTCCTTGACGCCGAGAATGATCTCCTTCGGCCAGAGTGGCTTGTCCGTCGCCAGCGCCGGGCAGACACTGTTGCAGCGCCCGCATTCGGTGCAGGCGTAGCCGTCGAGCAACTGCTTCCAGGTGAACTGGACACCTTTGAGACACCGTAATCCTCGCGCTCCTCGATGTCGGGGATGAGTCTGAGCGCGCCACTGGGCTGGTAGTTGCGGAAGAAAACGTTGAAGGGCGTGGCGATCAGGTGCAGGTGCTTCGAGCGCGGCAGGTAGATCAGGAAGCCGAGCACCACCAGCACGTTCGCCCACCAGGCGACCCCAGCAGCACATACGCGGTGGATTGCGGGATGCCAGTCCACGCCCGCCCGACAGCGCGCCAAGCGGCGTCCAGGCCTCGCCGCCGGTGGCGACGTAGGCGAAGACCTCGAAGAAGAAGAGCGAGATCAGCACGAGCGCGATCAGGCCAAGGATGATGAAGGCATCGGCCAGGTCAGTGCGACTGGCTCTGCAACTGGCTTGGGACGCAGGACCAGACGCCGGAAGGCGAAAATGAGCAGGCGATGAAAGCGGCGACGAGGAAGAATCCAGTATGACGGCGAAGATGCGGCTGAGAGATGATGGGAAGCTCGAAATTGAAGCCCATCGCCCAGAGGTTGAGCGCGTCGAACTGGATGATGATGAAGCCCCAGAAGGTGAAGAAGTGCGCGATGCCTGGCAGCGGATCGCGCAGAACGCCGCGCTGGCCCAGCACCATCAGCGTGAAGAATTTGACGCGGTCGCCCAGGTAGTCGTAGCGGTTTTCTGGGCGTCCCAGCCGCAGCATCCGCACGAGCTTGCTGATGCGCGAGGCGAAGACCAGCGCCACCACGCCGCGAAGATGACCGGGCCGAAGAGAACCCGCGGCCAGATGCGGGGCCGCCCAAGCAGTGCTCCTTAGAAGGTGGCGGGAAACATATGCTCGCTCCAGCTTGCATCCAGAGACCTAAGCCGCGCTGAGCGGAGTCTGTTCATCAGAAACTGCGCTATGGCAGGACATCACAGGATAACCTGACTCCTGCCATGCCGAGGACGAAGGCGACCTGCGGCGCCCACGACCCCTTGGCTTCAACCGCCGGCTTCAGCTGCCCCTTCGCCTTGACTCGCCGTCAACTGCGGCACGACGACATTCAGATCGCCGACAATGCCCAGGTCGCAGAAACTGAAGATCGGCGCGTCCTTATCCTTGTTGATGGCGATAATCAGGCCGGACGTGCCCATGCCAGCTTTGTGTTGCACGGCGCCGGAGATGCCGCAGGCGATGTAGACCGTTGGCTTGACCGTCTTGCCGGTCTGGCCCACCTGATGCCGCATAGGGAATCCAGCCGGCGTCCACCGCCGCACGCGACGCGCCGAGGCTCGCGCCCAGCGCCGTCGGCCAGGTCTTCGATAGCTTGAAGTCCTGCGGCCCGCCGAGGCCACGTCCGCCGGAGACGATGATCTGCGCCTCCTCCAGCTTGGCGCGTGTCGCCGCTGGCATCCAGATGTCGTGGCCGTCCGGCGCCTTGCCCAGGTGACCCGCCTCTTCCGCGCCCTCGGTGCCGAAGGGGCCGGAGACCTTCGCGCCCTTCGAGGGAGCCGCTGGCGCGGGGACGTTCTCGACGCTGGCCGTGCCGCCGACGCGATTGGTCGGGAAAGCGTTGGGGCGCGCGCCGAGCAGCTTCGTGCCCTCGCCCTGGAAGGCCATCTTCACGGACTGCGAGCCGCCGAAGGCCGGGACAGTCATCACGACCTCGCTGCCCTCGACGTGCCGCGTCGCCGACATTGTACTCGATGCCGAGACCGAGCCGTGCCGCCAGTCGCGCCGCCACATCGCGTCCGTAGTTCGTGCTGCCAAAGAGGACGAGCTCGGCTGGTGCTGCTGGATCAGGCGGCCAGCGTCTCGGCGTGCGGCTGGAGAGGTATTGTCGTAGACCGCGCCTTCGGAGGCGTAGACGGTCTTGACGCCACACGCGCCAAGCTCTTGCGCGCGGCGGCGGTGTTCACGCCGAAGGCCACGGCGGCGGACTCGCCGCCGAATGCGCCCGCCAGCTCGGCGGCCTTCCTGGCGAGTTGCAGCGAGATGGCCGCCAGCTTGCCGTTGTTGAGTTCGGCCAGCGCCCAGACATCATTGCTCATGGGATACTTCTCCAGTGGGACGCGCCCAGTAGATCAGGGAGCCTGCGGCTATACGAAAACGCTAGAGCACCTTCTGTTCGGCGAGGAAGGCGATGACGCGATCCGCCGCGCCGTCGTTGCCCTGGTAGATCTCGCCCTTGCGCGCGTGGCGACCTTCTCCGCGCCGAGCGCCTTCTCGCGCGCCGCGCCTGCGCCGACGTTCCAGCGTCGAGCGCCCAGATCGGCGAGGCTCCAGGTGTCGATGGGCTTCTTCTTCGACTGCATGATGCCCTTCATCGAGGGGTAGCGCGGCTCGTTGATCGACTTGACGACGCTGACGAGCGCGGGCGTCGCCGCCTCGACCTCGTTGTAGCCGAGCTCGGCCTGCCGCTGAATCTTCGCGTTCGAGCCGTCCACATCGAGCTTGCTGGCGAACGAGAGCAGCGGCATGTCGAGCAGTTCGGCGACGGCGCTGGGGACGACACCACCATACGAGTCGGCGGCGGCGCTGCCGAAGAGCGCCAGATCGAAGCCGATCTTCTTCAGCGCGGCGGCACAGCACGCGCGCCGTGCCGATGGCGTCGGACCCGACGAGCGCGTCATCGCTGACCAGCACGCCGCTATCCGCGCCCATCGCCAGCGCCTTGCGGATCGTGTCGCTCGCGGTGGCCGGACCCATGCAGAGGACGATGACCTCGCCGCCATGCTTCTCCTGCTGGCGCAGACCCTCCTCGATAGTGTACTCGTCAAAGGGATTGATGATCGCGTCCTCTTTGCGCCGCTCCAGCCGCATGTCCGGGCCGAAGCGTTTCTCCGCCGTGGTGGACGGCGTCTCCTTCATACACACGACGATCTTCACAGTTATTCTCCTCCAGAGATCGGTATGGCGTATTGTGCGTTCCGCACTCTAGCATAGCATGCGCGCGGCATGAAGCGCGCCGAGGCTGACGGAGCTAGCGGAAGTGGTGTAATGGCCTGTGCAGGGCAATCGGAGAGGGAGACGAGCGGGCGCTCATGTGGCTAACAGGCAGGGCGAACGCCATTGTTCCCCGTGAATACCGTTGAATACAGGCTAAAGGCATTGTAGACGGCGCTCACGTGGCCTGTCAATCCGCAACCGGCTAACATCAGGCGGAGACGTGGCGAAACAGATAGCGCCCCTTGCGGCTGTGAACTCCTCGGACCTATAGTGAAGCGGTGAGAAGGACGCTCACATTCGTATTCCAACGCGCATTTCCATTTCAAGGAGGAAGCGAGATGAAAGCCGTCGTGTTTCATGGCCTGGGCGATATCCGCCTCGAAGAGGTAGCGGATCCGCGTATTCAGGAGCCGACCGACGCCATCGTGCGCATCACCGCCAGCGCGATCTGCGGTACCGATCTGCATCTCGTGCGCGGGACCGTGCCGGGCGTGCAGCCGGGAATGATCCTGGGGCATGAGGGAGTCGGCGTCGTCGCCGAGGTGGGATCAGACGTGCGTAACCTGGCGATTGGCGATCGCGTCATCATCCCCGCGACCATCGCCTGCGGCTACTGCTCGTATTGCCGGGCAGGCTACTACTCACAATGCGACAACGCCAATCCAGGCGGGCCACAGGCTGGTACAGCGTTCTACGGCGGTCCAGCCGAGGCAGGCGGCTTCAACGGCTTGCAAGCCGAGATGGCGCGCGTGCCATTCGCGGCCGTCAACCTCGTCAAGATTCCCGAGACGGTGACCGACGATCAGGCGTTACTGCTCTCCGACATCTTGCCCACCGCCTATTTCGGAGCCGAGATGGCGCATATCAAGCCGGGGCGCACCGTCGCCGTCTTCGGCTGCGGCCCGGTTGGGCAGTTCGCCATCACCTGCGCGCTCTATATGGGCGCTGGACGTGTCTTCGCCGTGGACGCCATCGATTCACGGCTGGACATGGCGCAGGCGCAGGGCGCGGAGGCTGTGAACTTCTCGCGCGAGGATCCCGTGGCGACGATCAGAAGGTTGACCGGCGGGATTGGTGTAGACTGCGCGATTGACGCGGTGGGTGTAGACGCCTATACCGCGCACGAAGGCCCCGCCGCCGCACAGGCCAAGGCGCGAGCGAAGGATTTCGTCGAGGAGGTGCGGAAGATCGCGCCGCAGACCGCCGCGAAGGATGGCCAGAAGAACGGCCACTGGCAGCCGGGAGACGCGCCCTCGCAGGCTTTGGACTGGGCCGTGCAGGCGCTGGCCAAGGCAGGGACGCTCTCGATCATTGGCGTCTATCCACAGACGGACCAGTTCTTCCCCATCGGCATGGCGATGAACAAGAACCTGACCGTGCGCATGGGCGCCTGCAACCACCGCAGGTACATTCCGCATCTGCTGGACCTAATCGAGTCGAACATCATCGATCCGGCGCGCATCCTGACGCAGTTGGAGCCAATGACCTCGGCGGTGGCCGCGTATGAGGCGTTCGATCAGCGGCGCGCGGGCTGGATGAAGGTCGAGCTGATGCCGATGAGCGACATCGCCGCACAGGATAATGTGGTGTCGCGGCAGGAGAATCCTACTGAAATCAACGCCAGCTAGGCAATATGTCATTGCCTGAAGCCTGAAACAAAGACCACCATGGCTACCATGCAACCATGGAGCGCTGGCTCGTGTTGACCTCTACGAACGCTGGAAGTGACTGGTATGGATTCCGTCTACGCATGTCAGGAGATTTTACGATGACGCACGAGCAGGTAACGCAATGGCTGGCAGCCTATAGCAAGGCGTGGGAGAGCTACGATCCACAGGCCATTGGCGATCTCTTCAGCGCCGACGCCGCCTATTATTATCATCCCTACGACGAGCCAACGCGCGGGCGCGAGGCCATTGTCGTCTCCTGGCTGGAGAATCGCGATCCGGAAGGACGCTATAAAGGCGAATATCGGCCATTCGCCGTAGAAGGCAATCGCGCTGCGGCACAGGGCGAGAGCCGCTACTTCGCCGAAGATGGCAAGACACTGGAGCGCGAGTACCACAACCTCTTCCTGCTCACCTTCGACGACGAAGGTCGCTGCTCCGAGTTCCGCGAGTGGTACGCCAAAACGCAGGGCCAGCAGGTCTAGGCGCAGCAGGCTCATACATGTCGCAGGCGTGTCGCGCGGATTGTCCGAAGGATGCGCAGTTCACCCTCCGCTCTCGAAGGCAGCGCTTCGCGGGCGCGAACGATCATATCGGGGGCGATGACCGCACTGCTCCAGTGCTCCGCCATGTACGCTAGCCAGGCGTCAACCGACTCCAGGTGATAGACAAAAGTGAAGCGCTCATCACGCTCCCACGCAAACTGTCCGGCGTCAAATACCATTTGCACGGCCGTATCCGCGACCAGGAGCGTGCCAATGCGGTAGGAATCGTCAATCCGGCCAATTGTGACGACACGTTCACCGCGTTGAATCTCAACCCTCGGATGTTCTGTGGCCGGGCGGATATCGAGCAGCAGCCCATCAGGGCGCAACGTATTCCAAATTCTCTCCAGGACGTTCACGACGCCCTTAGGGGCAATTCAGCAGAGTGACCACGAGAGCGCCACCACATCGAACGCCGCAGGCGGCAGTTGCGCTTCGGTGACGTCTCCTACTTGGAACGTAATTCTGGAACACAGATGCGCTGGAGTAGTGAGCCGCGCCTGCTCGATGGACCCAGCCACAGGATCTAATCCAAGCACGAAGCGCGCCTGCTCGGCAAAACGCCAAGTCATCCGCCCATCGCCGCAGCCAACATCCAGTACGTCTTTGTCCGCAAAGTCGATGAGGTCGTGGATGACCCGCGTCTCAGCCTCTTCTGGATCTAGTAGCGCCGCCATGATATCCGACCTATGTCTAGATTTTGTTGCAGTCTCCGGTGGGTTGTTGCGACGAGTATAGCATGCATGCGCGCGACAGCGCTCGTCTCTCGTATGGGGCTGAATTACTTGTCCTCAGCTGCGCCATGTCGACCCGCGCCACCAGCGAAGCGTTGTGCGCCAGCGGCCGCGTCCGCCGACAGCGAGTTCATGCCATGACGGAACTCGTTCGCTATTGCCTGCTCGAATGACAGGTCGGCCTGCTCGTAGGCGGAGAGGCGGTCCTCACGCAGGCAGACCTTTGGCAAGCTCGCAAGCTCGTGCGCCAGCCCCTCGGCAGCCTGACGCGCCTGCCCATGCGGGACGACGCGATTCGCCAGGCCCATCGCTAGCGCCTCCTCCGCCCCGACCGCGCGACCAGTGAGAATCAGATCGAGCGCGCGGCTCATCCCAATCAGACGCGGCAGGCGCACTGTACCGCCATCTATCAGCGGGATGCCCCAGCGGCGGCAAAAAACGCCGAGTGTCGCGTCCTCCTCCATCACTCGCAGGTCGCACCACAGCGCAAGCTCCATCCCACCTGCGACGGCGTAGCCTGCGATAGCTGCGATCACCGGCTTGGTGAGCAGCATGCGCGTCGGTCCCATCGGTCCGTCGCCCTCTGGCTCTACGCGGTTGAAGTTCCCCGCCGCGAATGCTTTCAGGTCGGCCCCCGCGCAGAAGTGACCATGATCGCCATAGAGCACGCCCACCGCCGCTTCCGGATCGGCGTCGAACGCGCGAAACGCCTCGACTAGCTCCTCCGCCGTCGCGCGATCTACCGCGTTGCGCGCCTCTGGCCGGTCCAGGATCACCGTCGTCACTGGACCGTCGCGCTCAACCGTCACCATCACTCACCTCCTGCCATGCCTGTACAGGTCCGCCAGCTATCGCCTGACTAAGCCGGGTTTGCAACTTGGTCGCCATTCGTGCGTCTGAAGCAAAGCCAGTAGCGCGGAACTCATCAATGATTTCCCGTGCTTTAGCAAACTCGCCGAGGGCAATGTAGGCGCGCGCCTGAAGTATGCGCATGCCTGGTCGGACAAGGCGATTGGGAGCGCACTTTATCGCTTGCTGCGCGAACACGAGGACAGGAACCCACACACCCAGATCAGCATAGAGATGGGCCAACTCTCGCCAAACGCCGCTGTTCGCTGGCTCCAGCCGATTGGCATATTCCAGAGTTTCTAGCGCTTCCTTATAGCGTTTCTGGTCGCAGCAAATCCAGCCTTTCTGCACAAGTGTGGGAACGTGATCAGGATGTTCAGCTAAAATCACTGCGATGATCTCCTGCGCGTAATCTAACTCTTCGGCGCAATGGAGGCCAATCGCCAGATCAAGGCGCGCTTCGATGGTATCCTTCTCCGCGTCAATCGCTCGCACGAACTCCTCGAAGGCGTCATCACTGCCGCCAAAGGTGTTGCGCCAGTAGTACATCCCCTGCTTCTTGGCGCGAATACGCGCATCGCCCGCCAGGATGCGCAACGGCAGGACGAGGCCGATGCACTTGCGCATCCAGTCTTGCAGCAGAGCAACCTCCACCGGGTATGCCTCTTGCAGATAGGGGATCACGACGGTCTCGACCCATAGCAGTTGACGGCTCTCGGCGTACCATTCGGTTTTGTGTTTATCATCGCCGATCCAGCGGTCACGCGCCCAGCCTTTCATCAAATCCTCGTGATGCGCGACTTCGTGAACCAGCTTAGAGAGCATGTGCAGGCGCAGGTAGAACGCCCAAGGCGCTTCAAGTGGTTTGGCTGAGATGAAACCATAGACTCGAATGCGGCGCGCATCCCAGAAGCACACTCCGAGAATCATTCCACAATAGAGGCTGTTAGGGACTCAAGGTCAAGGCGGTGAAGCGATGCAGCAAGAGGCAGACAACGGCCAAGAAATGCAGCGCCGCCAGAGTCGCGGCCAGACGTTCATAGTCGCGCGCCAAGCGGCGAAAGCGGGTGGCCTAGGCGAAGTCACGCTCCACGACCCAGCGTCGGGGCAGCAGCACGAAGCCGCGTTTGGCCTCCGGCAACTTGACGACCGCCAACTGGATTCCATGGTCAGCGGCCGCAGCGGCCGGCCCCTCCCCCGTGTAGCCCTGGTTCACGTACGCCAGTTCGACGTGCTCGCCCCTCACCTGCTGCACGGCGGTCGCCAACTCCTCGACCTGCGCACGCTCCTGCTCGTTGGCGGGTGTCACCAGCAGCGCCAACAGATGCCCGAGGGTATCCACCGCCGCATGGACCTTGGAGCCCTGACGGCGCTTATGCCCGTCGTCCCCCGCTCGCGCGCCGCTCTCTGGCGTCGATTGGATCGTACGCGCATCCAGGATCACGGCGCTCGGTGGCGCTGGTCGATCAGCCGCACGCCGCAGCAAGATGCGCAGATCATGGACAATCGCTTCAAAGCAGCCAGCAGCCATCCAGCAGCCATCCAGCGGCGCAGTTGTTGGTAGACGAGCGGCCACGGCGGCAGGTCATGCGGCATCAGCCGCCAGTGCGCGCCACTCTTGACAATGTAGCGCACGCCATTGAAGACCTCGCGCAGCGGATATTTCCGCTGACTGGCGTCTTCAGGCAACAAGGCCAGATAAGGGGCGACGAACGCCCATTCTTCGTCGCTCACATCACTGGGGTAGGAGGTGGTGGTAGCCATGGTCGCATCCTACCACCTCCTCCCTCTTCAGTCCTTAACAGGCTCTAACGCTGGTTGGTCAAGTGTGATAGGATGGGAGTGAGTCCAGTGTGCGTGCACGAGAGGAGCTCAGGCGATGCGCCGACCGCGGAAGCCGACCCCACCGACCACCGAGGCGATTGACCAGTTTTGTGCCGGCTTTGACGACCTGTTCGCCCGCTACGAGGAACGACGCGCGCTGCGGCAGTACCTGATTGGGCTGCTCTTGCCCCGAGAGCACAACAAGACACTCGTCGAACTCGCCGCGATCGTGCCGGGAGCCAATCGGCAAGCGCTGCATCACTTCCTGCACGACGCGCCGTGGGACGGGGAGGCGCTCAATCGCCGTCGGCTGGAACGCTGGCAGGCGCATCCCTATCTGGGACCCCATGCGGGCGGTGTCCTCATCGTCGATGAGACAGGCGATCCCAAGCGCGGCCACCGCATCGTCTTGGCGGCACAGCAGTACCTGGGCAAGCTCGGACACGTCGCCAACGGGGTGGTGGCGGTGACCAGCCAGTGGACGGATGGCACACGCCATGCGCCGCTGGGGGTGAAGCCCTATCGGCCGGCCAGTCGACTGTCCAAGGGCCGCAAAGATCCCGACTTCCATACGAAGCCAGCGCTCGCCTGGCAACTCATCGAGGAGGCGCGTGCAGCGGGGATCCCCTTCCGCTTGGTGGTCGCCGACTCTGTCTACGGGGAGAACCTGGCGCTCGAAGCCCAGCTGTATCAGGCGCAGATCCCCTCCATCATGGGGCTGCGCCCCTCGCATGACTCCGCGCATGGCACGTGGCAGCAGGTCGACGATCCCCGCCATCCCCCCGCCTTCACGCCGGCTGAAGCGGCGCAGCGCCTGCCACCAGGCGCCTGGCGGCGCACCGTACGCTACGACAGCCATGGCAAGGAGCTCATCCGCTACATCGCCGAGTTGGAACTGGGGCCCAGCTATGGCCCGACAAAGAGCGTGCGCCTGGTCGCCGCCACGCTCGATCCGCGACAGCTCAAGCCCGAATCCACCTGGTATTTGGCGACCTCTTTGCCGCTGGCCGAGGTCAGCGCTGAGCAAGTCGACGAGATCTATCGTTTGCGGGACTGGATTGAGCACTACGACAAGCCGGTCAAGCATGAACTCGGCTGGGCGGATTATCAGGTGCGCCCCGAGCGGGCGATTGTGCGCCACTGGCAGCTGGTGATGCTCGCCTACACCTTCAGTTTGCTCGTGGGCGCCCTGCCCGAAGGAGCTCAAGGAGCCGCTCCCCCGCTGCATGACGTACCAGCAGCAGCCGATGCGCCAGTGAGCGTATCGGCTGGGGGAAAAATCAGGACCAGCCGGCACAGCAGCCCCAACCGTGGACCACGTCGTGTGGAACGCGACCCTGCGTCGGGTGCGGGCGTGGCTGTGCCCCTGGGCTCGGCTGCAGCTCTATTGGACACGCTGGTCGAACGCCGCCCCACCGCCCGAGCTGGCCGCGCTCCTCGCCCACGTCGCGCGCTCCCGCCCACTTGAGGCGCCTACTTGACCAACCAGCGTTAGGCGGCGGGTAATGTCTCATGTCCGAAGCGTCCCACGATGGGGTCTTGCTCATCCCATTCCACTGCTTGATCGCGCTGATACTCCGCGCCAAGACTAAAGGAAATACCGTTCAGACCGTCGAGAACACCTAGCGGCAACCTGCTCAGGATTGCGCGCAAGTCGGTTTCGGACACTGGATAGCATGCGAAGGGATTCCTGCGGTCGAAGCTGATGGCGACTTCATCAGCGGTGACAGGCGCGCCAGGAAACTGGACCGGGCCAAGCTTCTGGCGCATCGCCCACTTCATCCTGCGCTTCCGAAGATGGCGCGCTTCGAGGTCGTCGAGCAGCGCCGCACGTTTGTCTCTGTTCGCATAGCGAAAGCGACGTGCGCGAGCAATGTATTGGCGCGTCACATGAATGCTGCGAGACATGGTTCTCCTGATGATGAAGTGGCGGCTGGCCCAGCTGCCGAAGACATCATGCGCCAAAACCGTACGACCGGCAAGAGCGATTACTGAGGCAGCGGGACGATTATCAATCTGCGCCAGAAGACCCCGCCCTTCAGGTGTACCGTCAGGGCTGGGGATGAATGGCGCACTTGACTGGCGCACGTGACTGGTTGCCTGTCAGGTGCGATCCTGTCCACATACCGCAGGGCCTGCGGAAATTGACGCTTGTATACGGATAGGAGGTGGCTTCGGGCCACGACATGACGGTGTCAGACTTGCCCAGCTTGCTGGATGAGCAGTCGTCAGCCCAAGAATCCCCCGGCTTGAGCCGTGGGGAGAGGTCAACTCCCTAAAGCTATCCTTGACGGCCTGATACCTGACGTCATAGACTGAACGCCGACAACTACATAGCATACTTCTGGGGAACCAGTACCCGCGCGCAGCGTGCGCAGAGAGCCGGCGACACGGTGAGAGTCCGGCCACGGAAGCGACGGCGAACCCATCCCCTTCTCTTGGCGGCGGCGAGCCGTCCCGGAAGCCCACCGTTATCACAGGGCGCCGCATCCCATCACAACATGGCGTGCGGGCAGAGTGGGCCAGCATATCCTCATGCTGGTCAGAAAAGGTGGTACCGCGGGTTTGCGCCCTCGCCCTTTTGCCGGGCGTGGGTGTTTTTGTTTGCCTGCAGTATTTCGAGGAGGTACCACCAATGCGCATGTCCCACAGTATGTTTCGGACACAGAAGCGCGTCACCGCCGAAGCCGAGCTACCGAGTCACCAGCTCATCCTGCGTGCGGGACTGGCGCGCCGCGTCGCCAGCGGCATCTACAGCCTGACTCCGCTTGCCGTCCGCGCTATCCATTCTATCGAGACCATCATCCGCGAGGAGATGGACCGCATCGGCGGGCAGGAGGTCCTGCTGCCGATCGTGCAACCGGCGGAGCTGTGGCAGGAGTCGGGACGCTACGACGCTATCGGCAGCGACCTCGCGCGGCTCAAGGATCGCGCCGAGCATCCGATGGTTCTGGCGATGACCCACGAGGAGGCCGTCACCGACCTCGCGCGCTCCGTCGCCGAGTCCTATCGCCAGCTTCCGCAGCTCGTCTATCAGGTCCAGAGCAAGTTCCGCGACGAGCCGCGCCCGCGTGGTGGTCTCGTGCGACTGCGCGAGTTCCTAATGAAGGACGCCTACAGCTTCCATACTACCCAGGAAGACCTCGACGCCTGGTATGAGCGAATCGTCGAGGCGTATCTGGCGATCTTCCGACGGCTGGAGTTGCCGGTGCTGGTCGTCGAATCCGACACCGGCATGATGGGCGGCAAGACGGCGCACGAGTTCATGCTGCTGGCCGACGGCGGCGAGGACACGCTCATCGTCTGTCCGACCGGCGATTATGCGGCCAATCAAGAGATCGCCGTCGCGCGCAAAGGCGGGCGCTCGCATAGGGCGAGTGATGCAGAATTGCGTGAGGTCTACACGCCGGGCGCGACGACCATTGCGGCGCTCTGCGAGGCGCTGGACTGCGCGCCGGAAGACACGCTGAAATCGATCTTCTATGCCGCTGGCGACGAGCCGGTCCTGGCGCTGGTTCGTGGCGATCTGGAGGTGAGCAAGATCAAGCTGCGCAATTTGCTTGGCCAGGACGTGCGTGCGCTCAGCAAAGAGGAGGCCACCGCATTTGGCCTCGTCGCTGGCTATGCCGGTCCGGTCGGCCTCACCGCGACGGCGCGCATCATCGTGGACGACAGCGTGCCGGCCGCAGGCAGTCTGATCTCCGGCGCCAACCGCGCGGACTATCACCTCGCTGGCGTGACCTATGGCCGCGATTACAGCGCCGAGAAGATCGGCGACATCGCGGTGGCGACATCGGGGATGGCCTGCGTGCGCTGCGGGACGCCGCTGGAGGAACGGCGCGGCATTGAGGCGGCCAACACCTTCAAGCTGGGGACGCGCTACAGCGAGACGATGAACGCGCGCTATCTGGATGAGCGTGGCGTCTCGCAACCGTTCATCATGGGCTGCTACGGCCTGGGCATCACCCGCGCGCTGGCCTGCATTCTGGAGCAGCATCACGATACTGATGGGATCATCTGGCCGCACAACATCGCGCCGTATCAGTATCACCTCCTCTCGGCGGGAACGGACGAGGCGATTTGCCGCGCTACCGAAGTCGCCTACACCGCGCTCGGTGACAGGGATACGCTGTACGACGACCGCGCGCTCAGCGCTGGTGTCAAGCTCAAGGACGCCGACCTGCTCGGCATGCCGCTGCGCATCACTGTCAGCGCACGTTCGCTCGCGGCTGGCGGCGCAGAGTTGCGGATGCGCGCAAACGGCGAGACCCGGATTGCTGCGCTCGCTGAGGTCGCCGACGCCGCCGAAGATATGCTGGCGAGCCTCAGTAGTCAGTCAGCAGGGGCATGAGACAGTGAGGCTCGTGTAATCGCCGTCGCGCTATAGTCCAAGGGAAACATAGTCACGCCCGAAAGGAGTCGCAACGACGATGGAACGCTGGATCTGCCAGACCTGTGGTGTGCAGTTCGCCGCCAGCGAGCAGCCTCCCAATACCTGCCCAATCTGCTCCGACGAGCGCCAGTACATCGGCCCCAACGGACAGCAGTGGACGACGCTCGCCCAGATGCGCCAGCGGGGCTATCAGAGCAAATTTGTGGAGCACGAGCTAGAGCTGATCGGCGTCGGCGCCACGCCGTCCTTCGCCATTGGTCAGCGGGCGCTGCTGCTGCGCCATCCCGAAGGCAACATTCTGTGGGACTGCCTGAGCTACTTCGACGACGCGACCGTCGCGGAGATCGAGCGGCTCGGCGGCGTCACAGCTCTTGCTATCTCGCATCCGCATTACTACTCGACGATGGTGGAGTGGGCCGACCAGTTCGACATGCCGATCTACCTGCACGAGGCTGACCGCCAGTGGGTGATGCGCCCCGACGACCGCATCACCTTCTGGTCAGGCGAGACACGCCTGCTCAAAGAGGGCGTGACACTCGTTCATCTTGGCGGCCACTTCGCCGGCGGGACCGTGTTGCACTGGGCGCAGGGCGCGGACGGCAGAGGCGCGCTGCTCAGCGGCGACATCATCCAGGTCGTGTCTGATCACCGTTGGGTCAGCTTCATGTATAGCTATCCAAACCTGATCCCGCTGCCCGCCGCCGAGGTCGCGCGCATCCGCGATGCGATCAGCCCATGGCGCTTCGAGCGTATCTATGGCGCCTGGTTTGACCGCATCACGCCTGAAGACGGCCACGCGGCGGTCATCCGCTCAGCCGACCGCTACATTCGCGCGCTGAGCGAGCCGCCGCGCTAACCCAAATACCAATAGTTACCTGATGACCGTTGCCGTCACCGAGTAGATAGACGGCAGGAAGTCGGCGATCAGCTTCCAGGAGTCGCCGACGTCATTCGTAGCGAAGAGCTGCCCGGTGTTCGTCCCGACGTAGACGCCGCAAGGATCCTGTTCGTCGGCGGTCATACCATGGCGCAGGACGCCCAACCGCACGCCCTTGCCCGCTGGCAGACCGTTGCTCAGGGCCTCCCACTGCTCGCCGCCGTCATGCGTGCGATAGATGGTGAATTGATCGGTGATGTTATGGCGTCCCTCGCCCTCGACGATCACGAAGACGGTGTCGGGGTGATGCGCGTCCAGCGCGATAGGAAAGCCAAATTCGGAGGGCATGTCGCGCTGGATATCGGTCCAGTCCTCGCCTGCGTTGGTCGTCTTATAGATGCCGCAGTGGTTCTGCTGATACAGGGTATCCGGCTGCGTCGGATGCTGCACGAAGCGGTGGATGCACTGGCCGTATTCGGGATAGATGTCGGGCTGAAAGCCGGCGCGCGTGTTCTTGTTGGCGAAGGCCCATGTTTCGCCGCCGTCGTCGGTGCGCATACACCCTACCGCCGAGATGCCAATCCACATGCGCTGCGGGTTCGAGTAGTCGGGGGCGATAGTATGAAGGCACAAGCCACCCGCGCCAGGATTCCAGTGTTCGCGCGTGGGGTGGTTCGCCAACGCCGCGTTCTGCTCCCAGGTCACGCCGCGATCACGGCTGACCCAGAGGCTGGCGGGATCGATGCCGCAGTAGACCGTCTCCGGCTCCGAGGCGCGTCCTGGCACGATAGTCCAGATATTCGCGAGCGACAGCCCGCTCTCCTCGGGGAACTGGATGCCGCGCTCAGGCTCCTGCCAAGTCTGGCCGAAGTCGTCGCTGTAGCGGATATAGCTGCCAAAGAAGTCGCCGTTCGCCGCCGCATAGAGCCGCTGCCCATCGCGCTGATCTAACACGGCGTTGTAGACACGGAAATTCGGGAACGCCTGCTCCTGACACGACCACTCGACGCGGTCAGGCGAGGTCAGGATGAAGAGGCCACGTTTTGTGCCGACGAGCAGGACATGCGTTCCGGGTGCGAATGTTGTTACGCTGGACATGACATTCCCTTTCACGACTGTGGACGCGCAGAAGTCGCGTTGTTCATCCCCCGGCGACCGAGGGCAGGATGTGGACGACGGCGCCCGGCGGCAACGGCGTGTCGAGCCATTGCAGGTAGCGCACGTGCGTCCCATTGACGTAGACGTTGACGAATGGCCGCAACTCGCCCGTCTCCAGGCAGAGGCTGAAGCGCAGGCCCGGACGCCGCTCCTCGAGCTCGGCGATAATGTCGCGCAGCGTCGCGCCAGATACCTGCGCACGCAGTGAATCTCCCGCGCGCGTGGCCAGCGCCTGTGGCAGCAACACCGTGACCGTCGTCGCGCTGGCGGTCTCCATCTTGGCGATCCCTCCTCCCGAATGGCGGCGTCTTGTGCTATGATTAAGCCGCTTGCACTCTATGACCCGCTAGAACATATGAGCAACTGACTGGTACGATTGGACGCCGTTGGTCCTACCCAGTTGCGACTCGTATTCTCATCGCCTGCGACGAAAACGGCGCCTGTTGGAACTTGCGTATCGCGCGAGCGTCATGATGTGTATATGGGAGATGAAACACGGTATAATTGGCGCAGGTTGAGTGAGCGGCGCGCGTCCTCATTGTGGGAGACCAGGTGTGGCAACACAGGAACTGACTGGCCAGAGGCTCGGTCAATACGAGATTCAAGAGTTGATCGGCGAAGGCGGCATGGCGCGCGTCTACAAGGCGTTCCAGCCCAACCTTGAGCGCGAGGTCGCCATCAAGGCTCTGCCCACCCAGATCGATGACGTGCGCGACCAGGACCTGGCACGCCGCTTCTATGACGAAGCAAAGATGGTGGCGCGGCTCTCCCATCCGCATATCGTCCCAGTGCATGACTTCGGCGAAGACAATGGCTGGGCATACATCGTCATGGAGTTCATCCCCAACGGCACCCTGCGCGAACGGCTACGCCACGCCGAGGGCATGGGCGGGCGCATCGCATTACCCTGGACGCTGGACGTGATCGAGCAATCCGCGCAGGCGCTCGACTTCGCGCATAGCCGTGGCGTCATTCACCGTGACGTCAAGCCGGGCAACATGCTGATGCGCACGCGCGACTATATGCTGCTGACGGACTTCGGCGTCGCCATGATTCTGGAGTCGAGCAAGGCTTTTTCTCGCAGCGGCTCGACGGCAGGCACGCCACAGTACATGGCGCCAGAACAGGGGCGGCAGGGCGGTCACGTGGACGGGCGCACCGACATCTACTCGCTCGGCGTCGTCCTCTTCCAGTGCGTGACGGGACGCTCCCTTTCAATGCGGAGAACGCCGTCGGCGTCATCATGAAGCACATAAGCGAGCCGCTGCCCAGCCCGCTGCGCCTCGTCCCCGACCTCCCGCCACAGGTGGACTATGTCATCCGCCGGGCGATGGAAAAGGACCCAGAGCGCCGCTACCAGCGCGCCGCCGACATGGCCGCCGACCTGCGCGCCCTCGGCGAGGAGCTGCGACTGACTGGACGCGTCGCCGTGCCATCTACCGGGCGACCGCCGACACGTTCCGCTCCCGCCGCTCCTATCGGTGATCCCGCCAGTGGCCCCGGCGTCTGTTATCGCTGCGGGTTCAGCAACAATCCTCAGCACCGCTACTGCACACGCTGCGGCTACGACTTGAGCAATCCCATCGTCGCTAGCGATCAGTTCATCGGTCGCTCTGGCAGGCCGCTGCGGTCACGCCTGGTCTTCGAGACCGGCCCCCTGACGAACGTGCCGATCCTGCTGCATCAGGAGTCGATCATCATAGGGCGCGGGACGGGCTTCGATCTCGTGATTCACGACAACACGATCTCGCGTCACGGACACACGCGCATCGCCTTCTCGAACGGCGTCTGGTACGCCGAAGACCTTGGCAGCACCAATGGAACAAAGGTCAACGACCGCCCAATTTCCCGTCCGGTTCCGCTCTCGCCCGGCGACGAACTACGCATGGGCGATGTCTTCGCCATCTTCGAGCTGCTGGATTAGGCGCGTTTTCTGGAAACTGCCGCTGGCAAGACGTGCGCTAGATAGTGGCCCGTGTACGACTGCGGCGTCTTCGCAACAAGTTCCGGCGTTCCCTCCACCAGAATCTCGCCGCCACGGTCGCCGCCCTCCGGCCCCAGGTCGATGATCCAGTCGGCGCTCTTGATGACGTCCAGGTTGTGCTCGATCACGACGACCGTATTGCCGGCGTCGACCAGCCGCTGCAAGACGCCGAGCAGCCGCTCGACATCGGCAAAGTGCAGGCCGGTCGTCGGCTCGTCGAGGATGTACATCGTGCGCCCGGTCGCCCGGCGCGAGAGCTCCGTCGCCAGCTTGATGCGCTGCGCCTCGCCGCCGGAGAGCGTCGTCGCGGGCTGACCCAGGCGGATGTAGCCCAGGCCGACATCGTTGAGCGTCTTGAGCTTGTTGGCGATGGAGGGGATGGCGCTGAAGAACTCCGCGCCTCCTCGACGGTCATATCGAGCACGTCGGCGATCGTCTTGCCCTTGAAGTGAATCTCCAGCGCCTCGCGGTTGTAGCGCTGCCCCTTGCACGTCTCGCAGGTGACGTAGACATCGGGCAGGAAGTTCATCTCGATTTTGATCAGTCCCTCGCCCTTGCAGACCTCGCAGCGCCCGCCCTTGACGTTGAAGGAGAAGCGTCCCGGCAGGTAGCCGCGCAGCCGCGCCTCCGGCACCTTGCGCGAAAATCTCGCGGATGTGCGTGAAGGCGCCGGTGTAGGTGGCGGGATTCGAGCGCGGCGTGCGGCCGATCGGCGACTGGTCGATGTTGATGACCTTGTCCAGCTGCTCGACGCCCTCGATGGTGTCGTGGTCGCCGGGGCGCGCGCGCGCGCGGTTGAGCTGCTGCGCCAGCCGCTTGTAGAGGATCTCGTTGACCAGCGAGCTTTTGCCTGATCCCGAGACGCCGGTGACGACGACGAACTCGCCCAGCGGGATCGCCACATCGATGTTCTTGAGGTTGTTCTCGCGCGCGCCACGAATCACTAGCTCGAAGCCATTGCCGGGGCGGCGCTGGACCTGGCGTCTCGACGCTGCGCGCGCCGGAGAGATACTGCCCGGTGAGCGAATCCTTGGATTCGTCTCGATGTCGCGGATGTGCCCTCGGCGACGACATAGCCGCCGTGCTCGCCCGCGCCCGGCCCCATGTCGATGATGTGGTCGGCGGCGCGCATCGTCTCCTCGTCGTGCTCGACGACCAGCAGCGTGTTGCCCAGGTCGCGCAGCCGCGTCAGCGTCTCGATCAGCCGCGCGTTGTCGCGCTGGTGCAGGCCGATGCTCGGCTCGTCGAGCACGTAGAGGACGCCCATCAGGCTGGAGCCGATCTGCGTCGCCAGGCGGATGCGCTGCGCCTCGCCGCCGGAGAGCGTGTTCGCCGCGCGGTTGAGCGAGAGATAATCCAGGCCGACATTGACCAGGAAACCGAGCCGCGCCTTGATCTCCTTGAGAATCTGGCGCGCGATGATCTGCTCGCGCTCGCTCAGCGGCGCGACATCGGTTGGGTCGCGTGGGTCGCTCAGCGGCAGGTTCTGCGCGAAGTTCTTCACGCCCTCGCCGCTCGGCCAGATGGAGTGACCGTCACCGGCGACCTTGCGCGTCCCATTGAGCTTCGCGCGCCCATTGGCCTTGCCGTTCCCGTTGCCGTTGTAGTTGAACGGCTCTGCCTGCTCGTCCAGTGCGCTGGTCAGCGCCTCGAAGTAGCGCATCGCGTTGACGATGGAGTAGGCGCCGATCTGCACGATGTTGCGGTCGCCGACCGTCACGGCCAGCGTCTCCGGCTTGAGCCGCGCGCCCTGGCAGACGGGGCAGGGCTTGCGCCGACATGTACTGCTCGATATCCTCGCGCGCGCTCTCCGAGCCGTCCTTGTAGCGCCGCTCCAGGTTCGGAATCACGCCCTCGAAGGTGGTGGAATGCTGGCGGCGCGCGCCCTGGCGGTTGCGATAGAAGAACGAGATGTTGTCGCCGGTGCCGCGCAGGACGATGTCGCTGCGCCTCGTCGCTCATGTCACGCCAGGGCGTCTCCAGGCTGAAGCCGTAGCGTTCGGCCACGGCGGCGAGCAGCGTCGTGTACCACGTGCTCGTGCTGGCGAAGCGGCTCCACGGCAGAATCGCGCCCTCGGCGATGCTGAGGTCGGGATTGGTGACGACGAGCGACTCATCGATCTCCAGCTTGGTGCCGAGGCCGGTGCATTCCGGGCAGGCGCCGTGCGGACTGTTGAAGCTGAAGCTGCGCGGCGCCAGCTCTTCCAGGCTGATGCCATCGTAGACGCAGGCGAAGTGCTCGGAGTACATGCGCTCCTCGCCGCCGACGACGCTGACCAGGATCACACCGCCGCCGAGCTTGAGCGTCGTCTCGACCGAGTCGGCGATGCGCGCGCGCTGGCTCTCTTCCTGTGGCGTGACGGCATAGGTCGCGCCGCGCTCGGCCACCATGCGCAGGTCGGGCTGCTGTGGCGCAGGCGACTCCTGCGTACGCCTCGTGGCGGATCACCAGCCGGTCCACCACCACCTCGATGTGGTGAATCTTGTACTTGTCCAGCTCGATCTCGTCGCTGAGGTCGCGGATCTCGCCATCCACCCGCACGCGCACGTAGCCCGCCTGGCGCAGGTCCTCGAAGACGTTGCTGGTACTCGCCCTTGCGTCCCTTGACGATGGGCGCGAGCAGCATCAGCCGCGTGCCGTCGGGCATGTCGAGCAGCGCATCGACGATCTGCTGCACCGACTGGCGGCTGACGACGCGGCCGCAGTCGGGGCAGTGCGGCTGGCCGATGCGCGCGAAGAGCAGACGCAGGTAGTCATAGATCTCGGTGACGGTGCCGACGGTCGAGCGCGGGTTGTGCGAGGTGCTCTTCTGGTCAATCGAGATCGCGGGCGAGAGGCCGTCGATGTGGTCAACGTCCGGCTTCTCCATCTGCCCCAGGAACTGGCGCGCATAGGCGGAGAGCGACTCGACATAGCGGCGCTGCCCCTCGGCGAAGATGGTGTCGAAGGCGAGGCTGCTCTTGCCGGAGCCGGAGAGGCCGGTGATGACGACGAGCTTGTCGCGCGGGATCGTGACGTCGATGTTCTTGAGGTTGTGCTCGCGCGCCCCGCGCACGACGATGCGATCATGCGGCATGGAAGATCATCCTGAATGAGACCTCGCCCGTCATAGCGGCTCGGTACACAAGCGCATGACACATGAGCGGAGGAAGAGTGTACGCACGCAGAGAATGAGAGCTTTTGCTGTGGCTTCTGAACGTGCGCGCAGACCTTTTAAGCGTACCACGCGCGACCCTCTAAGCGCACCAGCCGTTCGGTCAGTATAGAACATCCGTCCGCTTCAATCAAGCGTCCCACACGGAAGTACCAGCCGCCGCAGAGAAAAGGGGAAAGCGGCGCATAACCGGCTCATACTTGCTACGGCAAGCCCATGAGCGCAGTTTCCGCCTGACTCGCGGCGATGAATGCGGGGGATGATCCCTCAACTAAGACAGCCAGCAATTCACTGACTCCGGCGCGATACCAGAGATTGGGAAGCTGGCCAATCAGCGAGAAGGCTCCCATCTCCGTATCGTAGAGGTAGATATCGGTATTGACAGTGGCGACGGCCTTCCTGCCGGAGACTCCGACGAAGACACGCGCTGAGACGCTCACAGGCAACTTAAGGTCCGTCCAACTTGCTCCATGATTCGTGCTGAGATAAAGTGGCTCCGCTTCCGCGCCCGAATAGCGTTCGTCCCAGACATAGAGGTTGCCATTGAGCGTCGTCCAGAGCGCGAGCCGCTGCGATCCTGCCCAGTTCCGCACAGCGCTCCAGGAGGCGCCTGAATTGGAAGTCGCATAAACCGTAATGCCACTCTTAAGATCAGATGGTTCAGCTTGACCTCTCCGCATGGCTCAAGCCGAGGATGCTTGGGCTGAGGATTGCTAATCCAGCAAGCTGGGCAAGTCTGACACCGTCATGTCGTGGCCCGGAGCCAGGGCCGATCCGTGACAAGCGTCAATTTCCGCAGGCCCTGCGGTATGTGGACAGGATCGCCCCTACAGGCCATCCAGCAGTCGCCATTCATCGCCAGCCCTGACGGTCCACCTGAAGGGCGGGGTCTTCTGGCGCATATTATACGATGACCATCAACAAGCGCCGATCCCCCGAGCGCTATTTGCGCCTGCGGGGGCCATGAGAGTGCTCGCCATGTGCGCCCGCCATCAGTGGTGATAGCTGCCGGTGTGTCATCATAGTCGGACCCAAACGCTGCGTGTCCTAGGATAAATGTATCCGGTCGCCTGGTGTCTGCGAGGATAGCACAGGACGATACTTTACTCAGCACGGAAACAGGATACGTCTGCCAGGTGCGGCCACTATCGTCGCTCAGCGCGAACACCGGCGTGCCTGACTGGTTTGCCGGAGGGAGCGCACAGGCGGCCACACGCCCAGGACGTGCGGCGCTCGCCACGATTCCAGACGAATCGCCGTGTCTGTGACGCGGTAGTCGGGCAGGAGGCGCGTCCAGTTCGATGGAAGCGGCCCCAGTGTCGGTTGAATCTGCGTCGTCGGCGATGGCCCCTCGGCGGTCGCCGTCTGCCTTGGCAGAGGCGTCGCGCGATACTGGGCGTAGCCGAACGCCAAGACAGTGGCAAGCGCCACAACCCCAAGCGCAAGCACCACTGCAACACGCGACGGCGCACTGAACCACCTCATGCTTCTTGACGAACCTGCGACCATTGGAAGCACGCCCTCCAATAGCCGCAGGCTTCTCAATCGCCTACCATCATCGCACAGGTCGAGGCGAGCAGCTCATCAGAGGCTGATGGGCAGTTCATTGGGATAATGAACCGCGCCATCAGGGCATACGACATGATCCTTGCCATCTGCGCCAGGTACAAGCCAGGCGGGGTCGAAGGGAGAATCGCCTCCAGATTTCCAGACCTGCGTCGTGCTATTCGGCCCTGGGGCATGTGTCGGGAAGTAGACTAAATAGGGCTGCTGGTTCGCGCGTAGCGCCGTCTTGTGCTGCGCCGCGACCGCGCTCACCGAGGCGCTGGCGGTCATGCGGACGAAGGCAGCGCGCGGACTTGGGTACGTGATGGCCGCGCTGAAACGCAACTGGGTGTGGTCGGCGTTAAGCTCGAACTGGACGGCGTCGCTGACCGCTGTGGAACTATTGAGTACAGGAAGCATATCGACATCGGGGACGGTTCCGCCGGTAGGTGGCTGGAGCGCACGCACCAGCGCTGGTGTTCCAAGGCGCGTAAGATCCTGGATATGATCGCCGCCATCGTTCTGCGTGTGCTGGAAGAATGAAGTCTGCTGCATCGCCGCCAGGATATCGGCGTCAGAGTTGGATTTGATGGGAATCCACTCGGCGCTGACATGGCTATGCCACTCGCAGACTGGTAAGCCTGGCGCATCGCACGTCACCTTCACGGGCGGATATGTCGGCGAGGCCGCGATCGCTGGACCGCCCGCTCCAGGCGTGGACTGGGTTTGCGCATTGCGGTTACTAAGTTCAAGGACGCCAATCGTAGCGACTAACCCCATCGCCAGGACAATCAATGCGGCGTTTTGCGTCAGGGATCGGACGATCTCGCGCATCTTCGCGCCTGTCGATTGTCGCCCATCAGGCATGTCAGACTGTTGCGTCATCGTTCAAGACTGCTTCCTCCATGTCACTCACATCCGCACACGGCATACACACGTCAGCGCTAGCAAAGTCTCGGCGGGC
>CAVTFE010000029.1:0-14725 GCA_963733745.1 uncultured bacterium
GAGCGTATGATCGAGCCACGTATTGGCGCCTACGATGCGTCTCAGGCATCGGCGGAGGCTGGTGTTGACCAGCAGAACGAGGAGCGGACACCCGAGGCCGCGGCAGCGGAGAGGAAGGGTCTGCGCTATGCGCTCTTCGGATCTCGGGGTATGCTCGCCATCGTGCTGCTGGCGACGCTGCCCCCAGGCGCGCCGCTGCGCGATCCCGCTACCGGCAATATCATCGGCGCTACCCCCTTCATGGATAGCCTGCTCTTCATCATCGCCCTCTTCTTCCTGATCGCCGGCATCTGCTATGGCATCGGCGCGAAGACCTTCACCAGCGCCAACGATGTCATCGCCGCCGCCACCAAAACGTTCAGTAGCCTGGGTGGGCTGGTGCTGATGCTGCTGATGGTCGCCCAATTCATCGCCTACTTCAACTACTCCAACATCCCTCAGGTCGCGGCGGTGGCGCTTGCCGAGTTGCTGGAGCATGCTGCCGTCCCCGGCGTGCTGCTCATGATCGGGTTCATCATCCCCTCTGTCGTGCCGAAGTGGGCGATCTTCGCGCCGATCTTCATCCCGATCTTCCTGCGCCTGGGCGTCGCGCCGCAGACCGTGCTCGCGGCCTACCGTATCGGCGACTCACCCCCCAACGTTCTCACGCCGCTGATGGTCTACTTCCCCTTCATCGTGACTCTCGCGCAGCGCTACCGCAAAGGCGCGGGCGTCGGCACCATCATCTCGATCATGCTGCCCTATGCGCTGATCCTGCTCGCGGTCTGGATCCTGCTCTTCGCGCTCTGGTTCGCCTTTGGCATTCCCCTCGGCCCAGGCTATCCCGTCCGCGGCTGATCGGTGACCAGCTGATGCGCTGGATTGTCGAATACACATTTGCTTGGCGTCCACGGAACCGATGGATGAGCGTGGCGACGACTCACGAACTCGAACTCAGGCGGGCCTCGGGCGTCGTCGGCTGGAAGAGTTCAATAGGATTGCCAGACGGATCTTCGAGGAGAATCTGCTTGCCACCGACACCAGTGACGATATCGTTGCGGAAGTGAGCTCCCGCCTGGCGCAGCCGCTCAACAGTAGCGGCGAGATCGTCGACTTCGATCGCAAATCGATTCCACCCGCCAGGCTCGGGCTTGGAGCCATCAGGCATAGATTGTCCGCCTCCGCCAGAGGGATTCGGGGCGCTGAGGACCAGACGCAGATCGCCGCGTGAGAGCATCGCAAAGGGAGGCGCTGGGTGCATCACGAGTTCAAAGCCAAGATGCTGCGTATAGAACGCAATAGCGGCCTCCACATCGTGGACAATGTAGCGGACCTGGACGGTGGCCATGCGATATTCCTCCTTCTTTAGCTCAGTGAATCCGACCCGTCGATCGAGGATATAGAACGTCCGTTCCGAGCCTAGCAGAAAGCCAATCAAGACGTCAAGTCACGGGAGACCAGGACTTGTAGCGTGCGCCGGAGCCTAGCAGCGCCTGAAACGGCTCAGATTGGTTCTCACCTCGCCGCGCTGCCAAAACGCACTCTATAGGCAAGGGATCAGGGGGTTAGGCCAGCATCTTTGTGATGCGCCAGCGCCTGCGCGGGAAGTCGAAGAGCCAGTGCGCGTTGCTATACAGGTTGTAGCCCACGATCAGATCCATCGGTCGTTCCAGTGTCGCGTTGATATGCGCAAGATCCACCGCCGCCACGCGCTGCGTGGGGAATGTGTATCCGCCAATCGTGGCCGCCGCCATCATGTACATTGGTGTCTCTTGCTGCGCGCCCGTCGAGTCCGTTCCGGTGGAGGTTCCCACCGCTGGGAAGAAACCAGGAGTCCGTGCGATGAAGTTCGTGTCAACCACCGTCATACCTGAGCCGGTATCCCAGACCGCGCTGGCGATCACGTCGCCGAGTTGCACCGGGACGTAGGGATGTGCTCGCTGGTCGAGAAACAGTTCCGCAAACGCGGCGTTATCTTCCCCGGCCTCCTCCGCGTCCACTACCACGCGCCGCTCGTCGAAGCGAAAATGGCAGCGCAGGTCTTTGAGCAAGTCCATCCCGATGAGGGTGGGCTTCCCTGTCTCTCCCTGCGCCGCGCGCACCAGCGTGAACTCGCTCCTGCTGATTGGACCCACCGTTATGCTCGGCACAGTGATGAGATCCTGACTGCCGCCCGCGAAGACGCCCGAAGACGTATGCTGCTCGACGCTCGCAAACGTCGCGGTGTAGTCGTCATAGCGCACGCGGCTTCTCGCCGCGCCCGTATCCAGCAGGAACCGGTATGATCGCCCGCCAATCGCGCCGTCCACGAAGACCTCGGCGGTGTCCGCGTCCTCCGTATCCGTCTGTACGATCACGTCGAATCCGTTCATCTTATCCTCATCCACATCTATCGCATCGCTTATCGCATCGCTTATCTGCAGGCAAGCTGGTGGAAGAGCGCCCAGCGCGTCACATTCACTGCCGCAGCGTCGCGCAAGTGGCGCTCGGGCTTGCGTCTGGAGGTGTGGAAAACCAAACTCCTCCGCTGTCCGCGTGCCCTTGGCGTCGTTACAAGGTTTGCAGGCGATCGTGAGGTTGCTCACCCGATTGGAGCCACCGCGCACCTTTGGCACGATGTGCTCCACCTGCAAGGAGGATGTTCGTCGCGCCACAGTACGCGCACCTGCGCCCCCACTTCTCCAGCAAATACTCGCGCACCTCATAGCCTGCCAGCTCCCCTGCTGGTACTTCACCCCACTGATCTCGGCGTTCTGCATCAACTGCGTGTCGAATTTGACGAGCTCGAGTGAGAGCGCGCCGACGGGACGCCAGCGGCGTAGTCGCGCGACCCAAGGTCACCACATTGGCGATGCGGCTCTCCAGCGAGGGCGGCAGCCAGCCCTCAGGCGCCTACGGATTGAGGAACCGAGCAGGGCGGTAGCGGGTGTGGCGTTGTCGGCGGCTCCGGCGACACCTGCGACGCTGCTCGAGTTGGGCTTTCACCTGCTCGCCCCGATGTGTGAGCTCGGCGGCCCACACCACCTGCCCGGTCGCATCGCAGACCACGGCGAGGCCAGTAGTCTTGCTGCCAGGGTCGATCTTGAGCCGCAGCGGGTCGCCCTCCTCGGCCCTCTCCCCTGCCTTGAGGATGAGTGTGAAGGGGTAACGCCGGAACACGGCCGCCCGTCCCCGCGTAAGCAGATGCCTGGCACGCCCCGGATGCACAGGAGCGCACGGCCTCCGCTCGTGGTTCACGACCAGGACCATCGACATGACGACCATCCTTTCGGACTCCGCTTGCGCGGGTAAAGTTCCCCTCGTCCTGTGTTTGCAAGCGGTCACTGTGCCTCGCCCACTGGCTTTTCTACCCCATCAACCTGTTTAAGGCGAGACTTGCAGGGCTTGGGACTGAGGCGCCATCCCAAGGTGCGAACTCAAACGCTCCGTGCAAACGGCTCCTGGCTCACGGCCAGGGGACTGGTCAGCATTGGGACTCTCGCAAGCCCCCGCCTTCAGGCGTGGGGTCGCTGACCTTGCATCGCTCATCCGCATCCTTATCGCATCGCTTCCCGGCGATGGCGTCCTGCGACAACGCATATCGTCTGCGCCCATAGCATCATAATGGCATGCATAACAGATCGCTCACGCTTCCCTAGATAATGAGAGTAGCCGAGCTGGCAAATTTCAATCGCCAGCCCTCATCCTAGCCAAATAGGCGCCGCAACATCTGAACTTGCGTGGGCGTTGTACAATACGCGCGGGCTGGTTACCCAACCAGCTCGAATCCTATCGTCGCGATGAAGTAGCGCATGGGCTGGGGCCAGAGGAGGGGCGCCCAGCTGACGAGGTGGAAGCCGTTCGGATCAGTCAGCGGGGAGCTTCCAGGGAGGTCGCCGTCTCCCTACCAAGGGCGCGAGGAAAGCCGCCGGGCGACCGGCGGGGGAAGGCGCGCTCGGCGGCGAGGCCTGAAAGGACGTTGCCTACATCATGTGTGGCATCGTAGGATATGTTGGCCCCCAGCACGCGACGCCGATCCTGCTGGGGGGATTGCAGCGCGTTGAGTATCGTGGTTATGACTCCGCCGGCATCGCCGTCATCTCGCCCTCGGGTGAGTTGCTCATGCGCAAGGCCGCCGGCAAGTTGAAGAATCTGCAGAGTTGGGTGGCGACGCTTGAAACAGAGGGTGGCACCGGCATCGGCCACACCCGCTGGGCGACACATGGCCGCCCCAACGACGAGAACGCCCACCCGCACGCTGATTGCACCGGCGACCTCATGGTGATCCACAACGGGATCATCGAGAATTACGCCGAGCTACGCGACGACCTGCTGGCGAAGGGCCATATCTTCAGTTCCGAGACCGACACCGAGACCATCGCGCACCTCATCGAGGAGACGCTGCGCTCGGTAGACGATCTGTACGAAGCGACCCGGCTCGCGTTGGCTCAACTCACCGGCGCGTACGCCATCGTCGTCATCAGCCGCAACCACCCGGGGCGGCTCGTCGGCGCACGGCTCAACGCCCCAATGATCGTCGGCCTGGGCGATGGCGAGAACTTCCTCGCCTCCGACATCGCCGCCATCCTAGCGCACACCCGCCGCATGGTCGTCCTCGACGAGGCCGAGATCGCCGAGATTACCGCGACCAGCTTCAAGATCACCACCCTCGACGGCGCGCCCGTCACCCGCGACGAGATTCACGTCGATTGGGACACCGAATCGGCGGAGAAGGGTGGCTTCCCGCACTTCTTCGTCAAAGAGATCCACGAGCAGCCCGAGGCGCTCACCCGCGCGCTCACCGGGCGCGTTCTTGACGAGAGCGACGGCCCGACACTGCGCCTCGCCGAACTGGATCGCCTGGCGGCCTCCGGCGCGCTGGAGAAGGTGACGCGCGTCGTCATCCTGGGCTGCGGCTCCTCTGTACTGGCGGCGCAACTCGCGCGCTACGCCATCGAGCGCTGGACGCGCATCCCCGTCGAGGTCGCCGTCGCCTCCGAGTTCCGCTACGCCGACCCCATCGTCGGACCGGAGACGCTGGTGATCGCCGTCACGCAGTCGGGCGAGACGGCGGATACGCTGGCGGCGACACGCCTCGCGCGTGAGCGTGGCGCGCCCATCGTCGCCATCACCAATGTTGTCGGCGGAGCGATCACGCGGGCCGCCGATGAGACGCTCTACCTCCAGGCGGGGCCGGAGATCAGCGTCACCTCGACCAAGACGTTCATCACCACGACAACTGTCCTCTCGCTCATCGGCCTCTGGCTCGGCCGTCACGTCGGGTCGCTCATCCGCGATGAGCTACAGGAGACGCTGGCGGCGCTGCGCGCGCTTCCAGCCAAGATGCGCCAGGTCCTGGACCAGAGCGCCAGCGAGCAGGCCCACTACGAGGCGACGGCGGCCTGGCTCGCTGGGTGCGAAAGCTGTATGTTCATCGGGCGCGGCGCAGGCTACCCGGTCGCGGCGGAGGGCGCGCTCAAACTCAAGGAGATCTCGTACGTCCACGCCGAGGCGTACCCGGCGGGCGAGTTGAAGCATGGGCCAATCGCCTTGCTCGACCCGAAGACCCCGCTCGTCGCCATCGCCACGCGCAGCCGCACGTATGAGAAGGTCATCTCCAACGTCGAAGAGGTCCGCGCGCGCGAGGCGCGAGTCCTCGCCATCGCCACCGAGGGCGATGCGGAGATCGCCCGCCATGCCGACGACGTCTACTACGTCCCCGACGCGCCGGAGGCGCTGGCCCCGTTGCTGGCGGTCATCCCGCTCCAGTTGATCTCGTACCATGTCGCCCTCGCACGCGGCACGGACGTAGATCAGCCGCGCAACCTCGCCAAGTCTGTCACCGTCGAGTAGCGCCTACTACTGTTTGCCTTGCGTGAAAGTGTCGGTTTCGAATATGGTTTGCCATTGTGAATAAAGTGTGCCATTTCGAATATAGTTTGCCATCGCGTACCGGCGCCCTGCCGCTATCCGCTCTGGCACAACGAAGGGCACGCGGGATGGCAAGCAAAAGGGGACGCACTCTGCAAAGAGTGCGTCCTTCCACGTTCCTTAGGCAGAATACCACGGACACCGTTTGGCGTCCTCACCTGCGTGACGCAGGTCTCGCTCCTACACGTGAGCTGGCGCATGAGGAGCGAGCAGTTCCCCAGGCGCCCCGCCGCTGGGGAGCGGTGGCGTCGCCACGTCCAGCACACACTTGACCACCTGCTGTGCCTCCGCTTCATGCAGCCAGGGCGGCGCTACCCCGTTGCTCATCCCCCTGGCGCTTCTCAGCATTTCGCGCTTCTCGACGTGGCGCTGCTGAACGCGTACGATCAGCGCAGGGTTGGCTCGTTGCGGTGAGCAGCGGTGAGCGATTGCGCCAGACCCTGCGGGCCACTACCATACCTGCCGGCGATCCCGACCAGGCGCTCTGGTCGAGGAGGTCTCGGACGCCGTGGAATGGCTGTCGCCGACTTGATGATCATGCGAGGAAGGAACGCCTTGTGAAACTCGGACTCGTCCCTTACGACCCACACGCCCCGTTCCGCGACATGCGTGCGCTGGCGCTGGCCGCCGAAGCGGCGGGATTTGACTCGTTCTGGTTACCCGACCATCTGCTGAGTGAGGAGGAAGACCAGGGCTTCTGGGACGCCTTCACCATTCTCAGCGCCATCGCCGCGCTTACTCAGCGCATCACCATCGGGTCGCTCGTCGCGTGCGCGTCCTTCCGCAATCCGGGCCTCGTGGCCAAAATCGCCGATACGTTGGATGAGGTGAGCCAGGGCCGCTTCGTGTTGGGGTTAGGCGCAGGCTGGTACCAGCCTGAGCATGCGGCCTTTGGCTACCCCTTCGACCATCTGACTGAGCGCTTCGAGGAGGCGTTGCAGATCATCGTGCCGCTCCTGCGAGATGGTCAGGCTGATTTCAGCGGCGCCTTTGTGCAGGCGCGCAATGCTCGTCTCATCCCGCGCGGTCCGACACCTGGAGGGCCCCCCATCTTGATCGGCGCCCGTCGGCCGCGTATGCTGCGCCTGGTCGCCCGATACGCCGACGCCTGGAACACCAATGGACTGGACACCTCACCCCGGCGACCGTGGCAGAGCGCTACGCCGACCTCCTTGCGGCGTGCGCGGAGGTGGGACGCGATCCTGCGACGCTCGCGCTCACGGTGGGCACGGAGGCGCGGATCGTGGCGCCAGGGGAAACGTTCGCGAGTGATGAGGCGATAGTTGGCGCCGCCGAGGAGGTGACGCAACGACTGCGCGATTTTGCCGGCGTTGGCGTCACCCACCTAATGCTCTTGATTCCTGGGGTCAATCCTGAACAGGTGGCGCGCTTCGCCCCGGTCGTACGCGAGTTAGCCGACGCGTAGGGCGTGCCGCAAGTGGCCGGACGACCACCGCAGCTCGGCCGAGGCGACTTGGTGATGCTATGCCCCAAAGCCGCTGAGCGGCTGCGCATGTGCTGGTCGAGCAGCATCTTCAGTCCTTGACACTCCCCATGGCTCAAGCCAGGGGCTTCTCAGGCTACGCACAGCCCACTGGCTCACGTTAGCGCCTGAGGGGCCAGCCCGGCCCCACTGCAGGGTGGAGCGTCATAAAGAGGCTCCATTCAAGCGGACCTACCTCCAACTCTTCTCGCACTCTGGTGCGAGGACGGAAAGGAGATGGGCCATGCATCCTCAGCTCTCAAGGGTGGGGCCTTCTGGCGCTGAATGGTAAAGGCCCACGCTTACGGTGGCGGCATCCAGCGGAGATCGTGACCGTCCTGATCCTCTTTCCAGCAGTCCGGGTATCGCGCTACACCGCTAAGCTCAGTATTCGAAGAGCACGACGATCCCACGGCTGACGTCTCCTGTGACGGCGTCGACACACCGCCCAACTTCATCCATGCAGGAGCGAACGCGCTGTCGACGCCAGCTTCAGCGTCTGGGGAGCGGCGTTGAGATGGCGCGCCACTGGCTCCCAGATGGCGCCGCGCCACTCCGCAGACTGAGCAAGCATGGCGATGTGTTCGTCATAGCCCCGGTGATCGTGGAAGCCAGCGAACCAGACAAACACGTGCTCGTTCTCGCGCACCGGCAAGGCGGGGAAGGTGTTCGCGCTCGATTCTGTCACGAGCCACGCGAGAACCGACGCGCCAGTTGTCCTCAGAGCAGGCGCGACGACGTCCTCGAAATAGTCGAGCAAGTCTGCCTTGGGCGCAGCCGCCAAAGAGCAAATCGTGGCGACCACCAGCCCTGAAGGAACACCCTCTGCGCCAAGCGGTGGACGGTCCAGAGGATCGAGCAGAAACGCGGAGGTTGGGCGCGCTGGACGGAGCAAGAGCACGTTATCAGAGTCGATCATCGTCGCGTTGGCCGCTGCACTGTGCGCTTTCCACACCGGTCCACTGTAGAAGGCCTGCAACGCTTCTCGGCGTGTGGCCATGTCCTGAAAGCCGCGAAGCCACACGAAACGATCAGGATGATCAAGATCGCGAAATTGGCCGATGATCCGCGCGCCCAGCGCTTCTTGGCTTTCGACGAATTCGCGATCGAAGAGGTCGATCAGCGTGTCGCGTTGGCCGGGATGAAGCGTGTATTGCCGCAATTCCACGATAGGGTTGCACAGTACCCGTGTTGGGCCACCATTACCCATTCGACCTAGTCTCCCTCACTCCTCGTGCCGTGTCGGCGCACGTCGGGGGCGGCGTACGAGCTCGCCACCACAATTGGGGCAGATCGCCGCCATGGCGTGCGTACAGGTGGGACAGAAGGTGCACTCGTACGTGCAGATGTAGGCCTCGTACTCTGGCGCAAGCGTTGCTCCACAGCGCTCGCACACACGCCTCATCTCTAAGGGCATCAACATCCTCCCAGCAAGAACATCCCCATGCGCGCAGAGCTCTCACTGTGCGCCCGCGCCTGCCCTGACGCAGTGTTGGACACACGGTGGACAAACGCTAGCCCTGTGCTGCAACTCCAATGCTATCGGAAGAATGGCCCGCCAACAAGAGCCACTTCGCCCAGTCGGTACAAGGCCAATTCGGTGCCGGTTTTGCAGGGTGTTTGCCATGTTGAATAGAGTGTGCCATTGGGTACAGGCGTCCTGCCCATGCCTCAAACCACTCTGACACAACGCTTGGCATGGGCGATGGCGCACTGTGGTCCAATGGCGCATCGTCATCTGCGCCTACATGGTGAGCATCGGATGGCAAACTATATTCGAAACGCTATGGCAGAAATACTGGCCTGACAGGGTGTCCGGTGGCAAACTATATTCCAGTTCGACAGCATCTTCCTCGGCTTACGTTCGGTTCGGTTATGTGCGGGGAGCGGTAATGGTGAGGTTGGTGAAGACCACATCACCGTCCCCGCTCCCCGCCAACCCGATCAGCCCGGAGGCGAAGGTGGCGTCCGTTGCGCTACCCAGCGGCGTTCCATTAGCGGCGATGGTGAAGCGCCCTCCCACCATCTGCACCGTGAGCGTGTTACTGGCTCCCGTCCCCATGCGGATGGCGGGGCTGCTCTGCGGAGCGACGAGGCTGGTGTGAGCCCCATTGACCACCTTGTCGAGGGACCAGCGCCCCAGCCCATCGATTTGGGCGAGGTAGTAGTTGCCGGTACTCATGCGGCGAAAGACAATACCGCTCAATTTGTTGGTCGCGCCACTCACCGGCTTCAAGGTGACGGTCACCGTGCCATCGGCGAGCGCGTCAGGGGGCGTAAAGCAGGTGAAGAGACCGATGACATGCAAGCCATCGGACGTAAAGGCGCAGGCGGGATCGAGGCTCCAGCCCGTGCCGCTCCCCGAGGTGGTGAGCGAGTCCTGGTAGATGATGCGCTCGGTGGGCGTCGCGGTCGGCGCCAGCGTGGGCGTGCTTGCCGGCGTTGTCGCGGTCGTGGGTCGCGGCGCGTCTGGGGCAGGATGGATTGCCCCAGACCCAGATAGTACAGCGCTGCGGCGATCACACCGAGCAGGAGGATAGCAGTGAGAAACCCCAGGAGAAAGGACTGTGGCGAGCGCTGGCGAGGCGCAGGATGAGCCGTGGGTGGCGCCCCAGGAGGCGCGCCGTAGCCACTTGGCGCTCTCGCAGGAGGGGAGCTAGGAGGGGTCGGATACGCGGGTTGCGTGGGAGCAGGAGCTGGCGCGCTTTCAGGGGAAGAGGAAGGTTGCGCTCCTGGCGGAGTGGTCGGCTGCTCTGGTGGAAGCGTCTGCGTGGGAGGTTGATCGTTGGGCGCGCTCATACGTCGTCCTTTCTCGTGAGCGTGGTGGTGCGCATCATCCTTGGCGCGCATTTCTTGTGTGCGCTTGCGAGTCCTTCGCGAGTCCTTCGCGAGTCCTTTAGTGGAGCGCCTACCGCACAGTATACACGATCAGCGACGCCGCTAGTATGCAAGTGTCTCGCGCCATCTTCCGCATTCCTAGCGCTCCTCAGCCAGCAGGCACGTCAACCCGTGCCAGGCTGGCGGTAACGCCAGATCGACTGTGCGGGCCCTCGCGCTTGCGGCAGCGCTCCTCGTCGAGGAGCGCTCTCCTCGTAACGCCGAACACAGGGGGCTACCTATCGGACAGCGCCAGACGGCGTCCGCGCGAGGCACGCCGACGATGCGCTGAGGTCACGAGGAGGCCGTGCGCGAAGCCGCGTCGAGATCCACTTCGACGCTCCCACCCACGATGCGCGCCGGGTAGGTCGTGCGCGGCTTGGCGAGCCCTGTCAGCAAGCGGCTCACGACGGGAATGCGGTACGGGCCGCGCGAGCGCGCGTCCCGTCCGCACATCGTACTGGGAGCCGTGCCAGGGACAGGTCACGACATGCCCCTCCAGCGTCCCTTCGGGGAGTGGGCCGCCCATGTGCCCACACCGGGGCTCGAGCGCATAGACCTGGTCGCCCTCGCGCACCAAGAGCACCGGCGTGCCGGCGAGGGTGACCGCGCGCATGCTGTTGGGGGGCAGCTCGTCGAGGGAGCTGGCGTGCTGAAAGGCCATCGTGGACGCTCCTTTTCTCGCAGATTGCTGGCCGGTCGTATACATCCGCCAGCGCAACCACGTAGTGAGGCGCTGGCACACAGAGCACAAAGAAAACTACGTCAGCAAGATACCGATTGCCCGGGATTTACGTCATCTACATGGCATCTGCATAGCATCTATCGCATATCCGGAGGGAGGGTGCGGTGAGAGAGCGCTCCAGCGCCCCCGCTTCAGTTGGCGCGCACGCGGAACCATGACGCGCTGCGCCACAAAGACGCGCAGTATGGAGCGCAGGATGGAGTGCAGATCAAGCGCGCACTGAGTTCCATTTCATCGCTTGCTTCATCTATGTCTCGGCATGCGTGCCGAAGTCCTGCGTCCAGTAGGCGTGCGCCGTGACGTTTCCGGGGTCATTGGCGAGGTAGTAGTACCCGACACCGATCTCATGCAGCCCGCAGTTGAGGATGTTCTTGCGGTGGGCGTCGTTGGGCGGCGTCTCAAAGAACCAGGCGTCCACCACCTGCTCTGGCGAGGTCGCGCCCCACGCAATGTTCTCCGCCACCAGCCGGTAGTTGTAGCCCGCCGCCTTGATGCGATCCCACGGGCTGGTTCCATCGGCGCTATTGTGGCCCACATAGTCGCGTAGCGCCATCTCCTGGCTGTGTCCCTGCGCCGTGCCCATCAGGATCACGTTCGCCGTCAGCGCGGAGCAGCCGTTGGCGACGCGATAGGAGTTCGTTCGCGCGATCACCCGCGCCGCCATATCCCGCGTGGCGTCGTTCGACACCAGCGTATAGCCAGGATGCGTCGCGGCGTAGATGAGCAGCGTCTCGGCGGTCAGCAGCGCCAGCGCCAGGACGAACCCCATCGCCATGAATCGTCGCACGCCACAGGCCTCCTTGCGGGGACTGAAAGGTTGTCTGCTGCTACTACGGCACACACCCACCCACTGTGTCAACAATAAGGGCGGGACACATACGAGCGCCACGCATGCGCGCCACGCCTTGTCGTGCGCGTGGCGCCGCCTGCAAGAGCGTCTCCTCGCGCACACCCAACCAAGACGTCTGAGGCGTTGGTAAACTGCGCGAAGTGCTAATCAATTTGTGCGCCAAGTCAGGGCCATCGATACCTTGATGGGGATCGCCTGTACTGGCTCCTGGTGTCCCCACGCGTGCGACAATTACCTGCGACAATTACCTGCGACAATTACCAGGGCGAGGAAATAAAAGCGCTTAGGGCGCTCCAGAATGACTGGTCGATAGCGCGCCCCGTGTGCGCGAAGGAGAAAGAAGGGAGAAATACATGCTGCGCCTTAGCTCTCAGCCGCTGGATCTCCAGACAACCGCACCGTTTCGTCTCTCCCGAGAAGTGATCTCCCACGCGCCCAATGTCGTGGTGGAGCTCCACAGTGACGGCCGGAGTGACGGCCGGAGTGACGGCCAGGTTGGCTATGGCGAGGCGGCGCCCAGTGAGTACTACGGCGAGACGCAAACAACGGTCCTCGCCTGCATGAACGCGTTTGCCGACTGTCTGGGCGATGACCCTTTCCTGATTGAAGCGATCATGGCTCGGATGGAGCAGCGCATGCGCCTGCACCCGGCGGCGAAGGCAGCTGTGAACATGGCCCTCTATGACCTCATCGGCAAACGGCTCGGCGTTCCGCTCTACCGGCTCTTCGGACTCGATCCGGCGCAGACGCCGGCGGCCACCTATACCATTGGCATTGATACGCCAGAGCGGATGGCGCAACAGGCGCAGTTGGCGCACGACTATCCAGTGCTCAAGATCAAGGTAGGCGACACCCACGATCAGGAACATCTGGCCGCCGTTCGCGCGGTCTCCTCCGCCCGCATGCGCGTGGATGCCAACGCCGCCTGGACGCCGAAAGAAGCCATCAAAAAGATTGAGAGCCTGCTCCCGTACGACATTGCGTTTGTCGAGCAGCCTGTGGCTCCTGACGATCTGGAGGGACTGCGGCTCGTTCGTGAGCATGTACCAGTCCCGATCATCGCCGACGAGAGTTGTGTGACAGTCAAGGATATCCCCAGGCTGGCGGGCTGTGTCGATGGGGTGAACCTGGAACTCATGAAGAATGGCGGCCTCACCAACGTCCTCAAGATGATCCAGGTGGCTCGCGCCCATGGCTTGCGTGTGATGCTGGGCTGCACCGTTGAAAGCTCGCTGGCCATTACCGCGTCGGCCCACCTGACGCCACTGGTCGATGACGCCGATCTGGATGGGCACTTGCTGCTTGCGCATGACCCCTTTGCCGGCGTCATGGTCGACCATGGGAAACTGATCTTGCCTGACGTCCCTGGGTTGGGCGTGCGAATGCGGTCAGCGTCTGCAGAGAGTGCGTCACCGTGATGCCCATCGATTTGAGAGGAAGAGCCGTGACTCAGTGAGCGCAGGCCTTGTCTAGGGCGTGGCGGTGCCAGCGTTGACGCGACTCACGCCGCGTCGGGTCACGCCAGACGCGAATCAGACTCGAATTTGAAGGCATAGATTGATACCGATGTGCGCCGGATGGGTGTCAGGGTCAGGAGGAGCGAGGGCAGCGTGATGTGTAGCGCATCATCCGATCGTGAAGAACGAGTACAACAGGAGCCCGATGAAGCCCAGGAACACGACGAGGCTGAGATAGCCCAGCGCCACTGCGATGATTGCCAGGCCGCGCCGCCCTCGGCCGGGAGGAAAGCGCCCGGCCCGCGCCAGCGCGATATGCCCGAGGACAATGACCGCGATGGAGGCCGCCACCGGGAGTAGATTATCGACAGCTCCGAGTCCGAGGGAGTACAGGCTATTGCTCAGGCTCAGGTAGTCCAGGGCCAGCGCCAGCAGGCCGAGCACGAGGCCGATCGCGGCCGGCGTGTTCGCACCCGCCTGCCCCGCACGGCGGGGCGACAGGGCCGGAGGTGGTGGGATGGGCGATGAAGACATGGTGTACCCTCCTTTTGCGCAGATGCCTGCGCACCGACGATCGCGCGAACGACTCGGCGTAGCCGACCCGTCCGCCACTCACGCCCCGGCGCGACTGCTGGCGTGGAGGCTCAGGTCGCCAGTCGAGACGTGCGCCGTGATCGTGCTCTGGGGGCTCGGGTTGAGATCGGTGGAGATCACATGGCTGCTCGTCAGCACATCGGTCGCGTATGGGAATCCCGAGACGTTGGCGTCGCCAGCTGACGTGGTCGCTTCCACGTGTGCGCGTGTGTCGCTCGGCAGCGCGAGGTCCACGTCGCCTACGTTGGCGGTGAGGTCCAGCGTCGTCGCCGGCGCGAGCGCGCTTTCAATCTCCATGTTGCCCACGCTGGCGCGGACGCTGGAGCCGCCGCTCAACGTCACCCCACGCATCGTCACATCGCCCACTGAGGTCTGTACTGTGATCCTGCCCGCAATGTCGTTGATGCGCACATCACCGACGGCGCTGGTCACGCTGACATTCGCGGTGGGTGGCAGGGTGACATCCAGGCTGATTTTGCGCTGCGCCGCGCCAAAGACCACCACCCTATCCGGCGACTTGACACGAATGGTGACGCGATCGCCGTTCTGCTCCGTGTCTAGGGTGATCGCGTCCAGGTCCTGCCGCGCGAGCGACTGGGTGATGGCGTGCGTCTCTTTGGTGAGCGTCACCGCGACCTGGCCGGCGGCTCCCTGGGCAACCTGAATGTCGGCGACGTCGGCGTCGATCTGCACGGTGGGCAGCGCTCCGACGGCAAACTGGCGGTTAACCGTTGCGCGCGCGGGACTGGTGGCGATGAAAAGTCCCTGGAACGCGCCAGCCACCGCCGCCGTGCAGGCCGTCAGCGCCGCGCAGAGAATCAAGACGCTCC